>CAYRQT010000090.1:0-2649 GCA_964426655.1 uncultured Cuneatibacter sp. | reverse complement strand
ATGCCCAAAGCCGGAATCGAACCAGCGACACGAGGATTTTCAGTCCTCTGCTCTACCAACTGAGCTATCTGGGCATCAATTGCGGGGGCAGGATTTGAACCTACGACCTTCGGGTTATGAGCCCGACGAGCTTCCAGACTGCTCCACCCCGCGACAATATTCTATTGTGCATTTCTTAAAAATGCAGTGGATGGAGAAGGATTCGAACCTTCGAAATCGTCGATAACAGATTTACAGTCTGCCCCCTTTGGCCACTCGGGAATCCGTCCAAAATATCCTGACAGTTATGTAATATACCATAAAGCTGCGAGAGGCGCAAGGGGGTATCTTTATTCTGTTTTAGTGTACACGCGTCTCCCCTGCCACATAAAGTCGCGCCGTTCTGGGTCTGCATTTTACATGGAGCAGTCCCCCTTCCACAGGTTTTCGAGTCTTGCCCACGTTAAACCCTTCTTCCCAGGTAATCATTACCCGTGTAACTGCTTCCGGGCCATCAGAAATGCCTGCCATCCAAACCGGCACATCCAGTTCTATTTCTGCATCTCCTTCATTTACAATGACAACTGCCTGGGAATCCGCTTCAAACCGTCCATATGCAATGAAATGTTCCCCCATCAGCAAGGGGATTACCGAACCATATTTCAGGGCATCCACAGATTTATGGATACCAACCATGTACTTATGGAATTCCAAAAGTTCCAGATCCTCCCTTCCCCAGGGAAAAGTTCTCCGATTATCCGGATCCGTCCATCCAACCATGCCCACTTCATCACCATAATAAATAGTTGGTGACCCTGGCCAGCTCATCTGAATCAGCACTGCCGCTTTGAACAGGCTTTTTTTCACGCCCCGACCTGCCGCATCAGATCCTCGTGTACCGACACGCCCCACTGTGGTATTGGTCCGTGTCAGGAACCTGGAATGATCGTGATTAGATAATTCATTCATTGCCGTTTGAAGAGACGGCATATGGAATTTTTTCATATTCTGCCGCATGGCTTCAAAGAAAGCATAACCGTTTCCTTTTAATCCCGGGTTATATTTATCGCTGTGCTTTTCCATTCCAGTCAGGAACCAGGTAACCGGCTCCATAAACGCATCATAATTCATTACAGTATCCCATTCATTTCCTTGTAACCAGGAAGAGGGGTTTCCGTAATGTTCTGCGAGAATAATAGCTGAAGGATTTGCTGCTTTCACGACCCGCCTGAAATCCTGCCAGAACTTGTGATTAAACTCTATGGTCTCTCCCAGATCAGCAGCTACGTCCAGTCGCCATCCGTCTGCGCAGAATGGAGGTGATACCCATTTTGCCCCGATACGCAGAATATCTTCATACAAAGTATGAGAGGCTTCATAATTTAGTTCCGGCAGAGTATCATGCCCCCACCATCCATTGTAAGCCCCATTATATGGCCAGTTATCTCCGTGAAAAACGAAATAGTCATGATAGGGGCTGTCTTTTGATACATATGCGCCTTTAAAATAGCCCTCCTGTTTTTCATAAATGCGTTCCCTATCCATCCATTTGTTAAAGGAGCCGCAGTGATTAAACACACCATCCAGAATCACGCGCATACCCCTGCTATGAATTTCCTCCACAAGACGGGAAAAGAAAGCATTGCTGGCCTCCAGATTTTCCCTGGATGTCACCCGGCAGATATATCGCGTGGCTTTTGTATTATCCATTTCATCCGGTGCAAGGAGCTCTCCCTCATCTTTCACAATTACGCCATAGTGAGGGTCAATATAATCAAAATCCTGAATATCATATTTATGATTTGAAGGAGAAACAAACAGCGGATTAAAGTAGATGACTTCCACCCCCAATTGCTGCAGGTAATCCAGCTTCTGCTGCACTCCCGCCAGATCTCCTCCATAAAAGCGGTGCACGTCAAACTTGTGGGGAAGCTCCTCCCAGTCATCTACCTTTTCACTGTGCCGCTCTATATAAGCATATTCATTGGTCAGCACATCATTGGCTGAGTCCCCATCAAAAAAACGGTCAACATATATTTGATACATGACTGCACCTCTAGCCCAGTCCGGCACCTGAAATTCAGTCATAATATGAAAGGCGTTTTCCGGATTCCTCCCATCTTCCAAACCAATACGGCTAAAATACCGCTCCTCTGCTCCATGGGTAATTCGAATGAGATAAGCCACATCTTCCTCATCTGCCCGGAGGGTACATTCATAATAGGCAAACAATTCCTCCGCCAGCAATTTGGGGCCTTTTTTTTCTGTTCCGACTGTATTACAGACCCCATCCACTTTCTTCAGTTTATATTCCGTCTTTTCCCGCAATAAATAAACCGCCACGGGGCAATCCTTCGCCACACGTACGCGAATGGTTACACTATCATTTAGGGAAGGTTCTTGCGGATAACTAAAGAAACCGGTTTCATCCGTAAAAACGCTTTCCCACATTCTGTCAGTCATGTTATTGCTCCTCTTCTCAGATAATCTACTGTTCATTCTATAATATTTTGACGGGATATACAAGTAGGAATGAGTATCAGTTCTACTCCTGACTCCAAAAAAAAAGGGCTAGTTTGGGTGACTAGTCCTTTTCTGGGGTGTAGCAAAAACTATACCTGAATTATTCATCGTAACATATACAACAGTGCCTGGCACTGCATAATTACT
>CAYRQT010000089.1:365-2817 GCA_964426655.1 uncultured Cuneatibacter sp. | reverse complement strand
CCGGCTTTTTCCCGCGGGCAGAGAAAGTAACCGTGTTTTCTGTAACAGAAAGGATCCTGCTGTTGGAGATGGCGACCTTGTGGGTGTAGCGTCCCAGATATTCGATGGCATTGCCAAAACCGTTAAAAGTTCCCTTAATGTAGGGACACCAGTCCATTTCATACAGCTTGCTTTTCAATTCTTTCCAGCGGTAAGAATTCCGCAGTTTTTCGCAGGAAGAGGAAAAGGTAAGGGAGCCGCTTTCATAAAGAGAGGAAAGGTAAGCCAGATATTTCCCTTTAAATTTATCCCGCAGGACTTCGGTACGGATAAAAAAGTGATTGGAAGACTTGCGGATTTTTCCATCTTTCGTAAGCCCGCCGCCGGAAACGATACAGTGAATATGTACGTGGTAATCCAGTTCCTGGTTCCATGTATGGAGGACCTGGATGATCCCTGGCGTTGCCCCGAGCCATTTTTTATCTGCGGATAATTCAAGAATTGTTTCGGCACAGCACCTGTGAAGGAGGCCATACAGAAGCTTCTGGTTGCAGTAAATAAGAGGGTTTAATTCATGTGGAAGTGTAAAAACCACATGGAAATAGGGTGTGTCAATGACTTCCGCCCTGCGTTTATCCACCCAGATTTCTTTCTGTACAGCCTGACAGTTAGGACAGTTACGGTTGCGGCAGGAATTATTGTGGAATTCTATATGTCCGCATTCCTGACATTGGGAAATATTGATTCCGAGTTTTCCGGATTTACAGTTTAAAATAGCATGTGCGGCTTTGTATTGGACATTTGTCTGAAAATGACCCTGTACTGAAAAATCCTTATAGGATTGCGCAAAGATCCGCTGGATTTTGTAATTAGCCATGATATTTACCAGCCATCTGGTCAAAAGGGCTGACGGCACTGTGAATGGCATTGCTGGAAAGATGGACGTAAATGGTAGTGGAAGTTAAAGATTTATGCCCCATAAGCGCCTTTATCGTCAGCAGGTCGGTCCCGTTTTCATACAGGTGGGTACCAAATGCATGGCGGAAAGAATGGCAGGTCAGTCTGCGTTCCCAGCCCAGCCGTTTCTCATGGGTATGGATATGCCTTGAGAGGAAAAAAGTGTCAATGGGACGGTCTTCTCCGTTCTGTTTTGGAAACAGAAAGCCCCTTGGCCTTCCATATGCAAACCAGTACTGGGTAAGAAGGTCAAGGGCAGTTCTGGAAAGGATGGCATAGCGGTCGTTTCTGTTTTTGGAATGTGTGATGTGAAGCCGCATATTTTTGCGGTCCACATCTTCGTAACGCAGACGGCAGACTTCTCCGATGCGAAGGCCGGAGGAATACAGAAGAGTAATCATTGTCCGCTGTTTTAAATCGGGTATGGAAGAAAGGAACTGCCAGGTTTCCTCTTTTGAGGGAACGTAAGGAAGACAGGCATCAAACTTACGCAAGGGAAGCTGTGTATCATCCCATGATTTATGAAGGACA
This sequence comes from uncultured Cuneatibacter sp., assembly GCA_964426655.1. Lineage (GTDB taxonomy): Bacteria > Bacillota > Clostridia > Lachnospirales > Lachnospiraceae > RGIG8306. Next base: position 1,350 of record CAYRQT010000089.1, on the reverse strand, counting down.
TACATCGTAAAAAAACGGAGCTGTGAAATGGCACTGTTGATGGTGCGGTCTGAAAGGTTTCTGGATTTCTGAAGCCAACGGATGTAATCACGAAGCTCATCCCAGGAAACATCTTCGGGTGCTTTATGAAGAACCTTTGCAAGGTAATCCAGATAAGCCCGGATATAAGTGCAGTAACTTTTAAGGGTATGGTCTGTAAGACCGCGAAGGGAAATCATATCCCTGAAAGAATTGAAATATTTGTCCATTGTAAAATCTCCTTTGAAATGTAATGAAATCAGAAATTACAGTTCAAAAGAGGAGGTGGACGGTAAAAAATTTCAGATAAGTAGTTGTTGAGTTTGAAAATCCATGATAACATAAGCATAGCAGTTTTTTTGTATTGTTTTAAGTTGTCTTGTGGTGATTCAACAATAAAACATATATAAGAAAACTGCTACTTTTATTTTGTGAAAAATGAAATTTTTTAAGAAAAAGTAGTGGAAACATGTACCTTGGGCTAGCCGCCGCGCCAGCGGCTTGGTACAATAGACTGAAAAAAGTCGAACTCAGGAAAGGTTATGTCTATGAAGTTATCTCGAAAAAGCTGCATAAAAAAAATAATCTGCGGTTTCCTGACTGCGGCCATGGTTTTTTCCCTGCCCGCCTCCGCCGGAGCGGCCGAGGACGGCTCCTACCAGGAGGCGCCTGTGGTAACCGCAACGCCCACGCCCAATCCTCATACGGAGTATTATAATCAGGCGCCGGATACGGACAGTATCAAGGAATGGCCGGCCGGACCGAAAATCGAGGGAGAGTCTGCCATTCTGGTGGATATGATCACCGGCGCGGTGCTCTACTCCAAGAACGCAGATAAAATGCAGTATCCGGCCAGTATCACAAAAATCATGACCTCCCTGCTGGCCAGTGAGCACCTGGATATGAACGGCAGTCTTGTCATGTCCGAAAGTGCCGCCCACGGCATCACGGATTCCGACAGTTCCAG
>CAYRQT010000089.1:0-355 GCA_964426655.1 uncultured Cuneatibacter sp. | reverse complement strand
AGCATTTATGCGGATACCGGGGAACAGTTCACCATGCAGCAGGCAATGATGGCTGTCATGCTCCAGTCGGCCAACGAAATGACCCTGGCACTGGCGGAGGAAACCTCCGGATCTGTCAAAAAATTTGTGGAGCTGATGAACCTGAAGGCCCAGCAGCTGGGATGTACCAACACCCATTTCAACAATCCCAACGGCCTGCCTGATGAGCTCCATTACACCTCCGCAGCCGATATGGCGAAGATCGCCCGGGCTGCCTGGTTCAATCCCACCTTCCGGAGATTTGTCACGGAGGATTACTATGAAATACCGCCCACCAACAAGTTCGCTGAGACCCGATACCTTCTGAACCACCATA
>CAYRQT010000088.1:429-3016 GCA_964426655.1 uncultured Cuneatibacter sp. | reverse complement strand
GGACTTGGAGCATGGAATATTTGCGTTTGGGGGCTTGTGGCACTGGCTCTGCTCACAGCGATCAACCTTTACCATGTAAAATGGTTCGGACATGTGGAATCCATAATGGCCATAGCAAAGATACTGGCAGTTGCAATGTTCGGTATCTGCGCCATATTCATATTCCTGGGACTTATGGGACCGGAAACCAATCCGTTCACCAACGAGCCCAAGGGATTCATCGGATCATCCATAATCATGGCAGGCGAAGCGGGTCAGACACCATTCGAGATACTGTTCCACTCAGGCAGCTTCGTTATAATCACATACATGATCTGGACTCTCGTAAATTTCCAGGGTTCAGAGATAGTAGGCCTTTCCGCAGCGGAAACACAAAACCCCGAAAAGAATGTGCCTGCAGCATGTAAGAAGGTTGCTGTCCGTATCATAATAATATACCTGATACCGGTTGTACTGATAACACTCACATATCCGTATGCACTGGCAAGTTACGAGCAGACGGTTTTCGCTGAACTTCTGGGAGCCTATGGATTGAAGTGGGCAGCAGGACTGTTTGTGGGCGTTACCCTTATCGCAGCTTTCAGCTGTGCAAACTCCGGTTTCTACGGAACAGTACGTTCCGTTTACGGACTTTCTGTAGAGGGCATGGCACCGAAATTCCTTTCCAAACTTAACAGATTCAATGTTCCGTATAATGCGACTTTATTCACAATAATACCCATCTGGGTAGTTTTCATTGTTGGATTCTGCATCACGGAACTGGGATTCGGCGGATCTGCAGGTGCGTCACTTTATGAAAGACTGCTTTGCTTCTCCGGATTCACAGGAACTCTTTGCTGGGTAGGCATACTATGGTCTCAGGTAGTATTCAGAAAGAGACTCAAGCAGAGGGGATATGACTACAAAGAATGCCTTACCGTAAAAGCTCAGCTTTTCCCGGCACTGGCATGGATATCCATAATCATTCAGATAGCTGCAATGATTTGCCTCGTGTTCGAAGACTGGTTAGTATTCGTAGTTGCACTTATCGCCGTATTTGTTCCCATCGGTATATACGCAATACAGAAGCAGAGGGGCAAGATAAGGACTGTGGCAGTACTGGGTGCTGATGAAGTCACATTTGATGAGAAATTCCCCAAGAAAGAATGGGGACGCATAGAAGAAGAGCAAAAATAAGCAAATAGCAAATTTATCACATAAGGAGAGCACTATTGTGTTCTCCTTTTTATGTAAATAATTTGAAAATTCACTGTAATGGTGTATAATATTAGAGTATTAGTTTTCATACATTATTATTTAAAGGAGGTTGAATACATGAGTGATCTTGAACAAAAAAGCACTGCTGCAATGGATACAGAACAGCATGGACTAAAAAAACATGATGTGAAAGTATCCACAGTTGTGTTCATGATCTTTTGTCTCTGTGCCGCAGGTGCGTACGGAATAGAAGAAATGATACCTGAATCGGGACCCGGACTTACGCTCATAATGCTTATCGTTCTGCCCTTCATATGGAGTACGCCCCTTGGACTGGTTGCTTCGGAACTGGGTTCCGCAAGACCCCAGGAAGGAGGATACTACAAATGGGTGCAGGAAGCACTGGGTGAATACTGGGGTTTCCAGGCAGGCTGGTGGAGGACCATATCCATTTATATCGATAACACCCTTTATGTTATACTGGCCGGCGGATATATAGCCGGACATTGGGACATAGGTCCCGTGTGGGAAATGGTTATCAAAATCGCAATGATACTTATATTTACTTACATAAACATACGAGGTGTAAGGGATGTGGGTATAGTCAGCACCATCCTCTCTCTGCTGGTAATCGTGGCATTTGCCATGGTGGCCATATGCGGATTCTTAAACTGGGAACAGAACCCATTCGAGCCTATAACCGGAGACGGTGCATGGGGAACAATGGGATTTTCGGGAGTGGCATTTGCAGACTGGATATACTACATCGGAATGGGCATTGCCCTGGGAATGTGGATGTACTCCGGATATGAATCAATGTCGACAATTGCGGGAGAAGTCAAGAACCCGCAGGTAATACCCAAGGCAACAATGATAACAGTTCCTTTGATAATGGCCGTATATATACTTCCTACCATGGGTGGCCTTGCCACGCTGACCATGGATAAAGTAACAGAGGCTCTTGGTGCAAATGCACCTTCAATCATCGCAGACATGGCTGAATACTGGGAAGTAGGCAAGGAAGGTGTACAGCCCTGGATGTTCTGGGGAACGGAAGTCGGCACAGTCGGCTATGCGGATGTTGTAACTACCAACTGGGGACCGGCATTCGGATTGTTTTTCATAATAGTGGCCGTATTGGCTCAGTGTTCCATATACAACACCTATATAGCATCCGGGTCAAGAGGATTTTTTGCACTGGCTGATGACCATCTGGCACCGCCTATACTTGTTAAATGCGATAAGAAGCACGGAGTTCCGTATATCGCCGTTCTGACCGTTGCCATAACAAATATCATTCTATGCCAGTTCGCATTCACCACAGTAGTTGTTGTGGACGTGTTCCTGCTGGTTTCCGCATATGTAATGATCTTCATATCAGCACTTATCC
>CAYRQT010000088.1:0-359 GCA_964426655.1 uncultured Cuneatibacter sp. | reverse complement strand
AGTGCCCTTCAGGATACCCGGAGGTTACGGTTTCCTGATTCTGATATGCATAGTGCCCTGTATAATCGCATTTATTGGATTCTTCATAAATGGTACCGACTACTTCATAGGCGGTATGCTGGGCATAGTTTCAGGTCCTGTTCTCTATTACATCTGGAAGAGGATGTATGGCGGCCTGGCCAAAAAAGATCCGGTGAAATATCCGCTCAATCCTAAGACAAAACTGGCTGTGGGAGACCTGAAAAGAATGGCATTCAACTTCATTATCCTGGCAGCATTCGGTGCACTCGGTGTTCCCTGGCTGGGATGGTTCGAAGGCGGATGGGGTCCGGATTATTATATAGAAACATATGGTTCGG
>CAYRQT010000087.1:0-3054 GCA_964426655.1 uncultured Cuneatibacter sp. | reverse complement strand
CTCGTAAACAAGGTCACTTAGAAGAAGTATTTACACAAACTTCTTTACACAATCATCTTAATCAAAACTCATCAAATATATTTATTAATAACGTTTTTTTCTTAACAGATTAATAAAATTAGAACTTTGCTGAATTTTCACAAAGAAAGCACTTGCAATCCGGGGCAAAATATATTATAACTATCTCCATAACAACGGCGTTTCAGGCAATCACAGATAGGATTGTCAGGGGCGCCTTTTTCTATATATAAATGAAAAGGCATAAGGTTGCACGCATGTGCAGAGTCGGTGGCCGGAATCAAATTAAAGGATGTGGTAAGCATGATGAAAAATGTGTATGAGGAAGTCAATCAAATCCCGCAGGGGTTATATGATCCCCAGTTCGAACATGACAACTGCGGCATTGGGGCCATTGTATCGCTAAAAGGCATTAAGACCCATAAAACAGTGGAGGATGCCCTGAAAATCGTTGAAAACCTGGAACATCGGGCGGGCAAGGATGCCACTGGTGAAACCGGAGATGGAGTGGGAATCCTGCTACAGATTTCCCATAAATTTTTCTCCCGTGTGGCTGCAGAGCAGGGAATTCGCCTGGGAGGCGAGAGGGAATATGGTGTGGGCATGTTTTTTTTCCCACAGAATGAGCTAAGCCGCAACCAGGCAAAGAAAATGTTTGAAATTATTGTGGAAAAGGAAGGTATGCGTTTCCTTGGATGGCGGGAAGTGCCCATTGCAGAAGGCACTCTGGGAAAGCGTGCCCTGGAATGCATGCCCCATATCACACAGTGTTTTATTGAAAAACCGGCAGAAGTGGAGAAGGGACTGGCTTTTGACAGGAAGCTGTATATTGCCCGTCGCATCTTCGAACAGAGCAACGATGACACTTACGTGGTATCATGTTCCAGCCGGACTATCGTTTATAAGGGCATGTTTCTGGTAAAGCAGCTTCGCCTGTTTTTTGCAGATCTGCAGGACCCGGATTACGAAAGCGCCATCTCTATTGTACACTCCCGGTTCTCTACAAATACGAATCCCAGCTGGCAGAGAGCCCATCCTAACCGTCTCATTGTGCATAATGGTGAGATCAACACCATCCGGGGCAATGCCGATAAAATGCTGGCCCGGGAAGAAACCATGGAGTCCGAACATCTCAAGGGAGAACTTCATAAGGTTCTGCCTGTGATCAATACGGAAGGGTCGGATTCTGCCATGTTGGACAACACACTGGAGTTCCTGGTGATGAGTGGGATGGATTTGCCCCTAGCGGTTATGATCACCATTCCTGAGCCTTGGAGCAATAACCAGGCAGTGGATCGGGATAAGGCCGATTTTTATCAGTATTATGCCACTATGATGGAGCCATGGGACGGTCCTGCTTCCATTCTGTTTTCGGATGGAGATTTAATGGGGGCCATTTTGGACAGGAACGGTCTTAGGCCTTCCCGCTATTACATCACAAAGGATGAACACGTGATTTTGTCCTCCGAGGTTGGAGTGCTGGACATCCCGGCAGATCAGATCCTGAAAAAGGACCGCCTTCGTCCGGGAATGATGCTTTTGGTGGATACCGTAAAAGGTCGTTTGATTGATGATACAGATTTGAAAAAGTGTTATGCCACCCGCAGCCCCTATGGAGAATGGCTGGATGCCAATCTGGTGCTTCTTAAGGAGTTGCATATTCCCAATAAAAAGGTGGTGGAATATAATGGCGAAGAGCTGGCAAGGCTTCAGAAGGCCTTTGGGTATACCTATGAGGACTTTAAGACATCCATTTTGCCCCTGGCTCAAAACGGTGCTGAGGCAGTTGCCGCTATGGGCGTGGATTCTCCCATTCCGGTAATGTCCCATATGCCAACCCCTTTATTCAATTATTTCAAACAGCTTTTTGCCCAGGTAACCAATCCGCCCATCGATGCCATTCGGGAGGAAATTGTCACCTCCACTGCAGTGTATATTGGGGAGGACGGCAATATTCTGGAGGAAAAAGCAGAAAACTGCAAAGTTCTGAAAATTAATAATCCTATTTTGACGAATACGGATTTGCTGAAAATTAAATATATGAATAAGCCAGGCTTTAAAGTGGAAGTGTTGCCCATGATATACTACAAAAACACTTCTCTGGAAAAGGCCATAGAGCATTTATGTTTGGAAGCGGACCGGTCCTATAAAGAAGGGGCAAATATCCTGATCCTCTCCGACCGGGGCGTGGATGAAAATCACGTGGCCATTCCTTCCCTTCTGGCAGTGTCTGCCCTTCAGCAACATCTGGTGCGCACCAAGAAAAGAACTGCCCTGGCTATGATTGTTGAAAGTGCAGAACCCCGGGACGTTCACCATTTTGCCTGTCTTCTGGGCTATGGAGCCTGTGCGGTCAATCCCTATTTGGCGCAGGAAACCATCCGCCAGCTCATCAATACCAATATGCTGGATAAGGATTATTATGCGGCAGTGGATGACTATAATAAGGGGTTGTTAAAGGGAATCGTTAAAATTGCATCCAAGATGGGGATATCCACCATCCAGTCTTATCAGGGTTCTAAGATTTTTGAGGCTATTGGCATCAGCCAGGAAGTGATTCAGCGGTATTTTACCGGAACGGTCAGCCGTGTGGGAGGAATTACACTAAAAGATATGGAAAAGCAGGTGGATGCTTTGCATTCCAGAGCTTTTGATCCTCTTGGCATGGATGTGGATCTGTCCATGGATTCCTCCGGCTCCCATAAGCTTAGGAGCGGAAAAGAAGAACATCTCTACAATCCCAAGACCATTCACATGTTGCAGATGGCAACCCGGACAGGGAATTATGACTTATTTAAAGAATATGTAGATGAGATGACGGCAGAGCAGGAAAAGGTGAATTTGAGAGGCCTGCTGGACATCTGTTATCCGGAAGAAGGGATTCCCCTGGAAGAGGTGGAGCCGGTAGAATCCATTGTCAAACGATTCAAATCCGGGGCTATGTCCTACGGTTCCATTTCCCGGGAAGCCCACGAGGCGCTGGCCATAGCCATGAACCAGCTGGGAGGAAAATCCAACAGTGGAGAAGGCGGGGAA
>CAYRQT010000086.1:0-3656 GCA_964426655.1 uncultured Cuneatibacter sp. | reverse complement strand
AAAGCTTGCACAAAGCATAACGGATGAGCAAAGAAAGGAGATGCATTCTCTTCAGGATATTGAGCCTTGTGAGATTGTAAATGCCTCTTATGAGTCCGACACAAATTTCTTAAGGGAAGAGGGATATCTAACTCATCTGATAGGTGTGTTAACCACTGAAGATGAAGTAAGCAATCTATTAGACAAGGTGCCGGTCCCCCCCTATACCTGGGCCGTGTTCCCAAATGAAGGGCTATTTCCTTCTACTTTGCAAAACACAATGGCAAAGGTATACTCAGAATGGCTTCCTTCATCCAATTATGAAGTAATTGACGCTCCTTCTTTTTCCTTTACTAAAATGAATGAAAATAAAAAGGACTACGCCTATAGCGAAGTATGGATTCCTGTTCGGGAGAAATAAAATTTGGGTGGCAAACGAAACGTCCTCCTGCCACCCGCGCTACCTGCAACCGTGCCACCTATACTGCCCCCGAGTGAGCAAAAATACAGGTTGTACGCAAAGATACTGTAAAATTGGCTTCCTGGTGAGCAAAAATTCCAGTTGTACAGCGAAAAGAGAGAAGAAATCCCTGTAGATCTACTTACAATTGGGTTTTTTGCACAAAAACTCCTGAAAAATGAGCCAATCTACATACAACTGGAAAATTTGCACAAAAGAGAAAGAGACGCGAGCTTTAGCCGGAAAATCACCGCAAGGTTGAACATGAAAAATGGCGTTGCACAAAGTGCAAATGAACCCGAACGCTTCCAAAATAACCGGAGTAGTCTGTGGAATTCGCGTGGAGGAAAACGAAGACCCGCTTATGCAGAAGGTACGCCTTTGTGTACCTCGACCATAGGCCCTTGAGAGCCCGATAGGAGGGGGAACTGCCTTGATTTTTAGCGTTCATCGTTATACCGCATCAGCCCCAGCTTGTGCAGCGCTTCACAAAAATCTGCCGGTATCGAAAATCGCCCGTTGTACTGATCCCGAAAAAACCAGTCGATGTATGCAGGAAGGCTCCCTTTGCAAAGACACAATTTCTGCCTGCTCCAGGGATCATACAGGCCCACTTGGCTCCTGAACTCTCTCACGGCGTAATAAGGATACATTTCGTCCCAGGATTGCGAAGCGAAGGGCCCGAATGCTATAAAGCACGTATTTTCTGAGTTCGCCTCCGTTGCCAGAGGCAGCCAGAATGGGGATAAAGTCAGAAGAAGTCGATAAACCCTGCTATCTGATTCCAGAAGGCAATGGTCATCAGCATTCTCACGAAGGGATACATGTGCGTCAGAGGATAGGAGGTAGTCCGCAAGCAGGCTTAAGTATTTGCTGGCCGCTATGCAGCCGCCGCCCAACTCCAGCGTCATACAACACCGCAGCTGTTTGACAAGTTTCTCCACGGAAGGCTGCATCTTTTTTTTCAGTCTGATGCCCTGGGCCTCCGCCCCGCTTACCTCCTCAAAGATGCCCAGATTTAGCAGATTACCCATATCATGCTGCGCTTGAGAATCGCCTGAGCTCTTCTCTATGCTCTGAATCAGCCAATCGGGAATCATTCCGTCAGTACAGTAACGCAGGCTGGCAAGAGACGCTTCCACAAGGTGCAGGCAGGGATAAGGATCATTTTCCTGCAGATACAGCACCAAACTTTTCACCCTGTCCATTTCGCTTTCCTTTTTTTATGGAGACCTGGAATGCAGGATGGTGAAAGTGCCTCAACATCCTGCGTCCCAGGTCGGTTGTTATACAAGAATGGTTATTAACGAACTTTGATATTGCCAAAGGTAGGCAATGCAGGTGGGATGGGAGGCATCTGCCAGGTACTCGTAAGAGGAACAGCGGTATCCCGGTTGATGATTACATCGATAACTGTCGGCTTGTTGCTCCGGATTGCTGCTTCCACCGCCGGCGCTATATGTTCCACATTTTCTACGCGAACGCCTTCTCCGCCCATGGACTTTGCCATTGCCGCAAAATCCGGATTCCATAGTTCGCCGTCATGATACTTGGTGCCTTCGTAGGTCTCAAAGTTGGTGCCGATTTGCCTGCCGCCAAAGTAGAATCTTTGCAGATCACGGATGGCTCCTATAGCATAGTTGTTCATGATGATCCACACAGCCGGCAGGTTATATTGTGCGGCGGTAGCAACCGCATGAGGCATCATCATGAAACCTCCGTCCCCACAGACATTGATACAAGTGGTCTCGGGTTTTGCCAGTTTGGCACCTAGGACACCGCAAACGCCAAAGCCCATGGCGGCAAATCCGCCGGCGGTAAAATGGGTTCCCGGTGTGTCTGAGCTCCAATATTGTTCAATCCACGGCTGATTGTTACCCACATCAGAGAACATGATTGCATCTTTTGGCGCCACTTTGCGGATGTCATTGATTAAGCGCCTGGGATCAATGGGCTGATCGTTGCAGGTCTTATAAGGGGTGACAAACTCATCCCATTCCTTCTTGTAGCCCTTCAGTTCTTCATGCCAGGCAGAATAGTCTCCCTGCCCGTCATGCTCGGCTGAGAACCACCTTGATATCACCCACAACGCCCAGGTCAACGGGATAGTTTCTGGCTATTTCGCTTGGGTCTATGTCAACCTGGATTAACTTGGTGGCGGGGAAATTGTAAGCAAAACCGGGCTGCCAGGAGGCTGTATGCAGATCGGAGAAACGACAGCCTAAGGCAAGAATCAAATCCGCATTTCTGGCGGCCTCAACTGCCGGGTAGTGTCCCCAACAGCCGCACACCCCGAGGTGAAGAGGATGGCTGTCTGCTATAGCCCCTTTACCCATCAGGGAAGTGTAAACAGGTACATCCATTGCCTCGGCAAATTTCAAGAGTTCGTCACATGCACCGGACACATGTACGCCGCCGCCGGCTAAGATCAGAGGCCGCTTTGACGCTTTCAATTTCTGCAAAATGGATTCGATTACCTTGTCTTCGGTGCCATGGCGCCATGTCACATTGTCTGACCAGTCTGCCGGATCCGGAACGACTGTGTCGCCTTCTGTCTGGTAGAGATCATATGGGACTTCCAGATGAACAGGACCCGGTCTGCCGGTCTGCATCATTTTAAAGGCTTTGGGGAGGAATTGGGAAATTTGATTGACGGTGGTTGCCTGATAGCTGTGTTTCACATAGTTTCTTATGACTGAGGGGAAATCTGCAGGATGTTGGCGGTAAGGCTCCTGCAAAGCTCCGCTGTCAAACTGATCCGTGGTTACTTGCCCGGTGATCAGCAAGAATGCAGATGAGTCATAGTAGGCGTTTGCAATAGCACATGTGGAGAGAGCCGGTCCGGGGCCGGTGGAAACATAAACGGGAAGAGGTACTTTTGTGACGCGGTAATAAGCATCGGCTATGAATCCTGCTGCGGTTTCAATGCGCGGCCAGACAACTTTTATCTGATCCTGCTTATCATAGAAAGAATCCAACAGTCCAATTGCGCCGTGCCCGGCATAACCAATCATATAAGGAATTTTTTCCTTAAGCATATACTCGGCTACTACATCAGCCCCTTTTATCCTGGCTATTTTTTCTGGTTTGTAAATCATAGTTACCTCCTTGTTTTATGAAAAATACAATTTATACAAATGACCCTGTAGCCATTTATAACATTGTAGTGTTCACCTTGTCAAGACATATTTTTTTTATTCTTAATGAACCAAATATT
>CAYRQT010000085.1:0-3706 GCA_964426655.1 uncultured Cuneatibacter sp. | reverse complement strand
GACGTCTATGCCTACAGAACGCATTTGGGAATGGTATTCCAGCAGTTCAATCTATTTGAAAACCATAATGTATTAAGCAATTGTACAGTGGGGCAGAGAAAAGTTTTAAAAAGGAAAAAAGAGGAAGCAGAGCAGGTCGCCCTTCGGTATCTGGAAGTGGTGGGCATGGCCCAGTATCTGCATGCCATGCCCAGACAGCTTTCCGGCGGGCAAAAACAGCGGGTGGCCATTGCCAGGGCCCTTTCCATGGAACCGGATGTGATGTTGTTTGACGAACCCACTTCGGCACTGGACCCGGAAATGGTAGGAGAAGTGCTCAAGGTCATGAAAGATCTGGCGGTATGACGATGTTGCTGGTGACTCATGAAATGGGATTCGCAAAAGAAGTATCTGACCGGGTTGTCTTTATGGACAAAGGGGTCATAGCAGAAGAAGGAACACCCGAGCAGATTTTTAATGCGCCCAGACAGGAGCGTACCAGAGAATTCCTGAAACGGGTATTGGAAGAAGACTAGGGCCTCAGAATACAAAAAAGACTTTCCGGGAAGAGAGATGAGAAAGCAGAAAGCAGTCAATTAAATATAATATGACAAAGGAGTCATCATGAGAGGTCTGGGAACACTGATTAATACCATTGCGGTCATTGCGGGAAGTGGCTTGGGCATGCTGTTTAAGAAAGGCATTAGGAAAGAAATGCAGGAGATCCTTCTGCAGGGATGTGGTCTGGCCGTTATTTTTCTGGGCATTGCCGGAACTTTGGAGGGAATGCTAAAAACAGAGGGAGAGACGATAACTACACAGGGATCCATGCTTTTGATCTTTTCCCTGGTGCTGGGCGGATTGCTGGGGCAGTGGCTTGACATTGAAGGCTGGCTGGACCGGGTAGGACAACGACTGAAAAAAATGGTACATGCCCAGGAAGACAATCGCTTTGTGGAAGGATTTGTCAATGCTTCTCTGATCATCTGTGTAGGGGCCATGGCTATCGTGGGGGCTTTGCAGGACGGCATAAGCGGAAATTATCAGATGCTGGTGGCAAAGTCGGTCCTGGACTTTGTGATCGTCATGGTCTTTGGCGCCACCTATGGCATTGGAGTGATGTTTTCTGCATTGCCCATTTTTATTTACCAGGGGAGCATTACTGTTCTTGCCATGCTGGCGGGTACATTCCTGGGGGAGACACTTATTGGGCAGCTGTCCTATATTGGGTCTGCCTTAATTTTCTGCGTTGGCGTTAATATTGTGTTTGGAAAAAAGTTCAGAGTGGGCAATCTTTTGCCAGCTCTGGTAATTCCCCTGTTCTATCGGGGAATTCAGCTGCTTGGCAGCATGGTGGGGTAGAGGAGGAATGAGATGAATCAGGCAGACTGGAAATACCACATTTCCCTGCCGGAGAATGCTTCGGAAGAGAAAAAATATCCGGTAATTTTTGCCATGCATGGTCGTGGAAGTGATGAACAGGATATGATGCGTTTATTGGCGGGATTAAGAAACCGGTACATCCTTGTGGCCATTCAGGGCCCCCTTTCCTGTGGGGAAGGATATGAATATTTTACCATCAAGAGCTTCGGACATCCCAATAAAGACAGTTTCTGGGAAGCCGTTGAAGGACTGGAGAATCTGATCGGTGAACTTTCACTGGAATATCCCATGGATTGCGAAAAACAAATGTTGCTGGGCTTTAGTCAGGGAGCCATCCTTTCCATGTCCATGGCCATCAGAGGACGCATTCCGCTTGCTGGAGTGGTGGCATTAAGTGGCTACATACCTCGTATGGTTTCGGAGGAGATGGAAATGGAAAACCATGTAAAAGGATTGCCGGTTTTCATTGGCCATGGAGAAATCGATCCCATTTTCCCCTGGGAAGTGGCTAAATCCAATAAAACCTATTTTTCTGAGAGAGGCGCAGAGCTGACTTTTAAAGGGTATCCAATGGGGCACCAGGTGAGTCAGGAAGAACTGAACGATTTTACCGCTTTTATTGAAAACCATCTGTAGAGCATTTTTTAAAATTCTTAAGAAAGATGAGGGAGATACCTTCAAATTCGGTATTAATATAGTATGTTTTCGTCTATTTCACTGCGCAAAATACTTATTTATAGGAAGAAACAGGTGGAGAATAGGTCTATTTTGTGAAAATCCTTTGTTGACAAAAATTCTATTCAAGAGTATTATATTTCCAAAGTAGGCGTTCAGAATGTATAACAGAATCGTGTCTTCTGTTCATCCATCCTAGCGTCTTATTTTAATCAGCCGCTGTAATTCTGCGGTAAGAAGAGGAGAGTTTTATTATGAAATTAAAAAAAGTGCTTAGTTTATTTCTGGCACTCAGTGTAGCATCCTTTGGGGTGGCTGCATGCAGTTCTTCCGGCTCCACCGGAACAACTACCGCTGACGAAACAACTGCTGCCGGGGAAACCACTGCAGAAGGAGAGGAAACCACCGCTGCGGGAGACAGCAGTCAGAAATTCTATATCGGTGGAATCGGGCCCATCACAGGAGGCGCAGCCGTTTACGGACAGCATGTGAAGACCGGTGCAGAGCTGGCGGTAGAAGAAATCAATGCTGCCGGTGGCATTAATGGCTATCAGATCGAATTTAAATATGAAGATGATGAGCATGATGCAGAGAAATCTGTAAATGCCTATAATTCTCTGAAGGACTGGGGCATGCAGATTCTGATGGGAACAGTAACCTCCAATCCCAGTATTGCCGTAAGTGCAGAAGCAAGCATTGACAACCTGTTTATGCTGACTCCTTCCGCATCTTCTACTGCAGTAACAGAAGGCAAGACCAATGTATTCCAGGTATGCTTCAGTGATCCTAACCAGGGTTCTGCATCCGCCCAGTATATTGGTGAAAATGACCTGGCAGATAAAGTGGCTGTTATTTACAATAGTTCTGATGCATATTCATCCGGTATCTATGAAACTTTTGCAGCTGAAGCCGAGAATCAGGATTTTGAAATTGTAGCTGCTGAGGCATTTACAGATGACAGTAAATCCGACTTCTCCGTACAGATTCAGAAGGCGAAAGATAGTGGCGCTGGACTTGTTTTCCTGCCTATTTACTACCAGGAAGCCACGCTTATCCTTACCCAGGCTGCTGCTATCAATTACAGCCCTGTATTCTTTGGATGTGACGGCCTTGATGGAATCCTTGGGGTTGAAAACTTTGACACCTCCCTGGCTGAAGGCATTATGCTTTTGACACCTTTTGCTGCCGATGCCACCGACGAAATGACACAGGCATTTGTTGCTAAATTTGAAGCTGCTGCGGGAGAGACTCCGAACCAGTTCGCTGCCGATGCTTATGATGCAATTTACATCATAAAGGCAGCCATTGAACAGGCTGGTGTTACACCGGATATGAGCACCTCTGACATCAGTGATGCATTATCAACAGCCATGACAGAAATTTCTGTTGACGGACTGACAGGCTCCGGAATGACCTGGTCTGCAGACGGGACAGTGAACAAGGCACCCAAGGCTGTAATTATTCAGGATGGGACCTACGTTTCTGCAGAATAAATTTTTATAAGCTATGGCATAAGACCGCCGGCCACATAGGTTTAGCCAGCGGTCTTATTGCTTTATAGAAGGTTATGTTCCCATAAAAAATTCAATGGACAGGCATGCCGCATATGCATGTTGAGATTGTGTAAAGAAGTTTGTGTAAATACTTCTTCTAAGTGACCTTGTTTACG
>CAYRQT010000084.1:0-3711 GCA_964426655.1 uncultured Cuneatibacter sp. | reverse complement strand
GATGGGTTATAATAATAAAGATTAGCAGGCCGGTCCCACAAGATAAGGAGCCAGCCTGCTCTTTTCATCACATCCCCAAGATAGTCCAGAGTATCCTTGCAAAAGGATGGTAAGCGTTTTTTTATATTGCTTTTTCCCATTCCTGTGTTCATATTTAGGCTGTTGAAGCAGACCTTTAATTATGGTAAAATCAAAAAATATTAGCACAAAAAATTTTTAGAGACGGTAATAACAAGGAACATATTTGGGGTTCTTTTATATATGCTTTTTCAAACTCTACGGAGCGTTTATTGTATTATAGTCTGTCTGCGATTATTCTTAATACATGGAGGTGAACATCATGGATTGCAAAAAGGTTGGAATACTGATTCATGGACTACGAAAAGAAAAAAAGCTAACACAAAAACAGCTTGCTGATGCCATGAATATCAGCGACAAAACCATTTCAAAATGGGAGCGTGGGTTGGGTTGTCCCGATGTGTCTCTGCTCCATGAATTATCGGATGTATTAAACGTAAATATTGAAAAAATATTGTTAGGTGATTTAGACCCAAACAATGCAGACGGAGGCAATATGAAAAAAATAAAATTTTATGTCTGTCCAACCTGTGGAAATGTTATAACCTCCACAGGTGAAGCAGATTTGTCCTGCTGTGGGCGAAAATTAATTGCACTCATAGCAAAACCAAGCGATAAAAATCATAATCTTAAAGTCGAAACCATTGAAGATGATTACTACATTACATTTCTCCATGAAATGTCCAAGGAACATTACATTAACTTTATTGCTTATATAGCTTGTGACCGTATCCTTATGGTTAGGCTTTACCCAGAGCAAAGTGGTGAAGTACGTTTCCCAAAACTTTATGGTGGCAAGCTGTACTTTGGCTGTAACCAACATGGATTGTGGGTGAATGGTGAATGAATGATACACTAAATTTCACACCCATTGATATGAAAACATGGCCGATGGCACAAGCTTTTTATTATTATACTCAGATGGCCCCAACCAGTTACACAATAAATGTAACAATGGATGTCACTGTACTACGCAACACACTAAAGGCAAAAGGATACAAATTTTTTCCCACATATCTTTATCTGATTACACGTGCAATCAGTAAGCATGAAGAATTCCGTGTTGCAGTTAAGGATGGTGTACTTGGTCATTGGAAAACTCTCACGCCAGCTTACCCACAATTTCATGAGGATGATAAGACAACTTCTCTTTTATGGACAGAATATGATGAATGTTTTCACACTTTTTATAAACAGTATATGGAGGACATAAAAAAGCATGGTAGTAGTCATGGCATTCTTTCCTCAAAAGGAATTCCGCTCCCCAACGCATACATCATATCCTGCATTCCATGGTTTACCTTCAACAGCTTTTCTCTTCACAACCATGGCATTAAGGACTACTATGTTCCCAGTTTTGAAGCGGGTGGATTTGTAGAGACATCCGGTAAAATTCAGATGCCACTTTCTATTACGGTTCATCATGCAACAACAGAAGGATATCATTTGAAAATCTTTTTTGAAGAATTACAAAGAACTATGAATCATCCAGAAGAATGGTTATAAAGAATTCTCGATAATTTATAAATTAAATCTAAATAATATAGAAATTGAACCGCTACACTTGTGTAACGGTTCTTTGGTCATTATAGACCCAAAATCGTCCAGTCAATGCTTGCATAAAGACGGTGGAAAGATGCTAAAAAATATGGTATTCTTTTATATATAATGATTTCTACTGTAACACAGATGCCATAAATAATAAACGCTAAGGGGGTGTATCATGGATACTGCATTAATGCTAAGGATTGCTTCTGAGAAAAACCAGCATTTAGAGAATAATGAAATCTCCAGTTTGCTAAGTGAATCGGTATTAGTCCGAAAGCTCACAACAGATTTTGTGGATCACCCCCTGGGTGCTGTATTTCGAATTATGGGTCTAAGCGAAATCCCATATATTGAAAGATTACCTTACACACAAAAGATGATAGACTATATTAATCGGAACATTGCAACAAAACAAGGATTTTCATGCTTAGGCGGAATTGAAGAAATTGTCCCTTGCTACAACGCGATGCTGCTGGAAGCCTATTGCAGACTTGGACTTGCTGAGAGTAAAGAAGCACAAGCTGCTCTAAGCTGGATAGAACAATATCAGCTTTTTGAACGAAACCAAACTACTTCATGGCCTCATAAAGGTGTATGCAAACATGGCGGATGCCTTGGAAAAACGCCATGTTACATTGGTATTGGTAAAACAGTCCGTGCGCTTACAACCTATTCGGAGTGCTTTAAGCATGAAAATCAGAACGTGGAAAAGCTCTTGATACAAGGGACAGGCTATATGCTTCGTCATAAAATGTTTCAGAGGTTATCAGATGGCAAGCCCATCAGCTCTCATATTACAGATATCATGTTTCCGCAAAGTTACGCGCTCTCACTTACAGACTTAACTTATATTGTTGGGAAAAGACAGTTGATGGCAAGTGAAGATAGTTCGGAGTTGTTACAACTCCTTCAGGAGAAACAAATAGCGGAAAACCAGTGGAAGATCGATTATCTATACAGCTATAAAGGCTATGTCGCCTTTGAAAGCAAGCGCAAAACCTCGGAATGGGTTTCAGCATTGTTTTCGATATGGCTATCTAAATCAATGTGAGCATAGTAGCAGGCCGATTTTGCAAGACAGAAATCGGCCTGCTCTTTCGTTACATACCAAGTATCGTCCAGATATATAGCGGAGCCGTCAGCGTGAACACAAGGCAGGCGAACAGAATAGCCGGTGCGGCCCATTCGAACTGACCATGCTTCCGATAATCAAAATACGCCATCCCCAATTTGGCAAAGAAGAACACTGCCAAAATGAGGTCAATGGCGGGAAACACCACGTTGTTGACAACCGTCTTGATCTGACCGGAGGCGTCCCGCCAAGTACCCTCAATGGCCCCTGCCACATCCCCGGTCGGAGCGGCGTATGCTGTCGTACCAAACGCAAAGGCTACCATGAGGGCAAAAGTCAAAACAAGAGCTGTTTTCTTGTATTTCTTCATAAAGACCACCTTTCCAAAGTTAAGAAAAGACCGCAGAAATACTTCTGCAGCCTTGCTCTTTTTCTGATATTTTATTAAGGATTGAGGGGGGCAACATGCCAGTCGCTCCACAAATTCCCGCGAATTGTAAGGGAGTCTGTGAGGTTGGCGGACAGCATCCCATCCGGCGTCCACCCATCAATGAGCCAAGTGTTAACGGTATAGGCTCCATCAGGCATCCAAATCGGGCTGAAATGAGTGCGATTTTTGTAAGTGGAATAAGGATTACGTTGAAATTCAAACCGCCCCGAACCCATACGTTCTAAAAGCCGCCAGTAGGTTTCATAACCAAACTCCGGGAAGTAGCTGACCGCATTCTGCGGCTGGGTAACTGCCGAGCTTTGGTTGGAGCTGACACTTCCGATAACTGTCTGATTGATGCCGTATCCCGATTTCATTGTCCTCCCGCTGGCAGTAGGATTGCGGCTGTCACACTTGATACTCATGGCAGCGGTCAGGCTGGCACTGTAGCGATCCAGGTCAAATTCCCACCATCCGTGATCGCACCAATACCCATCCTCATCATCCCCATGCCACACCCAGTACTCCTGCCACCACGGCCGCCAAACACTCCAATTTGCCGTGCTTTTTATCGCTCTGTTCG
>CAYRQT010000083.1:0-4089 GCA_964426655.1 uncultured Cuneatibacter sp. | reverse complement strand
GAAAAATTTGCACTATTATTTGCCGAATATTATGCAAAAGTACTTGCCATTTACAGTTTAAGAGTATATGCAATTTTTCTGCCAATTTTTAAAGAATCTGCTATAATAAAACAATAGGTCCCCAATACTAAGGCAAAGTTGAATGGTTCTGATGGAAACCAAGGGGAATGCCATCCGTGTGGAGGCTAGATAGAAGGGAAAGGAATGCCAGATGAGACTCAAAAATGTGCTGATTGTGGTTAAAGATATTGAAAAATCGAAACAGTTCTACCAGGAGATGTTCGGGCTTGCCGTGGTGCTGAATCAGGAAGGAAACATGATTCTCACGGAAGGCCTTGTACTGCAGGATGAAAAGATCTGGAAAGATTTTCTGGGCGCAGAGATCATTTCCCGAAACAATGCCTGCGAACTTTATTTCGAGGAAGCCGATATCGAAGCATTTGTAGAAAAGCTGGAACGGTATTATCCCTCCACGCAGTATGTTAATCCGCTGATGACCCATTCCTGGGGGCAGAGGGTGGTGCGCTTTTATGATCCGGATGGCAACCTGATTGAGGTGGGGACGCCAATGGGCCAGTAAACACTGAAGCAAGGCATTGTACGTTGTTATGGTACAGTGCCTTGCTTTTTTTAAACGATAAATGGGGTTACATCAGGCTTTTTTGAGATTAGGGCCTTTAAGATGTTTAAGCCCTTAATAAGCTCTTCCTGATTTTTGGGAGAGGCCGTAGCAATGCGGACTGCGGCCGGCACCGGGTTGCTGCCAACGGCAAACCGCTCAGCGCAATAAATCTGCACCCCCGCTGCTTTGGCACATAATTCGAACTCCCTTCCCGTCCATCCCTCCGGCAATAAAAGCCATCGGAAATAATCCCGTTTGTTTCCCTGCAGGTTGAAGCCATGGAGAATTTCATCTGTGATCTGATTTCTGGCTTCTGCCTCTCTTCTCTTTGCTTCAAGAATCTGATCGGCCAATCCGGTTTCAATCAGATTGGCGACGATTTCCACATTAAAGTGGGATGTGTTTAAATTGATGTTATAAACGCCCCGGTTGATCTGGTCACGAAAGGTGGGCGCAACGGCCATAAAGGCCACACGTAAGCCTGCGCTTAACGATTTGGATGTACAGTTAATATAAATGCTTTGTTCCGGGATGAAGGCGGATACCGGGGCCAGTTCTGAATTTTTCAAAAAGGAATAGGTATCATCTTCAATTAAAATCAGGTTACTGGCTTTAATCACTTCAGCAATTTCCTCCCTCCGGACAAGGGGCATGGTATATGTGGTGGGATTTTGACATTCCGGAATCAGATATAGCCCCTTTAAGCCTTCGTTTCTGCAGGCTTTTTTTAACATCTATGCGCGCATGCCATTTTCATCCATTTCAATGGGTACCAGTCGGACCCCAAAGGTGCTGGCAAGGTTTTTATATCCTGAATAGGTCAAAGAATCCGTGCCGATTTTATCGCCTGGCTGAAACAGAGAGAGCAGGGAAACCGCCAGGGCATTTTGCGCCCCTGAAGCGATGGCAATATTCTCCGGTTTCACATGCATGTGAAACCGTTTCAGCCATGCGCTGCCTGTTTCCCGGTGGGAGATTTTCATCTTGGGTTCGTCGTATTCCAGATATTTTCCGATGGTTATATTCTGCACTGTTTGTCGGATGGATTCCACCACCAGTTTATTCTGGCCATACAATGGCCGAATGGTGCCCATTTCGATGAAGCCATCCTCTGATTCATCCTCCGGTGCATCCATGGAAATATTTGCATCTGCAGAAATAAAAGTGCCCTTGCCCACGGTTGCATAGAGGAGCCCCTTCTGTTCGCAAAGCTTAAAGGCTTTGGTTACGGTTGTCAGATTAACCTGGAGGAAATCTGCCAGTTCTCTCTGGGGAGGCAGCTTGTCCCCTGGTTTCAAAACACCCTTTCGGACATCTGCATCCAGGGCTTCAGCAATGGTCAAGTAGATTGGCTTATCTGTTTTGTGGATGTCCGGCATCCAGGTCAAGTCGTCATAAAAGGATTGTCCCATAAAATCACCTCTTTTTGTATGCCATACAATTTTAACATTGACAGCATACAATGTCAAGATTATAATCTGTTGCATTACAAACAATGCCATACAAGGAGGAGAACAATGCATTCGGAAAGACTTGAATTGAATCGAAATCTGGCCCAGATGTTAAAGGGGGGCGTCATTATGGATGTCACCAATGCAAAAGAAGCAGAAATTGCCCAGGAAGCAGGCGCGGTTGCGGTTATGGCCCTGGAGAGGGTCCCCTCTGACATCCGGAAAGAAGGGGGCGTTGCCCGGATGAGCGACCCCAAAATGATAAAGGAAATTCAAAGGGCGGTATCCATTCCCGTCATGGCCAAAGTGCGCATCGGGCACATCACAGAAGCTCGGATTCTGGAGGCCCTTGGCATTGATTTTATTGATGAGAGTGAAGTCCTCACACCGGCAGATGAAATGTATCACATCGATAAACTGGCCTTCAAGGTTCCCTTTGTTTGCGGGGCCAGAAATCTGGGGGAAGCCCTTAGACGTATTGGAGAAGGGGCTGCCATGATCCGGACAAAAGGGGAAGCCGGCACAGGCAATGTGGTTGAGGCGGTGCGGCATATGCGCACGGTGATGTCAAGCATCAGGGCACTGTCCAATATGCCAAAAGAGGAGCTGATGACCTATGCCAAAGAAAATGGGGCGCCCTATGATCTGGTGGTATGGGTTGCGGAAAATAAGAAGCTGCCCGTTGTCAATTTTGCGGCAGGAGGCGTTGCGACACCGGCAGACGCAGCCTTAATGATGGAGCTGGGAAGTGAAGGGGTATTTGTGGGCTCCGGTATTTTTAAATCCGATCAACCCCAGGCCAGAGCAAAGGCCATTGTAAGGGCCACGGCCTATTATGATCAACCGGAAATTCTTGCGGAAGTCAGTGAAGGGATTGGAGAAGCTATGAAAGGAATCGATATTGGCAGCATAGCGCCGGAGAATCAGTTTGCAAAAAGGGGATGGTAAAATGGAGAAAAAACTGCAGGTGGGGGTTTTATCCCTACAAGGGGCCGTGGAAGAGCATCTGCACATGCTGGGAAAAATCAAAAATGTCAGGCCAGTGGAAGTGAAATCTCTCCCTGCACTGGAGGCCGTTGACGGCATCATTTTACCGGGGGGAGAAAGCACGACCATCTCCAAATTGCTCATGGAATTTGGCCTGCTTGAACCGATGAAGCAACGCATAAAAGAGGGGCTCCCTGTTTGGGGCACCTGTGCAGGGCTGATCCTTCTGGCCAGGGAAATTGTGGGGGAGAAGCCCCGCCTGGGTCTGATGGATATAACCGTTCGGCGAAATGCCTATGGGCGACAAATTGACAGCTTTACCGTGGCAGAAAAGATTCCGGCCTTTTCAACGAAGCCGATTCCTCTGACGTTCATCCGGGCCCCCTGGATTGAAAAGGCCGGGGAAGGGGTGGATGTCCTCTGCCGCCTGAATGGGCACATTGTGGCGGCAAAAGAACGGAATATGCTGGTCACTTCTTTCCATCCGGAACTGACAGATTGTCCTGGTGTGCATCAGTATTTTGTGGAGAAGATGATAGGGAGAGAGGAAGTATTTTCCAATGGGATTGCATTTTAAAGATCATTGCGGGACAATCCCTCCTTTGACAGTTTGAACGTTTAAAATCCCCTACAGCCTATATAAAATAAGGGCTTTAGGGGATTTTCCGGTTCTAAGGAATGCAACTATTTTATGTTTTTGGGTCTGCATACAAAGATTTTTATTTTAGTCATTTAAATGCATTTGCTGGATAAGTGTCATTGTTAGTGCTGTCAGCTTTATGGAAAAAAACAATCTGGAATCCGTATAAAAAGATATGCTTTACTTAAGTTACCATTAAAGAAGTCCTTTTATATGCTATAATGAGGTTTTGAAAAGTATGCGTTATGTGCTAGGTACATATGTTATGGAAGCTTTTTTTTCTACAAAAAGATTGCGTTTTTGACTGATGAAGTTTGTGGAGTGTTAACATTTAAGTAGAGTCGCATAATTCACCAAATATATGTTAAAATCAAAACATAGGAGGGTGA
>CAYRQT010000082.1:3020-4280 GCA_964426655.1 uncultured Cuneatibacter sp. | reverse complement strand
CCATAAAAACGAGTCACCTGTTTTTCTTCTTCAAGAACACGGAGATCCCTTCGTATCGTTACGACAGAAACCTCCAGCATTCCAGCCAGCTCATCAGCACGAAGCCGGGGATTTTCTCTCAGAAGTTCCAGTATCTTTTGTCTCCTTCCATCCACATAGGCCTTTTCCCGTTTCATTTTTCCTCCTTCACCATTCCGTCAGTCACAAACATCTAATACTTTTTTGGATTATAGCACTTTTTATGAATTTTGTCATTATATTTTTGAACACTGATCTTAAAAGTGCTTAAAAAAATAAACAGGAAATTTTAAGAGATTTTATAAAAAGAACAGGCACTCCGCCCCTTTTCCCGCGGAGCGCCTGTTCCGGTTTTACACTGATATCAGAACTATTTAACCGATAATACCATGTTCTCTCATTTTCTGCTCAATTTCCTGCGCAGACATAATATTGCGCAATCCTATCACAATTGTCCCCTTTTTTTCGGCGTCTTTAAACATGTTCGTAAAATTCTGGGCACAGAACACCACATCAAACTGTGCTGCAGCTGTTTTTCCTTCCGAAAGCGCACAGTGATGTACTTTACCCGGCTTCAGCCCCACTTTGTCAAGAACCTTCTGCATTGTCATCTTCATCATCAGGCTGGATCCGGCTCCATTTGCACAGCATACCAAAAAACTCATATTCTCTTTTGCCATTTTTTCTCCCTTTCCGGCAGCCTATTTTGCCGCCTCACGTTTTGCTTTTAACTCCTTATATGCTTCATAATCCTCAGTGATCATGAAATATCCTTTTTTGTCAGCCCTGTACTCAAGCTGGGGTATAATCAGCAGCACCAAAGCCACAATCACAACTCCCGCATAGCTGAGGAACTTCATCACAACAGTCATTACCGGCCATACAATCGCCCAATCCCACATTCCAAGATATCCGCCGTATGCAGCCATTCCGACCCATCCCGCAATCAAGGCCGAACCGAACACCTGACACAGGCCGGATATAAACGGAAGAATCAGCGCGGCAATTGCACTAATCTGCCCCAGGAATCCAGCGAGAAAACCAAGCGGAACTGCATTCGCGGAACCAAATCCGAAAATAACCGCACAGTCAACTCCCGGCACAGAGCCAGGAAGCAGTCTGTCTGCAATTCCCTGGAAGGATGCTGTCAGCTCTGTTACAAAAGTACGGACACCCAGCTGAAGAATGGCAAGGTATACGGAAAAATACAGACAAGTCTGAATCACATAAAATACCATGGAC
>CAYRQT010000082.1:610-3010 GCA_964426655.1 uncultured Cuneatibacter sp. | reverse complement strand
TGCCAGGAAACCACCTTCTGTCAGATAGTCTCTTCCCAGAATGCAGAGAATCGCACCAAAGAAAATCAACATCAGAATAGAGGTACATACCATATTTTCATTAAAGATGGACATGAATCCCGGAAGCTCAATGTCATCAATTTTTTTGACTTTCTTACCGTTTTTCTTCTTTCCAAAAAGTTTTTCTGCAAGCCAGTAGTTCAGAGCCACGCCAAACATCTGTTGATGTGCCAGAGTAAAACCTGCTCCGTCAGTAACTTCCTGACAGGGTTTGATGAGAATATTAGCTCCAACAGCCCAGTATGCCCCCAAAATAACTGCCATAACTACAATCAGGGCCACATTATGAGTGATTAACCCCGGAAGGGCAAACATAATCAGCCAATAAGCAGTGGCTGCCTGCTGCACCTGCACATGTCCTGTTGTAAATAACGCACGGAGCTTTGTATATTTACTGAACCTGACCAGCAGAATATTTACAATAAACGCAATCAGAAGAAGAATCATGGCATCCCCGAAGCCTTTTCCGAACACTTCTTCAACGCCTGCTGTAACAGCATTCTGCCCGAAATACGGGTCAATAACCATGGCATCAATATGAAATACGTCTTTCAGCCCCACAAGCACAGGCCGGAAATTGCTTACAAGACCGGAAGAACCGACAGTCAGGATCAGGTATCCTACAATTGCCTTGATCACACCTGCAAGCACATCATACCATGGTTTTTTCAGCAATATGTACCCCAGCATTACGATCAGACCAATCATAAATGCCGGCTGCTGTAAAATGTTTGTCGCAAAGTAGGACCATACATTCATTAAAATATCCATATATTCTCCCTTCTTTCCCTATAAATATTTTTCTTCAAGGGCGAGCAGATCCTCCGGACATGCCGCTTTTTTCAACCCCTCCATTAACTCTTCATTTGACAGCATTTCTGCCAGTCTTGCCATATTATCGAGATGCTGATCCGGATTACAGGAAGCAAGTGTAAAAAACAAAATCGCATCTTTTTCCGGATCTTCCGGATCAAAACTTACCGGCTTATCCAGTTTCATAAACGCAATAGCCGTTTTATGAACGCCTTTTGCGCATTCCTGGGAATGAGGCATTGCCACATCAGGCATAATCACAATATACGGTCCATACTTTTCCACGCACTTGATGATATCTTCTTTATAATTTCCCTCCACTGTGCCATCTGCTTCCAAGACCTCGCAGCTCATACGGATCGCTTCCTTCCAGTCGCTGGCACTCTCCGCAAATTTACAATGCTTTGTCTCTACAAATTCTTTTAACATACTCTCCCTCCTATTTACAGGCAGGACCGGAACGGGATATTCTGCGGCGCCTCAAAACAATCCTCAAATCCTCTTCTGTGGTGATATGCCTTTTTATCTTTATCAGTAGGATAAACATATTTTCCACCTACTTCCCAGAAAAACGGATGGAATTTATAATCCAAACGTTCCTTTTTCATATCATAAAGCACACGGATTTCGTTGACATCAGCCATAAAATTAGTCCATACATCGTAATGGATGGGAATAACCACCTTGCATCTTAAAGCCTCTGCCATTCTAAGTATATCACAGGATGTCATTTTATCTGCCATTCCCACCGGATTTTCACCATAAGATCCAAAGGCCACATCAACATCATAATCCTTACCATGCTTCGCAAAATAGATAGAATAATGCGAATCTCCGCTGTGGTAAATGTTTCCGCCCGGAGTTTTAATCAGGTAATTTACCGCCTTATCATCCATATCTGTAGGGCATTTGCCTGTCAGCTCTTCCCGGTCCGGTCCTGTTGAATCTGTAGTTACCAGACATGTTCTGTCAAAGGAATCAAGAGCAACAATCTCAATATCTTTAATTTTGATAATATCCCCAGGTTTTACCGTAATACATCTTTCTGCCGGAACTCCCCATTTCTGCCAAAGTTCAACTGACTTCCTCGGTCCGATGAACGGTACGGGAATCTCCTTGCCCATTTCATTTACAGTTGTCATACCTGATTTTACCACATGAGAGGCATACTCAGCACTCATATGATCCTGATGGTAATGGGTCGCCAGAACTGCGTCCACCTGTTTAATTGCAAAAGGATCAATCACGAAGGGAACCGCCCGGAGATTCGGCTGCATGGCTCTCGCCCCGCACATGTTTGCCATCTGATGACCAACCTTCATTTTTCCGTCTCCATGTGTTCTCTTTCCATTGCCGCACCAGAGATCCACTGTAATATTGCAGTTCCCGGGAGTTTTAAACCACATTCCGGTACAGCCCAGCCACCACATGGCCACAGTACCAGGCTTTACTATCTCATTCTCAATTTCTTCATTAAGCCAGGTTCCCCACTCCGGAAAGGTTCCCATAATCCAGCTTTCCCTGGTG
>CAYRQT010000082.1:0-551 GCA_964426655.1 uncultured Cuneatibacter sp. | reverse complement strand
CATAAAAAACCTCCTTTTCTTTTTAAATGCTCGTTTTTCGTTCGTTTATTTTGTTTTTATGTTTCTTTATATGTGTTATATCACGATTTACGAATTATATCAAGGAATTTATATGAGCTTTTTCTTTTTATATGATCGTTATGCTATTTTTTATGATTTGCACAATTTGGTCTTTCGGATTTTGTGCAGTTTTACAACGTTTTTCTGGAAATTCTACTTGTTTTGTTTATCAAAATCTACCTCACGGAACAAATAATCATTTTCCACCACTATAACAAAGGGGTTGTCGGAAAATAGATAACCTCAAACAGGGGGCATTGTGACTGGATCGGTCACAATGCCCCCTGAAACTTTTTTCTTATATAAAAGAGAAAAAGATGGCTAACGACAACCATCTTCCTCTCCGTTCTATGTTAAAATAGAACTATGCTAAAACAAGATTATTATAACGATTTTTTTGAGTTTGGGCAACAGAAAATTAACTTTAGTTTCTTCGAATTGCATTTACCTGATGACGATCCTGTCTATACCCTGAAAAAAGTGATGGAGGA
>CAYRQT010000081.1:0-4771 GCA_964426655.1 uncultured Cuneatibacter sp. | reverse complement strand
CAACTGACTCTTAATCAGTGGGTCCTGGGTTCGAGTCCCCGATGGTGCACCAAAACAATATAATCCGAACTTATTTCCGATAGGAGATGGGTTCGGATTATTTGTTATATTCGATCCGGGCGAAGCCAACCACTCATCCCGGGGAAGGAAAAGGGCCATATAAACGCAAAAAAGGCGGGGCGTCACCATTGCTGGATGACGTCCCGCCTTTGCTATACCTTTATTTCTTTTCCTTCTCTTTTTCCTTTTCCCCTTGCTCCTTCTTCCATTGGGCAAACTCCCGCTGGCCTTCCTCACTTTCAAAGAAGGCCAGGATATCCGGCAGAAGGCACCTGGCAATGGCCTCTACCTGATACTGGGGGATGTTGGTGTGGTTGATCGGTTTCTTCCTTCTTCCCAAATGTACCTCCGTGATTCTGAAAATGCTTCATCGCTCTTGTTCTTTGGCCCGACGGTGGACTTTCTGCTGTTCCCGCAGTTCTTTTCGCACTTCCGTGGGAATGCTGTCCACGAACCGACGCAGCTGCTGATTTTCTTTTTTCAGCATGAACAACTCCAACTCCTTCTGGCTGCTGTTGTCCTCCTTGATCTGGCTGCGGAGGTTGATGTTCTCCTGGGTCAGATACTGAATGGTGGCTTGATACTTCTTCATCTGCCCTAAATGCTTTTCCAGCTGGGAGAAGTAAGGCTCCACCATTTGCAGCAGCTCGTCCCGCTTCTTTCCGGCATTCAGCACCCCGATCTGAGAAATGACCTGTTCAATGGCCTGTTGCTGTTTGGAAAGGTCAGCGGACTGTTTGAACAGCCATGTGGGAATGTGCTTTCTCTTGGTGACCAGGGAACTTTCCCCCCGCTGCAGGACTGGGAACGCCTTGTTCATGTGGGCGTGGAACTCGTCCTGCCACCGGGAGAGCTGCACCCGATTCCCCAAAATCTCCTTGGCTGACAGCCGCCCGTCCTTTGTAATGGGGGTGAAGCAGAGATGCAGGTGGGGCGTTTTCTCGTCCATGTGTACCACGGCGGAGAAGATATTGCCCCGCCCCACCTTCTGCTCCATGAAGGCCACTGCCTCCGTGAAGTAGGCCCGGACTTCCTGTCTGCTTCTTCCCTTAAAGAACTCCGGGCTGGCGGTGATGAGTGTGTCCACAAACATGATGCTGTCCTTCCGGGTTCGGCAGCCCGCCGCCTTGATCCGGCTGTTTATCTCTCGCCGATACTTCTGCGTGGGCTGGATGATATGAAAATTGTCCTTGCTCCTGCGGACATCTATGTCCGGGTTGCTGGCGTACTGTTCCTTCCGGCGCTCGTGGTGTGCTTCCAGAGCACCTGCCGGTCCTGCTTTCTGTTTGGTAAACCGTAGAATTGCATACTGTGATTTTTCTCCCATTTTGCCTCCTGTGGCCGATATTTTTCCCCGTCAGTGGAGTGGGCCACCCCATCCCTGTACAGGGGCGGTACAGCCCGGTTTGGGGCCTCTGTGGCCCCCTGGGTGCCCTGCATGATAGACACATCCCTTGCAGTCATGGGGACAGAAAAAAGCCACGCTCACCCGGTTCGGGTTGCGTGGCTTTATCGCCCTGATTCCTGTTCGTATCGGAGAAACCGCTTCTTGATAGCCTCCATTCGCTTGACCACGGCGCTGTGGGTCTTGTATCCCAGCCGGTCTGCGATCTCTTCCAGTGTGTATCCCTCCACCCGAAGTTCCAAAATTGCCATATCCTTTTGGGATAGGGTGGCCTTGAACCGCTGGCAGAAGTCCTCGCTCTCCACCTGTTCCGTGAAGTCACCCTTGGGGTCGGGGATAGAATGGATCCTGCTGTCCTCATCTTCCATACATTCCTCCAGTGAAACGGTCTGCACCCGTTTGGAGCGGGTGTGATACCACTTGCGGAGGAAGTCCTTGCGGACATTGGTGTCCCACTTCTCAAAATCCTCGTCGCAGGGCATTTCCCGTACCACTTCCAGCATTGGCCCCCAGCCCTGCTCCTCGATGGTCTGCTGAACGACCTGCTTCATCACCGCCTTAACATCGTCCGGGTCAAAGAACGGTATCTCGAAGTCGGGCGGCAGATCGAACAGGGCCTGCACGCCCCAGCCCCGCACACGCTCCACCCCCTTGGCCCACAGGGGCAGGGCGTAGGACAAGCGCCACACCGGGGAATAGCCGGTGTAATGCTCCTTCCAGCCGCCGAAGCCGAAGTGGGGGAACACCAGAGAGGCCACAGCGTCCGTGATTTCACCGAAAAACTGCTGGCTCAAAATGACCTCGCCCCATTCCGGGGAGGCGTTCAGCGCCCCCATGCTCCGGGGGAGTTTGCGGAGGGTGGGAAACCGGGAAATCAAGTCATAGGGGAGCAGGTAGACCAGCGGCAGGTAGCGGACGGGGCTGTCATAGGAGAAACGGTAGATAACGGACACGAAAGAAACCTCCTTTCAGAGCAGATTATTCTATCTCTATATCTATTTACGGCATAAGTATATACCTTTTGTTCCACAATCTCAAAAAGAATTTTGGAGAAAGTCTGTCCGGCGGGACGGAGCCTTGCCCCAGCCTGCTGGACAGGGAAGAAACTTTTTGACAGAGATGGGCGGAAAATCCCACCCCAGCCCTTGTCTTTTGGGGCTGCAGTCGGTATAATGGGCTTGTCTGAAATTCCGCGCCGTTCTGGTGCGACAGGGGGCTTGCACAATGGGCTTTCTCAATAAAAAACCGATTATTAAGACCGAGGGCTTTCACCCGATTGATCTGAACGAGGACAATGTCCAGGCAATATTTAATAGATGCTTAGCAACTAAAGATTCTGTAGATTTTATAGGAGCTACATTATTTACTAAAGAAACCGGTTTTTCAGAAAATTCAAAGCAAATTGTCTTTGATAAAAAAGAGATTTTCAAAAATAAAAGTACGATTGCATATTTATACGGTCAATTACATGATGTATCATATTCTGAAATTATAACTCCATCTTCTGCTGCGATTAACTACGATTCAAATGTTTGGACAAAAGACATCGGTGTTATTTTAAACTTTTTGCATTTAGGATATGCAACTAAAATGTTTCGACCATTTATTAAAACTGAAAGCTCTACTGCTGCTGTGTTATTACCGATTTTGCCCACACTCTCCCCCAAAGACCCCTACTTCCCAGCCTGGTGGGAGGAGCACAAGGGCGAGTGGGAAGCGTGAGGGCGAATCTTGCAAATAAACCATAGAGAATAAACCGGCACCCGTTTGGCGCGGAAGGGGGATTGTGTTGTGGCGATTGATATGAACGCTTTGCGGGCAAAGGCCATGCAGAAAAAGGCGGAGAAACCACCAGAGTTTATCCCTATTGATTTGAACGAGGGCAATGTCCAGGCCATTTTCAATCGGTGTATCGCCAAGGAGGGAACGCCGGAGGACCAGTGCTTTAACAGTATTTTGTTTTCCCGTCTGCGGGGGTACAGCCCCGACGCAGAGCGCATTGTTGTGTTCAACCGGGATAATTTTTTGGCAAATAAGAAATATATCCAATACCTCTATGGGCAGTTGAAGAATGTCCATGCCGGGAACAGCAACTTACAGATCAACGAGGCGTTTCTCTCCTATTCCGGCACGCACTGGACGACCAACAAGGGTGTTCTACTGGAATTTTTGTATCTGGCTGGAACGGATGACGAACATCCTTTGATTTGCATTTTTGACAGCAAAACGAACTCCACCGAGTTAAATACGGATATCATCAAGCCCACCCTTTCCCCGAAAGACCCGGCGTTCCCGGCGTGGTGGGAGGCCCACAAGGGCGAGTGGGAGGATTGAGGGCGGCAGGGAGTAGCAACCCCAGCCGGGGCCGTCAATGGTCAAGATGAACGGCGCACAAGTGCGCCGCCATTGACCGCCCCGCCCGGCCTTGCTCTGCGGTTATCAAGGCGGGCAAGCCCCAAGGGTGCTTGCCCGCCCCTTTTGGATTTTGGGAGAACGGGAGCCGCCTCCTTCGGGACACTTTGTCCCAGCCCTGCGGGGGACGAAAGACGAGGGACGGGGGCTTATATACCTGCCGCCGCTCTCTGAAAACGGACCGGCTTTTTGTTCCCTCCCGGTCACAAAAACCCCGCCCGTTTTCCTGCCGGTGCAAGCGGGGTGCATACCGCACCGCCCCCCGCTTCCCCCGTCAGCCACGCCAGCAGGTATAACACACTATACCTTGCAAGCAAGGTAGTGTGCCAGGGGGACACCCCCTGGACCCCCTCGTGCTGCTGGTGTGCGCCGAGTTGATCCCGTCCACCTCTGTTTTGTAAACCGCATAGAACCAGCGCAGGACAGCGTACCCATGGATGCCCTGCGCTTTTTCTTTTGCTCAACTGTAAATCTCGTGAAATCTGATTTCGGGTTGCAATTCCACGAAAACCGGGTTATAATGAAATTGACCCGGAAAAGGAGGCGAGAGTATGATAGAAGTGGGTAAACGATTGAAAGCCCTGCGGGAGAGCATCGGATTCTCTCAGGTGAAGATGGCACAGGCATTGGGCACCACCCAGTCCAGCATCAACCGATATGAAAACGGACAGTCCTCTCCATCGGTGGAACTGTTCCGACGGTATGCAGATTACTTTGATGTGTCTCTGGATTATATCTTTGCCCGGACGGATAAGCCACAAGGGGAAATCTATCACTTCAAGCCCAAGGCAGCCCCGGAGCGGGAGGAGCTGCGGCGGTTCATTGAGATGTGCTTTGACCCGCAATCTCCCATGAACGAAAAGCTGAAGGAAACCCTGTTCCGCATGATGGAGG
>CAYRQT010000080.1:4567-4814 GCA_964426655.1 uncultured Cuneatibacter sp. | reverse complement strand
GTATTCCCAATGGTCTTTTCTTCCCATTGTCTTTCGGAATATATACTCTTCGAACTGGTTTTGGCATATAAGTTCTATTTCTAAGAGACCTTTGGCAAGGATAATAATAAGCCACAAAAATAGCCGCCCAAGCCTGGTAAACTGAAGCGGCAATTTTTGTCACATCATATATCGGACTAACCGTCTATCGGTAGCACTCTTTTTCTATAATCATATTATCACGCATCTATAAAAATGTCAAAATTTT
>CAYRQT010000080.1:0-4459 GCA_964426655.1 uncultured Cuneatibacter sp. | reverse complement strand
TTCTTTAAATAATTCTATGATCTTTCCTGCTTCTACTATATCTTTAGCATTATAGATTTTCGTACAACTTGCCGTTGTTTTTAAACTCGTTCTCTCTTTAACCACATTTCGGCGTCTATTCTGGTTTAAATATGATAATATTCTGAGAACAATAAAGGCTACAATTGTAATTCCTCCCAAAAAGGCCAAAGCAAAGTGTATTGTTTGCTTTTCGCTTGCTCCCATTCTTCTCAGGCAAATACCATAAAACACTGAGAAAATTCCTGCACAAATCACACTGGTAAGGAAATCTCTCCATGATGCTTCTCTCGCAGATAAACCTTTATCCCAGATACCATTATGTACCATGATAAACGAATATACAGTTCCACCTATCAGGGCAATGAGCGTTTCTCCATCCAGGAGCTCTTTCATTTCAATCTCGTAATATTCAGCAATTTCAACAAGCATACTGAGATCCGGCATATTAGTCCCTGTCTCCCATCTTGAAACTGTTCTTACAGATACTCCAAGCACCTCGGCAAGCTGTTCTTGTGTAAGATTTTTCTCTTTACGACATTGTTTTAAAAAAGCTCCAATCTTTTTTGTATCCATGTCTTTACCTCCTGCAATTGCTTTCATGATATTGCTCTGTGAAAGCTCATTCTCTTCCAGGTCTCCTACTTTCTCTCCATCTCGAAGAACTGCCATTCTGGAACAGGTACGGAGCATCTCTTCTACTTCTGAAGAAATAAAAGTCACTGCCATTCCCTGATCTGCCAGATCCAGAACGATTTTCTGAATTTCTGTCTTGGTTCCGATATCAATGCCTCGTGTCGGGTCATCCAGGATCAGATATTCCGGATTTGTCAGAAGCCAGCGTCCAAGGATTACTTTCTGCTGGTTACCACCAGAAAGACTCTTGGTCGGGGTTTCACGGCTTGCCGTCTTGATCTGCAGCATATCTATATACTTGTCAGCTGCTTCTTCCATCTCCTTGCGGCTCATCGGATGGAACATGCCTTTCTTTGCCTGCATTTCAATTATACACCATATGAAAAAGCATTGCTTCGAAACAGAGTGGCTGATGAATTTCCTGTAAAAAATCCCTCCAAAAGCAGAAGAGATTCTGCCTCCCATTCCGAGTATTCTTCCTTTTGACCCGAAAAATCCTCCTCACAGTTCATGGTAAAGATCAAAATATTATAGGCTTCCGCCACGATATCCATTCCTATTTTTTCCGCTTTTTTGTAAACTTCCATGGTATCCATGGACCCTCTTACCAATGCCTCATAGAAATCACGGCTGCGGATCTCAGAAAGTCTCTCGATCAGTGCTTTTTTGGTGATTGGTTTCAAAAGGTAATCTTCCACCCCGATTGAGCTTGTCTGCGTAAACGGTAGATAGTGCGTACCTTGCAGTTTTCTACTGTTTATGCGACAATGCTCTCAGTTAGGAATGTCCTTTGAAAATTAAAGATTATTCTTAGGAAGGCTGGCTGCTTCCTGTATGCTTGCGGCATCTCCCCGGCAAAGCCGGTGACCAGGGCAGCAGAGCTTCGCAAAAACTATAATCCTTATCATCCATATGCTTCGGGATTTCCGTCAGGAGATATTCGAAGTATTCATAAGGCTTCAGGTTATTCGCTTTTGCTGTCTCTGCTATACTGTAAATGATCGCACTGGATTTTGCTCCCGTAACCGTATCAATCATTACCCAGTTCTTCTTCCCGATGCAGAATCCGCGGATCGACTGCTCCGCTGCGTTGTTATGCATCGGCACTTCTCCATCATCCAGAAATACTTTCAGGTATTTTTCCTGATTCAGGCAGTATTGAAAACCTTCCCAGGTCTTCCCTTTTTTGGGGATGCGGCTGATATTCTCTTTCAGCCACTCAAAATAGGCCTCCACCAATGGGCGGACGCTGACCTGTCTGCGTTTTTCGCGTTCTTCTGCCGGCAGTTCTTTCAGGATCTTTTCCTCCCTGAAAATCGCCTGTATCATGGAAAGAGCAAGGTACGCAAGGCTTTCTTTTTGCTTTTCTTTCGGCAAAGCTTTTACCGCTTCGTCAAAGCGTCGTCTCGCATGGCTCCAGCATCCGGCGATCTTCAGGTCCTCACGCTCATCTTCGATCGTGTGGTATACCTGGTAACCGTCCGTAACACAAACACCGCTGAAATCCCGCAGGAATTCCCTCGGATGGCTTGCATTGCGCGTCTTCTGGTATTCATACAGGATGATCGGGCAATCCCCATACATTTCTCCGGTGCGGTAAACCCACATGTAACTCTTGCTCCCGGCATCCCTTCCATCCTTGTTCACAAGCACAGGGGTCTCGTCTGCCTGCAGCACGTGGTAGTCATATAACCTCTCATGCAGGTAATCATAGAGGATTGCAAGATACCGGTCCGCACACTGGATTGTCCAGTTTGCCATGTTCTGCCGGGAAATATTCAGTCCATACCGCGCAAACTCCTGCTCCTGCCGGTAAAGAGGCACCGCATTGACATATTTGGCATTCATTATGGCCGCCTCCAGAGACGGGGACACCAGGCTGCCCCGCAGCAGTGTTTCCGGATGCGGGGCCTTTATGATCTCATCCGTCTTTTTGCCAGCATATACTTTTACATGGTGTTCCTCTACTTCCACTTTTGCCGGGGTAAAGGAATACCTGCGGTAAACCTCATCCGGGAGTTCTTTCCATCCATCTTCCCCAAAATATTCATCCAGTTCCTTTTCGTCCATGGAATGTTCCACAGTCACAACCGGTATACCCCGCAGGTCTTCCTCACGTTTCCCTTTTTTCTTCCTGGGTTTCGGCTGCGGTATGTTATCCGCTTCCTCATCCTGCTCATCCCCGGTATCCCCAGCAACGGCTTCCGCCTCGTTAAAAAATACGATCTTCCCGTCAATCTCCATAAACAGAATCTGCCCATCTGTTTCATGGCGTTCTGTACTTCTCCCAAAACGGTGCCTCTTCAGGTCAGCCAGCTGTTCCAGCACGAGTTGGAGCGTATGGTCAAGGTTTTCCAGCTGTTCTTTCTGCGCAAGGAATAAACGGATTATGGTCTCCTTATCCAGATTTTTCAGTTGTTCTTCTGTATCGTTCGAAGCCATGATCCGCTTCCCTCCTTCGTGTTTTTGCTTTTTATATTTTAACATAATCCTGCATTTCTGGCGAATCTGGACGGATAAGAGATCCGGCAAAATGACGGTGCTTTATCAGGCGCCAGCTGACTCTCCAGGCGCTTTTACCAAGGCTGCGAAAACTTTTCAGAAGAAAGCAGGGCAGCCCTTATCCGGACATCCTGTTCCTTGCCATACAGAAGAAAAAAAGCCCACACAGGCAGGAGATCCGCAGCTGTTCCCCTGCTGAAAATTTCTCTGTTTTACACAAAGGCTATCCGGTGTATTCCGGTGGCTTTACGGGTTTGACCGCTTTCTTCGGAGTAACAGTAAGCCCTTCCATCAGCCAACGGAACTGCTGCTGTGTCAGCGCCTGCACTTCTTCCGCATTGCGCGGCCACTGGAATTGACTTTCAGATAATCTTTTGTACAATAGGAGCCAGCCGTCCCCTTCCCAGACCAACCCCTTGATCCTGTCAAGCCTTCTTCCGCAAAACAGATACAGAGCTCCCGGCACGTATGGGCTGGTTCCTGTCTTTGCTTCAATCACCGCAGCCAACCGATCCATTCCAGACCGAAGATCGGTATAGCCGCAGACAATATAGACTTCACGGAAACAAGTAGCGTCATTGAGCATCGCGGATCACTCCGATCACCTTTGACAGCAGGCTGGCCGATGTTGTCTCTGTCACATGCAGTATACAGTCACCAAGACGGATCTCCAGGCCGGAGTCCATGATGTTTCTATTTGTCTGCTCTGGCATCAGCAGTTCCTGCTTTACCGGAACAACAGGATTGGAAAGGGCCTCTTCAGGAATTGCTTCAAGACACGCACGTCTTACCTGCCGGAGACGATAATAGTAGTTCGCTTTTGAGATCCCATGATCTTTGCACCAGTCTGTCACCTTCATACCTTCCGGTCGGTTTTGGCACTCCCTGATCTGTTCGGCCCATTCCCGTATCCGGCACTGGGCTGCAACAATAGACGTTTCTGATTTCATAGATTCACCTCATTTCAACCAGGTATCAAAAGTTAAGCACTAAACTTTTGATACCCAATAATAGAATTTGAATCTATTATCCCATACATGGTCTGCTTTTTCGAGGTACGCACTATCTACCGTTTACCAGAATACGGCATTGTAGGACTAATTGCATCAAATGGTTCTATGGTGCCTTTTTTTACAAAGATTTTACAGGAGCGGGATTTTGAATTTTACGTTCCGATCATAAAATAGCACTTGTCAATGAGGAAAACAACTGAATAAAGAAAATAAAAGAAGAGGAAATGGGGCAAATGGAACCTTTACTTCAAAGCCTGAAACAAGGGTATTAATTAAGGATGTAAAGGGTA
>CAYRQT010000079.1:0-5116 GCA_964426655.1 uncultured Cuneatibacter sp. | reverse complement strand
TGAATAGAGATGCCCGACTGCGCTTTCACCATCTCCCAGCTCATTTCGTATGTCATATCTGCCTCAATTCTAACGATCAAATGTGTTGCCTGTCTGTAATCATACAGGTACGTTGCTTAAATCTTCTCTGACCAGAGGAGCAATGGCACTGGCAAAATTTCGGTGTCCTTCCGGTGTCCAGTGACATCCGTCGCTATCCAGTTGTCCCACTGCATCCGACGCCCTGTAGACCCTCACATCCAGACTTCTGCCCACCCGTTCCAGCTCTTCCACCAGCTGACCGGACTTCTCCACGGATGAATGGTCATACTCCTCATCCTGAATCACCAGGGGCGTAACCGGAACCGGCGCCACCAACATGATTTTGGCAGGATTGCCGGTATGACTGATTCCCTGCCGGGCCAGAGAAAGCATTCTGGAAATGGATCTGGCAATTTCCCGGGCTCCCACATCATACTTAGGTTTAATGTCATTGGTGCCCAGCATGAAAATAATATAATCCACAGGGTTGTGGGATAAAATGCAGGGCAGAAAATAGGCCGCCCCATCTGTATAGGGTTTAGCTTCGTCCAAAAATCCGCTGGTTCTGCCCGGGAGTCCCTCTTCAATGACTTCATAGTTGGGGCCCATCATGTCTGCCAGCCTGCCCGTCCAGCGAATATCTTTGGGATAACGGGTACGACTTTTTCCTTCGTACCCCCAGGTATTGGAATCTCCATAGCATAAAATTGTTTTTGTTTTCATTCTCTTCCTCCCCGTCACATGCCTGCCCCTTATCATAGCATAGCTTCTTTTACCAGTGTATCTTTTTGAACACAAAATCTTCACCTGCTTTTCAAAATGTAAACATCTTTTTTTCACATTCCGGCGGTAGACTGTATCTTGTAAGGGACAAAATCCTTTTTCAAATAATCTCCTTCGTAATACAATTACCTGGCAGAAGCATCCGTTCGCACCGGATGCTTTTTGCTTGTTCTAAACATGCAGTTGCGGCGGGAGCAGGGGGGCCGGAGAATCCGGTCTTTCACACAGGGCATGCTCATACAGACTGACATCCCACCATTTTCCCAGTTTATACCCAACCTTGTGGTACATGCCAGCCTTGATAAATCCCATACTCTCGTGCAAATGCTCACTGTCAGGATTGGGCGAGGCCACCACACCATAGACAATGCATACTCTCTGTGCCTTCAGATCCTGAAGCAGCAAAGCGTACAGCGCCTTTCCCCAACCCCTGCCTGTTTCCATGGGATGCAAATAAATGGACAGTTCCGCTGCCCAGCCAAAAGCCTCTCTTTCATGAAAGGGATGGGCATAGGCAAAACCTCTCACTCCCTTCTTCGTTTCCACGACCAGATAGGGGTATTTCTTTAACGTTCTTTCCACCTGACAGCGGGTTTCCTCCAGACTGGGGACCGTATAGGCAAAGGTTATAGCCGTTTCCCTGACATAGTGGGCATAAATTTCCCTGATTTCCCCGGCATCCTCCGTTCTGGCCGTTCTGATTCTTCCTTCCACCGGTTCCGACCTCCCCATAAACTGAAAAAGCGCCAAGGGCAGGAATCCTGCCTTCAGCGCTTCTCTTCTTCAGAATCTCATTACTTCCGGCCGCCCAGTTCCTGGTTCAGCAGATACAGGCCCTGGCTGTCTTTTCCAAACAGCTCCATCTTTCTAACCAGTTCAATGGCATTGGCTTCTTCCTCTGCCTGCTCTCTGATGAAATATTCCATAAACCCGGCTGTTCGGTAATCTTTTCCCTCTGTTGCAGCCTCATAAATGGCATTAATGGAAGCGGTGATGTATTTTTCATGCTCCAGTGCAAGGCTGAGAGGTTCTGCATAAGAGGTTACGGAAAGTTTCGGCTGATCAAGTGTCAGCAGTTCTACCTTCAAATCATTTTCCTGCATGTATCCCACAATTTTTGTGGCATGTCCTTGTTCTTCAGCTGCCTGATGGGTGAACCAGTTGGCAAACCCCATCAATCCTTCCTCTACATAGTAGTTCGCAATGGCATAGTATAAATATGCGGAAAAAAATTCCTTCTGAACCTGTTCATTCAACAGTTTCGCAACTTTTTCATTAATCATAGCTAGTGCTCCTTTCTGGAATACCTAGGTATCCGTTACCGTTAGTATACCCGTTTCCGTGTTGGAAGGCAACTATTTTTTCTGAATTATCGAGACCTTTTTTCTTCATTTTCCAAAGCCTCCATCAAAGCCTCTCCTCCCTGGGGAAACTGCTCCATAATCTGTGCCACCCGTTCATACCCCAACTGTTCTGCATACCCCATGGCCCGGGCATTGCTCTTATCCAGAAGCGAAAGGCATTGTTCCGGACAGGCTTCCAATGGGTGTATGCACTTCTCCGTAAACAACGGTAGTGCGTGATTCAGCAAATGCAGACTCTCCTCCAGCGCATCCGCCAGGAAGGGCAAAAAAGGATTAAGTTCAAATTCTCCCTGACTTGCGGCCATCCCAATGCCCTGATCATTGGCCATGACCCGCATGGACACCTGCATAACCATTTCCGGCAACACGGGATTGACTTTTCCCGGCATAATGGTGCTTCCCTTTTGGAGAGCTTTCAGTCGGATTTCACCCAACCCCCCCGCAGGTCCCGAATTCATTTTCCTCAGGTCATTGGCAATTTTAAACAAATTAACGGCCAGGGCCTTTAGCAGGCCGGAAGCTTCCACCAGAACGTCCTGATTCTGGGTTGGATCCATGGGATATTCCGCAGTGGCAAGGCCTATACCCGTAATGGTGCGCAAATGTTCCAGAACGCCAAATCGAAAAGCCCGTTCCGCCTGAACGGACGTTCCCACAGCTGTCCCCCCCAGATTGACCTGTCGCAAGCGTTCTTCCATTTTATATAATCGCCATCGATCCCGGCCTACAGCCTGGGCAAATGCCCCAAACTCCTCTCCCAGGGTAATGGGGAGGGCATCCATCCACTGCGTCCTTCCCAGTTTTTTCACACGGGAAAAAGCCTGTTCTTTCTCCTGCAAAGCCTCCTGCAAACGGCTGCAATGATCGCTGAGCAGACGAATGCCTTTTATGGCCGCCACATGAACCGCTGTGGGAAACACATCGTTGGTGGACTGTCCCCTGTTCATATCTCCATATGGGGAGACCGCCCGAATGCTCTCCCCCCGGGCAGTCCAGATAGCCTCTGTTTTTCCAGCCAGTACTTCATTTACATTCATGTGCAAAGTAGTGCCTGCCCCCCCCTGCAGTGCCTCCACCGGAAAAAAGGTCATCCGGTCTGGATCCGCCAGCAACTGTCTGCAGGCTGCCTCCATGGCGCTGTACAGGCCGGGCGGGTCCACATGCAGCTGCTGATAGGTTAGAGCCGCTGCCAGTTTGATCTGCAGCATGGCCTCTACAATAGGTTCAAAAACCGAACGATGTTGCAGCTTGAAATTCTCCATGCCTTTTCGGGTCTCTTCTCCCCACCACACCTCTTTCTCTTTTGCCTTATTTTCCATATGCGGTTTCCTCGTAAAGGGCGTAAATCCCCGGAAAAACTGCCAGTGCCCGTTTCAGAATTCCCTGCATATAGGCAATGAGCAGACCATAGTTCGTAAAGGGGACCCCCTGATCCAAGGCACAATTCTGCCGAAAATGCATCTCTTTTTCGTGCAACATACAGCCTCCGCAATGCACCACCATATCATAGCCGGACAAATCCTCCGGGAATCCTCCTCCGGAAGAAAAGGTAAATTCAAAATCCTTCCCGGTGTACTGTCTGATCCAGCGGGGCAGCTTCACTGTTCCAATATCGTCACATTGCCGGTGGTGCGTACAGCCCTCTCCCATAAGAATCCGAGCCCCATCCGAAAGGGCGTCCAGCGCCAGCGCCCCCCTGACACCGGTTTCCAGAAATCCCTTGTAACGGGCAAACAAAATAGAAAAAGAAGTAAGCAGAACATCCGGCGGCGTGTCAGCTGCCGCCTTGGCAAAGACCTGGCTGTCGGTAATGACCATTCTGGGCTTTTTTCCCAGATGCATCAATGTCTCCCGTAGTTCATGTTCTTTTACCACTATGGCCGTGGCGTCCGCCTCCAGGATATCCCGGATGGTCTGCTGCTGAGGCAAAATCAGCCGTCCCTTAGGGGCTGCTTTGTCAATGGGCGTCACCAGCACCACAAAATCCGAGGGAGAAAGCAGGTCTCCCACCAGGCGCAATTTTTCTTCTTCCGTCTTCAAAAGGCTGCCTATTTTTTCTTTCAAGATATCAAATCCCTGCTTATTTCTGGCACTTACCAAAACCCCTTCCGGCTCAGGCGTAATTATTGTATCCACCAGGTCTGCCTTGTTATAGACCACCAGACAGGGCAACCCCCTTTTTTTCACTTCATCCAAAAAAGCACTGTCTTCCCGGGAAAGGGGCTTCCCCGCTTCTGCCACCAGCAGCACCAGATCTGTCTTTCGCAGTACCTGCCTGGTTTTTTCCACCCGCAGGCTGCCCAGCGCACCTGTATCGTCATATCCTGGCGTATCCACCAGCATGACAGGTCCCAGGGGGAGCAGTTCCATGGCCTTATACACCGGGTCCGTGGTGGTCCCCAGAACCGGGGAAACAATGGCCATGTCCTGACCTGTCAGGCTATTTAGTACGCTGGATTTTCCTGCATTGCGCTTCCCAAAAAAGCCAATATGCAACCGATTGGCCGCCGGCGTATCCTGTATGCCCATATTCCACCTCCTTTATTTTAGAAGCGGAAATCCCGCTGACCAAGGGCAATATTATCTAGATTTTCCATACAGATACGGCGCACTTTATCTTTTGGAATGTTACTCAGCTCCGCCTGAATCAGAGCTTCTCCCAATGTTTTTGTCTCTGGTGAGGCGTAATCTTCCAGATATTCTTTCAATGTCATCAGGGCATTGGGATGACAGCAGTTGAGAATCTGTCCGCTCTTACAAAGGCTCATAAACCGGTCTCCTGTACGCCCCTCTCTGTAACAGGCAGTACAAAAACTGGGAATATAGCCCATATCCATCAGCCAGTGCACCACTTCGTCCAGAGTACGCTTATCGCTGACCTCAAACTGTTCAGAATTTTCCTCTTCCGGTTCTGGCTCTCCATAGCCACCCACGCTGGTCCGGGAGGC
>CAYRQT010000078.1:1311-5337 GCA_964426655.1 uncultured Cuneatibacter sp. | reverse complement strand
ATCATCCCGCGTGAAGTTTTCATGCAGGTGCAGGAGGAACTTATCCGCCGCCGGATTGTCCACACCAGTCCGAGCGGCAAGAAAAGGACCTTCAGCAGCAACCACGCTTTTTCTCAGATAGTTATCTGCGGCAAATGCGGCGAGGTTTTTCGCAGGGTGCATTGGAATAATCGCGGTAAAAAGTCTATCGTCTGGCGCTGCGCCAGCAGGCTTGAGAACACCGGTGTTTTCTGCGATGCCCGTACGATGCCGGAAAGCCAAATCGAGCAAGTGCTTATAACCGCTATTAATCAGGCGCTATGCGACAAGGACAGCTTTCTCACTACTCTGCGGGACAACATCGCTACCGTCATAAGCCGTGAAAGCGACAAGGAACTGGGGGATATTGATAAGCGGTTGGAGGAACTGCAAACGGAGCTTTTGAAGCTGGCCACCTCAAACGCGG
Source organism: uncultured Cuneatibacter sp. (assembly GCA_964426655.1). Lineage (GTDB taxonomy): Bacteria > Bacillota > Clostridia > Lachnospirales > Lachnospiraceae > RGIG8306. The sequence goes on along the minus strand of CAYRQT010000078.1, from coordinate 4,892 downwards.
ATTACGAAAAAGTCGGTGACGAGATTCACCGCCTACGTGATCAGAAGCAAAAGTTGCTCCTTGAAAACGCCAACCGTGATGAACTCAAAAAGCGCATAGCCGACATGAGCACATTTTTAAAGAAGCAATCCACCGCTCTTACTAAATACGACGAGCAGCTTGTGCGGCGATTGATTGAGAAAGTTACGGGCTTCGAGGACAAATTTACTGTGGAATTCAAGTCTGGCGTGATGGCGGATGTGGAAGTTTAACTCAATATATGTGGTATTATCAAGGCTGTCCATAGTGATTGTTTCATTGTAGATTGGTGTGTTACGACCTTATTCTACAACAAGGTTCAATCACTATGGATTTTTTCTTCAGCTGTCCAACTTCATTTTACAATTAACTTTGAAAAAACCTTGCGTGAACAAGGATTTTCTACAACACGTGTTGATAAGAAGAACATCAAGCAATTACTTACAATCTATTTCAAACAGAATGTCAGAACCGATGAGGTTGAGGATTATGACGGAGAGCACTGGATCATATTAGGTGACTGAGAATTCTGATCTCATTTATTTTTTCATGGCTTGCATATTTTTCTTGATGAATACTTGACAAATATATCATAATGATATATCTTTATGATATATTAAATACACAGGAGGGGTACATATAAAAGAAAATACAGGAAAATCGAAATATGTAGTACTGGGAATGCTGGCGCGTATGCCGCAAACCGGCTATTCAATTAAAAAATGGATTGAGCAGGAATATAGTCATTTCTGGCAGGAGAGTTACGGTCAGATATACCCTACACTCAAGAAACTGGTTACCGAGGGGTTAGCCGTTAGTTCCGACAATGCGGAAACCGGAAACGGTCGCGGACAGATAGTATACAGCATAACTGACGCCGGCAGGAAAGAGCTTTCGGATTGGCTGCGCGAGGAGCCTGAGATCGAGAAACTCAGATATGAAATACTTCTTAAGGTTTCCTTCGGCGAGAATACTGAGCCGGAGGTACTGCTCGGGCATCTGGATGATTGTATCAGGAGAAATGAAAAGCTGATCAAGGAGATGAATGGTTATATCGAGCTTTTTGACCAACTCAAAGAGCAGGGTACGGACTGCAACTATAGCCAGCTGACTGCACTGTGTGGTGTTTACATCTATTCCGCAATGAGAGATTGGGCAGCCCAGGCTAAGAGAATAATTACAGAGAAAGGAGCTGATTTGTAATGAGGCAACGGGTTCGTAAAGGCATTTTAGCTTTTTCTGTGCTGATGTTTCCGATTACATTTTTCTTTTTATCGCCTATGGTGATTATTTTATCTGCTGCAAATGGCATGTTGAATGGAAGCGCAATGATTTTTGGACTGCTCCTGCTGTTCTCAATCGTTGGCAGCCGTCTGTTTTGCGGCTGGTTTTGCCCCGGAGGAGCGGTACAGGACTACGTTTCCGATGCCAATAACCATCACTGGAACAGTAAATGGAAAAACCTCTCTAAATACATTATATGGGCGGTTTGGTTTTCGTTTGTTGTGTTTTTATGGATACATAACAGACCACTCAAAGGAAATTTTTTGTATTTTGTAGATTTTAATGTGCGGTATATTATCATCTATGCAATTGTTATGTCTGTAATCTACTTGTTCACACTTCTGACTGGCAGACGCGGAATGTGTCACAGTCTTTGCTGGATGGCTCCGTTCATGGTAATCGGGGAAATGCTGGCAGACCTTCTTCACATCCCAAGATTCAGGCTTAAAGCAAAACCAGACGACTGCGTTTCCTGTGGAAAATGCAACAGAAACTGTCCTATGGGCCTTAACATAGCTGAGATGGTTAAATCAGGAAGCGCCGATTCGACAGAATGTATTAACTGCCTCCAATGTGTCGATGAATGTCCTAAGAAAGCAATTAGCTTTGGAATATGTCAGAAATAGCGATAAAGTATATGTATAATAATATTGAGGAGAACGAGTATGAACACTTTAATTGTATATTTTTCATTTGACGGCAACACAAAACTCATTGCACAAAAGATTGCTGAAACAATAAACGCAGATATTATTGAGTTAAAAACGAGCAAAAAGTACCCAACAGAGGGATTTTTAAAGTACTTCTGGGGAGGAAAGAGTGTTATTTTCGGTGAGAAGCCGAAGCTGACAAACAATAGTATTGATTTGAACCAGTATGAAACAATATTAATAGGAACGCCGGTCTGGGCGGGATCATATACACCGCCAATAAAGAGTTTTATTAGGCAGTATAAGATTCAGGACAAAAGGATAGCACTGTTTGCCAGCCACGGAGGAAATGGAGCCGAAAAGTGCTTTGCAAAGTTGAAGGCAGCGCTTCCGGGAAATAAATTTATCGGTGAAACAGCCTTTGTTGAACCTAAAAAAAATCTGGAGGACAGTTATATCAAAGCTGTCAGATGGGCAAATGATCTTCTGACTGTCTAATCAAACGCATTTGATTCAGGTATAATTACGTTTCGGTGCTCGTCAGCAGCAACAAAAGATTTACTATCTTCGGATATCTCCATAGAAAGTAGATTGCTAAAAACAAACTAATTTATTACAACATCCAATCCGACCACACAACCTCAAAAAAAACCGAAAAAACATCTAAATCGTCCACTCGCAAGGGCTGACATCTAACCTGTACACTCACAAGGCACTGACATCCAACCTGACCACTTAACTATCGAATATGGCCTTTATTGACTTGTTTCCGCGAAGTGAAAAAATCTCGTTTTCAGATGAAGGGTTTCATACCCATATGTGCGAAAAGCCTTGATTTACAAGGCTTTTCCACACTATCACTCTTTCGCCCTTGACATCAATACTACGCACTCAACATGCACCGTCCCCGGAAACATGTCCACCCCACAGGCTTTCTCCACCCGGTACCCTCTTTCCTGCAGCAGCACCAGGTCCCTGGCCAGGGAGGTGGGCTTGCAGGAAATATACACCAGCCGTTCCACCTGATAGGCTGCAATTTTCTCCAGGGCTTTGGGATGGAGGCCTTCTCTTGGGGGGTCCACCACAATCAGATCCGGCAGCTCTGTCAGGCCATCCAGCACCTTTAGCACATCTCCTGCCAGAAATTCACAGTTGTCCAAGCCGTTGGCTGCCGCATTTTTCTTTGCCGCCTCCACGGCTTCTGCCACAATTTCCACCCCTGCCACATGGGCTGCCACTGGGGCCAGCAGCTGGGCAATGGTGCCGGTGCCGCTGTATAAGTCAAAGATCCGTTTATTGGCCGTATCTCCCACATATTCCCGGGCTTTCTGGTAGAGCACCTCTGCTCCCAGGGAATTGGTCTGGAAGAAGGAAAAGGGAGAGATTTTAAAGCGAAGGCCCAGGATTTCTTCATAAAAATAGTCTTCTCCATACAGGATGTCCAAGCGGTCTGCCTGAACCACATCTCCCATGGCATCGTTGGTGGTGTGCAGGATGCCCCGAATGCGGTCTTCCAGGGGAAGGCTCAATAAATCATTCAGAAGAGGGGCAAAAAAGGCAGAATTACCATCTCCTTGGCTGGTGGTTACCAGATTAATGAGAATTTCCCCTGTTTTTTTGCCTTTTCGC
>CAYRQT010000078.1:0-1301 GCA_964426655.1 uncultured Cuneatibacter sp. | reverse complement strand
AAGCAGATGCCGGAAATAACCGGTATGGCTCATCCTATGGTAATAGGTCAGTCCCGTTTTCCGGGCAAAGGCCAGGGTCGTCTGCAGAATCTGGCGGAAATCGCTGTCGGCTATGGCGCAGTCCGGGGTATCCAGCACATCGTAAAAGCTGCCCCTTTTATGAAGGCCCAGGGTCAGGGGGCCATCCTTTTGGGCATCTCCAAAGGAAAATTCCATTTTATTGCGGTAGTCCCATTCGGTGGGGCTTCCTAAAATGCCTTCAAAAAGATAAGGGGCAGGGATGACGCCATCCAGAATGGCTTTCACCTGTCCCTTTTTCATGTCCAGCTGGGCCTCATAGGCCATGGTCTGATAATGGCAGCCTCCGCAGGCGCCAAATACCGAACAGACCGGCGGCCTGGTTTCCAAGGGCGAGGGGGTCAGCACAGCAAGAGCCTGTCCCTCCCATTTTCCCTTTCTTTTTTTCTGCAGGCGAAAGGATATGCCCTGCCCGGGGATGGTGTTTTTCACGATGACCCGTTCTCCCTCACACAACAGCTCCCCCTTGTTGGGAAAATGCACCTGCTGCACCGTTCCCTGGTATATTTCTCCTTTTTTCATGCCATCTCCTTTAATTTCTTACTTCTGAATCAGATCCTTTACCACTTCTCCCCCGATGATCAGGCCCACCACGGAAGGCACAAAGGCATTGCTCCCCGGAATCTGGCGTCTCTGGGTGCACTTTCTAGCCGTTCCCGGCGGGCAGATGCAGTGCTGCCTGCAGCTGATGGCCATATCTTCCACCGGCTTAATGGGCATTTCCTGAGAATAGACCACCTTCAGCTTTTTGACGCCCCGTTTTTTTAATTCCCGGCGCATCACCTTGGCTAGGGGGCAAATGGACGTTTTGTAGATGTCCGTTACCCGAAAAGCAGTGGGATCCATTTTGTTGCCGGCGCCCATGGAGCTGATAATGGGGGTACCGGCGGCCTGGGCCTGCATCACCAGGGCAATTTTCCCGGTGACGGTGTCAATGGCATCCACCACATAATCGTATTGGGTGAAATCAAACTGATCGGCAGTATCCGGCATGTAAAAAGTCTGGTAGGTGTTCACCACTGCTTTGGGGTTAATGTCCAGGATGCGGGCTTTGGCCACCTCCACCTTGTATTTCCCCACGGTGCTGCGGGTGGCGTGCAGCTGACGGTTCAGATTGGTCAGGCAGACCTTATCATCATCAATGAGGTCCAGGGTCCCCACGCCGCTTCTGGCCAGGGCCTCCACGGTATAGCCCCCCACGCCCCCAATGCCAAATACGGCCA
>CAYRQT010000077.1:3763-5443 GCA_964426655.1 uncultured Cuneatibacter sp. | reverse complement strand
TTTTACCGCTTGAGCCATTATTAACCCCGCCATACACTCAGCGTTATTTGAAATCACCGCCCCTGCGGCTCCCATCGGACTAGTTAACCCTCTTGTTGGCCCGGCCGCAAAATGAAATGGAAGATTTGCATCTGTGTAATTAAATATTTGTTCAGCTGTTTCGTCAAAATAAGTTAAAGGCGCAGCAGAATTTACAATTTGACATAAATCTATGCCTACAGCTCTTGCCATTTCTGTTGTAAATTTATAATTATCAAATACCGTACCTTCTATCTGCGCTTTTGTAGAAACCCTATATTTTGCCGCTACAGATTCTAATAATTTCATGCATTCTGGAACTTTATCAAAACCAAAAAAAGGAAAGCAGTTTTGAAAATCTACATTTGGCAATGCATCCAATAACCTAATATAGTCATAGAATTCTTTTCTAGTGGGTATCTTTTTCTCTTGTTTTCTATTATCCCAAATAGCAGTACCGCATGCATTAATAAAATGAATTGTTTTCCCCGGTTGCAGTAAAACATTATTCTTCTCTTCACGTGCTTGAATTTCAAACCCTTTTGGTGTTGATTCTAATGCTTTATCTATAATTGCTTCATCAAAATATACTCGTTGTAGCAGCTCATCAACTCTGCACCCATATTGTTTTAAAATTTTTCTCATTTTAGAGCTTTGTACAGTAACTCCTGTTTTATTTAAAACTTCCTTTACTCCCTTTTGAATAAAGCTAAAATCACTATTATTTAATATATCAATGTATGGATAAGAACAATCTGCACCTTTTCTAGCCATATAACCTCCTATTTTGACAATGATCACTTATCTCCCATTTTGTTTTCTACTGGACAGCAGTACCGCAAGGAACAAAACAATTCCAAAAATGATTTTCTGAACACTCTGCTCTAGACCAAGAGCCGATAAAACGCCATTCAGCATCACCAGGACCAGGACTCCTCCCATCGTTCCGATATAATTTCCTGAACCGCCTAATAATGATACTCCTCCAATAGCTACCGCCGATACAGAATCCATTTGGTAGGGATCGCCCATTCCTAAATACAGCTGACTCACACGGCCTGAATACAGCATTCCCGCCAATACTGCGAAAAAGCCGCAGATCATATACGCACTTGCCCGTATCAGTTTTACATTTACGCCCGAATACAAGGCAACAGTATCACTATGCCCGACTGCAAATAATCTGCGGCCATATGGCGACCGATGTATTAAAATATAAAAAAATACTGAAACACCTATCCAAAAAAGCAGTATTGTGGATATTCCACCTACATTCCCATTAGCAAAATCCTTCAGTGCCTGAGGTGCCGATCCCCCTGGCGTCCCACCTGTCAGTCCTACCAAAAGCCCCTGGAAAATTATATTTGATGCCATCGTCATAATGACCGGGGCTATTCCCACATAAGCTATTCCCAATCCATTAAATGCCCCCATGGCAAGGCCTGCAAGTAAAACAACTGGAACCGCATATACAAGCCTCCAATTTTCTCCATTTGTCAGACTTGCCGTCAGAAAAGACGCAATTGTAAACATCCATGGAATAGACAGATCCATTCCTCCGGTGAGAATCGCTGCCATCTGCCCCATAGCGGTTAAGCCAAGGAACGACGCCGTAATACAGAGCACCCGAATGTTGTTTATGTTGGCATACCCGGGTCTCAT
>CAYRQT010000077.1:0-3753 GCA_964426655.1 uncultured Cuneatibacter sp. | reverse complement strand
AACAAACAGGAAGGCCGCAACAATAAATGTCATAATAACAGAAAAATTTTTCTTAAAAAAGCTCCTCGTCCTCATGCGGCTGCCCACCCTCTCTTCTTCAGCATCGTTCCATACGCACTCGCCGCAACTGCAAGAATTAGCAATACTCCCTGCACCAGAGACGACCAATAAGATGATACTTTCATAAAGACCAGCAGATCGTCGATTGTCCTCAAAAGCACTGCTCCGACAACTGTCCCGATCATCCCCCCAGCTCCTCCTGTCAGTGCTGTCCCACCGATCACCGCGGCAGAGATGGAAATCATAACAAAATCTGCGCCAGCTGTCGGCGAACCGCTCGCCACCTGAGCGGTCCGAAAGAGCCCTGACAACGCAGCAAAAAGACCCGACAGCCCATATGCAAGAACTTTGGTATGCATAACAGAAATCCCGTTCAGCCGTGCCGCACTTTCGTTGCTCCCCACGGCATAAATGCTCAGCCCAGCCTTAGTATTCTTAAAAAACAGCCACACCACTATTAAAGCAACAACAAGTATCATAGACAAAGGAACGCTTCCAAAACGATGGAGCAACACGTTAATATATCCCGCTGGAACATTACCCCCATCAATCTTCAGTATAAACAAAGCAACTCCATAACAGATGTATTGCGTCGCAAGGGTGACTATGAATGGTTGCAGCTTTGTTTTTTCAATAACATAGCCGTTCAATACGCCTATCCCTGCGCCAACCAATATACAAATAATAACCCAGAAAATAATGCTTCCCGGATTATCCTGCATCTTGGATGCTGCAAGACTGTTTGTAATGCAGATTACACCCCCTACTGACAAATCAAAACCGCCTGTCAAAAGCACCAGCGTCTGCCCCGCCGCACATAAAATCAGAGAAAAGGCAGCATCACACTTATTAGCCATGTAATGAAAACTCAGGGTGTTACTGTTCAGGATACCCATAACTACTATCACTATCATTAGCATGATATAAGGGATCAGTGCAATCCAGTTCTCCTTTAAAAAGCCCCTTAAATTGAACTTTCTGTCTTTTTTCATCCTAACTCTCCTGCCCTCTGTTTTCTGTTACTACGTTACCAATTGAAGCACTGACAAGATTTTCTTTTGTAAGTTCTGTCCCATAAAGATTGGCATTTATTTTTCCATCATACATAACAACCACGCGGTCGCATATATTCACTAATTCCTCAACATCTGTAGAAAAATAGATGACGGGGCGCCCCTCCTTTGCGAAATTTCTGATCATCGTGAACATTTCTTTCTTTGTTCCGACATCTACGCCTCGTGTAATATCATGCATTAAAAATATCTGGGGTTCCATTGCCAGAATCTTTCCCATAACCACTTTCTGCTGGTTTCCTCCCGAAAGATTTATGGCTTCCATTTCTCTGCTGTCTGCCTTGATCTGGAGTTCTTGGATATATTTATCCACTATGGTATTTTCTTTTGATCGGGATACCCATAACGGGTTGCTGATCTTACTCAGTATGGGAAGTGAAATGTTGTAGCGGATGGATTCCGAAAGAATCAGACCTTGTATAGCCCTCTCTTCTGGAACTAACGCTATTCCATTTCGCATCGCATCTCTGACCGAACGAATTCGCACTGTTTTTTCTTTCAGGCAAATCTTTCCTTCCGCTTTAATAACTCCATAAAGAGCCTGGAGCAGCTCCGCCTGTCCCTGCCCGGCAAGTCCGCCAATTCCTAAAACCTCTCCTTTGTACACAGAAAAGCTTACACCATTCAGAATATGCAGATAATGGAGGTCTTCAACTTCAATCTCCGGCTCCTCCGTCCTGTAACGTTCAATTTCAGGGAAATACCCGGAAATTTTCCGTCCGAGCATCCTTGATACGACGTCATCCATATCTACTTCCTGGACACTTACTTCCCCGGAATTCTCCCCGTTTCGCAGAATTGAAATGTTATCACAGCCATGCTGAATCTCCGACATGCGATGAGAGATAAAAAGGACGATTTTCCCTTTATCTGCCAGCTTTCTGGCAACCCCAAGCAGCCATTCCACACGTTCATCTGTCAGTGCTGATGTGGCCTCGTCCAATATAATTATTTTCGGGTCTTTAGACAGTGTCTTCAGAATTTCGACGATTTGTTTCTGTGATAATGACAAAGTTCTGGCCTTTGCCCCCGGATCGATATCATCAATTCCATACTGTGCAAAAAGTTCTTCCGTCTGCTGTCGGAGTTTCTTTCGGTCAAACGCTCCCCACCTGTTTTTGGGAATTCTTCCAATGAAAATGTTCTCACTTACTGTCAGGTCTGGAATAATTGACAGTTCCTGGTACACCGTACCGATACCATGCTTCATGGCATCCACTGGATTTCTAATAACAACAGTTTCCCCGAACAGTTTGATTTCGCCTGAATCCGGCTGGTGTGCCCCGCTGAGCACTTTTAATAGTGTACTTTTACCCGCACCATTTTCCCCCAGTAGCGCGTGTACCTCTCCTCGGTTGCAGTGCAGGTTGACATTTTTTAAGACCATCACCTCTCCAAAGGATTTCGTGATGCCGTTCATTTCCAGGTCTGCCATTCTCTGTCCCTTTTCCTCCATCTGCTGGTTTTCCTGTTTCGTCTTTCTCACCCAGCACAGAAGGGGCTGATGCCAACCCCCTCGTCTTTCTCCGTATTCCCTTTCCCCAAACTCTTCCTGCTGGTAATCTGATACTTCATCCACTGTCACCTGTGGATCAAAGTCAGCTGGAACTGCTGGAAAATCAAAAGCATCAGGAAGATTCTCAAAATAAGTCTTATCTTTCTCAATCTCCGTTGCCTCATATCCAAAATCAACTGATGTATCAGTTGTAAAGTAAGGCGGTGTAATTAAAGTCTCCTGCTCAACTTTCTCACCATTCAGCACATCGACAGCCACCTTCAACGCCTCTGCTCCCAGCCCTGGTGTATTCTGCCCGATAAGGACTTTCATATCATTTTCAGCAGCTACTTTTTGCCCAATGTTGCTGTTAAAACTGGTTGTTGGCACAAGGTCTCGCCCAGCATCTGTGAAGGCATTGTAAACAGTATTGGCATAACACAGCGCATATACCCCATCAATGTCATCATTTGCAGCAAGCACACTTGCGATTTGTTCCTGGCCAACACCGTCCGCATACTCACTGGCGAATTCTGATACGATGTTGATGTTATGCTTGTCAAAAACTTCCTTTGCAGCCTCGTACATAGTATTTCCAGACGTAGATCCTGGCATCCCAGTATCCATAATAACATTGGCCCCGTCACCACATTCGGCAGAAAGCCATTCCGCCCATCCGCGGCTCAGCCCTGCAAGATCTGTGCTCACCCGGTATACACCATCGGCGGTTACCGTATTATCAAATGTAACAATTACAATTCCTGCCTCCTGAGCCCTCTGAATAGAAGGGATAAGCGCTGTGGGAGAGGCGGCTTCAATGAGGATTGCGTCATAGCCTTGTTCCACAAGCGCATCAATGGACGCAGCCTGCGCTTCAGCAGTATTTTCACAGGTCACAACATCAAGTTCCACTTGGTCTTTATAAGGAGCCTTATCTGCAACCACCTGTGCGGTTTTAATCATCAGCTGGCGCCAGTCATTTCCCATATAGGAATTGCTTAACGCGATTTTGTATTTTCCCCCTTTTCCGCCGGTAGAAGACGCACCGCTTACGACCGCAGATTCCGACGAAGTGCTGGCACTCTTTGTGCTTTCCACCACAGAAGAAGACACAGTGGAACTGCT
>CAYRQT010000076.1:0-5472 GCA_964426655.1 uncultured Cuneatibacter sp. | reverse complement strand
CGGACCCTTGGCACCGACTATGAAAAAGAATTTTTGTTGGCTCTCTTTGAAAAGAACCGATTGGAATATGAGAAGCTTCGGGAGGAAGTTTCTTCGCAGCCGGATGAAATGCCTGCACCCGTTCCTGATGACAAGCCACAGCCACAACCCGATGGCGGTATGCCCCATCCTGATTTCTTCGACGAACCCATGCCGGAGTATGTCCAGATTCTCTTCATCAAGAGCGACCTGCGGCTTGTGGTTGATCTGCAGAATAACATCAAGGTACAGCAAAGCCGTGCCTATGCTCAGAAAGTCAAAATCTCAAACCTGCAGCAGATGGCAAAAACTGTTGCCTATGTGCAGGAGAACGGATATGACACAAGAGAAAATCTGCAGAGCGCTTATGAGGAAGTTGTAGCGAAAAGAAAGGATGCCAGAAAGACCCTGCGTGGCACAGAGGAGCAGATCAAGTCCGTTAATCAGCTCATCCACTACACCGGCCAATACCTGGCCAACAAAAAGATTTATCAGGAAATGCTAATAAGCCCCAACAAGAAAAAATACCGCCAGGAACACCGGGCGGAGATTGAATTGTATGAGGCAGCGAGGAAATTTCTAAAGGAGCAGTACCCTGATGGGAAGTTCCCTTCCATGAAAACCCTCAAGGCAGAAAAAGAAAAGCTGAGCATCAAGCAGAAAGCCCAGCAGGATACCTACAATTATTTTAAGGACTATGCCTCTGAGCTAAAGACCGTCACCACAAACGTGGATGCCATCCTCGGTTCGCCGGCGAAAGAAAATGACCGTGACAGGAAACACGGGCTGGGATAAGCAGTGTAAACCTGCAGCACTTCATTTTCGGCAATGGAACTAAAAATTGCCGAAAGTGAAGTTGCCTCTTATTGTCTCAGCAACAAAAAAGACGGCCAGCTTTGATTACTGACCGCCAATAATTCACATCCAAAATTTGGGCAAAAAACTAGGACGCCGTCGTAACGACGCCCCGTACAAAAACCGCAGAGCGGTTTTTTGATGCTGAAGTTAGTATATTTTGTTTTCTTTAATTTGTCAATCGCAACCTTATTGGCTTTAGAAAATGATTTGAACACTCTTGTCTCTTATTACTTCTGCAAAATGTTCATTGTCTAGTTTCTTTGTAATCAATGCCACGGCCTGATCAGGACGTTCTTTCGTATAAATAACTACCCGTTCATCCTTGCGTAATCTCTTGACATTCTCCAGATCAATCTTCTCATCCCTATACAGTTGGTACAGCAGCACATCGTTGGATTTATAGCTAATCTCTACCGGTGTGCGTTCATTGAATACAGCTTCAAGACTTTTATGAGCACTTGTCTGAAATTCAAGAGCATCTCTGTCCTGGGTATATACGGTTACCATTTCCGTTTGAGGGTAATACCAGGACATAATTTCTGCTAAAACAGTCAGGGATATTTCACCGGCATTTTTCTTTTTTGTTCTACCATTTCCAGTAGTTTCTCCCTGTATCGGCCATTCACTGTACATCTTTGAAATCCATTCCTTGTAATCCGGCAAGTCAAGCAGGTCAGGTTTTTCCACATGACGATGTAAATAGCTTTTTAGCGCTGCCAATTTTGAAGATACGGCTTGAACAATTTTGTATAGATTTATCTCTTCAAAATCTGCAAGTGAAGTATAATCTTCTTCTCTGATTGTAAAAACAGGAAAGCCCTCTGACCTTAACTTCCTCACATAATTACAACGATATTCTGAATCCTTTACTTCCACCATAACCCATTGGGGGATTAGAATTGCGTCATATATATTGAGAAGTGGCTTGGAAGAATATCCGCTGTGTTCCAACTGTTCTAAAAAGGAGATTGCTGAGTTGTCCATAAGAGCAATTTTCGTTTCTCCACCATATTGCTTATATTCTGGAAATTCAATCATCCGCATCCTCCAGTAGCAGCTTCATCTCACTCACAACATTTTTCAAAAATGAAGCGTTTTCATAATGATAATTTAAATCTGGATCTAACTTTATGTGTTCCTGAATCTTTGCCTGCAACGGTCTCACATTTATAACGTAAGATGGTTTCACCAGATTGTCATCGAGTCCTAAGTCCCGAAACTGTCCTGCTATATCGGAAAGAGAAGCATCAAAATATTCCTTAACAAGTTTCGCAACAGTCTCATTTCCATTTTGAACGGCACTTTCGTATAAAGCAATCAGAACTGCTTTATATGGAGCCTGAAATGCATCCATGCAGTGGAATACCTTGTGCAGAAATGACATATCTGCCAGCTCTATATAGTAAGGCATAAGCTCACCAAGCAGCATCAGCGATGCAAAATAGTCAGCTTTCCTTTCTTCCATTACCGCTTCCGATGGAATCATACGGCTGAATGACACCTGATCAAATACCAGATGATAAATTTCATGCCACGCCGTAAAATATTGATTCGCTCTTGGGAGCGCAGTGTTTATAACAGGAATTTTCTTCCCATTCTCTACAAAAATCGCTCCGCTCCAGTAATGATTATCTAGCGGAAACCGAAGCAAACCGTATGACTTTAGAATTTGCATGGCCAACTGACTTGATGAGCTGATCTGCATACGGTTATTTGTGCGGATTACCAAAGCATTCCTCTGGATTTCCTCATGTATCTCCCTATTCTTTTGAATGACTTCATCAAGATTGCCTGCTGTTATTTTTTCACTCATCCAATCGCTCCTTAGTAATAAATCTCACACAATCCCAGAATATCCGTCAGCAGTGCGTACTGTTTTTTTGCTTTTTCACTCATTTCATAATTCTCCGGAGCATTTTGAGAATATACCGCATCAACATTTCTGGAAGCTGCATTGTAAAGCATCAGATCATCCACCGATAGTCCCAACGCCGCCATAATCTTATGCAGATGTCTATCATAAGTGCTTTTATTGTCAATACTTCCATTTAACAGTTTATCAAGAGTAGGACGTGAAATATCGGATTTCCTGGCAAAAGAAACCTTTGTATACCCACGATCTCTGATATAATCCTTCAGCTTAGCTGCAACAAGGTTTCTGTTATCAAACAAATCATCAAACCTCATAATAACACCTCCTTCGCACCTCTATTATATGCCGGAAAGTCTTTAAAATCAATAGGTTTGTAAAAATCTTTTTTACATTTTTACACATCTCAAATTGCAGACACAAAAAAGCCCCCAGCGCACATGGCACCAGAGGCTTTCTCTTATTTACGGTTCCGCTCTGCTTCCTGTTCCATCGTCATCTGTGGCACAGGCTTTCCGCTTCTTACGGCAATCGCTGCCTGCTTTTCACGGAGACGTTTTAAAACCGATGGACGCTTGCCGTCCTTATCTTTTTGGGAGGGCATGTTGTTCATGCGGCCATCAATGAAAGAGTAATTCTGTTCCTCCGTCATTTCCGCAGCACGAAGATATTCGCCATTCTCGAATGACTTCTGCCAATTTTCAAGGGGCAGCTTTTGCCCTGGCGGCGGCTGTTCTGGCTGTGGGGGATGAAGATAATCCCGGATCTGCTTCATGGTCTCCTCATCAAACCGATTGGTGTCGCTTACCACCACCTCGCCCTTTTCATCCACCACTGTGCAGGCTTTCCCTTGATCAGATAGTTTTTTGTTTCCATGGTCACAAGAGTGCCGGAGGAATTCAACCGTAAAAAATCTGCAATAGGAACCAGCCGGTCCGTATTGATATAATAGGAAGAGATCGTTCCATTCTGATTTACCACAAGCACATCGCTGACGCTTATTGCATGGCCCTTTAACGTCCTGGGATGCTTATGCTTTAGCCGGTGCCAGATCTGCTCGGCAGATTCCCCTGGAACCATCTGGGAAAGATAAACCTGTTCATAGTTTCCCACATCCACCTGCAGTCCTTTTTCCAGAAGCTTTTCATAGGGGAGAAAGCGCAGATGCCGGTACTCTGCGCCCTCCTTTATCTGGTAGACTGCAAACTGGTTTATTCTCAATCCTCCTCATCCTCCACAAGATAATCTTTCAGATTCAAAGATGCAAACTGTCCCTCCGGCATACGCTTCATTTTCTCCACCGTACTGGTGAGAACCTCCACCAGCTCGGTATCATTTTTGACAAAAGATAAAGCCTCTTCAATCTTGCCAATGGTCTCCACTATGGTGTCTCCCTCAAACATGGCCATCACAATATACTCATCCTCTTCAAATGAAATCTTTCTCATAACTGCTGATCTCCCTTCTTATGTGTCTGTGATTTTACGGGTTCCTTTTCCTTCTCCTGATTTTTGATTTTCTCCTGACGGGAGCGAAGTGCCGACAGGACAGACTGCTTTGTGCTGACTTCACTCTTTGGTAAACCAGGTCGCTCCTCCAACCTGGTATCTTTTGTAATCTCTTTTGCCACAGTATCCTTTGCCTTATCCACTGGCCCAGCGTTATCAGACCTCGCAGCACCAACAGTCTTTGGCATTTCTTCCTGCAGCGTATCCTTCGACTTATCCTGCGGTTCCTTGGTAGGAGCATCCGCATTCATCACATTTTCAAGCTCCGTCATTGCCTGCTTTACCATCTGGCTCTCCTTATCCCCGTAAACATAGGAAAGCACATCCTTGTCAATGGCACCCCACTGCATGAGCTGATACTCAGCCGGATATTCACTGCCATCATCCAGATGGACACCAATACCCTTGCCGCCGTTCATTCTTTCATCCGGGATGCTCTTATAAATCTCGTATGCCTCCTGTAAGGTCAGCTTCTCATGGTATTCTCCCAGGACAGGATATTCCATGCACTCTGCCACAAAGAAGGTAAGCTTGGGTTCCGGCTTTTCTGCTTCCACTTCTTTTTGGGGAAACTTCTCCGCCATCTCATCAATCCTTTTTATCAAATCCTTAGCATCCGCTGCCACATCCGCTGGCTCTGCATTATCAACAAATTCCTGAAGCCATTCCTTTAAGGGGGCTGTCCTACCTTCAGTAAGGTCACTTTGTACCTCTAAAAGATGATCCTTGCGATCCTCCACATTGTCCTGATACTCATAATAATCATTGTCATAGGCAAAGGCATCAATGTCTGCCGCCAGTTTTTCTGCTTCCTGTCGGTCAAGATACTTTTCTGCCATCTCCAGATACTCCGCAAGAGTTCCGGTCTCTTCTGTGGAGATGGGATTGATGTCGATATTCATTCCGGCAGTTTCCATTTTGTTTGCGTGAAGCTCATTAAAAAATGCGTCCTCCCGGAGACTGCCGGTATAGGAAAGCACCACATCCACATCTGAGTTTTCGCCATAAAGACCCTCCCTTGTGCGGCTGCCATAAACACGGGCACCATTTAATTTCACTTCCTCAGAAAGTCCCATATCATCAAGAACGGCCTGGGCATAGGACAGTACCGTTTCTTCCAGATCATTTCGACACTCTCCGTTTAATGCGGCTTCCTTTCTGCTAATACCGGAACGCAGCGGCACAGGCTCTTCATATAGCTGTTCCCTGGCGTGTTTT
>CAYRQT010000075.1:0-5602 GCA_964426655.1 uncultured Cuneatibacter sp. | reverse complement strand
TTCGCAGTAGTACGCGAATATGTAGTACCGCTTGAAGACTGTCGGAAAGGAGGAAGAAATGAATAACAGACAGTCTTTTACTACCGCGAAGAATGATAGCAAGGTCACCGCACTCTACTGCCGCCTTTCCCGTGATGACGAGCTTCAGGGTGACAGTAATAGCATCAAGAACCAGAAAGCCATACTCCAGAAGTACGCTGACGACAACGGATTCAGCAACACGCAGTTTTTCGTTGATGACGGGTACAGTGGCACGAACTTCGACCGTCCTGATTGGCAGCGCCTCATCGCGCTTGCGGAGGAAGGCGGCATCGGCACAATCATCGTTAAAGACATGAGCCGCCTCGGACGCGATTACCTCAAGGTCGGCTACTACACGGAGGTGTTCTTTCCCGGTTCCGACATCCGTTTCATCGCTATCAACAACGGCGTCGACAGTGCTAACCAGCAGGACAGCGATTTTACGCCTTTCCTCAACATCATAAACGAATGGTATGCCAAGGACACCAGCAAGAAAATACGCGCTGTGTTTAAGGCAAAAGGACAAAATGGAAAGCCGCTCTGCACGAATCCTCCCTACGGATACATAAAAGACCCGGAGGACAAGACGCACTGGGTCATTGACGAGGAAGCCGCAGAGGTGGTGCGCCAGGCGTTTCGCTTGTGCATGGACGGCTACGGACCGACGCAGATTGCCAAGGAGTTCAACAAAAGGCATATTATGAATCCAACAGCTCATGCAAAGGCGAATGGTGTTACCATTCCAGACAACAGAGGCCACGATGATGACTATATTTGGCGTGGCAGCACCATTGTCCATATGCTCTCTCGGCAGGAGTATCTGGGGCATACGGTAAACTTCAAAACCTACCGCAAGTCCTACAAGAACAAAAAGCAGCTCAAGAACGACCCATCCGAGTGGCAGATTTTCGAGAACACCCACGATGCAATCGTCGAGCAGTCGGTGTTCGAGATAGTCCAGAAGATACGCGATGGCAGACGCAGGATTACACCAATGGGTGAAATGCCGACCCTCTCCGGGATGCTGTTTTGCGCCGACTGCGGTGCCAAGCTGTACCAAGTCCGGCATCGCGGCTGGGAACACGATAAGGAGTATTTCGTTTGCGCTACCTATCGGAAGGTCAAGGGCGGCTGCAGTTCACACCAGATACGGAATGTGGTGGTCGAGGAATTGCTCCTTGACGGCATCCGTCAGATAACCGCCTTTGCCCGTGAGCATGAAAGTGAATTCGTGCAGATGGTGACATCCAAGACGAGGACAGCGCTCGATAAGAGCCTGCGTGACAACAAGCGAGAACTGGAGCAGGCACAGGCGCGTATCACCAAACTGGACGATATTATCCAGCGGCTATACGAGGACAACCTGTCCGGCAAGATATCCGATGAGCGTTTTGCAAAGATGACCGCTAACTATGAATCCGAGCAGCATACCCTTGAAAGCCGTGTGGTGGAGCTGAAAAGCACTATGACCGCCGAGCACGAAAGCGCGCTCAATGTTGACCACTTCCTCGCCTTGGTACAGAAGTACACGGACATTCAGGAGCTTACGGCGGAGATGATACGCGAGTTCATCGAGAAAATACTCGTTTACAAGGCGGAACGCATCGATGGCAGACGGGTACAACGCATCGGAATCGTTTGGAACTGCATAGGTGAATTCACACCACCAGCAACCGAAGCCACACAGGAGCAAGAAAAATCGGCATAGCCGGTACATACATACCAACTATGCCGATATTTTTCCGGGATTATAAATCCCTAAGACGCACCCTCAAATAGGGGGGTGTTTCTGGACAATTCAATGTAAAAGCTCACAATGCACCGCAGAAGCGGCACATGGTAATACTGGATGAGGGCGCAAAACAAACCAATCAGCAAGGAGAATCCAATACCGGCAAGCCCCAGGCCAAGGGTAAGCCTTGCCGCTTCCACATATAGAGGCATATATTTTTGTATGAATGCCAAGTCCATGAATCAGCCGCCTTTCTTCCCTTTTATAATTATAAATTTTTCTAAACTTCACTCTTTATAATTATTTGCATGCGAATTTTACGCGCAGAAAAGGGAAGCCATGGCTTCCCCCTAATTACGCCGCATCGTTGCGCTCCCCTACTATAAAGCAATAAATAATCCGTTTTACTGCCCCAATATACCAAAGGGTTCGAACTGCGTCAATAGAGCAAAGCCCATACATGAAGATAGCCTGCAGCTACAACAACACATTCCCATCCTGGTAGACATCATTTCCATCTTCTCTCTGTATATTTTCATGCTCTGCTCCTTTCTTATAAAACATATTAACTTGATAGGATATTAGCATTGTCATCCTTATTTGTCAACACTTTTTTCCCTTTTATCTTTATTTTCTTTTTCCACCGCAAAATATTCTTTTGCACCAACCGGTAAACTATCTGTAATAGTTGATGATCAAGGTCTCTACCAGGCATTTTTTTCGGTTACGATAGGTGTGGGGGCGCTCTGCCTGAAAGGTAATGGCATCCCCGGAATGAAGAATGTAGCACTGTCCGCCTGTCTCAATTTCCAGCTCCCCCGCCAGAACAACCAAATATTCTTCTGACCCAGTTCTATGCCCAATGGAGGTATTCTCCGATTCAGGAGCCAGTTCCATGCGGAATAATTCAAAATCACGGGTAGGTGAGGTAAGAAAATAGGGAAAAACATGGTAATTCCCCGCTTCATTTTCCTGCATCTCCCCATCTCCCTTTCGCACCACGATTGGTTCCATGGTCTGAGGTTCCATCAGCCTGGTGTAGGGGACCTGCAATCCATTTGCAATTTTCCACAGAGTGTTAATGGTCGGATTTGTTTCTCCCCGTTCAATTTGGGACAAGACCATTTTACTGATGCCACACAACTCTGCCAACTGTCCCAGACTCAGGTTTTGTTTTGTGCGCAAAGCATGCAGATTTTCTCCTATAATTTTATGAATATCCATCTCTTCCCCCTATTGACATTTATATCTTACATGTGTATATTATATTTTACAGCCATTGGCGTATATTATATTTTACGATTGTAAAGGAATTCTGTCAATATGAAACGCAAAGCCTTAAAATGTGCCCTTCCCCTCTCTGCCCCCATTGCCTTGAGCTTTCTTGCCCTTGGCGCTGCTTTCGGCCTGTACATTACCGGAGAGGGCTTCCCATTCTGGATGCCTATTTTCATGAGCACCTTTATTTTTGCCGGCTCCATGGAAATCCTCACCGTTTCCCTGTTACTTTCTGCCTTTGACCCTCTGCAGGCATTCCTGCTGACACTGGTGGTGAATGCCCGCCACCTCTTCTATGGCATCTCCATGCTGGAGAAATATAAAGGTACTGGCTGGAAGAAAGGCTATCTGATTTTTGGCATGTGCGATGAAACCTTTTCCATATTGTGCAGCACTTCTCCCCCTCCGGATGTGGATAAATCCTGGTTCATGTTCTTTGTCACCCTGTGCAATCACATGTCCTGGGTCAGTGGTGCTGCCATAGGCGCCCTTGCAGGTGCCGCATTCCCCTTTTCCACCACCGGACTGGATTTTATTTTAACAGCTTTATTTATGGTGACCTTGTTAGGCCAATGCCGTGAGAAACGGAATCGCATTCCGGCAGCCATTGGCCTTTGCTGTTCCCTGGTTTGCCGTGTTGTTCTGGGCCCGGATCAATTCATGGTACCAGCCATGCTTCTCATGCTGGCCATGCTGTTGCTCTGTCGTGCCCAACTATCCTCACAATATCTTTCCACAAAGGCAGGTGCATCCAAATGACACTGACACAACAAATGCTCACCATAGGGGCTGTAATTCTGGGCACCATGTGTACCCGTTTTTTTCCCTTTATATGCTTTCCTGAACACAAAACCCCTCCGAAATGGATCCGTTACCTGGGAAAGGTTCTTCCTCCAGCCATTATGGGGTTTCTGGTGGTCTATTGCCTGCGTAACATGAATGGAAGTAGTTTTTCCCTTCCCCCCTATGGCCTTCCGGAAATTGGGTCGCTGCTCCTGCTTAGCGGAAGCTATTTCTGGAAGAAAAATGCTTTATTTTCCATCCTGCTGGGAACTGCCTGCTACATGATTCTCATCCGCATTTGTTAAACTGTCCAGAAAACCCGATCCGTTATTTTACGAATATACCCTTCTTCCTTTTTCAGAATTTCTCCTGTGGGAAATTTTCGCACAAGGACAAATTCCCTGTACAAAGGATCCTCGCTCCACTCAGAACAGTACAACACCTCCTCATCCCGAAAATACACCGTTTCTCTTTCCCCAAGAGAGATAGTGCATCTTTCCGGCCAAAGCACTTCATAGACATTGTCCCCGAATCTGCTCAGTGTCAATGGGTAAAAATCCAATCGCAAGTTATAACAATCTTTGATGTCTTCCAGAGAAAGTGCTGCTATTATTTCCAGTTTTTGCAGTTCGGGGATATAAGCTGCAATCTGAATTTCCTTATTCTGAAAATCCGTGGAGAGGAAGTACAATTTCCCCTCAGAACAAATGGGAGGCTGCACATACCGGTTCTTTTGCATTGGGAAGGGGCTGTGCACCTCTCCATCCGGAACATGCAAAACATGAGAGGTACTGCCGGCATAGGCCCCTGACTGTTTATAGATCTCCTCTGCTTCATACACATCACAGGAAACCTCTCCTTCATAGCAGCATAACCATTCTGCGCTTCCTTCCACAGCTTCCGGATAGGAATGTCCAATACCTTTGATTTTAATTTCTTTCATACCATCTCCTTTTGACACTTCCCTATCAGTATACTGGGCGTTTCCCTCTGATACAAGTCCTATTTATTTATCCTGACAATCCCCTTATTCCCAATACGGATTTGATCTTCATTGAATAACACCCGATCCAGATCATCAACATCCTGAATTTCCCCATTCACTTCCACCTGTTTTTGCTGAACAAGCTGAAAAAATTCTTCAAAATTTTTCAGAATGCCCTGCTCTACAAATTTCAAAATACTTTGGGAAAGAAGATCAGCTTCTTCATCCAATAAAATGGTCATCCTCTTCATCTCCTTCGTCCCAACCCCTGTCCATCTTTCATCCATCATGGCCTTCCTTTCTCTTTACACGGTTACTTCTAATGCTCCGGCATATTTTTACCTGCATTAAAAAAACTCCCATCCCTATGTTTCATAAGGACGAGAGTTTCTCCCGTGTTACCACCTTAAATTTATGGACAACTCACATTATCCACCTCATGAAGTACGGCAAAAAGCGATACTTCTGCACCTGATGACGGTGTGCGTTCCGTCGCAGCCTACTACCCAAAGGGGTTTGGTGCGCAGCTCCAAGATGTATTTACATTTTCTATCCATGAGCCTCTCATCTACCGGCATCTTTCTGTCTGGCCTCAAAAATGCTACTCTTTCTCTTCATAGCCTTTGTTCATTCTTTACCGCCCGGTGGGCGCATAAAGACGAGTTAGTATTCCATTGTTATGGAGAGAATACCATGACCTGAAGATTTCGTCAAGTTAAATCCCCTTTACTGCATTTCCCAGAACACAACTGTCATGCGTCAAATTCTCATAGCTTCCGGCAACACTAACACGACATATTATT
>CAYRQT010000074.1:0-6061 GCA_964426655.1 uncultured Cuneatibacter sp. | reverse complement strand
TGTTGCGCTTACCTTCTGTCATTTGTACTCTGTGTACCGGTTTCTTTTCTCTTGCTTTATCAATAAAACTGTATTCCGGCATGGAGGTCATCATAATAATACGAATCTGGGGATAATAATGTTTGATAAGTTGCCAGGGGACAAGGAATTTTGGTGACGGTTTGCTCTGTGAATTTGGATGATTTCATAATTTGGTCAAACAATATCCACACTTTCTCTGTAAAATTTACATAAACTTTACAATAATTTTGGGTTTCTATTGACGGGCATCCAAAAAGAATGTACAAATGTACGGGAGTCATGTTTTTTTAAGGAGAGTGGAAGAGATGAAAGTCGCAGTTGTGATTGCTGCCGGTTCAGGGCACAGAATGAAACAGGAAATTCCAAAACAATTTTTGAATGTAAATGACAAACTTATTATCATTTATACGCTGGAAGCATTCCAGCACCATCCAGAGGTGGATGCCATTGAAGTGGTTTGTCTGGATGGGTGGCAGGATATGTTATGGGCCTATGCCAGACAATTTGATATATCCAAATTAAAATGGGTGGTGACCGGTGGTAACACGGGGCAGGAATCCATCCGCAATGGCATTTATCATCTGGAGGGTATTTGTGAAGCGTCGGATATGGTTATTATTCATGATGGCATACGGCCCATGATAGAACCTTCCGTGTTGTCTGATGTGATTTGCACCTGCGAAAAATATGGTAATGCCGTTACGTCTTTGCCGTATAACGAGCAGATCTTTCTAGTAGATGATGAAATTTCCACTGTGAAATACATTCCCCGGGAAACACTGCGCCGCGTGGCCACGCCTCAGGCCTATACTTTTGGAAAGGTACTTGCAGCATATAAGAGAGCATTTGCTGAAGAAATTGGTATTTATGGTTCTTCTTACACCAATACCATGATGGTGGAATTGGGAGAACGACTGTATTTTGCTGCAGGATCCGACAGAAACATTAAGATTACAACAAAGGATGACCTAGAGCTGTTTAAAGCATTAATTACTGAAGAAAAAGATGAATGGTTGAAATAGAAAAAGAGGTATGTAGATGACATATGAACATCCGCTTTATCGGGAAGATTTAAAAAAAATATGCGATTTGCCTTTAGCGTGGTCTGCCCTGTCCGGGAAGACCATTCTTCTTTCCGGAGCCACAGGTATGATTGGCACTTGCCTCATTGATGCCCTGATGGAGAAAAATCGGGAAAGTCAGATGAACATATCCGTGTTGGCACTTGGACGTAGCAGGGAGAAAGCCAGACAACGTTTTGCGTCATATTGGGATTCATCTTATTTCCGATTTCTGGAATGCGATATAGATCATCCGCTATCACAGGATATTCCCCATGCGGATTACGTGATCCACGCCGCAAGCAACACCCATCCAGTAGCCTATGCAAAGGATCCCGTGGGGACCATTATGGCCAACGTTGTTGGAACCGGCAATCTGTTGGATTTTGCTGTTCGGGAAAAGGCGGATCGTTTTCTGTTTCTTTCCTCGGTGGAAATTTACGGAGAAAACAGAACGGATGTAGAACTGTTCAGTGAGGATTATCTGGGATATATTGACTGCAACACATTGCGGGCCGGGTATCCGGAAAGCAAGCGAACCGGGGAGGCCCTTTGCCAGGCTTACGGGCACAAATATGGTCTGGATTTTGTGATTCCCAGGCTTTCCAGGGTGTATGGCCCCACTCTGCTGCCCTCGGACACTAAGGCGCTATCCCAGTTTATCCGCAAGGGCGTGGCAGGGGAGAACATTGTGCTAAAGAGTGAGGGCACCCAGTTGTTTTCCTATACCTATGTGGCTGACGTAGCAGGTGCCTTGCTGACCCTTTTGCTTGAGGGGAAAAGCGGAGAAGCCTACAATGTGGCGGATGAGGCATCGAACCTCACTTTAAGGGAGTTGGCAGAGCTTATTGCCAGATTATCCGGGACAAAAGTGGTGTTTGACCTGCCGGAAGCCATAGAGCAGGCGGGATATTCAAAAGCAACCAAAGCTTTATTGGATCCGGGGAAAATCAATGGATTGGGCTGGAAAGCCCGTTACCCCATACAGGAGGGGGTCAGAAGAACTTTAGAGATACTAAATAACCGGGAAGAGTAATCTTCCCGGCCTTTTTGTGGAATGTTTTAGATTCCTGGAAGACAAAAGCAGAATAAGGCCTGATTCTTTCTCTATAATTAAATTAATAAAAGCCATTTTTTGAAAAAATATGATATACTTTTTCTGGGAATATCGTGGTGTAAGTAAATGATGTGATTATGACCCCTGAACTTAGAAGTTGAAAATGCGTGTTCAGTGGAGTGCTCTCAGGGGAAAGTTGTAGTATCTTTGCATATATTCTTTAATGGATATTGATGAAGATGTTCAAGGAGATTAATATGAAAAATGTTTTGTTCCTTCACTCAAGTGCCGAACTGTACGGATCAGATCGGTCGCTATTAAATATCATAAGCAACATGGATACAAACAAATATACTATTTTTGTTGTTCTCCCATCTGAAGGGGAATTGACAGAAGCCTTGCGGAAACTGCCCCACGTTAAAGTCTTTATTTTTGAGGTGGCGGTACTTAGAAGAAAGGAATTATCCATAAAAGGTACGCTGGGTTATTTAGGGAATTTCCGGAAATCTTTGCGGTATCTTTCAAAATTGATTCAAAAGAATCATATTTCAATTGTCTATACGAATACCGCTGTTGTGTTTCCTGGAGCTATTGCTGCAAAAAAATGTGGAATAAAGAGTATTTGGCATGTCAGGGAAATTATAAAAAATCCCTTTGAAAATAAAGTGATCTCTTTTGTAATCAACAGATATAGTGATGCAATTATTGTTAATAGCAAAGCTACAGGGGAAGCATTGAGGGGACCGGTAAAACACAAATATAAAGTGGTATATAATGCAATAGAAGTAGAAGAAAAGGTGCCCAATGAAATCCATGAGGGGCTTGTGGTGGGTATGGCAGGGCGTATAAACCGATGGAAAGGACAATCCCTTTTTGTTGGGGCGGCAGAAATCGTTCACGAGGCCTTTCCGGATGTCAAATTCCAGATCGCCGGAGACTGCTACAGTGGGGAAGAGTTTCTGAAGGAGGAATTAATAAAGAAAATCCACGCAAAGGGGCTGGAGAATACCGTTATATTAATGGGACAGGTCAAAAAAATGAATGAATTTTATCAGGGAATTGATGTTTTTGTTCTGCCATCTATCCAGCCGGAACCTTTTGGATTAGTGGTCATTGAGGCAATGGGGTACGGTGTGCCTGTAATCGCCACCAACCATGGGGGGCCAAGGGAAATCATTAAGGACGGAGAAATAGGCTTCCTTGTGGATTTCCATCAGCCGGATGAAATGGCAAAAAGGATTATGGAGCTTTTGAGAGAAAAAGACTTGAGGGAGCGTATCGGAGAAAAGGGCCGGCAATATATGAAAAAAAGGTTCTCCATAAATTACATGGTGGCTCAAATTGAAAAAATCATGGAATCAGTTTTAAGTTGAGGATAGCAGACATGAACATTGTTTATAATATACTGCACTACATGGCATTTCAGGAAACCATTGAATGTGTGGAGTCCATTTTGAAGGCCACCAGCCATTCCAGTCATATGTCCACCATTGTCATAACAGATAACGGTAGTCCAAATCATTCCTATGAGATACTTGTAGATAAGTTCAGACAGGAAAGTAAGGTGATCATTTTAAAAGCAGAGGAAAATCTGGGCTTTGCAAGGGGAAACAATATTGGCTTTTTGTATGCAAAGCGTGAGTTGGGCGCTGATTTTATCGTGCAGATGAACAATGATACACTGCTTAGACAGGCAGATTTTAATGAGATTTTAGTTGAAAAGTATCAACGTAATCAGTATGCAATTTTGGGCCCGGATATTCTTTCAGCAGACAACAAACATCAAAACCCCTGTAAAACCCTTAATTGGAAAAAAAAAGACGTTAAACGGTTCCTTTTAAAGAAGAGGTTGCAGGTCATAATGACCTACTTTCCACTTGTGGACAACTATTTGCAGATCAATGCAGGTGCATATCTGGATGAAAGTATTAAAGAGGATGTGCTGGATACGCAGCTACATGGTGCATGCCTCATTTTTTCTCCTCAATACATTCAGAGATTTGACGGCATGTGTGACCAGACCTTTTTATATATGGAGGAAGATATTCTGAGAATGCAAGCCATACATTTTCAACTGTTGATGATGTATACACCGGATCTGGTCATTTATCATAAAGAAGATGCTGCTACAGATATGGCCTATCAGAGTAGCCGAAAGAAAAAAAGGGCGGTGTATCAAAACTTGTATCGTTCGGCAAAAATTTATGAAAGGCTGATGCGGCAATATGAAGAAAATAATTGAGAAATTGGCATCAACAGCTAAAGGAGAAGCATATTCCATCGACGGAGAAATACCATTCTCCTACCTGGTGGGCGTGGCTTTTGAGCGAGCCATAATGATGCTACGGGGCAGGGTGGTTTCTCTGGGAATGAAAAAGTGCGGCAGGAAGTTTTTTCTGGGAAGTCACACGAACCTGAAATGTAAAAAAAAGATGGTGTTGGGTTCGGGGGTTACCATACAAAGCGGAGTCGTATTAGATGCATTGTCTAAAGAAGGCGTCTTTTTGGGGGATGGCGCAAGTCTGGGCAGAAATACG
Organism: uncultured Cuneatibacter sp.; assembly: GCA_964426655.1. Classification (GTDB taxonomy): domain Bacteria; phylum Bacillota; class Clostridia; order Lachnospirales; family Lachnospiraceae; genus RGIG8306. Next base: position 1,385 of record CAYRQT010000074.1, on the reverse strand, counting down.
GTGATTCGTTGCTCAGGTAATTTTCATCAGCTTGGCAAAGGCTTTTATATGGGAGCGCATTCTTCTCTGGCAGATACCTGTTTTGTGGGAGCTACCGGTGGGGTGAAGATTGGAAATGACGTTATCGGTGGACAAAATATCAGATTTCATGCCTCAAATCATGTTTTTAGTGATAAAGAGGAACTGATCAGGCTACAGGGGGTAACCGCACAGGGCATAGAAGTGGGGGATAATTGCTGGATTGGGGCAGGCGCTGTGTTTTGCGATGGCGTAAAAATAGGGCAGGGGTCAGTGATAGGGGCAAATGCTGTAGTCACAAAATCCTTTCCCCCCAATAGCATTATCGCCGGTGTGCCTGCCAGAAAGATTGGAGAAAGATAGAAAAAACAGTAACAGGGGATGTTAAATGGAGTATGAAATAAAGTATAGTGGAGTGGCTGGACAGGAGATTAAAAGATTAGCTGATGAGGTGAAAATACGGGATAAAATACCCAGTGTGACGGAAGTCAGGAATGGGGTGATTCTGCCAAGACAGCCGCGGGAAAAAGCGATAAAAACAGGGACTGTTCCTTATCAGGGAAAAGGCGGCGTTCTGGATTCAAGTGGGAATTTTCAATATGAGTCGGCTATTTGGGATTTGCCGGATGCCAGAGGGGGAAAACGTATGGCATTTGGGGGAGCCTATCCCCATGCAAACAGAAGAGAGGACCAGAGGGTAGCCATTTACATGGGATTGGCGCATCAGCATTGGGGGCATTTCCTTGTGGATGTGGTTCAGCGATGCTGGTATCCAATGCTCAAAGGGTTGCTGAAAAACAGGAATGTGGCATTCGAGCAGTATCAGGATTCGATTGAGCTTCCGGAAAACTATGTATTTGCTTTTTCCGGTTTTGGAGATGAAAAGAATCAATTTGGCGGGAACTTTGCAGAATTCTTCCGGTTATTGGGCATTGAAAAAAGCAGAATTTATTTCGTTCAAGAGCCCACCATGTTTTCAAGAGTTATCCTCCCGGATGTGGCAGTTATTCCAGGCCTTTTTGTGACAGAGGTTTATAAAAGCATTTTTAATTTGGTGGTGCAACAGGCCCTAAAAGAGAAAACCTCATTAAAGCCAGTGGATAAAATATATTTTTCCAGAACACATATGAAATCCAATGACATAGGAGAAAATGCAATTGAGAGTGTTATGTTATCCTGTGGGTTCCATATTTTGTATCCGGAAGAGCTCAGTCTTGTAGAACAGATTTTTTATTGGCAAACAACCAAATGCATTGCCAGTATAAATGGGACCATTCCGCACAATGTTGTTTTTTCCAAGAAAGAAGTTTCCCTGATTGTGTAAAGAAGTTTGTGTAAATACTTCTTCTAAGTGACCTTGTTTACGA
>CAYRQT010000073.1:0-6084 GCA_964426655.1 uncultured Cuneatibacter sp. | reverse complement strand
ACTGCTGCCCATTCTTTGCCTGGCTTCCATGACCGGCCTTGTCGCATTTGGCTGGAAAAAGAAATCCAACGCAAAATAAAATAGTATCATAACGCTCTCCTTTTATAGGAATAGAAATAGGGCACTGCAAAATCATCTTCAGGATGGTGACGCAGTGCCCTATTTCGTTTTTGTACTATTTTTTAAAAATTATTTTTTTCTGCACCCAGAAACTTACCAGAAACAGAAGCAGCTCAACTAACACTTTGGCCGGCAGGGGCGGAATATTCAAAATAGACGTGATGACCAGCAAAAGCAGGGAATTGGCTGCCAGAACTCCCATTGCCAGAAGAAAGTATTGGAATCCACTTTTCCCAATTCTCTGACTGCTCCTAAATACCCAATGTTGGTTCATGTAAAAATTAGCTGTGCCACTGACCAGACGTGCGCCGACATTACATCCAAGTGTAATAATAGAAGACAAATCCCCCTCGCTTCTTTTTCCCGCCAATAAAATCAAAAGCGAGAATACACTAAAATCCACCAAAAAGGATAGAAATGAAGCCCCACTGAATTTAAACAAATCTTTATAAATTAAGAAAGAATCCTGTACCTTTCTAAAATGTGAAACCGAATTTTTACGGTCCAGATAAAGGGTCTGAATGGGCACTTCATAAATTGGCCAGCCAGATTTAATCCATGCGGTGAGCATATTCATTTCATAATCATATTTACTGCCGGGTATGGACAGTAAAAAAGGAATATGCTGCACCGTCAGCCCTCTAAGGCCGGTCTGTGTATCAGAAACATATTGTCCGGTAAGGCCCCTGAAGATCATTCTGGTCAACCAATTTCCCAATCTGGATTTTACAGGCATTTCTTTACCCACATGACGACACCCAAGAACCAGACAATCGGGTCTGTTAAGAACGGCTTCTCCCACTTTTTGCACGTCCTCCACGCGATGCTGCCCGTCCGCATCCATGAATACCAGAGGTGTGAATTTGCTCAAGTGCCCCTCTTCTAACTGCTTTTGCACATAGCCCATACCCGTTTTTAATGCTTCTCCTTTTCCACGGTTCTTTTCATGTGCAAGAAGCAGAACCTTCTCCCGAATGGAAGAAAATATTGGCTCACACTGTGCCAGACTGCCATCATTGACGACAAGAATCTGTTGCTTTCCAATCCCAGCCCGTTCCAGATTTTCCACAATTTTTATTAAATTTTCATCTGGATTAAAAGCCGGAATTATCACAATCATAGGCTAGCCCTTTCTGTAATGGAGTACACGGGGAACAAATAAAATTAATCCGGACAGCAATAATACGCCTCCCCCAAATACATACACGCTCAGATAATCGGAGCCTGTACCTGCAATCTCAAAAATACCGGACAGCAGGCTTCCCGTGTTCCAGGCTGCCACCCCGTAATTGTACAACCGCAAACCCCAAACCATTCTGGCATCCTCCTGATGGAAAGTACCAAACCAGCTCAGCGCCAAAAAAGGGACTACGCCTAAAAGAAGGGGGTAAATATATAGATAGGTCATGTAGGGAGATGTGACCCCATGGCCAAAATAAGTGTAAATTCTTGAAAAAACCAGACAAAATGCCGTGACACCTCCATAAATCCATGTTGTTTTCTTATAGAATGTTTTATTCATATCCAATGTAGACAATATCACTTACCGCCCTTTCACTGCTCGTTCTGCCATCTGATGGCTGATTCACTACTTCTCCCTGAAAAACCATGGTGGAGGAACCGCCCCCATCCAGATTGTAAGCCTGTGTACATCCATACGTCTGTAGTATTTCCGCCACTTCATAAAGCGAAAGACCTTCGCTCTCATCTGTTCGCCCATCCGATACCAGGAAAATATATTCTCCAGACGCCACCTCTCCCACCGCAGTTCGCGGATTGCTTTTTTTGGCTTGCTCCACCTCATCGGATGTCCCCACCGAAATGGTCCCATCTTCAATAAGAGATGGGCCAAAGGATAAGATCTGCCATATATTATCAAGATTCAGTGAATCTAGAGAATCTTCTAAAAAAGTGAAATTTCCCTCCCGATCAATAACCAGGCTCGCTTCATCCCCAACGCTATTCCGATAGAGGGTCCCGTTCCTAAGCACATACCCACTGTCCCGAAAGCCATAATAATCCCCATTAATGGCAAGAATGGCATTGTGTTCTTCCGCCATTTCAGAAGTGGTCTGGGTGATGTTTCTGCCGTATGTATCATTTGCCAATGCTGTGCGCAGATAGGCAATGCTGGATAACTGAATTCTGGCCACATACACATCCGAATCATAAACTCTAAGTGTATCAATGGTTATCTCTATATTTTCATCTTTATAACTGCTTTCGGTGATCTCTGCTACACTTTCTGCCGTTGTATCTTCTGCATCGGTGTTATCTCCCTGTTCATCCTGGGTGGTCTGCAACGATGCAAATGTACCGGAAGTTTTCTCTTCCACCACAGCCATTCCCCTGGGAATTAAAAAGGTGTCAGCCAGAACAAACAGCGAAAAAAGAGTTAGTATTCCTGCATAAAGCCCGGAAAATAAAAATGGGTATTTATGATGTTTTCTCATATCGCCTCCGTTTCCGATGATATGCCCCATCATAATACCCATTTGTTATCATTCTATGTCTTAATTGTGCCTTTTATTAGAAATTTTATTCCAACGCCATGACAGCTTCTGTCAAAGCATCCGCTTTTTGTGCTGCATCCTCCAGGCTCGTGCCCTTTACCCCAATGTAGTATTTAATTTTCGGCTCTGTTCCAGAAGGTCTTGCACAAAACCAGGCATCATTTTCCAGCTGAAAATACAGTACATTGGATTTAGGCAGGCCTGTACAAGTCTTTTCACCAGTCAGATTATTAATGACCACATCCTTCTCATAATCCCTAAAAGCCTCTACCAGATACCCTCCCACTGTTTTAGGCGGATTACTTCTAAGGGCTTCCAGCATCTCCTGAATCTTCTGAGCCCCTTCCATCCCTTTCAGGGTCAGTGTCTTTAATTCTTCTTTATAATATCCGTACTTGTTGTAAATGGCCAGCATCTGATCCCAAAGGGTTTTCCCCTGGGTTTTATAATAGGCCGCCGCTTCGCACAGACTCATGACGGCCACAATGGCATCTTTATCCCGGGCATGCGTGCCAACAAGACATCCATAGCTTTCTTCAAAGCCAAACTGATAGGCATAGCTGTGATTTTGTTCAAAAAGCTTGATCTGCTCCCCAATAAATTTAAATCCGGTCAGGGTTTCCGTATAATACAGGCTATAGGCTTTTGCTACTGCTTTTGCCATGTTGGTGGAAACAATGGTGGTGACCACAGCACCATTTTCCGGTAAAATGCCCAATTCTTTTTTAGTGGACAGAATGTATTCGCAAATCAGCATACCAGACATATTCCCGGTAAAAGAGACATATTCCCCGGTTTTAGTGTCTTTGGCATATACGCCCAGACGATCTGCATCCGGATCAGTGGCCAGTATCAGATCCGCATCCTTTTCCTTTGCCAGTTTCAAGGCCAGAGCAAAAGCTTTTGGATCCTCCGGATTGGGATAGCTGACTGTGGTGAAATTTCCATCTGGCAGTTCCTGCTCTTTTACCACATACACATTGGCAAATCCCAGCTCTTTTAAAATACGCTGTACCGGTACATTTCCTGTACCGTGCAAAGGCGTATACACAATTTTAAGCTCTTTTGCAACTGCAGCAATAGCTTCCGGTCGAAGAACGAGTTTCTTTAACTCTTCCATATACCGATCATCAATATGGGAGGAAATGACCTCATACAGGCCCTGAGAAAGTGCTTCCTCTTTGGGCATGGTCTTCACTGTGGCATAATCTGTCACCAGATTCACTTCCTGAATGATTTCTTTATCCTTAGGTGCTGTTACCTGTGCACCATCCTCCCAGTATACCTTATAACCGTTATATTCCGGCGGGTTATGGCTGGCCGTCACCACAATACCTGCAATACATCCCAGCTCACGCAGGGCAAATGACAGCTCCGGTGTGGGACGCAGGGATGGAAACACGTAAGCCTTTATCCCATTGGCTGCCAGACAGAGAGCCGCTTCATCGGCAAACTCCGGGGACATATTTCTGGAATCATAGGCAATGGCCACCCCTTTTTTCTGGCCCCCTTCTTTTATAATGAAATTGGCCAGCCCCTGAGTTGCTTTCCTGACCGTATACACATTCATACGATTGGTGCCTGCCCCAATAATCCCCCTAAGGCCACCTGTACCAAATTCCAGATCCTTGTAGAAACGTTCATTAATTTCTTTTTCATTTCCGGCAATTGCCTTTAATTCTTTTCTGGTTTCCTCATCAAAATAAGGATTTTCACACCACATATTATAGGACATCATGGCATTCATAAATGGGACTCCTTTCTTGTATGCACTTCTGGTCTTATTATCCGACAAACACGATCTTCTGTCAATCCATTCTGGGGATTTCCTTTTTCTGTATATTTATTCTTCCTGTTTTGGGGATGTTTTTCCCCATAAAGCAAAAAAAGAAGTTGAAATTTTAGGAAGGTATGCTATAATGGGTTGGTAGCGTTTGCGGACATAGTTCATTGGTAGAACACCAGCTTCCCAAGCTGGATAGGCGGGTTCGATTCCCGTTGTCCGCTTAAAAAGCAGGAGGTATTTTCAAACATGAAAATACCTCCTGCTTTTTAGAACTGCCATTTTTTCTGAATAGTCAAAATATCCCTTAATATGGCTGCTGCCGCGCTTTTAGGGCTGGCAGCTCCGCCTGCAAGAGCTACTTTCCCCAGGGTATCGCTGGAAAAAACGATTCCTTTATTCAGCCCATCCACTCCATATAACAAATGATCTTTTTCCAGGATGACCGGTGCTACTTTTCCCCTGAAATGTCCATTTTCCTGCCACATGGTCCCCATCAATTTTACATGTTTCCCCTGCTGATATAATGCAGCCAGTGTCTCTCCCTTCAGGTGGGTAATGCCTTCCCTTTCAATTTGGGGCAGAGTAAGCCCTGCATCGTACAGCACGTTAGAAAGAATCAAAAGTTTGACGGCTGTATCCATCCCTTCCACATCGTTGGATGGATCCGTTTCTGCCACACCCATTTCCCGCGCTTTTTTCAAAGCCGCCTCATAACTGACTCCATTCTCCTGCATTTCCTGCAGAATCCAGTTGCTGGTAGCATTTAAAATGCCCTCCATAGCGGTAACAGCACTACCTGCGAAACCCGTTTGTCCCAGGCTCAGTGTGGGCAGGGCCCCCCCTGTCGTGCATCCCATCCCAATGGCCACATTCCTGGCCTCTGCTATTTTTTTCAGCTCCTTATATCCCCAGGCCACCATGCCTTTGTTCCCAGTGACCAGATGAATCCCCCGGGAAAGTGCCATTTTCCCATAAGAAAGGGCCGGTTCTCCGTTTTCCAGGTTAGAAGGGGTAAGTTCCACCAAAACATCCATTAAGGGCGGGCTGTCAAATCCACTTTCTCCCCCTTCTGCAGCTTCCCACACATCCATGAGCGTCAGATCCTTTTTGAAACGGGGATGATCTTCCAAATGGTCAATGTATTTTAAAATATCCTCCGGACAAAGCCCGTCTTTTCTGAAAATTCCTCCGGTGCTTTTAATAATGCAGACGATCTCCACCCATGGATATTTTTCCTTTAGCACTTCTATTAAAGCCTTGCCTACATTTCCAAATCCCACAATACCGAGCCGCATATCTTTTCTCCTTTTTCATGTTACCTTGCCAACATTTGCCGGTTATCCAATATACCCCAGACTTTTCAGCAGATACACCCATAAAGTCATGGTAAATCCGGAAAGCAAAGTGGTCCACACCACAATACTTCCGCTAAGGGTGGCATCCGTATGCATTTGCCTGGCCATCACGTAAGAACTGGGGGTGGTGGGTGATCCAAGCATGACCAGAATGGAAACAAGATATTCTTTTGTGAAGCCCAATGCAATTGCCACGGGTACAAACATAACCGGTAGAATGACCAGCTTAATTGCCGTTGCACCCAGGGCAGGTTTTACCTGTCCCATGGCCTGCTTCCAGTTAAAGGTGGCTCCAATAACCAGCAAAGCC
>CAYRQT010000072.1:0-6230 GCA_964426655.1 uncultured Cuneatibacter sp. | reverse complement strand
TAATTCCATGGATAAATCTATGATTTTTTACCCTCATGAATAATTCAGGTTTAATATATCCTGTATCATTTCAGGGATCTTCATGGAGTAACTCAGATCACCGTCCATTTCGGCATTCACAATATGCAGAGCGATAAATCCTGCTTCATCTTCAGAAAGCTGCACCTGCAGTTTATTTTCAACCAGAGACAGGGCTTCCACTCCCACCAGGTATTCCTGCCGATAAAACTTTTTAATCTCCCATAGCAAGGCATTTTTGAAGTCATGCCCCTGTTTTTTCCGTTCCACTGCATAGCTTAAATGATCTGCCAATGTAATATAAATATTTTTATTTAGTTTCTTTTTTAACCTCTCATTGGCCATGGCAACAATTTCATCTGAAAGTGTGATGTAATGATACGGAATAGCCTCTACCAGCTTTTCAAACTGACTTGCATCTGTTTGAGGCATTTTATACACTTTCTCGATCAGGGCTGGATCCAGGAGATCATCCTGTTTTTTTTGAATCCGATTCCCTTTCCCATTACCACAAGCTCCCGTCCGGATTCATCCACTGTTCCCACCACATTATTGTTAATGACTTTTGTAATTCGCATAAATCACCCTTTTCACAACCCAGGCTCTCCAAGGACGAGCCAAATAAAAAAACCGCATCATACTTTGTTCGTCTCCCCACAAAGCACAACACAGTCTTGCCTGATCCCAGTAACAATCTGTCATCCGTTTCCTATTCTTTATGTAGTAATGCTACTATAGATTTGAATGCACGTCAACATCTTTTTGGCTTTTTGTTGTTTTTATCTTATTAATCCCTTTCTTATTTGTGTATATTGCACAAGTTTATTTTTTTAATTAGCCGATCAGATCGTCTCTCTTTTTTTGGTGTTGCGAAACACCTATTGTATAACCTTTCAAATCGTGTTACCTTCTCAGTAGATAGAATGTTCATTAGGAGGCACAAAAATGAAGAAAAAATGGTGGCATGATAAGGTTGCCTATCAGATTTATCCCAAAAGTTTTTTAGATACCAACGGAGATGGGATTGGGGATTTGCAAGGTGTAATTGAAAAGTTGGATTACCTGAAGGATCTGGGCATTGATTTGGTCTGGCTCTCCCCTTGCTACAGTTCCCCTCTGGCAGACCAGGGCTATGATATTTCCGACTATTACAACATTGACCCCCGCTTTGGGTCCATGAAAGATATGGATGACCTGATTGTACAGGCCAGGAAGCGAGGCATCGGCATTGTGATGGACCTGGTTGTCAATCATTGCTCCGACGAACACCCCTGGTTTCAGCAGGCCCTTACAAATCCAAATGGTCCTTATGCTCAATATTTCTTTTTTGAAGAAGAGGTGAATGGCCATCCTCCCAATAACTGGCGCTCCTATTTCGGCGGCAGTGCCTGGGAACCCATTCCGGGTACTAATAAGTATTATCTGCATCTTTTTCACAAAAAGCAGCCGGATTTAAATTGGGAAAATCCCCATCTGCGGGAAGAGATTTATACCATGATTAACTGGTGGCTGGATAAGGGGCTGGCCGGTTTTCGCATTGATGCCATCATGAACATAAAAAAAGCGTTGCCGTTTACCGCATACAATTATCCTTCTGATCGGCAGGACGGCATGATTTCTGCGGAACGTATGCTGGAAGATGCTAAAGGAATTGGCGTCTTTTTACAAGAAATGAAAGAAAAAACCTTTGCCAGATATGATGCCTTTACTGTTGGAGAGGTTTTCAACGAAAAGGAAGAAGATCTCCCTCTGTTCATTGGAGATAATGGCTATTTCTCCACTATGTTCGATTTCAGAGAGACTATTTGGGGAAGCAGCAAAAAGGGTTGGTACGACTGCAAGCATATCCCTCCTGAGGAATACAAAAACTGCTGCTTTGAAACCCAGGAGAAGGTGGGGACGCTTGGACTGATTGCCAATATTATTGAAAACCATGATGAACCTAGAGGCGTCAGCCGCTATCTGCCCCCCCATCAGGCCAATGATTTTAGCAAGAAAATGTTGGGGACCATACAAGTGATGTTAAAAGGGATTCCTTTTCTCTATCAAGGTCAGGAAATTGGCATGGAAAATGTCAAATTTACCTCTATTGAGGATGTAGACGACATCTCTACACTTGATCAATATCAGATTGCATTAGATGCAGGGCTTTCCCCTTCTGATGCTTTAGATGCTGTAAACTTTTTTAGCCGGGATAATTCCAGAACCCCCATGCAGTGGTCCGATCGGGATCATGCCGGATTCAGCACCAGTACACCTTGGTTAAAGCTAAATCCCAACTATAAAACCATCAATGTTGCCGCCCAGATTAATCAGCCAAACTCCGTACTCTCCTACTATAAGGAATTGATTCACCTGCGAAAACACCCTGATTATGTGGATACCTTAACTTATGGTGCCCTCACGCCTTACAGAAGAGAGCAGAAAAACCTTATGGCTTTTTACAGGAAAAGCGATACCCAGACCCTGCTGGTTCTTGCTAATTTACAGAATTCTCCTTTGGAGGTCCCTCTTCCTGGTACATATAAAAGTATCCTGCTAAACAATTATCCTACTTGCCTTACAGAAAAGAATACGCTTCTTATTTTACAGCCCTTCCAGGCCATCATCCTCTCTTATTAGTTACAGTTTTCCATACATGCAAAACCTCCCTGCGTATAATACGCAGGGAGGAGATGAGCAGACTTCAAAGAAGAATCTGCCCCAACTATTTAATTGCCCCTTCAACCATTCCATGAATGATTTGTTTCTGTGCCACCGCAAACAGAATGATAATAGGTATCATTGCCAGCAATGCCGCTGTCAGGATCAAATCCCATTGTTTAACGTAGGATCCCACAAAACTACTTACCGCAATGGGCAATGTTTTGATTTTTCCGTTAAGCCCCAGCATAAGGGAAGGCAGCAGGTAGTCATTCCAGATCCACAATCCATTTAGGATTAAAACAGTCATCTCCACCGGCTTCAGCAACGGAAAAATAATCCTGAAAAATGTCCCTTCCGGTGAGCATCCGTCTATTTTGGCCGCTTCCTCCAGCTCTACCGGAATCCCCTTGATGAACCCATGCAAAATGAAGATGGACATGGACCCACCAAAACCCAAATATGCAAATACAATTCCCTGATAACTTTGCAGCATCTGAATACCAGTGAAATTCTGAATATTTTTAAACACTGTCAGAATGGGCAGCATAACCACCTGAAACGGAATAACCATGGCTGCCACAAATGTCATAAATATGGTATTAGACCAGGCCTTTTTATGATTTCTGGATAACACCCAGGCCGCCATACTGGAGAGAACAACCAGGAGAGCCAGAGATATTACGGTGATAATCAGAGAACTTGAAAAAGAGGACCAGTAACTAAAGTTAGATGTGTTAATCACATTTTTCATGTTCAACAACATCTGCCCCCAGTCCTTTGGCCAGGTAATAGGGCTGATGACAATGTCTGCACTGGTTTTGGCTGAGTTGATGACAACTAGGAAGAAGGGAGAAAGCACAACGAGTGAAAGTACAGTTCCAATAATTGTTCCAAGTAATCTTCTGCTTTTTTGTATTTTCATTACATTTCTACCTCCTTCTTTTTACTAATTGTTACCTGTGCCAGTGATACAATGGCCAGTACAATGAAGAAGATGACTGCCTTTGTCTGCCCTAAAGCATAGTTGTTTTTACGGATGGCCGTATTATAAATGTTTAATGCCAGGAATTCCGTCCCCTGAATGATTTTATTTCCAAGTATGCGGCTTGGTGCTCCGTTCGTAATAGCCAGGTTTAAATCAAATTGTTTAAAGGAATTGACCAATGTCAGGAAAATACACACCGTAAAGGTATTGGCAATCATGGGGACCTTAATACGAAACAGTGTGGTAAACATATTGGCCCCATCCACACTGGAGGCCTCCAGCACATCACGGGGTACGCTCTCCAGTCCAGTGACATAAATCAGCATGATATATCCAGCATACTGCCAGGTACTGACAATAATAATGGCCACAAATGCCAGATTGGGATCTGTCAGCATAGATAAGGACCCTTCTATAAGGGTGGTAAAAACTTTATTGAATATGAACTGCCACACATAGCCCAAAACAATCCCACCAATCAGGTTGGGAATAAAGAAGGCCGAGCGGAATAGATTTCTTCCTTTTATTTTAGATGTACAAAGAAGGGCCAGTGCAAACCCTACTACATTTACCATCACCATGTTAATGATTGTGAACAGCAGTGTAATGCAGAAAGAGTAAACAAAGTCCATCTGTTTAAACATAGTAACATAGTTCGCCAGTCCCACAAATTCCGTTATTTTTACGCCATTCCAGTCGGTGAAGGAATAGAAAATACCTAATACAAACGGCAAGAGCACTGTAATAAAAAAAGTGAGGATCATGGGGAAAATAAATACCCCATTAATAATGGTGGTATGTTTTTTGGTAGGATACGCACACAGTGCCAGGATTATAATCAGGACTCCTGCAATCAACAAAATCCCCCTTATGTCACTGTCGCTGCCTGTAATGTCCAAAATCAATGCAAGGGCTGTCGTCGCAATGCCCAGAATCAAAAACACAGATGCTGCTATTTTCTTTGACTTTGTATTCAAACCCGGCTCCTTTCTTTGTAAATCTTCCTACGCTTATAACAACTGGGCGGCTCAACTACCTCAATAGCAAAGCCGCCCAGAAGCTTTTGTCATGTCATATTTACATCCTTTGCAGAATTATCCTTAGTTGTTAGCAATATAGTCTGCAATCTGAGAAGCCATCATGCTTACAAATCCATCCCGATCAATGTCTCCCTTTGCATAGGCTTCAAAAACAAGGCCCAGAGAGTTCTGTGCAATCCCTTCAGGCATATTCGACCATGCCCAGGAAGAGGTCTGATTATCATCTACATAAGTCTTCAGGCTAAGGGCCAGAGGAGTGGTGGGTTCAACAGTTGCTGTGAAATAAGGAGAAATCATACCGCAGTCCTGAATCAAAACGGTCTGTCCTTCTTCAGAAGTTGCCAGGTAATCCAGGAATGCCTTGCAGGCTTCCACATTTTCACTCTCTGCATATACACACCACCAGGACGGGCAGTCTGCCAACACGCTGGTCATGTCTTCTGTTGTGAAAGCAAGCGGTGCAATACCACAGTCAAACGTTACATCGTAATCCGGCAAAGAAGGATCAATCCAGTTGCCCTGAGTAATGAATGCTGTCTTCCCCTGTGCCCACAGTGCCAGCTGATCATCATAGGTTCCGGAAAGAAGTGTCTGCTGATCTGCATATTCATAGAGAAGGCCGATAAAATCAGCAAACTGGGTCATTCTAGCTGTGTCAATTTCTCCGTTCATCAGTAGATCGAAATAGGTGTTATCCCCTCTTTCCAGACCACCTGACAAATAGTAGCCAAATAGATGGTTTCCTGTGGACCAGTACATCTGTCCGGATTCTGCAGCAACAGAAGCAACGGCTGTCAGTCCCAGTTCATCTTTCATGCCATCAATTTTCTCAAATGCCGCCTTAAAAGCGTCATAGTTTACCAGACTTGCAGGATCAACCCCTGCAGCTTCCAACACATCTGCATTGTATGTGATTCCATATCCCTCAACGGCATAAGGGAATCCAACAACTGTTCCATCATCGGTAGTATAAGCAAATTCCGTATTTTCCACAAATGCACAATCACTTAAATCTGCAACAAGGCCTTCCCAGTTTGCAAAGTCACCGTCACCACCAATTACAAACATGTCCGGCATGTTATCAGCTGCATAATAACTCTTTAACTGCCCCTGAATATCTACGCCACCACCCAGAGACTCAATGATCACTTCCTGCCCTGTCTCTTCCTGATAGGTGGCTGCAATGGCTTTTAACTGCTCATCAATTTCAATTTTTCCGTTTACGAGACGAATGGCTTCTGTTGATCCGGAAGAAGTGGTTGTGGTCTCTTCTGCAGCAGTTGTTGTTTCGGAAGCAGCCGTGGTGCTATCACCACCAGAGCTTGAACAACCGGCCAGCATTGCCGTTGCCATTGCCCCAACCATTACCCAAGATAAAATCTTTTTTTTCATTTCTCTCTCCTCATTTGGTTGTTTTGACTTTTTTTAAGTTACACAGCAATTACTTTTGCGCATAAGTAATATCTACGTTTAATATAGCACCGAGCCGATAGCGTAAAATATCTTGTGTAAATAGAATTAGTCATAGAAAAAGGAACGAA
>CAYRQT010000071.1:0-6337 GCA_964426655.1 uncultured Cuneatibacter sp. | reverse complement strand
AATCGAACCCACGTATCTAGCTTGGAAGGCTAGTGTTCTACCATTGAACTACACCTGCATGATCGATGTGTTTAGTCGGGGTGACAGGATTCGAACCTGCGACTTCCTGGTCCCAAACCAGGCGCTCTAGCCAAGCTGAGCCACACCCCGTCTGCCATCGTATAGGTTCACTTATTCGGAGGGCTTACGCTGAAGCTATGGAATCTGAAGGCTACGCATTCATACCTGTCTGCCAGACGCGAAAATCATTATATAATAATGCCCCTTCCTTGTCAACCACTTTTTCTCTTTTTTTCTATTTAATTCTCTCTGCCAATGCCACAACAGTCTTTTTTTTCAGTCAACATACCGAATGGTAAAATGGATTTCTCCCAGTCGATCCAATTCCATGAGAACATAGGATGGCTTATGGTTCTCTTGCCGGGGATAAGAAATACTGCCAGGATTTACTCCCGTCATTCCGTCCATATAGACAATTTCCGGACGATGTGTATGTCCATACATGGCAATGGTACAGTCCCTTTCCCGTGCTGCCTCCAAAAGCCGTAAAGGTCCGGAAGAAATCCAGTACCTGTGTCCATGGGTCAGAAAACAACGGTACCGTCCCACCTGAAGAATATAAGTCTCCGGCAAATCTGCTCTGTAATCGTTATTCCCGGCCACCATATATACCGGGCAATCTGCCAAAGCCTCAATGTATCCCTGACCGCCTTCCACATCTCCCAAATGAATCAGCCCCTCCAAAGGGCCCACCTTCCTTAAAACATTTTCCAAATTTCGATGCTGCCTGTGTGTATCGCTTACAACCAGCCATTTCACAATGCCATTCCTCCATCCAGCCAGTGTCGAATTTCCTGCTCCATTTGCCGAAGGGCTTTTCCCCTGTGACTGATCGCATTTTTTTCCTCTGGAGGCAGTTCTGCACTGGTCACGCCCTTATCTGGAAGGAAAAAGATAGGGTCATAGCCAAACCCTCCTTTTCCTGCCTCTTTCCGGGCAATTTCTCCTTCCATGGTCGCCCTTATGGTTTTTTCAGAACCGTCCGGAAATGAAGCTGCAATAGCACAGACAAATCTGGCCGTTCTTTGTGCATCTGGCACACCCTTCAGCAAATCCATAATAGCCTGATTTTTGATTGAATACGGTGTATTCTCTCCCATATACCGTGCAGAATACACGCCTGGAGCACCTTGCAGATGATCCACTTCCAGGCCGGAATCATCTGCCAGTATAAGCGCCTTTGTAAAGGGCCGGATGGCCCGGACCTTAATCAGTGCATTCTCCTCAAAAGTTGCTCCATCCTCAATAATTTCTGTCGAAATACCTGCTTCCTGCAAAGATAGAACACGGACTGGCAAATCTGCCAGAATCATTCGAATTTCTTTCATTTTTCCTGCATTGGCTGTGGCAAAAACAATATCCTGCATCAGTTTTCCTCTTTTCTTTCCTGCCTTGGCGGTTTTGGCCCCATGAACTGGTAAAAATAAGTCTTAATCATCCCATTATACAGTTTACGGTTCCGGTCCGCTTTTCTGCCCATGCATTGCTCCAGCCCCTCCCATGAGGTAATTATGCCCGCCGACCAAGTATCCAGCAATTTGAATTGCCGGGCAAAATCCTCATAAATTGGCACAATAGATTCCAGATCTTCAATTCGAGCCCCATATGGAGGATTGGTCACAATAAATCCATATTTCTTTGGATGGCGCAGTTCACTGACCGGCCTCTGCTGAAAATGAATCAGCTCTGACACGCCCGCCGACTCAGCATTCTCCCTGGCGGCCCGAATGACAAGCTCATCAATGTCAAAACCCTGAATATTTGTCTCCACATCCAGGGTAACTGCTTCCTCCGCTTCATTCATGGCATCAAACCATATGCGTCGATTTGCAAGGTGTCCCCAGCTTTCACACAAAAAATGCCGATGCATTCCTGGTGCAATATTTGCAGCCATCAGTGCCGCTTCAATCACAAAAGTGCCACTTCCACAAAAGGGATCTACCAATGGTCGGTCCGGCTTCCACGGAGTCAGCATCAGCAAAGCTGCTGCGAGGGTCTCACTAATAGGGGCTTTGGCATTCATTTTCCGATAGCCTCTTTTATGCAAGCCGGTTCCGCTGGTATCCACAGTAACCAGCACCCGGTCCTTATGAATAAAAATGCGCAGGGGAAAAGATGCACCTGTCTCCGGCAATACAGATACCCCTCTGACCTCCCTAAAACGCTCTACAATGGCTTTCTTGGAGACAGACTGAATATCTACAGTGGAAAACAACTTACTGTTTACAGATGCCGCTTTGGTGACCCATACTTTCCCGTCTTCAGGGATATATTCTTCCCAGGGAAGGCTCTTAATGCCCGAAAAAAGGTCTTCAAAGGAATATGCCATGAAATCACCTATTTTCAACAATACCCTCTCTGCCGTACGCAGCTGCATATTAGCTCTGGCAAAAGCAGAAGCCTCCCCCTTAAAGGTCACCCGTCCGTCTTCCACCTGTGTCACATCATACCCAAGCTTCTGGATTTCTCTTTTCAATATCGCTTCCAGGCCAAAATGACAGGGGGCCACGAAAACAAATTCCCGCATGAATACCTCTTTTCTGTTTTACGCATGTCAGAACATGGACCGAATGAATTTATAAATCGCCACAATCAGCAGAATCGGCAAAACAACATATATAAAAAACTTCAATGCAAAAAACAACAAAACCAATATTACCACAAAAAAAAGAATTGTGATACAGATTAATCCCAGTTTCACATACCATTTGGATAAATCATAGGTTTTATCTCCTATATGAATATAGCCGTCGGTGGACTGGAAAGAATGCCCCTTGGTCCTCCGTGCCTCCGTCCCCACATGAATGTCCTCTGCACCCAGGTCCTCTTCCGGCTGAAAACTGCTGGTCTGTCGTATGGTATTGGCAATCAGTCGAGGGTCCCCCAGTTCCCGGTATATTTCCTCATCTCCATAACCTGCCCCATGCTTAGTCTGATAATAGTCTCTGTAAAACTGTACAGCTTCCTCTATTTCCCGGGGAGAAACCTGTCCCTCCAATGCTTCTCTTAATACAGAAACAAATTCGTTTTCGTTCATTCCATCCTCTCTTCCTATTTGCTTCTCTCTGTTTACATCCTAGCATAGTACATGTCTTTCGTCCATAGTCCTACATTTTTCTTAACAATTCTGAAGAAAAAAGAAATGCCCTTGACAGACCAGATGCAAATATGTATTGTTGTATTAGTTCATTAGTACACCAGAAAAACAAGGAGGTTTTATGAAATGGCAAATAGAAACTAATCGACCTATTTATCTGCAATTGGTAGAACAGATACAGTTTTCCATCTTATCCGGAGAATTTCAACCAGGTGAGAGGCTTCCCAGTGTAAGAGATCTGGCTGAGGAAGCGGGCGTCAATCCCAACACTGTACAAAGGGCCATGACCGAGCTGGAGCAGAAGGGTCTGGTTTATCCACAGCGAACAGCCGGTCGTTTCATTACCGATAACACATTCCTTATTCAATCATTAAAAGAAGAGTGTGCCAAAAATGCTCTGAAATCCTTTATGGATCAGATGCAAAAAATTGGCCTGCGACCTGAAGATCTGATTCAGCTGATTCAAACCAGCACATCTCAGCCTGCCAAAGATGTGACTAAAAAGGAGATTTCTCATGAATGAACAATTACTCTGCAAAAATCTAACCATGCGCTATGGGGGATTTGAAGCGTTGTCCGATCTCAATTTATCCCTGGACAGCGGAAGAATCGTAGGACTGCTTGGACCAAATGGTAGTGGAAAAACTACTTTCATCAAACTGATCAATGGTCTTCTATCTCCAAAATCCGGTGAAATACGTATAAAAGGCATTCCTGTCGGTATTGAAACAAAAAAAATGGTTTCATATCTCCCGGATAAAAATTACCTCA
The DNA here is from genome assembly GCA_964426655.1 of uncultured Cuneatibacter sp. Taxonomy (GTDB): domain Bacteria; phylum Bacillota; class Clostridia; order Lachnospirales; family Lachnospiraceae; genus RGIG8306. The sequence continues at coordinate 2,409 of CAYRQT010000071.1, read as the reverse complement.
ATACCTCTTACCGGGTTTCCGATATACTGGATTATTTTTCTAATTTCTATAAAGATTTTTCCCGCACCAAAGCTCTGAATATGTTGGAAAGTCTTCAGATTGTGCCGGGACAGCGGCTAAAGACTATGTCCAAAGGTACTCTGGAAAAAGTACAGCTTATCCTTGTTATGAGCCGTCAGGCAGACCTCTATATTTTGGATGAGCCCATTGCCGGAGTGGATCCGGCCGCCAGAGATTATATTTTGCGCACCATCATTCAAAACTACAGCGAAAATGCCACGGTGATCATTTCAACCCATTTAATCGCAGACGTTGAAAATGTGTTGGATGATGTGATTTTTATTCAAAAAGGGAAATTGGTCTTACAGGATTCTGTGGAAAATATACGCAGCATTCATGGCAAATCTGTGGATGCACTGTTCCGGGAGGTGTTCAAATGTTAAGCAACGTATTTAAATATGATCTACGTTTTTCTTCCAGACTTTTTTTCCCGCTGTATCTTATCTATGGCGTTCTAAGTATTTTGGCGCGTCTATGCCTCTTTTTTTACAGTAGCAATAACATATTTTTTGAACTAATTAGTGGCTTTTCCATAGCAATCTATGTACTGGCTACCATACTCATGTTTACCGCCCCTATTATTCTAAATTCGGTGTATGTTTACCAGCAGTTCATATCCAGAAATGCATACCTGACCTTTACACTGCCTGTTAAAGCCTCCATTCATATTCTCAGCAAACTATTTCTGCATATATGGTGGAGTGCAGTCACTTACATGCTGGCTTTTTTCTCTATCTTTATTATGATTCTGAACACATCCGCCCAGGATGAGCTGATTTCTTTCTGGAAAGGACTCCTCCTAACACTGCAGCAGATTTCCTGGGTATACTACCTGGAGTTTGCCATTTTATTGCTCGTTAGTCTGTTCCTGAATCCATTATGCATCTATTTTTCTATGGCCGTTGGGCAGATGGTCAATAAACACAAAGTTCTGGCTTCCATTGGTGTTTACATTGCCCTTATGAACATCATGCAGGTGGCCAGTGTAATTTCTTCCTATTTGATTGGATTTGGACTGAATGAAAATATATCCCTGTCAGAAATTGTAAATGCTTCAGGTATTATTCATTTCTTCTTTATCTTCATTATTCTTCTATGCCTGAGCATTACTGCTGTTTTATTCCTTCTCACCAATTATATTTTTACCCATAAGCTGAATCTTTCCTAGAAGTCAACATGGGGAAGGGATTTTAATCCCTTCCCCACTCCATTCCCTGCCTGATCTGATGTAATTTCAGATAATGATGGATTTGATTTAGCACGCGTCTTTTTTTCAGGCTCCACATAGGCCCCAGCAACAGTTCTTTCGGCCCATCCCCTGTCAGACGATGAACCACAATTTCCGGGCGCAAGTGGGATATGCATCTCCCAATCCAACGGACGTAAGTTTCTTCCTCCAACAAGGGAAAGGAAGATTTTTGGTATAAATCCCCCAATGCAGTATGCTGCAGTACATGTAGCAACTGTAGTTTAACGCCCTGAATAGGCATTTTATTCAGGTATTCCACAGTCTTCAGCACATCTTCTTCCGATTCGCCGGGCAGACCCACAATGACATGCACAATGATTGCAATCTTTCGAAAAGCTAATCGCTCCACTGCATCTTCAAATGTTTTCAAATCATATCCCTGCCGCAGGTATTCTCTGGTTTTTTCATTCGCAGTCTGAAGTCCCAGCTCTATCCACACCATGCGCCTCTTCTGCAACTTCTCCAGGTAACCCAGCATTTCCTCCGTAAGGCAGTCCGGTCTTGTGGCAATGGACAGGCCAACAACGCCTGGAAGAGAGGCCGCTTCTTCAAACGATTCTTTAAGGTAAGAAAAAGTCCCATATGTATTTGTAAATGATTGAAAATAAATGATATATCCAGCCTCCGGCTTATGATGTCTTTCCTGCCATGTCCTTACTGCACTGGTATACTGTTCCGTAATTGACAGTTCTGCAGGCTGTGCATAATCTCCTGATCCTCCCTCGCTGCAGAACACACAGCCTCCTGTGCCCAGAGTACCGTCTCGATTTGGGCAGGTCACTTGTAGCTGCAAGGCGAGCTTTACAACTGGGAAAGCATATTTTTCTGAAAGAAATGTTTTTAGACTCCTATAAGGTTCCATTCTTCCACCCCTTTTTCAAAAAGAAAAAAGTCTTTAAAACCCAGGTTTTAAAGACTTTAGTGTGCGCGACAGGATTTGAACCCACGACCTACTGGTCCGTAGCCAGTCGCTCTATCCAGCTGAGCTACGCGCACATATGAAATTTTATGGTGCCGGCGACCGGAATCGAACCGGTACGGGAGGTAAGTCCCGCAGGATTTTAAGTCCTGTGCGTCTGCCAGTTCCGCCACGCCGGCAT
>CAYRQT010000070.1:0-6929 GCA_964426655.1 uncultured Cuneatibacter sp. | reverse complement strand
TTTTATCATAGAAGACCTCTATCTTAGACATTTACAGAAAAACTTTCACACACTCTCTGAAAAAAAGGAAATCCCTCTGCCAGACTTGGCTTAAAATATTCCATACATCGGATTCCGGGATTTCTAAATCTGTCCATTTATTTCACTGCAAATCCATGAATCCGATTTTCATCAGCCATACGCCACACCTCCCTGCTCTGTAAACAAGAAAAACCACAATGCCGCTCTCCAGGACTGACCAGGCGTATCATAAACATTTGTTTTATATTGTCAGACTTCTTTTTTTAGGATATAATCATTTCACACAAATGGATTCCATCTACAGCAGAAATATACCATCTATTTCGGAAAGGATTCTTTATGGACAGAAGAATGCTTTATGTTTCCCTCATTCTGACTGCTGCCTTCACCCTATCCTTATCTGCCTGTGCCACGAATTCTCATAGTGACAGTTCTTCTTCCTCTCCTTCAGTGACAGAAACGGATCTCTCTGCCCCTTTTTCTTTCAGCCTTTCAGAAGAGGCAGAAGAAGATTCCGGTGAGCTTTGGTCAGAAGCTTCTTTGAATTATGCCACTGAATCCGCTTCTTTTGACGTGGAAAAATCCTCTTTAGATGCTTCTGCTTCCTTCCAGGACGATTCCCTGGTATCTGAGCCGGTCACCGCACAAACTTCTATACAGTCCACTACCCAGGCCACCACCCAGGCGCCTACACAACCCACTACCCAGGCCACTACCCAGGCCACTACCCAGGCACCTGCCCAGGACACCACTACAGAGACACCTACGCAAGCCCCGATCCAAGAGGTGCCAAGTCAGACGCCCACAGAAACCACCACTCAGATCCCCTCGGAAACTACCACTCAGATTCCCGCGGAAACTACTACTCAGGCGCCCACCCCATCCAATGAGGCCTTTATTGCTGAAGTTGTTGCCCTGGTTAACGTAGAGCGGGAAAATGCCGGACTTTCTCCCCTTGTTTCCGATTCCACACTCCAGGCTGGGGCCCAGATCAGAGCCCAGGAAACCCTTACCCTCTTTTCTCACACCCGTCCGGACGGGAGCAGCTTTTCCACTATTTGCAGTGAACTACAAATTTCTTATTCTTATTGGGGTGAAAATCTGGCTGCCGGTCAGAGGACACCGGAAGAGGTGGTGACGGCATGGATGAACTCCCCGGGGCACCGGGCCAATATATTAAATGAAAACTATGGCCGCATTGGCGTTGGTTATCTTTATTTTGCCGATGACACTTATAAACATTACTGGTCTCAGCTGTTTGCCAACTGAGGAAAATACCTGCATTACCTGAGGCTGTGAAAATCTTCCTTTTCCCTTTGCGTTGCCATCCTTCCTGCCTTTTCCACAGAAAAAGGGGGCTCAAAACCATTTTTTAAATGATTTTGGGCCCCCTCTACAACTATCTAAAAACGTCGTCCTCTCTTAATCTGTTCTTCTTTTAATGGGTCTCTTCACGATGGGCAGCACAGCTATGATTGTCCTGATCCCCTTCATGATGTCTGCATGTGACATTCAAATCATATTGGAGCCGGCCATTAATCAAAGCGTTGACCGCTTCATCTGCCTTCCCCGTTACGCCTCCAAAAAGTCTGATCTCCGCATTGGAAAGGGTCTGTTTTGCCCCTTCTCCGATCCCGCCGCAGATGACGGTGTCCACCTGATGATCTTTTAATAAATCCGCCAAAGCGCCGTGGCCATTTCCATCCGTGTCCAGAATCGCCTCCTTCGTGATGGCATTTTCCTCCACATCATACAGTTTAAAGTGCTCAGAACTGCCAAAATGTTGGAAAACATTTCCCTCTTTATACGTTACAGCAACTCTCATCCTTCACTCTCCTTTTCTACGACCGCCCTGTCAAAAGCCTTTCCTCCTGAACCGTCTTCTTCCTCCGGCATGCTATTTCTTTCCGGCATACCATACCTCCCCGGCTTATCACAGCTTTCCGGTATCCCACCACTATGCCTGCGGCAGCGACAGCATCCCTGCTCCCCCCTCTGGCACAGAACAAAACTTCCGCCACAGATGGTCAGGGCCCGCCCTTCCACCAGGGATTGGGCAAGCTTGTGCCGGGCCTCACAATACATCGCCTGTACGGTGGTTCTTGCCGTTCCCATACTTTCTGCACATTGCGCCTGGGTCAGCCCTTCCAGATCAATGAGACGAATGGTCTCATATTCCTCCAAGGTCATGGAAATGGATGCCAGGGGGATTTCCCCCTCCTGTAATGGTCCAAAATTTCTTTTTTCCGGCATACAGCAGATTCGGCGAAACTTTCTTGGTCTGGGCAAACACCCCACCTCCTTTTTGTCATATGTCATAAACCACTCTGAGTGTAGCGCCTTTTTTGACATATGTCAATAACTTGGTGATGAAGAATGGCAAGTTCAGACACCATCTGTTGACAGAGGCTGTCCTCTCCCCATACAATGACATATAACCATCAGTTGTATTCGTTACACCCAAAAATACATATAGGGAAATAAGGAGGCGAACATGTGGATCTGTCCGAAATGCAAAAAAGAGTTTGATACAGAGCCGGCACATCATACCTGCAGCAGCGAGGATCCCCCTATTGCTGCCTATATCCATGCCCAGCGGGAAGACATGCAACCACGGCTGTGGGAAGTTTATCAGGTCATAAAAACTGCATTGCCGGACGCCCGGGAAAAAATCAGTTACCAGATGCCCACCTTCTGGCAGGGGAGAAATCTCATCCATTTTGGGGCATTTTCTCAATGGATTGGCCTGTTTCCAGGAGGAGAAGCCACCCATGTTTTTGCTGAACGGCTTTCCGGATATCACACGTCAAAAGGGGGCATCCGCCTGATGAACAACAGGCCGCTCCCCCTTGAACTAATTGCTGATATTGCTGTATGGTGCAAAAAAAATGAAAAAAGCTAAATCGGCAAGTGCCGAAAACAGAAGCTACCATTACACCTGGCGTCCTTTTATTTAACGCCATATAGAATAGCGGAACCAAAAAGTTTGAGCCGCCGGGCTTTTGCCCTGGTCATAAACATGCCATTGGTGGTATCGATCAGCACCACCTGTTCATAGCCTTGCGCTTTAAGCTCATTTAGAAAATCTTCCATGTTTCCGTATCTTGCAAAAGACATCAGGTCGTGAATGGCAAAGACGCCTCCCTTTTTCAACACACGTAACGTTTCAAGTAGGAGCTCCTGTTTATTTTTCCCTGTAATATTGTGATAAACATAATTACTGGTCACGGCCTCAAAGCTTTCATTGGGAAAATCCAGTTGAATGGCATCTCCTCTCACAAACTGTATGTTGTGAACACCCTCGGCAGAAGCGTTTTTTTCACAGAGCTGTTTACTGAAAGACGCATAGTCCTTTCCCCACCGATCAAGCCCCACTACCAGACTTTCCGGATTTCTTTTGGCACAGGCAATGGTCAAAGCCCCGCTTCCGCACCCCACATCCAGTATTTTGCTTCCGGCAGGCACCTGAACATAGGCTGCAATCCCCTCAATGATTTGTCTGGACAGCCCCTCTTTTCCGTGATAGGAAAATGCGCGGTAAGCCTGAATGCTCCAGATCAGGGACAAGGTAAACACCTCCAGCAACAGAAGTAAAAGGCCAACCAACAGCCATTTCCAAGCACCTGCTTTTAGTCCCCCTCCGAAAGCAGTTATTAAGGTGAGGACTAAAGTACTGCCTGTTGCGCATATCAGACCAGCCACCATTCCTTTTGGAACCCAGTTCTTATAATCCGGCATTTTTCTCTCTTTTCTATAAATGAATGGATTCCATTTATAAATTTTAGTTGCTGAGTTAGTTATATCTAACCACACTGTATCACGCCATACAGCTGGTGTCAATTCCAACTACACTTCACGCTCTTCCTCCATGGCACCATTATGGCCATATTACCGGTTTATATATCATCCTTTGGGATGGTATTTTTTGCTTATATTCCCCTTTTTATCTCCATCATTCGACTGTGATGGAGGAAATAACATATCCTCTACCTGGACAATACCAAACCGTCCTGCCGGCGTTATGAAGAATCCTCGTTATCTGGGCCATGTGTTATCCAGCATCCTCTCCAAACGGTTCTGTATCTTTCCCGGACACTTCTGCTTCCACATATTCCCACAAATCTTCCGGAGGGTTCAGATGCCTTTTTTGCAAATTTCCAAAAGGTCCCGGTCCTCTGCAACACCATATAGTTCTTCTATGTTATCTTCCGTTAACCGGTCTGCGGAATGATGAAGTGCCGCTGCCGCCAGGGCCTGATCATTGCTACCCGGAAGCACTGCAAGGTCTGCAGCAGAAGGATTTCCCTGCAACTCTATAATGACCTCTCCCACTTCATCCGCCGGCCCAAGTGATGTGAGTACGGAAAGATTCCGGACCTGTGTGCTTTCTGCCCTATCAAAAAATTTTTCGTAATATTCATCCCATGTGTATGTTCTCCGCCGCAACGCCTCCTTGTCCCGGCCACCGGATGGATTTATGAAGGGCGGTAGTCTTTCCGCAGAAATGGCGCCTCTATCACCTCCGAAACCAGCTGTTTGTATTTTCGGGGATGGCGATAGGCATTGCCATGGACCTCCCGGCTTCTGTAATCCCGGATTTCATCCATGGGAAAATCTGCCATGTAAATTCCCTCGCCCTCTCCTGCTTCCACAATTAGTGTATCTCTGGAGCCATGTTTTCCGGGTCTGTATGCCATTCCGTCAAACGCAGTAGAATGCCCATTGCAATCCGGCTTTCCCTCAGGGTAGTTTGCCGTGGCAATCCCCACCATGTTTTCATAGGCCCGGGCCCGCAGCTGCGAAAGGCGGTTGATCTCCATGGGACAGGCATTGGGCACCAGGATAATTTCGGCGCCCTTCAGCATAAGGATGCGCGCACTTTCCGGAAATTCCCGATCATAGCAGATCATGGCACCTATTTTGACGTTTCCCTGGGCCGTATTTAAATCGGAAACAAAAAAATCCTCACCGGCCATCAGTCTGCACTCATCTCCGAAATCACAGGTGTGGACTTTGGCATAGGTAAGCACCAGGTTGCCGAAACGATCAATAAGGCAGATGGAATTGCGGGGCAGAGGCTCATGCTTTTCAAGGAAAGTGATGCCTATAGCCATCCCAAGCTCTCTGGCCAGGTCTTTAAAGGCATCCATAAACCTGCTGTCAGCAGATATGGCACCCACTTTCCATTCATCCATATTTTCCGGAATCCGATACCCAACGTTCCACATCTCAGGAAACAGGGCCAGATCTGCCCCCCTCTCTTTGGCCTGCCTGCAATACTTTAATCCTTTTTCTAGGTTCCCCTCCACAGTTTCCTCTGGCAGGAGCTGGAGTAAAGCCACTTTCAGTATATTCCTCACAGTAAAAACTTCTCCTTTTCACACTTTATCCCTGCCAATGCACAGTAGTTGGCAAATCCGCCAAAATCCTCATCCAATTCTTCAAAATGAAATTTACCGCCATTTTTATGGTACTCCTCTTCGCTCAGGGTACTGGTATTCAGCGAACGGGCAATTCTGATGAGATCTGCGATCACTTCATCACTTAGGCTCATTTCTCTTTCCTTTTTTCTCATAGATCCCTCCCTCCGACTCATCCAGGCTGCTGATCCATCCTGCCTCATATCGTCCTTTCAGGATCAACGATATCCGGTCCAGCTCCTCTCCGGTAAAGTCCATCCGGTCAAGGGTCTTTACATTTTCTCTGATTTGGGACAGGCGGCTGGCGCCGATAATCACGGAGGTGGTCCTTAACAGAACCCAGGCCAGGGCAAGCTGGGCAAGGCTCTGGCCTCTCTCCCGGGCAAGTTCATTTAACAACGCTGCCTTTTGTACTTTATCCTCCGTAATGCCCTCCCGGGTAAGGAATACGCTACTTCCTGCAGCCCGGGAATCTGCAGGAATGCCCTGCAGGTATTTGTCCGTGAGCAGACCCTGTGCAAGGGGGGAAAAGGCAATAGAGCCGATGCCTGCACCGTCCAGCACATCCAGTACTGCCTCGTTTTCCCGGGCGAACATGGAATATCTCATCTGGTGAATCAGACAGCGGATCCCCCGGGAAGAGAGTTCTTTTATCATCTGCTCCGTCTGCGCAGGATTATAGTTGGAAATGCCAATGTAAAGGGCCTTGCCGGATCGAACAATCTGCTCCAGGGCCTCGGCCGTTTCTTCCAATGGGGTCTCCGGGTCCGGACGATGATGATAAAAGATGTCCACATAGTCCAGCTTCATGCGGTGCAGGCTTTGATCCAGGGAGCTGATGAGCTGCTTTTTGGAGCCCCATTCGCCGTATGGGCCGGGCCACATATAATAGCCCGCTTTGGTGGAAATGACCAGCTCATCCCGATGAGCCCGAAGGTCCCCGGAAATCACCTGGCCAAAGGTTTCTTCTGCTGATCCGGCCGCCGGGCCGTAGTTATTGGCAAGGTCAAAATGGGTGATGCCACAGTCAAATGCCCCCAGAAGCATTTCCCGGCTGTTTGAAAAAGGGGCCTGGTCTCCGAAATTGTGCCAGAGTCCCAGTGAAATGGCCGGCAGCTTCAGGCCGCTTTTTCCGCAGCGGCGATACTGCATTTGGGTGTAACGATTGGGGTTTGCCAGATAAGTCATGTGAGTTCCTCCCGTATTATGTATGCTTTTCTATTAAAAGTCTCTTATTTCTTTTGCCATTGAATATGGTATGATTTCCCCGGATCTGGTTTGTTCATACGCCTTTTCCGCGTGCATGTGCTCCACAATTTCCTTTGCTTTGCATGTTTTAAATTTTGTGATTACTGCATCCAATATTTTTTGGAGTTGTCAAGAAAAGTGTAGTCTTATAACTCACTAAATTTCTTTGACAGCTATGCTGCCAAAAGTTTTGTTTCCAGCAGCTTCCTGTAAACCACAGGAGGAAGTCCCTCTGGGTTT
>CAYRQT010000069.1:0-6965 GCA_964426655.1 uncultured Cuneatibacter sp. | reverse complement strand
TAATTCCATGGATAAATCTATGATTTTTTACCCTCATGAATAATTCAGGTTTAATGTTTTTTTTCATTTTCTTATCGGCTTTTCAAAGAATGTACACAGCCTTTGGGTATAGTGAAAGCATAGTAAAATGCAAATGCAGAAAGGCGGCATATATGGCATGGAAAGCAAAAAGAAACATATGGATATCCCTCCTGTTAAGCGGATTGCTTCTGGCAGGGTGTAGTAATACAGTAAATTCGGAAGCGGACAAAAATTCGACCACGCAGGCCGTTGCCACGGATAGCACAACCACCACAAATGGTGAAGAACAAGTTATAACAGGCAGCAGTGACGGCCTGGAGGCTGCGGCGGGAACTGTGGTGACAGAGGCAGAAATGACTGCACTGATGGCCGATGTCTCTGCCCTTTTGGATACGACAGATGATCACTATGTTACCGACCTGTCCGGGGCAGTGACCATTTCCCTGACAGGAGATTCTGCAACAGTTTCCGGGAGCGGTGCAAAAGTTAGCGGGTCTACAGTGACCATTACCGCCGCAGGGACTTATGTCATTGAAGGGGATCTGGAAGGACAGATTATTGTGAACGCAGCAGATCAGAAGGTGAATCTGGTGTTTTCCGGGTTGTCTGTGACATCCACATCTGGTCCGGCATTATGGGTACAGGATGCAGATAAAGTTTTTATTACACTGGCAGCGGATACCACCAATACGCTGGAGGACAAAAAAGCTGGCAGCGACAGTGATGCGGATGCGGCATTGTACAGTGTGTCCGACTTAAGCATTACAGGGGAAGGGACCTTTACCGTAAACGGAAATGTATCCGATGGCATTAAAACCAAGGATGATTTAAACATTAGAGGAGGACTGATTCAGGTCACCGCCGTGGATGACGGGATTGTGGGGCATGATTCCCTGGAAATGACCGGAGGCATGGTAGTAGTGGATGCTGGGGGAGACGGGCTGGCTTCCAAGCAGGAAGACACTGCGGCTTTAGGGTGGATTACCATTTCAGCAGGTGCGGTCTGGATCAATAGCGGTGATGACGGAATGCATGCAGAAGGAATAGTTACCATAGAAGGGGGAAATGTTCTGGTGAGCAGCTCCTATGAAGGCATCGAGGGAAGCACCATTATAATGACAGATGGCAATGTAACGGTTTATGCAGAAGATGACGGATTAAACAGTGCAGGAGGTACATCAGAAGAAAATAGCTGGAGTTTTCAGGGGAGCTCCGGTGATTACAATATTACAATCAGCGGAGGCAGTTTATATGTCTATGCTGATGGAGATGGTATTGATTCCAATGGAAGTATTACCATGACGGGAGGTATAGTGTATGTTTTTGGACCGGAAAGAAGTGACAATGGGGCCTTGGATTACCAGAATACCTTTACTCTTACCGGAGGAACACTGATGGCTACCGGAAGTTCCGGGATGGCAGAAACAGCGACAAGTGCAGAGCAACCGGTTTTTCTGGTGAACTTTGATTCTACAATTTCAGCGGGGACCATCATCAGCGTGGTGGATGAGAACGGCAATGCCCTGCTGACATATGAAGCAGATAAAAGTATTCAGTCCCTCACATTCAGTAGCGATTTACTGACTGTGGGAGACACATATACCATCTACACGGATTGTACATATTCCAGTGAAGGCGTTGGTGGCGTATACAGCGGAGGCACAGTGACACTAGGAAGTAAACTAACCACTGTAACCCTTTCCGACACCATCACTTCTTCTGGTGGAAGTGGCTTTGGCAGTGGCGGAGGCGGCTTCGGCGGCGGTGGCAACAGCGGAGGAGGCCGGGGAAATAGCGGTTTCGGAGGAGGCCGGCAGTAAACGCCTCCATTTTACCGGCCAGATTCCTTATTTTAAAAGGTTCCCTACAGGAAACAGTTGCATTCCCTTTGAAAAGTGCTAAAATAAAAAGGTTGATTTCAAACTGGATAGAGAAATGCACATAGGAGATGCAAATGAAGAAAGAAAATATACGAAATGTGGCTATTATTGCCCATGTTGATCACGGAAAAACCACACTGGTGGATGAGTTGCTGAAACAGAGCGGTGTTTTTCGGGAAAATCAGGAAGTACAGGAAAGGGTCATGGACTCCAATGACATCGAGAGGGAGAGGGGCATTACCATCCTGTCCAAAAACACGGCCGTTTATTATAAAGATTTCAAAATCAATATTGTAGATACCCCCGGGCATGCAGATTTCGGTGGCGAAGTGGAACGAGTCCTGAAAATGGTGGACGGTGTAATTCTGGTGGTGGATGCCTATGAAGGTGCCATGCCCCAGACCAAATTTGTTCTTAGAAAGGCGTTGGAGCTGCATTTGGCAGTAGTGGTCTGCGTCAATAAAATTGACAGAGCAGAGGCCCGGGTAGAAGAAGTGGTGGATGAGGTTTTGGAACTTTTGATGGACTTGGATGCCACAGACGCCCAGCTGGATTGCCCCTTTGTGTATGCCTCTGCACGCAATGGGTATGCGGTGTTGGACATGACCGATGAAAAAGCAAACATGTTGCCCCTGTTCGAAACCATTATCGATCACATCCCTGCACCTTCAGGGAGTGAGGAGGCACCTACACAGATGTTGGTGAGTACCATTGACTACAATGAATATGTGGGAAGAATTGGGGTTGGAAAGATTGAAAACGGCAGTCTGAAGGTCAACCAGGAAGTGACGGTGGTCAATGCCCATGATCTGGACAAAAACCGCCGGGTCAAGGTGACAAGATTATACGAGTTTGACGGGTTGAATAAGGTGGAGGTGCAGGAAGCAGGCGTTGGTTCCATTGTGGCCGTTTCCGGAATCTCGGAAATTCACATTGGAGATACTTTGTGTGATCCTGCATTCCCAGAGCCCATTCCTTTTCAAAAGATATCAGAACCCACCATTGCCATGCAGTTCCTGGTCAATGACAGTCCATTTGCAGGGCAGGAGGGAAAATTTGTCACTTCAAGACATCTGAGAGACCGACTGTTCAGGGAGTTAAATACCGATGTAAGTCTTCGGGTTGAGGAAACAGACAGTGCGGATTCCTTCAAGGTTTCCGGAAGAGGAGAGTTGCATCTTTCTGTCCTGATTGAAAATATGCGGCGGGAAGGGTTTGAATTTGCTGTCAGTAAAGCGGAAGTGCTTACAAAGCGCAATGAGAGAAATCAGCTGATGGAGCCTATGGAACTGGTGTATGTGGATGTGCCGGAAGAATTTTCAGGAAGTGTCATTCAGAAACTTAGTTCCAGAAAAGGAGAGTTGCAGGGCATGAGCAATGCGGCAGGGGGCTATACCCGTCTGGAATTTTCCATTCCGTCTAGGGGATTAATCGGTTATCGGGGAGAGTTCATGACGGACACCAAAGGAAATGGCATTATCAATACGGTGTTTGATGGATACGATCTGTATAAAGGCGATATCCAGTATAGAAAGCAGGGATCCATTATTTCATTTGAAACCGGAGAATCTGTTACGTATGGCCTGTATAACGCTCAGGAGAGGGGGATTTTGTTTATCGGCCCCGGAGAAAAGGTGTACAGCGGTATGGTCATTGGCCAGTGCGGCAAAACCGAAGATGTTGAAGTGAATGTATGCAAGAAGAAGCAGCTTACCAATACCCGTGCCTCTGGATCAGATGATGCCCTTCGCCTGACCACGCCCAGACAAATGTCTTTGGAACAGTGCCTGGAGTTTATTGATACAGATGAGTTGCTAGAGGTTACACCTAAAAATCTGCGAATCCGCAAAAAAATTCTGGATCCTACCATGCGCAAAAGAGCGTCTCAGAAGAAAAACAGCTAAGGAGTTGACAAAGAGCGGTGTATCCGCTATGATGGGAGCAGATAGCAATTGGAATGTAATAGAGAATAGAGTAGAGGTCGCGCAATTCATCAGTATCCAGCCGGATGTGTCCATGCACAGTGGAAGGTTGGAAAAAGGGGAAAGCGCCGAAGGACCGTTTTTGTGGAAAAAAGGATCCTGGGCATCCGGCGAATAGCCGTATGACTGTCATCTGCATGCAGATGGTGAGCTACCGTAAAGAACCACTTCTGTGGAATTTTGGGGCTGACGATTTGTGTTGGCCCTTTTTTTTATGCAGCAGGGAGGGGCAGCCTGTCACTTATTCTCCATTCAACCATGTTAATTCAGAAGGAGGAAGTATAATATGTCAATTTTTAAAGGCGCTGCTGTAGCAATCATTACACCTTTTACAGAGGATGACCAGGTCAATTATCAGGAGTTTGGTCGCATAATTGAAGACCAGATTGCAGGAGGAACGGATGCCATTGTGGTGTGCGGGACGACAGGAGAGTCCTCCACGTTAAGTCATGCAGAACACATTGACTGCATGAAATTTGTAGTGAATCAGGTAGCTGGACGTGTACCTGTTATTGCAGGAACCGGATCTAACAGTACAAAGGAAGCCATTTATTTGTCCACAGAGGCGGAGAAGGCAGGTGCAGATGGGTTGCTTCTGGTCTCCCCCTATTATAACAAAGCCACACAAAAGGGGCTTTACACTCATTTTAAAATGGTGGCAGATGCGGTATCCATTCCCATCCTTCTCTACAATATTCCCGGACGGACAGGGGTCAACATTCTTCCGGAAACCATAGTTTCCCTGTGCACTGACGTGGAAAACATTGTGGGGGTAAAAGATGCAACCGGAAATATTGCCCAACTTGTGAAACTGATGCATCTGGCACAGGGAAAGATTGATGTCTATTCCGGAAACGATGACCAGATCGTTCCATTGCTTTCGCTGGGAGGCAAGGGTGTCATCTCTGTTCTCTCCAATGTGGCTCCCCGTTACACTCATGAGATCTGCACCGCTTTCTTTCAGGGAGATCATGACAAAAGTTCACAAATGCAGCTGAATGCACTTCCTCTCATTGATGCCCTTTTCTCTGAAGTAAACCCTATCCCGGTAAAGGCAGCCATGAATATGCTGGGGTATCAGGCAGGAGAATGCAGGCGTCCGCTCTCTCCCATGGAAGAGGGCCACAGCAAGGTGTTGGAAGCTGAGTTAAGAAAGGCAGGGCTGTTAAAATGATTCGTATTCTCATGCATGGATGCGGTGGCAGAATGGGGCAGGTCGTGTCGGGTCTGGCAAGTGCCGACCCGGAATGCACCATTGTGGCAGGAGTGGATCCTATGACCAGGGGAGATCAGGCATACCCCGTTTTTTCCCATATACAGGATTGTACCGTTCCTGCTGATGTCATTGTGGATTTTGCAGTGGCTTCTGCTGTGGATGATCTGCTGGATTTTGCAGTAGAGAAAAAAATACCCCTGGTGCTTTGTACAACCGGCCTTTCCCAGCAGCAATTGCAAAGAGTGGAGGCTGCCTCCGCAAAGGTGGCCATTCTTCGTTCGGCGAATATGTCTTTGGGCGTCAATATGCTGTTGAAGCTATTAAAAGAGGCGGCAGAAGTCCTTGGGCCTGCAGGGTTTGATGTGGAAATTATTGAGAAACATCATAACCAAAAGGTGGATGCGCCCAGTGGTACCGCCATTGCCATGGCAGATGCCGTGCGGGAAGGCTTGGAAGAGAAGGCAGACCAACCCTACTTTTACCGTTACGACAGGCATGCCATCCGTCAAAAAAGGGATTCAAAAGAAATTGGCATCAGTGCAGTGCGTGGAGGTACCATTGTAGGTGAGCATGATGTGCTGTTTGCAGGTGAAGATGAGGTCATTACGTTTCAGCATACCGCTTATTCCAAAGCCATATTTGGGAAAGGGGCGTTGGCGGCTGCCAAATATCTGGCTGGAAAAACGGCAGGGCTGTATTCCATGGCAGATGTGGTGGGAGCATAAGAGCTGACCTTGACATGTAGTTTTCAATACTATATACTAGAAGCATCATTGGAAAAGAGGCTTCCGGTATGCAGGATAAAGAAAAAAGAATAGAAGAAATGCTTTCCAGAATTCAGCACCTGGATTTTATTAAGCCAGGCATGATTCCGGATATAGATTTATATATGGATCAGGTGACCACCTTTATGGACACCCACATGGCCAGAACAAAGCGGAATGCGGAAGATAAAATTCTCACAAAGACCATGATTAATAATTATGCCAAAAATAATCTGCTCCCTCCCCCTCATAAAAAGAAGTATTCCAGGGAGCATATGCTGATGCTCACGTTTATTTACTATTACAAGAATCTGCTTTCCATCAGCGATATTCAAACCCTTTTGCAGCCCATAACGGAGCAGTATTTTCAGGGGAAGGGTGGCATGAACATAAATGGTATTTATGAGCGGGTGTATGCCTCCTGCCGCTCCGTACTGAAGCAGGAAATGCAGCATCTGGTGGAGATAGTGGAAAAGGTGGACCAGGACAATCAGGATCTGCCGGAGGATGTGCAGCAGTTTTCCCTGCTTTGTACACTGGGGTTTGAAATGTATCTGCGAAAAATTGTGATGGAGCAGCTTTTAGATCAGATGCATGAAAAACAGCTACAGATCAAAAAGGAAAACAAGGTGAAAGGGGAACCTCCCCATCAGGAAGAATAATTAATAATCTTTCCGTGAAAAGGAAAGGGGTGCCGCAAAATCATGGTATATACCGATTTTGCGGCACCCCTTTTTCAGGAAAAAAGCTTAGGTGCCTGATTGGACATCCAGTTCAGAAACTTTCTTTTTGTAGGTAAAGGCCTTTTCACCCGCAGGATGCAGAGGCGTCCAGATCTGGGCAAAGAAAGGATCTTTTCTGGCTCTTTCATAATAATTCCAGCTTTCCCGTTCACAAACAGGGCACCAGTGCCCTCCTTCCAGAATCAGACGGGGGCTGGCAAAAAAGCCATGCCCAAAGGCACAGGTAAAATGAAGGGGAGACTTCCAGTCTCCGGACGTCATCTCGCTGCTGTCACAATTTCCGCCCCGAAACTTGGCCGCCCCTTTTGTTGAATGTCAAGTAAAATTGACCCACTTTTTCGTTTAAATCTGACCCACCT
>CAYRQT010000068.1:951-7110 GCA_964426655.1 uncultured Cuneatibacter sp. | reverse complement strand
TCAATATGGGCCCTTTCGCTGCCCATGGATATGGCCCCGAAATGACAGGCCTGCTGGCAGAATTTACCCATGCATTTCTGGCAGTTGTCCGTGACCACATAGGGAGAGATGGGACAGTCTGCGCAGGCTGCTTCCACCACCTGAATCAGATTTCTGGCGGAGGTGCCGCTTCCGGGTTTGTTCTGGGCCAGACGGATCCGCTGTCGGATCACCTCCCGCTCTCTGTAAATACAGCAGCGGAAATTGGCCTGGGGGCCGGGAATCATGGCATAGGGAAGGGCATCCTTTTCTTCCTCCAACGTGCCTGCAAAACTTAGCCGGGCCACCTGGAAGAGTACCTCCTCCTTAATATCCTGAATTGTAGCGTCCTTTTTTAACATGCGTTTCCATCCTTTCCTGAAAAATCAAAACATTTCCGAATCGACCTACATTATACACAGCCTTATATACAAGAACAAGAAGCTCATTATAAAATAAGGTTTTTTGACTGTTCTTTTTCCGGTACAACGGAAAAATGCTAAAGGTCCTTTTATTGTGTATTGCCACAGGGGAAAAAAGGGTGCTATAATACTGTGGATGAGCTATCGAAATCTGTTTAGTGGAGGAAGCCATGAGCGTCAGAAGAATCTATGTTGAGAAGGAACCACCCTTTGCAGTGCGTGCAAAGGAACTGCTGGAAGAAATCAAAGGGTATCTGGGACTGGATGAGGTAACGGGGGTACGGGTGCTGGTGCGCTATGATGTGGAGAACCTGTCAGAGGAAACCTACCGGAAAGCACTGGATACCATTTTTTCCGAGCCCCCTGTGGATGTGTATTATGAAATGGATTTTCCCAGGCAGGAAAGAGAGGTGTTCTTTTCGGCAGAGTATCTTCCGGGTCAGTTCGACCAGCGGGCCGATTCTGCAGAGCAGTGTGTGAAACTGTTAAAAGAGGATGAGGCACCGGTCATTCGCAGCGCCACCACCTACGTGCTTCAGGGAAACATCACCCAGGAAGTGCTGGAGCGGGTGAAAAATCACTGCATTAACCCGGTGGACTCCAGAGAGGCAGAAGAAAGCATTCCTTCCACGCTGGTCACCGTTTTTCCTGAGCCGGCAGATGTGGCCGTTTTAAAGGGTTTTTCTACTATGGAAGAAAAGACATTCCGGGAATTGTACCAAAGTCTGAATCTGGCCATGACATTTCGGGATTTTCTTCATATACAGAAATATTTTATGGAAGAGGAAAAGCGGGATCCTTCCATGACGGAAATCCGGGTACTGGACACCTACTGGTCTGACCATTGTCGCCATACGACTTTTTTGACAGAGCTGACAGACATTACCTTTGAAGAGGGGTATTTCAAAGACCGTATGCAGCAGACCTTTGAGCGGTATATGGCGGACAGGGACAGCCTGTTTGCAGGCAGAAAGGACAAATTCGTCTGCCTGATGGACCTGGCGCTGATTGCCATGCGAATACTGAAAAAGGATGGAAAACTGGAAGATCAGGAAGAGACGGACGAGATCAACGCCTGCTCCATTGTGGTGCCGGTGACCATCGACGGAAAGGAAGAGGAGTGGCTGGTCAACTTTAAAAATGAGACCCATAATCATCCCACAGAAATAGAGCCTTTTGGTGGAGCGGCCACCTGCCTTGGAGGAGCCATCCGGGATCCTCTTTCCGGGCGGACCTATGTGTATCAGGCCATGAGGGTGACTGGGGCGGCAGACCCCACAAAATCCATGGCAGAGACGTTAAAGGGCAAGCTTCCCCAGAAAAAGATCGTGCGTCAGGCTGCCCAGGGATACAGCTCCTATGGCAATCAGATTGGTCTGGCCACCGGATATGTACAGGAAATTTATCATCCTGATTATGTGGCAAAACGCATGGAAATCGGTGCAGTGATGGGGGCAGCACCGCGCAGCGCCGTGAAAAGAGAAAATTCCGATCCGGGGGACGTGATCGTTCTTTTGGGCGGGCGTACCGGAAGAGACGGTCTTGGAGGGGCGACAGGATCCTCCAAGGTGCATACCGTGGAATCCATTGAAACCTGTGGGGCAGAAGTACAAAAGGGAAATGCACCTACAGAGAGAAAGCTGCAGCGTCTCTTTAAACGGCCGGAAGTGAGCCATCTGATCAAGAAATGTAATGATTTTGGGGCAGGCGGGGTGTCTGTGGCCATTGGAGAACTGGCTCCGGGACTGGAAATTCAGCTGGACAAGGTGCCCAAGAAGTACGCGGGACTGGATGGTACGGAAATTGCCATTTCCGAATCCCAGGAGCGAATGGCTGTAGTACTGGATCCATCTGACGTGGAGCAGTTCCTGGCATACGCAGCAGAAGAAAATCTGGAAGCCACCACCGTGGCAGAAGTGACTGCTTCTCCAAGACTGGTAATGCATTGGAGGGGAAAGACCATTGTCAATATTAGCCGGGCGTTTCTGGATACCAACGGTGCACATCAGGAGGCCGTTGTGTCCGTAGTCATGCCGAAGGCAGAAGAGAACTATTTTGCACCCCGTAAAGATGCAGAAAAAAGGGAAAACTGGTTGTCTCTTTTATCCGACCTGAACGTGTGCTCCCAGAAAGGGCTGGTGGAAATGTTTGATGGGTCCATTGGAGCTGGAAGTGTGCTGATGCCTTTTGGAGGCAAATACCAGCTGACCCCTACCCAGACCATGGTGGCAAAGCTCCCTGTGGCTGAAGGAAAAACAGATGTGGTCACCATGATGAGCTTTGGATTTGATCCGTATTTATCGGCTTGGAGCCCTTATCATGGCGCAGTGTATGCGGTCGTGGATTCCATTGCAAAAATTGTGGCTGCAGGCGGAGATTTCAGTAAAATCCGCATGACCTTCCAGGAGTATTTTCAGAGAATGACGGAAGATTCCCGAACATGGGGGCAGCCTTTTGCAGCCCTTTTGGGAGCTTATGATGCCCAGATGGGATTTGGACTGCCTTCCATTGGCGGAAAGGACTCCATGTCCGGCACATTTAATGATATTCATGTGCCACCCACCCTGGTATCCTTTGCAGTGGATGTGGCCACTCTTGACACCATCATCAGTCCGGAATGGAAGGGGACGGGACACGAGCTGTATTACCTGCACACGGAAAAAGATGGGGACAGTCTGCCGGATTATGAGACTTTGATGGCCATGTACAGAAGTTTACATGAAAGTATCCGTTCCGGAAAAATTCTGTCCGCCTATGCGATAGGCGGACATGGCTTGGCAGAAAGCGCCTTTAAAATGGCGATTGGAAATGGCATTGGCGCAGCCTTTGAGGAGGATGTTCCTGAGGCGTTGTTCTTTACCCCTGGCTATGGGGATCTTCTGATTGAGGTGGAAGGCGCAGATGCAGGATGGATGCCCTGGGCAAGAAAAGTGGGCGAGACCATTTCCATGCCCGTTATCACATGGAAGAATATGACCATATCCCTGCAGGAGGGAGAGGAGGCATGGAAAAAGCCACTGGAAAAAGTGTTTCCCACCAGATCCGGTGCCCAGACGGATGATTTTGCGCCCAAGCTCTTTAAGACGAAGGAAATTTACGTATGCCGGCATCAGACGGCTGTGCCCAGGGTATTCATTCCTGTGTTCCCGGGCACCAACTGTGAATATGACAGTGCCAAAGCCTTTTTCCGGGCGGGGGCCCAGCCGGATGTGAGGGTGTTCCGTAACCAGACGCCCCAGGACATTCGGGATTCAGTGGAAGTTTTTGAAAGGGCCATTGCACAGGCCCAGATGATCATGTTTCCGGGCGGGTTTTCGGCTGGAGATGAGCCGGACGGTTCCGCAAAATTCTTTGCCACAGCTTTCCGCAATGCCCGCCTGAAAGAAGCCATTGAGAATCTTTTGAACAAGCGGGATGGGCTGGTGCTGGGAATCTGCAACGGGTTCCAGGCCCTGATCAAGCTGGGGCTGGTTCCTTATGGCCATGTGCAGGCCCAGGAACCGGATTCCCCAACACTGACCATGAATACCATCGGACGTCATATTTCCAAAATGGTATACCTTCAGGTAACATCTGACAGATCTCCCTGGCTGCAGAAGGCGGTACTGGGAGGTGTATACACCAATCCCGCTTCCCATGGTGAAGGGAGATTTGTGGCCAGCCGGGAATGGCTGGAAAAACTGGAAGCTAACGGGCAGATTGCCACCAGATATGTGGACATTGACGGCAATCCGGCAAATGATGAGGAATGGAATGTGAATGGATCCTATGGGGCGATTGAAGGCATTACCAGTCCGGACGGACGTGTGCTTGGTAAAATGGCGCATGCAGAACGTCGTGGGAACGGGGTGGCCATCAACATCTATGGCGAACAGGATCTGAAGATTTTTGAAAGCGGTGTGGAGTATTTCCGCTGATAGCAGACAGGAACAAAGGTTAAAGCTGCCTCTTTTTAAAGAGGCAGCTTTTTTATTTGGGCTTTGAAAAGCGGCGAAGGGAACGCCATGGATAAACCAATGTGAAATTATAATTGACGAAAAAAAACAAACATGTTATTCTTTTAGTTAGTTTAATCTAACTCCTATGCAAATGGCTTTGTGGAAGACATCGATTTAAGGGAATCAACAAATACAGAAGGGTAATTTGCAGAAAGGAAGGAGATATGGACAGGGAACAGTGGAGAGCCATACTGGAGCATGACAGGCGTTATGACGGTAAACTTTTTTACGGACACAAAAAAGGCAATACGGTGTGTCGCCCGTCCTGGGATATAGGAAATATAGAGCCGGATAAAATCGTCGTATTTACCTCGCTGGAGGAGGCAAAAAAATTTGGGTATCAGCCCTGCAGCTGCTGCCTAAGCCAGGAGATTTCCTGCAGGGAAGAGGGAAATGTGATTGTGGCCAGAGCCAAACGATATATTGCGGAATCTTACCGGGAGAAATTCAGCCTGAACAGAATTGCAGGCAGGTTGTATGTGAATCCCAGTTACCTTTGCAGGGCCTTTAAAAAAGAAACGAACAAAACTCTTTTGACATATTGCAATGAAATGCGCTGCAGGGAGGCAAAGGCACTGCTGACCCGCTCAGAACTATGTGTTTCCTATATTGCGGTACAGGTTGGATTTTGCAATGCTTCTCAGTTTTGCCGGGTGTTTAAAAGTATGGAAGGTAAGACACCCTGCCAGTACAGAAGGGAGTATTTCTACCATCTGAAAGAGAAAAATGAGCAGATTAATAAAGAAAGTGAAGGGATTGCTTTTTAGCAATCTCTTTTTTTGGGCGCAAACAGTCAATATCCTGCAACAAATCTGCGCAGAAATGTCAGTGACAGAACATTTCACAAAAGGCATTATGCTATACTAAAACATGTTGTAATGAAGAACTGCACTTGCAGGGGGCAGTTAGATTAAACTAACAGTGTTGCATGAAGATTGCTCTTTTTAAGAAGGAGACAGATAAATGGGGAAGAAGATTACTTTTGAAAGGATTGTTTTTGGAGGATTATTTGTGCTGGCTTTGCTTTTGGCACTGGGGACGCCCTTCCTTTTTCACGCCTGCGGACCGAAAGAGGACGGCAGCTATATGCTTTGTCACTGGGCACAGCAGGCCATAACCGGAACGGCAGTGGTATTGGTACTGACATATGGATATCTGTGGGTGGCAAAAGAAAAACCTGTAAAAAGGGCGATTTTGATTCTTAGCATCCCCACCATCCTTTTGACCATGCTTTTGCCAGGAACGTTGATCCATATGTGTATGTCCATGGAGATGCGTTGTCAGTCTGTGATGCGTCCAAGCGTGCTTGTCATCTGCGGGGCCATGTTGCTGCTGACCGGCGCAGCACTCTGGATGAATGAAAGGAAGGCCCGGTGATATGCGCTCACTTAGAAGTCTGCCCATTAAGAACTGCACACGCAGACCGGTCAGAACCACGGTGCTGATAATACTCTCTGCTCTTTTAAGCTTTTCCATTCTGGGTGGTTCCCTGATGATCGCAGGCTTGCGCAGCGGGCTGCATTCACTGGAGACCAGGCTGGGGGCGGACATTATGGTGGTGCCCTACGAGGCCACCACAAAATCTTCTCTGGAAGGGTTGATCCTGCAGGGGAATCCGGGATATTTCTACATGGATATTGAAGTAGTGGAGGAGCTTTCTGCTATATCCGGCGTGGAAGAGCTGTCAGAGCAGTTCTTCCTGGCTTCTTCAACGGCCAGCT
>CAYRQT010000068.1:0-941 GCA_964426655.1 uncultured Cuneatibacter sp. | reverse complement strand
TCATTGGATTCGATCCGGAAACAGATTTTACCATTCAGCCCTGGGTGCAGCGCACATATACAAATGAATTGAAAGACATGGAGGTGCTGGTCGGCTGCAATCTGAATGCTTTCCAGGGCGATACCCTGACATTCTATGGGTCCGAGGTGACAGTGGCAGCCAGACTGGATACCACAGGCACCTACCTGGACAATGCGGTATACGCAAATGAAGAGACCATCAAGACGTTGATTACTGCGGCAAAAGAAAAGAAGATTTTCAATTTTGGGGATGTGGATCCGGATGAAATTGTTTCCAGTGTGCTGATCAATGTGGCGGATGGTTTCTCTGTGGAAGAGGTGGTCAATGACATCAACCTGCATGTACACGGCGTGGAGGCCGTACAGACACAGAGCATGATTGCAGATGTGTCCGGTAAACTTTCCGGCGTATCGGATGTGGCAGGGGCACTGGTCGTTGTGATCTGGCTCCTGGTGCTGTTTATTATGGCGCTTACCTTCTTCCTGATTGCCAATGAAAGGAAAAAGGAATTTGCAGTGCTTCGCATGGTGGGAGCTTCCCGTATGAAGCTGATGGGAGTCCTAGTAAAAGAAACGCTTTTTGTAGGTGTTATTGGCAGTGCATTGGGAGCGGCGCTGGCCATAGCAGCAGTTACCTTGTTTGGCAGCCTTATTGAAACATCCTTGGATATGCCGTTCCTGGTACCCGAAGCAATTGTTTTGACGGGCATGACCATTGCTGCAATTTTCGTTTCCACTGCGGCAGGGACAATCTCGGCGGCAGTGGGAGCGTATCGCATCAGTCGGGTGGATACGGCCCTGGTATTGAGAGGGGAAAACGGATGATACTGAATATAGAAAAAGGCAGTCGTCAATTTTACAGAAAGAGAAAGCATTCCTGTAATTCATAAATAGCGTCAATGGACGTAAGAAGAACCTCAC
>CAYRQT010000067.1:0-7388 GCA_964426655.1 uncultured Cuneatibacter sp. | reverse complement strand
CAAACACCCGGACGGGTACTGCCACATTTCACCGGCCCAATTTCAAAAAGCAGCCAGTGCCCTGGTGGATCCTTCTGCCTACCGGAAACCGAATCAGGCCCAGCTGCAAAAAAGCCTTTCTCCCCTGCAATACCAGGTGACCCAGGAAAAGGGCACCGAGCCCCCTTTTCACAATGCCTATGACGCCCTCTTTGCCCCAGGCATTTATGTGGATGTGACCACCGGAGAGCCCCTTTTTCTTTCCACAGACAAATTTGCCTCCGGCTGCGGCTGGCCCAGTTTTTCCAGGCCCATTGATCCTAACGTGGTACAGCAAAAGCCGGACCATTCCCATGGAATGATCCGGACAGAAGTAAAAAGCCGGGTGGGACAGGCCCACCTTGGCCATGTGTTTGCAGATGGGCCTGCCAGCCTGGGGGGACTGCGGTATTGCATCAACAGTGCAGCCCTGCGCTTTATTCCCAGGGAAGATATGGAAAAAGAGGGATATGGATTTCTGCTTTCCTGCCTTGAATGATTTTAGAAAAGGGAGTTTATTTCCGTGTGAATTTACTGGATTTAATTCCTTTTACCCAATATCGCCTAGCGGATATCTTTTTTCCGCATGGCGATCACTCCCAAGGCCAGGAAAAGCCCACCCCACACAACGCCTGCCCAAAGGCCCCTGTAAACATCCGCAGATAACGGGGTTACTGTTGCCAGCTTTCCCATGGCTCCGCCGATCCAGTAATGATTCAGATCCACTTTCCCTCCAAAAAGCAGGTTAAGGGCAGACAATACATAGGTAAGGCCGGTTCCGCAAAGTATATTGATGGCCATGGAACCGCTGCTGGAGCGGATCCACACTGCATTGCAGGTAAAGAAAAGGCCATATGCCACAATGAGAAAAATCTGCAACAGTACCATCCCCACAATGGAGAAGAAAGAACCAACGCCCTGTGGGTCCGCTCCCCAGATTATGGTGCCGGCCAGCCAGCATCCGGCCATGAAAAAGAGAAGGGACAAAATGGATGCCACGCTGTTTACGATGCATTTTGACAGGAATATCTGTCTTCTGGAAATGCCCAGCGTGTTTTTCATGGTGCCATAGGAAAATTCAGAAGCAGTGAACCAGGCAATAAATGTGCCGGACAGAATGGGCAAAAGTCCCAGGCCCAGGCCGTATTCCACTGCCCATATGCCACTGGCTCCTTCCGCCATGGACACCGCATTCAGATATTCCCCATACTCTGCACTGCCCGCCGCAGGGGCTGCCAGCAATTCTTCCTGCATTTCCATATAGGAAGCCCCCACCAGTACAATGCCCATTACGAAAGAGAACAGCAGGCAAAGCCAGAACAACTTGTTTTTCTTTAATTTGTACCCATCAGCCCGTAAAATTCCCCTCATCCTTTTTTCCCTCCCATCAACTGCAGAAAATAGTCCTCCAAATGTTCTTTTTCCGGAAAAATTCCCTGCAAAGGGATGTTTTCTGCCAGCAACAGTCGATTGATCTGTTCCCCGTCCGTACATCCATATACATGCAGGATTCGCTCCCCTTCCCTGACAAATACCGCCTCCGGCACCGTTTTTTTGATGACCGCTTCTGCCCTTTCCTGCTGCTGTGTATAGAGGGTCAGCCCTTGTTTGCACCGGGCCGGCAATTCCTCTGCCGAGAATGTCTCCACCATTTCCCCTTCCCGAATGACCCCGTAACGATTGGCCATTTTTTCCAGTTCTCCCAGAATATGGCTGGAAACCAGAATGGTGATGCCCTTTTTACGGTTTAGTTCCAGTAAAATATCCCGCACTTCTTTAATGCCCACAGGGTCCAGGCCATTAGTGGGTTCATCCAGCACAAGGAATTCCGGCTGCCCCAGCAATGCTATGGCCAGCATCAGCCTCTGCTTCATGCCCAGGGAGAACTGCCCCGTCTTTTTTTTGCCCGTATCTCCGATGCCCAGCTTTTCCAGCAGCTTTTTTCCCCTGCCATCCTCCGGCAGGCTAAGCATCAGCCGCTGTACCTCCATGTTTTCTTCCGCTGTCATTTGCGGGTATAGGGCCGGTGTTTCTATGGTGCATCCTATGTGACGGCTCCACTGTTGGGGATTGGTGCTGCCAAAACAGCATATGCTGCCACCATCCGGTGCCGCCAGTCCGCAGATCATCCGCATAAGGGTGGTTTTCCCTGCACCGTTTTCTCCGATAAAGCCATAGATATCGCCTCTTTGCACCTGCATGGAAACCCGGTCCACCACAGCTCTTTTCCGATATATCTTACTGACTTCCTTTGTCTCCAGTATCGTCTCCATTTATCTGCTGTCCTTTCTGTTTGATGTGTTTATCTTAAGGACTCCGGATAAACAGCAGCATAAATGCAGATAAACTTCTGATAAACAATGAAAGCAGCATTATTTTTTTAATCGATATCCGGCCCCTCTCACCGTCTGAATATATCGGGGCCTGGCCGGATCTTCTCCCATTTTATCCCGAATCCGGTTAATATGGACCGCTACCGTGGCATTGTCCCCCATGGCCTCCATACCCCAGATCCTTTCGTATAGGGTTTCCCGGCTAAACACCACATCCGGACTCTGGGCCAGAAACAGCAACACCTCATATTCTTTATTTTTCAGTTCTATTTCTTTCTCCCCCATATACACCCGCCTGGTATCCCGATAAATCTGCAGGTCCCCGATCTGTATAAGATGGGCATCCTCCGGGTTCTCCTTTTTCAGTCTGGCATACTGTGCCAGATTGGCCCTGACTCTGGCCATAAGCACGCCTGGGGAAAAAGGCTTTTCCATATAATCATCCGCACCGAGGCCAAGACCACGGATTTTATCTTCATCCTCCCCTTTGGCGGTGACCATCAAAATGGGAATATCCAGCGTCTCCCGCATTTTGCGACACAGGGCAAAGCCATCCAGCCCCGGCAGCATTACATCCAGCAAAATCAGGTCAAAACTTTCTTCCCTGGCCAGTTTAAGGCCGGTCAGTCCATCTGCCGCAGTCACCACC
This sequence comes from uncultured Cuneatibacter sp., assembly GCA_964426655.1. Lineage (GTDB taxonomy): Bacteria > Bacillota > Clostridia > Lachnospirales > Lachnospiraceae > RGIG8306. Next base: position 4,388 of record CAYRQT010000067.1, on the reverse strand, counting down.
TGGTGGTGATCCATTTCCAGATAATCCTTTTCCACTGCTGCAATGGCTTCATCATCTTCAATAATCAGTATTCTGGACATCCGTCCCTCCTTTCTCCTGGTAAAGGGGCAGGATAATGAGGATGCATAAGCCCCCGTCTTTTCCGTTTTCTGCCTGAATGCTGCCGCCCATGCGGGCAATGGCCTTGGCGGCGATGGCCAGTCCCAGTCCGCTTCCCCCGTCCGTTTTCTGCCTGGAGGGGTCTGCCCGGTAAAACACATCAAACAAATGGGGCAATGCTTCTTCCGGAACACCGGGCCCATCGTCCTTTAAATACAACCGACAGCTTTCCTTTCCGGTTTCCAGCCATATCTCCAGATGCCCCCGGGGGGGGCCTTTGTATTTCAGGCTGTTTTCAAAGATATTGACCATGACGCTTCTTAACTGATCCGGATCGGCCAGTATCCGGGCCGGGGAAAGTGTGCCGCAACGGATGGTCAGCCCTTTTTCCCTGTATTCCTCCTCCAGTGCCTTCACCAGCTGGTCCGTTTCCTCCTCTAACTGCAACAACTCCGGATGATCCGGATACTCCCCCAGATCCATTTTGGAAAACAGGAAGATTTTGCTTAAAAGCCGGTTCATCTCTTCTGCTTTCTGAAGAATCATGTTCAAATAGGTCTGTCTTGCCTGCGGAGTGGTAACCACCTGATCCAGCAGCCCCTCCCCATAGGCTCGGATGGCGGTGAGGGGGCTTCGCAAATCGTGGGAAATGCCTGCCAGCAGCTCCTTTCGGCTCTGTTCATGCTTTTCCACCTGCTCCATATAGGCCTTCAGTTGCCCGGCCATGCGATTAAAGGCCAGGCAGAGCTCTCCGAATTCATCCTTCTGTATATAGTCAATCCGATACTCCAGATGCCCTTCTCCGATCTGGCTGGCTCCTTCCTGCAGCATTTGCAAAGGCTTCTCTATCCTTTTATATAGAAACTTCACCAGAAACCGATTGGTAAAAAACACGGCCCCACATACCGCCAGTGCCATGCTGATACCGGAAATCCACAGGGCAGCCGTCAGACTAATCTGTGTCACCTGCCTTGGGCTAGAGTAGATATATATCCGGTAAATTTCCCCCTGGATGGCAGTCTCCCCGGCAAAAAGGCCGCGGTTTCCATTGGATACAAAGCCGGTGCCCCCCAGTGTGGCAATGGCCGTCTGCAGTGCATCATCCTCCTCCATCGCCTGTCCATAACTGTAAAGACTTTCCGTGTCTTTCTGCAGTGTAATGGCTATGGCCTGTTCATCCATCCATCTGGTCAGATTTCCCATTTCTGCAGACAGATCTGCACCGGGATCCTCCTCCAGCTTGTCCTCTATGTAACGAAATATGGTCTGGCTGGCCTCATAGAAATCATCTCCATCTTCAAAGGCAAAGCCGGCGCCGTTTTCCACCGCAGCGGCAATCAGGGAGCCGCAGAGAATGCCCATGATCACCGTGACCAGCACCGGTACAGCCAGCATGATCAAATTGGATATGGCAATTCTTTTGCGTATGGTCAGTGTTTTCCCTTCGGTTTTTTTTGTTCTTTTTTTCAATTCTGCACCACCTGCATTGTTTTTTTCTACTATACCACAGGCTGCCTTTTTCTTCATAAACAGCAGATAAACAATCTGTTAAGGGAAATCATCAGAACGCAAAAAGCACCCTGCCACTGGCAGAGTGCTCTCTTCAATGCTGTTTTATGAAAGTCTGATACTGTTGATTTTCCAGGAATACATGAGCCACAGCCCATAAAACAGCACTCCCGTCAGAAAGGCAGCCAGAAGGAAGGGTTGCTGTGTCACTGTATCCGCTGTAATGGCTCCCGTAAAATAAAATGCCACATGAAAAGCGATGCCGGGCAGAAGGGAATGTGTCACCATTACCAATATGGCCAGCATGATACCCAAAACCACACTCAGAACCAGTTGTTCCAACTGCTGTAGGATACTTCCCCCCTGAAACAGTGTGATGATCAGGTGTGTCCCTCCAAAAATCATGCCGGAAATAAGGATGCCGGCGTCAATGCCATGGCGTCTGGCAATGGCCTGCAACAAAAGCCCCCGAAAGATCACTTCCTCCAGAAAACCGGTGCCCAAAGCCAGAAGTAACGCTGCATATACTGTTTTTCCGTTCAGATTTTGACCAAATCCCGAAACTAAGGGGAACAGGGCCAAAATAAGCAGGGGAATATACAACAGCGTTTTTACCCCACTGCCTTCCATTGGCAAACATAAACCAAACCGTCTGCCCACCCCTTCTCTCTGGAGATAGGTGGTAAGCATAACTGCCAAAAGCAGCAGCCATATCCCCGTTATGTCATTGGCACTCAGGTATGCAGATAAAAACGCCCCAAAGACAAGTGAAAGCAAATAAAGCACGATCCAAATGACAGCGTGCCAAACAGGCCTTCCTTTTAATAATCTTCCCATATTACTGCCCCCTTTTCTGATGGCAGATTCTTTGCCTTATGATAAGAGGATTGTACTGCCCGGGAAGGGTTTTATCTATCGAAGATGTGTAAAGACAGTGTAAAATTTTTTGGGGGAATTGGGAAGGTTGTGATTTATTGGGAGCGGGGTACAATTAAACCCATTTCAATCAAATTAATAGGATACGCCAAAAAGCATCCCATGTTTAAGGTTCTACGAGGAGGAACAGCTAAACGCTATAGAGCTCCAGATATTTAAAAACATCCCATGTTAAGGTTCTACCTATTGTAATCGCCACTGTTCCAATCGCCACTGTTGATTTAAAAACATCCCATGTTAAGGTTCTACTTTCCGAAAAATAGCCTTTAGTACAGGACTGGAGAAATTTAAAAACATCCCATGTTAAGGTTCTACAATTTTATTATTCAACTTCAAGGAAACGGTTCTTTCATTTAAAACCATCCCATGTTAAGGTTCTACTGATGTATGCAAGGAACACATCAGGCTTCATTTCCCATTTAAAAACATCCCATGTTAAGGTTCTACTGTATTTGCTGGAGTTGCTGTCTAAATACCGGTACATTTAAAAACATCCCATGTTAAGGTTCTACCCACCCATCTACAATTAGTTGGATAATATCCCTGATTTAAAAACATCCCATGTTAAGGTTCTACGGCGCTTCGACATAGACAAAATCAACAAGCAAGCGATTTAAAAACATCCCATGTTAAGGTTCTACGCCTACAACCTAAGCGGAAGAAAGGAGAATAAACAAATTTAAAAACATCCCATGTTAAGGTTGTACATGGTAAAATAAAGTACATAGTTTTTGGCAAATAGAAATACATAACTTTTGGCAAATAATAATGCATATTTTTCATCGAATAAAAACCCTTCTTGTAGAAAAGCAGTATAATTCTACATGGAGGTGAAGAAAGGATGAAGGATTGGCAAATGTATTACCAAATCCAAAAATTAAAGGCACTCGGTTTTAAAAGAAATGCAGTGAAAAACAAGCTCGGAATCAACCCACGAACTGTAACAAAGTACTGGGACATGAGTGCGGAGGAATTTCAAAGATCAAGAGAAGCTGCCGCGATGAGAACAAAGAAGCCGGATGAATTTCGAAGTGACATGATCGATTGGCTGAAGCAGCACCCTGACATGTCGGCTGCCCAGATGTTTGACTGGCTGGAAGAAAAGTATGGTAAAGAAATTCGGTTTAAAGAACGAACCATGCGAAACTACATACACCAACTCCGTCTTGAGGAAGATATCCCGAAAGTTCTAAGAAGTCGACAGTATGAGGCGGTGAATGAACTTCCACCCGGTTACCAAGCTCAGGTTGATATGGGACAGATATGGCTTAGAGATATCAAAGGAAAAAGAGTATGCTTATACTGTTTTGCCATGGTACTAGCTCATTCAAGGTATAAATTCGTATACTGGCAGACGATACCATTTACAACAGCCACGTTTATCGAAGCACATGAAAAGGCTTTCGCTTATTACGGAGGCCGCACACAGGAAATCGTATACGATCAGGACAAGGTATTAGCTGTTAGTGAAAACAATGGAGATATCATCTATACTGCAGGATTCCAACATTACCTTGATATTATGAAGTTCCGGGTGTTTCTATGTCATGGGGCAGATCCGGAATCAAAGGGTCAGGTTGAAGCGGTAGTTAAATATGTGAAATACAACTTCGCGGATCATCGTACCTTTACAGACATCACAGATTTTAATGAGAAATGTCTTGCGTGGCTAGAAAGGAGGGGCAATGGCAAAGAACATGAAACAACAAAAAAGATACCAGCAGAAGTATTCACCCTCGAAAAGGAATACCTTCAGCCGGTACCAGTGTTCAGAAATATCATTTCTAATGAGACTGTGAATAAAAGTCTGTAAAACCAGATCTTCTATGATAATTGTTGAGCTG
>CAYRQT010000066.1:0-7871 GCA_964426655.1 uncultured Cuneatibacter sp. | reverse complement strand
GTTCCAGAGTGGCAGAATTTACAGAAAAAGCCATTCAGAAAATCAGTGCCATTAAAGTTGGCATGCCCGCTGAAGAAGACACTCAGCTTGGCTGTCTGATTAGTGAAAAAGCGGCTATTAAAATTGAAAAAGAGGTGGCTCTCACCGTTGAACAGGGGGGCAAGATCTTATTAGGCGGCACCAGGAATGGCGCTTTCTATGCTCCCACCGTGATTGGCGATGTTCCGCCTACTGCTGATGTGGCAAAAGATATGGAAATTTTTGGCCCGGTGGTGCCCATCATTCCATTTGACACCGAGGAAGAGGCCATTGCCATTGCTAACGCTTCTATTTTTGGCCTTTGCGGCTGTGTTTTCTCACAAAATATGAAGACGGCATTTCGGATTGCCAATGCCTTAGAGTGTGGTGGAGCCGTTATTAACGGTGCAAGTTTTTACAGAAGTTTTGAAATGCCCTTTGGTGGTTACAAGTTTTCCGGCATCGGCCGGGAGGGTGTCATGAGCACCTTTAACGAAATGACACAAACCAAATCTGTTGTTCTGAAAAACATTTTTTAACCATTGTCCTTTTAAAGGTGCCGACGCCTTCATGCGCCCGGCACCTTTTCTTTGGTTCGAACAAAGTATGTCCATTTTTTCATCCTCTTTTTCCTGCAAATATGATATACTACCTGATAGTCACATTTCTCCATTTTCAGATGAAATGAACCGGACGTAATTAATTATATTATAGTGAAAAGAAAGGATAAAAAATGACACATTCAACATTACTTTCTCCAGTCGACGCAGCCTCTGGCAGCAACGGATTTCGCTCACCTTCTTTTACCATTTACAGCAAAGGCTATGACTGGGGCCCTGCCAATCACAAGATTCTTATGGATATGGGGCAAAAGGTTACCGGCGAAGTGACATCTGCTACTTTTGCCGTGGTTGGACAAAAAGCTGCTTTTGGAGATGTTCCCACAAATATTCCTGTAGTAGATGCCCACATCTGCCATGCAGATGGTACTCCCGCCAAAGAAGGCGAGTATATCTCCCTGGAATTGTATGTGCACCCCTCCAACCTGCTATGCTATCCCTATACTTTCCAACTCAGTACTTTCTTAAACGTAAAGGACCAGGTCCAATATACCATTACATTAAATGATTCTCTAGCAGATGCTTCTCTTGCCGGATTCCTCCTGAAATCTGACGCCAGTACCAAAACCGTTTTTGAGGGTATTGAGGGCTTTGTGGAAAAAGACTTCTCCTACAACGATACTGCATATGGTGAGATTCACTTAAAGTATGCTCTTTATACGCCTCATCCTGCAAAAAATCGTCCTCTCATTATTCTGTTTCATGGTGCAGGGGAAGGCGGGGCAGATACCTCCATTGCGCTTTTGGGCAATAAAGTTGTTTCTCTGGCGATGCCCCAAATTCAGTCTTATTTTGACGGAGCCTACATTTTAGTTCCTCAAACACCGGATATGTGGATGAATGACGGCAGTGGAGCTTATACCAAGGATGGCACCAGCAAATACACCAATGCCATTCTCTCCATGATAAAGGAAGTTCTTGCCTCTCATCCGGATATGGACCCCCAGCGGGTTTATGTGGGAGGCGGCTCTAATGGCGGCTTCATGACCTTGCGAATGCTTCTATCGGAACCTGGCCTTTTTGCCGCTGCATTTCCCATTTGCGAAGCTTTTGCCTCTTCCTGGATCAGTGATGCCCAACTGGACATTCTAAAGAACATTCCGATATGGTTTGTGCATGCCACAACAGACCCGGTTGTAGAGTATACTGCTCACACCGGAGAAGTATACCGGCGTCTTAAGGAAGCCGGCCATCCGGATCTGCATCTGACTGCCTATGAAACCATTACCGATCAGACCGGCCAGTTCAAGACCGAAGAGAATGCCCCCTATATGTACAACGGGCATTGGTCCTGGATTCCTGTCTATAATGATGAAGTGAAAGAAAATGGGATATCCTTATTTTCCTGGCTGTCCAGTCACCATCGATAACGGTCACTTTTTTCCGCTACTCCATTTCCCGTACATGCTTCCGCAGCAGCAAAATGCTGCGGGGGCTCACGGACAGTTCATCCACTCCCATCCGGATAAATTGCGCCGTTAATTCCCCATCTGCCCCCAGTTCTCCACAAATGCCTGCCCATATTCCTGCTGCATGGGCATTCCTGACCACCATCTCAATAAGGCGTAACACCGCCTCATGGTGGGGCTGAAAAAAGGATTCTAATTTGGCATTTTGCCGGTCTATGGCCAGCGTATACTGTGTCAGATCATTGGTCCCAATACTGAAAAAATCCACTTCTTTCGCCAACAGATCGCTGATGATTGCCGCAGCAGGGGTTTCAATCATAATCCCCTCTTCTCCGACCCCAAAGGGAATCCCCTCTCTTTGCAGCTCTTCTTTTACCTGCGCAGTAATGATTTTAATTCTTTTTTCCTCTTCCACAGAGGTAATCATTGGGTACATGATAGATATATTCCCGTAAGCCCCCGCCCGGTAAATGGCCCGCAGTTGGGTTTTAAATATCTCCGGGTGGGTCAGGCAGATCCTTATAGCTCTGCACCCTAACGCCGGGTTATCCTCTTTCTCCTGCGGAAAATAATCCACCTGTTTGTCTGCCCCCAGATCCAGCGTTCGAATGATAACTTTTTTCCCTGCCATTGTCTCGGCTACCGTTTTATAAGCCTGAAACTGTTCCTCTTCCGTGGGAAAATGATCCGACTCCAGATACAAAAATTCTGTGCGAAACAACCCTATGCCCTCTGCATCATTTTTCAGCACTTCTGCAAGGTCAGAGACCCGTCCCATATTGGCGTATAAATGGATATGCTGGCCACTTTTGGTAATGTTATCCTTCCCCTTCAATTGGAAAAGCAGCTCTCTTTCCAGTTTTTCCTTCTCCTGCAGGTTTCGATATGTGTCCAGCGTCTCTTCATCCGGATCCAGAATCAGGCATTGCTTTTGGCCGTCCAGGATGCCCCATTTTCCATCCCATTCCGGAAAAACCTGAACCTGTGTCAACGCAGGGATACCCATGCTTCTGGCCAGAATGGCTGTATGGGAACTGCCTGAACCCAGATGGGTTACCATTCCCAGAAGCAACCGTTTATCTATCTGAATGGTTTCACTGGGCGCCAGATCCTCAGCCAGAAGAATCACCGGTTCTTCCCATGCCTTTTGTGCCTGCATTCCAGTCAGAATACGAATTACCCTTTCGGAAATATCTTTCACATCCGTTGCTCTTTCCCGAAAATAAGCATCCTTCATATCTGCAAACATATGGGAAAAATGATCTCCTGTGACAGCCGTGGCATATTCTGCGTTTACTTTCTGCGTTCGAATGATATGATACACGGCGTCATTGTAATCCTCATCCCCCAGCATCATGGCATGCACTTCGAAAATCCGGGCGTGCATCTCTCCCACTTCTTTAAGGGCTTTTTCATACAATTGGTTCAACTGCTCCACAGCCTCATCCCGTGCCGTTTCATATCTCGCAATTTCCCCTTCTGTCTCCTCCACATGACGGCGATTTACCATTGCTTCTTTTCTTTTATAAAATAAGAGTTTTCCTATGGCAATGCCATCACTGATTTTTATTCCATCAATCCTTCTCATTCCATTCTCCCTTTTTAATGCCTGCACGCAGCCCTTTTACAAATGCGCCTGAAAGAAACGTTCCATTTCTTTTGCCGCAATGGCCTCATCCTCTCCTTCCACAAAGATATGGATCACATCTCCTTTTCGGATACCCATTCCCATTACAGCCATCAATCGGGTCAGCTCAGCCTGCTTTCCATCCATTTCCAGAACTATTTTTGCCTTGTACTTTTGGGCTTCTTTTGCCAGGAGCCCTGCCGGCCTGGCATGCAACCCCACCTCATCCTGAATGGTATATGTAAAATGCTTCATTTTTCCCTCTCTTTCGTGTTATATTTCTTTTCCATTGGTGGCAATAACATTTTTATACCAGAAAAAGGAGTTTTTTCTGCGCCGCCTCAGACTCCCCGTTCCATCATCATACTTTTCCACATAAATAAATCCATATCTTTTGGCCATTTCTCCTGTAGAGGCACTCACCAGGTCAATACAGCCCCATGGGGTATACCCCCATAACTCCACACCATCCCTGATAGCCTCTTCCATTTGGGCAATGTGCTTTTTCAGATAATCCACCCGATAGTCATCCCGAATGCTGCCATCTTCTTCTATCTCATCTTTTGCACCCAGCCCATTCTCCACCACCATCATGGGAATTCCATAGCGCCCATATATTTCATTTAACGTATACCGAAGGCCCTTTGGATCAATCTGCCATCCCCATTCGCTAGTCTCCAGATAGGGATTTTTAATGCCGGCCAGCAGATTTCCGGCGGTTATAGTCCCATCTTCTGCAGAGGCACAGCTGCTCATATAATAACTGAAGGTGTAAAAATCCACAGTGCCTTCTTTAAGAAGGGCCTCATCTTCCGCCTCCATCTGAATCTGGATATTTTTTTCTTCAAAATACCGCTCAGCATAGCCGGGATACTTTCCCCTCACCATTACATCTGAACAGAACCAGTTCTTCATCTGATTTTGCTGCTGGGCCTTTAACACATCTTCCGGATTGCAGGTGTAAGGATAAGTGGTCATAAAGCAGATCATATTTCCCATCTTATAAGCCGGATATTTTTCATGTGCCAATTTTACAGCTTTTGCACTGGCCACAAACTGATGATGAAGCCCCTGATAGCGTAATGGTTCGTCATCTTCCACATGATAAAAATCTGTAGTGCCTTCCCGGATAATTCCCAACGAAAGCAGATTTCCCACAGGCATGGTTCCTGCATTAATTTCATTAAAGGTCAGCCAGTATTTCACTTTTCCTTCATACCGTTTGAAAATGGTCTCGCAGTATCGCATAAAGGCATCAATACACTCCCGTCCTGCCCATCCGTTATACTTTTCCACCAAACCGTAAGGCATTTCATAGTGGGAGATAGTCACCAGCGGTTCCATGCCATGCTGCAGGCAGGTATCAAACACATCCTCGTAAAAGGCCAGCCCTTTTTCATTGGGCTCTGTTTCCAGACCTGTGGGGAAAATTCTGGTCCAAGCAATGGACAGACGAAATACTTTAAACCCCATTTCGGCAAACAGCGCAATGTCTTCCTTGTAGTGATGATAAAAATCAATAGCCTCATGACTAGGATAAAAAGTGCCTTCTTCTACCGTTCGGGTAATTCTTTTAGGCCTCTCGGATGTTCCATTGGTGCACAAATCCGGTACAGAAATGCCTTTTCCATCCACGTTCCACGCGCCTTCCATCTGGTTCGCTGCAGTGGCACCTCCCCACAAAAAATCTTTTTTGAATGTTTTCACTGTCCCGTCCTTTCTTTTTGAAAGGGCCGGAAAAATTTCCGGCCCTTCGCTCTCACAAAATGGTTAAAAGCGCTTCGCCTGCCTTAACTGTTTTAGCATCTGTGGGCACCACATCTGCATATTGGTCCGAATTGGTAATAATTATGGGCGTAGCCAGGGAAAGCCCTGCAGCCTGAATCACTTTTGGATCAAAGGTCAAAAGCAACTGACCTTTTTTCACCTGCATGCCCGGTTCCACTTTCTTTTCAAACCCTTTCCCATCTAATTTTACAGTATCCATGCCAATGTGGATGAGAATTTCAGCGCCTCCCCGGGAGAGAATGCCAAGCGCATGTCCGGTGGGGAACATGGTTATGATTTCTCCATCGCAAGGTGCATATACCCTTCCTTCTGTTGGAAGAATGGCCAGCCCCTGTCCCATGGCTCCGGAAGCAAATGCCTGATCTTCTATTTCATCCAGTCCAATAATCTCCCCGGACAATGGTGCGCCAATCACTTCATTTTTTGCCGTTCCTGCTTTTCCAGATACTGCCGCAGGCTCATCCTCCTTATATAAAAGCATCGCCAATGCAAAGGATACAAGACTGGCCACAACCACAGCAATTGCGCACCAGATTAAACTGTCAATGCTATGATCCGTTCCATCAATAAAGGAAGGAAATCCAAAAATACCCATGCCACCGATCATAAAGCTTTTCACAGCCATCAGGCCAATAATTCCACCACCAACGGAAGCCCCTATACAGGAAATTACAAACGGCTTTTTCTTAGGCAGGGTCACCCCATAAATGGCTGGTTCTGTTACACCGAAAATGCCAGAAACAAATGCAGGAATGGCAATGCTCTTTAATTTAGCATCTTTTGTCTTGATAATAATGGCCAGCACCACGGCAGTCTGGGCAAAAGAAGCCGCAAAATATGGGGAAAGCACAACATCATATCCGAGTGTGGCATAATTGATCAAAGCAATGGGAATCATCCCCCAGTGTAGTCCAAAGATAACCAGAATCTGCCATACAGCACCTAAGGCAAGGCCTGCCACCAGACCGCCCACAACAGGAATCGAATATAACGAGCCAAAAATCAGACCCACCAGCTTGCTTAGAATGGTTGCCACAGGACCAATGACCAGATATGTGGCCGGAACCATAATCACCAGCACAAAGAAGGGTACCAGGAACCGTTTTACGGAATCCGGCATCTTTTTTTTAATCCAATTCTGTAGTTTCGCCGCTACCATTACGGAAAGCAGTATCGGAATTACCGATGAAGTGTATCCGCTTCCAGGCATGATAATGGGAATCCCCAAAAAGGTCTTATAGTAACTCATGGCAAAACTGGTATTTGCAAAGATGACACCCATGGCCTCATTGGAGGTGATATTGACCATTGTGGGATAAACCAGTGCCATTCCCAGTGCCATTCCAGTAAATTCATGCAGTTTAAATTTTTTTGCGGCTGTATATCCCAACACAATGGGCAGGAAATAAAAGAAGCCGTCTGCCGCCGCATACCATGTCATGTATGCACCGGATGAGCTGATATCCAGGCCATAGTTGGCTGCCACAAAAGCCCAAAGCGCCAGCAGCCCCTTCAGAATACCGGCCGCCGCAAGAACCCCCAGTGTAGGAGAAAAAGTGCTGAAAATAATGTCAATTAATTTTGCACCAACTCCCATTTTCTTTTCATCAGCCTGGGGCACATCTTCCGTGCCCTCTCCAAATGAGAGATGTCCGATTTGGCAAACCACCTCATACACCTCCGGCACGTGATTTCCTATGACCACCTGATATTGGCCGCCGGCCTGCATAACTGTTACAATGCCATCTGTATTTTTTAGCACCTGGGTTTGCGCCTTAGATTCATCCCTTAATTTAAATCTAAGCCGGGTTACACAATGGGTCAGTCCGGCAATATTTTCCCTTCCACCCACATTCTGAATGATGATTCTTGCCAGTCCGTCATACTTACTAGCCATACTTTTTCCTCCATCTTTCTTTTTTTAATCGGTTCTATCTAAAACACCTGCATCACATCTTGTGTTTTATTCCAATAAAAATGGCATGGCCTGCAAAATGCCTCCCTTTAATCGGAGGATTATATGCGCAGGTCATGCCGTCTAAACGTAACATTCCTTTTTCTCATTATTCATTTGTTTGATCTCTTCTGACGATTCTTTCAATGTGAATTGCCAGATACATCAGCTCATCGTCAGAAACCATGTACCCAATTCTATTTTTTACATACTCTCTAATTTTCCTTGCACAAGCCGTTGCTTCCGGATACTTTCGAAAAAAAATACTGTAAAATTCCTGATCTCCATTGTCATACTGCATCTTTTTCACTGCCCTCTCAATTAAAAATTTGAGATGCGTAATAAAGCGGTCATAGGAAACTGTGGTTTCATCAATTTCTATTCCAAAGGAATAACGAATAATATTTAACCTGAATTATTCATCGTAACATATACAACAGTGCCTGGCACTGCAT
>CAYRQT010000065.1:0-7924 GCA_964426655.1 uncultured Cuneatibacter sp. | reverse complement strand
TTCGTTCCTTTTTCTATGACTAATTCTATTTACACAAGATATTTTACGCTATCGTTTCCCTGTTTATTTTCACAAAAATGGAAAAAATAGTGGGGTATCAGTTCGGAATGGATTTAGTGAGAGGCGCAGCGCCAATATATGTGGCAACTTATTTTGAGCCCTTTCGGAGATATCCCTTATCTGTCAGCAGGGGGCCCTTTTGGATTTCCGTCACAACAGAATTTGCTCAGTTTATTAAAGATCATTATCAGGTCGAATTAAAATCGAAAAACATTCATGGAAAAGGATGGGGGCTCTATATTGCTAAATGCCTGTTAGCAGAGCTCAGGCTAAAATTTCGGGGTGTAAAGTTTGAACTGAAAAGATATGTCTCAAAACTGAGGAAGCAAACATTAAAATAAAATATTAAAGAAATGTTAAATGTAATTTGACCGATGCATTTTATTATGTTATTATTCACAAGAATGCCGAGATATTTTGTAAAATGTGACGTTCCAATTCTGGAATTAAAATATATGGCAGAATCAGTTTAATGGAGTATCTTTATGAAGCAGGAAGTTCAGCATGTCTTTATGGTAGGGGCAAAAAGCTTAGGGGCTTATGGGGGATTCGAAACTTTTGTCAATAAATTAACAGAGTATCATGCGCTAAATACACAAATCAAATACCATGTTGCCTGTAAAGCAAATGGGGATGGGTTCATGGACGAGAGCAAGCTAGAAGGGGCAGCTGTCATTTCTGATGAAGAATTTCTCTATCATAATGCCCACTGCTTTAAAATTAAAGTGCCTCAGATTGGCGCGGCACAAGCCATCATTTATGACCTTTTGGCAATTAAGTGGTCCTTGCAATACATACAGAAACATAAAATTAAAAGTCCCATCATTTATATAATGGCATGCCGTATTGGACCATTTATTCCTTTCTATTATAAAAAGATACACCAAATGGGCGGACGGGTTTATATTAATCCAGATGGACATGAATGGAAACGGGCGAAGTGGACAGCACCGGTCCGTAAATATTGGAAGTGCTCAGAGCAGAACATGATAAAATACAGCGACCTGGTCATATGTGACTCTTTAAGCATTGAAAAGTATATTCATGCATCCTATGATCACAAGGGGATCCAGGGAAGGAGCCCCAGTACGGTTTATATCGCTTATGGGGCTGAAATTGAAGGTCAGGGAACGGAATGTGACGCAAAGCTGGAGGACTGGTATAAAAAGACGGGATTGTCGGAAAAAGAGTACTATCTAATCGTTGGAAGATTTGTACCTGAAAACAATTATGAAATCATGATCAGGGAGTTTATGAAAAGCCACTCTTCCAAAAAACTGGCAATTATTACAAATGTTAATCAAAAGTTTTTACTGGAACTGGAAAGAAGAATTCAGTTCAGTGATGATGAGAGAATTCAGTTTGTAGGTACGGTTTATGACCAGGCACTTTTGGAACAGGTGAGAAAAAATGCATACGCATACCTGCATGGGCATGAAGTGGGAGGGACAAATCCCAGCCTGCTTGAGGCATTGGGGGCAACTGAGCTAAACCTTTTGCTGGATGTGGGATTTAATCGAGAGGTTGCAGAGGATGCAGCCCTGTATTGGAAAAAGACCAGAGGTAATCTGGCACAACTTATTGATAAGGTGGATCAAATGCCGGACAATGTAATAGTTGAATATGGGAAAAAAGCTAAGGCAAGAGTTCGTAAGGCATTTAGCTGGGAATTTATTGCAGCTGAATATGAGAAGGTTTTTGTTCCGAAAAGCTAGTCCGTAAAACAATGTGTAAACAAATGGCTATTTTATTTTTCACATTATGAATTATTAATAAGGGGAAAAATGCATACAGAAGATAATATGAATAAAAAAACAGATGAAGCCTTGTGCGAACTGAATCAGGAGCTATTGTCATTAAGACATTCCAAAGAATATTTTTGGGGCTTAAAACTAGCTAAATTCATCTATGCCGTTAAGCATTTCAGACCATATGCGCTGTATATGGGCTTTAAACATAGCCGTGTTAATAGGAAAATAAAGAAATATGATTGTAAAAATGAGAATTTCATCACTTATGATTCTTCCGTTCCCACAAAGGGAAGGGTGGCTGTGTACACCTGCATAACAGGAAACTATGATCGACCGATAGAACCGATATTTGTGCCGGATAATCTGGACTTTTTTATTGTGACAGACATGAAAATTTCCAGAGAGAGTGCATGGAAAAAAATAGATATTCATTCCATTGAAGCAACAGTTCATTTAGACAATACGCGTAAGGCAAGATATATCAAAACACACCCCCATGTGTTGTTTCCTCAATATGAGTATTCCATTTGGATTGATTCAAATTTTAAGGCGGTTGCCAATTTGTCTAAATTTATAAAGTATATTGGTAAGGGGGTTCCCTTTGCTTCAAATTGGCATCCTCATAGAAATTGCGTGTACACGGAGGCGCGGGCGTGCATACTTGCAGAGAAGGATAATAAAGATATACTGGAACGTCAGATGGAAAAGTATCGGGACGAGGGGATGCCCAGGGCTTTTGGACTTATTGAAACAAATTTGATTGTCAGAAAACATATGGATGAAAAATGCGTCCAGCTGATGGAGGATTGGTGGAATGAGATGACGGTTTGGAGCAAAAGAGATCAGTTGAGCCTTCCCTATGTGATCTGGAAAAATGGCTATACAATGAGGGATATGGGTTTTATATGTACTGAAATCAGAAGAAATCCAAATGTTCAGGTTGTGTTGCACACCAGTAAGTATAATAGCCCCGTTGAGTAGATAAATGGAGAAGAGATGGATTTTGTATTTATCATTTTACACTATATGTCTTATGAAGACACATGTAACTGTGTGACTTCTGTTTTAGAGACACAAGAGGGGAATTACCATATATTCGTTGTGGATAACGGATCGGAAAACGGAACGGGGCAGCAGTTAAAGGACAGATTTTCAAAGGAGAGTAAGGTTGAGGTGCTTCTGTCCGGAGATAATCTTGGTTTTGCCCGGGGAAATAATGTAGGGTATAGACGTGCATTAGAGTACCAGCCACAATTCATCATTTGCATGAATAATGATACCATAATGCTGCAAAAGGATTTCCTTGGCCGCATAGAAAAAGTGTATCATGAAACAGCATTTGGGGTTTTGGGGCCGGACATTATTGCAGGAAAAGAAGGCGAGATCCATCAAAATCCGGCTCACTACCAGGCTTTATCTTATGTACAGGTTAAAAATCTGGTAAGGGTAAAAAAAATGTACCTGAGAAAGTTGACGGCGCAGTTTCCTGGTGCATTTCTATGGGGATTCTTATATGGGGTGATGAGAAGACTGTACGGAATGAGATATAAAGAAAATAAAGAGCACTCCCCAGACATTATTTTACATGGCTCCTGTCTTATCTTTTCCAGCCTTTTTATTCAAAAGAATCAGGAAGAAGCGTTTTATAGCGGGACTTTTTTGTATTTGGAGGAAGAGTTTTTGCACCTGAAATGTCATAATCAGGGGCTGAAAATTGTTTATTCTCCTGAACTTTCAATAAGGCATTTAGAAGATAAATCCACAGAATATGTTTTTAAATCAAACCGAAAAAGAGAGACGTTTAAGACGAGGGAGTTTATTCGTTCTGCGGAGAAATTGATGCTTCTTCTAAAGTAGGGGAGGGTGTTTGGGAAAAAGATGAAGGATAAATTATATTATCAGGCGTATATACTGTTCCAACTGTTTTTGATTTTTTTTGTAAGCTATTTTTACAGAATAACAAACTGGTTTATATATGGCTTTTTTGTAATTAATTTTGCCTTTTTTATTTATGTTGTCCTATCTGACAGATTGAAAAAGGGAGAATGGTTGACGTTTGGCATTATTTTTTCACTCATCCTTTTTCACAGGTTGAATGGAGATACATTCCAGAGCGTTGAGATTGCAATTCTACTCAGCCTTATTTGTGGTGTTTGTATTTTTTACAGACTGTTTACAACAGGTTATTCTGAATTCTTTATACAGATGCTTGCCATTTTCTCTTTGATTATTGCCACTTATGGGGCATTTGAATATTTGTTGGAGAAAAATCTGATTTATGCACCTCTGTTTGGAAAATATGCGTATAATACCAGTATATATCCACTTCGGTTAAGTTTTGGGGAGCCGTTAATCTCAGCGTTCGTATTTGCTATGGCCTTTTCTTACCTGGCTGGATATGATTCAAAAAAGAAAAATAAAATTGTGCTTGGAGAAATGTTTTTCAGTATTGTCATTTGTCTGCTTTCAGGCAAGAAATCAGCATTTGTTCTGGTTGGCTGTTTGACCCTTTCCTATGCCATTTTATGGATGTTCAGTGATCATCGATATAAAAAAATCAAAAGGATATATCTGTTACTTTCCGGCGGTCTTCTTGTTGCCGTTTTTCTTTTTTTCTTTTTGGTGGGCATAGACGGACAAAGTTTGTTCCACAGAATACAGGCTGTGTTTAACCCCAATACCGAAGAATATATGTCTTTTTTTCACAGAGCATCCGCTATTGAAAAGAGCCTTAACCACTTCTTCTCAAATGGCGTTTGGAAAATGTTATTTGGAGAGGGGTATCGAAGTCTGTACCTGTATTTCCAGAGTAATGCCATATCCATTACTGTCAATAATTTTTATGTGGTGGATAATACATATATTTCTGCGCTGAATGATTTTGGATTGATTCCGCTATTTCTATTTTGCGCCTATAGTGCGGTGCTTTTTTATAGAAATATGGCAGCCCTGATTAAGAACTATATGGCAGGTCTGAATTGGAAAAAAAATTATTCTGCTGTGGCAGCAATGTTTATCTGCCTTACATATATGATGTTTTTTGATTTTCTAAGCTGGTTCCCTGCCATAGCTTTTGTGTTTGTTACATTTGGGTACTGCCGCTACTGTACGGAA
This sequence comes from uncultured Cuneatibacter sp., assembly GCA_964426655.1. GTDB lineage: Bacteria > Bacillota > Clostridia > Lachnospirales > Lachnospiraceae > RGIG8306. Next base: position 2,999 of record CAYRQT010000065.1, on the reverse strand, counting down.
ATTAATGGAGAGAAAAATGAAAAATCTTATCTGGAAAGCATCAAAAGCCTATGTGAAAATTTTTCCAAAGGAAAAAACATTTGATGACTATGTTATCCAGGAGGTAAGACAGCTTTATCCTGAAAAGTGTGTGCGAAATAAGACCAGGGTAAATTTGTTGATTACATCCGTAAATCGAAGAGATATTTTTGCCGGAATAAAAACAGCGGTTGATTTCTTTTATGGATTTTCTTTATACATTCATGCAGATATGCGAATCATTGCCTTGGATCGTTCGGTAGATGAGAGAGATGTATATTCTGAAAATGGATTTAAATTTGATAAAATGAATAGCCGTTCTGAGCGCCTTATTGTAGATTTAAGTGGGAAAAAGAGAACCCTTTCCGTTTCAGAAAAAGATATTTTTATCACAACTATGTGGCATACCGCATATGCCTCCATAAATATGATGAACTGGTATAAAGAGCAGTTTGGAAAAGAGATGAGGGTGATTTCTCTGCTTCAGGATTATGAGGCGGGATTTTATCCCTGGTCTTCCCGATATGTCCTGGCACAAAGCACCTATCAGAATTACTCACAGGCCATTGCGGTTTTTAATTCCCATAGCTTAAAGGAATATTTCGAAAAAGAAGGGTATTTTTTCCGTTCCTCATATGTGTTCAGCCCAAGATTGAATGGAAAATTAAAAGAATATCTGCTCAGCCACAAAGAGCCGGATAAAAGAAAAAAACGAATCTTAATCTATGGCAGGCCCACAAAGAGCAGAAATGCCTTTGAAGTCATTCTTATGGCTTTAGAAGAGTGGTATAAATCAGATCCGGAAGCGCACGAGTGGGAGGTTTACTCAGCAGGCCAGTCTTTCAAAGATATCAAATGTCCATCAGGATTGATCATTCAGTGTTTGGGGAAATTATCTCTTGAGGAGTATGCAGATTTCATGCTGCATACCAGAATTGGAATTTCCCTGATGATTTCTCCTCATCCAAGCTACCCACCTTTAGAAATGGCTGCTTTTGGCATTAAAGTTATCACGAATTGCTTTGCCAATAAGGATCTTTCTTCATTCAGCCCCAATATTATTTCCCTTGAATCAGTTTCTACTTTTGCCCTGGCCCAAAAGGTCAGCCAGCTGATTAGAGGGGAGGAGGGAAAATGCATGGAAAAAAGCAATGTATACTTAGAGGATAGTGAAGTACAATGGAAAGATATTTTTTCTGCGGTTGCAGAGGAGATCTGGCGGTAGATATTGCCTGGAAGTGAAGAGGAAATAAATGGAAAAAAGAAAATCCATCAAAACAAATGCAGTACTAAACATTATTCGACAATTTGGAAAAATCTTATTTCCGCTGATTACTTTTCCTTATATTTCCCGAGTCCTTCAGGCGGAAAATTATGGAAAAATCAACTTTGCCAATTCCATCATCAGCTATTTTATTTTACTTGCCAGCTTTGGGGCATCCAGTTATTCTATTAGAGAAGGTGCCGCAATCAGAAATGATAAGAAGAAAATCCAGGAATTTTCCAGCCAAATCTTTACAATCAATATGATATCCACACTGGTTTCCTATGCATTGTTGGCCTTATTAATGATATTTTGGGAAAAAATGGATGAATATCGTACACTTATGTTGGTTTTAAGTGGAGGAATCATTTTAACGACCCTGGGAGTGGACTGGCTGTATAATATATATGAGGATTATCTCTACATAACAGTACGAAGCCTGGCCATTCAGCTGCTTTCTCTGATATTGATGTTTATTTTTGTAAAAAAGGCAGATGACTATATTATATATGCATGGATCACTGTTTTTGCTTCAGGGTGTGGCAATTTATTTAATTTTTTCCACTCCAGAGTATATGTTAAACTGAAATTAACAGTGAGACCTATGCTGAAAAAGCATTTAAAGCCCATGCTGGTTTTATTTTCCAATACGATAATGATCACCATCTATGTCAGCTCAGACGTGACCATTCTTGGTATTTTGGAAAATGATACTGTTGTTGGTATATATAGTGTTGCCGTAAAAATTTATACATTGGTGAAAAATATTTTCAATGCTATCATTGTTGTAACATTGCCAAGATTATCCTACTTCATTGCGAATGGAGATCAGAAAGCCTATAAGCAGTTATCAGAAAAAATATTTAAGGGATTACTGGTGCTGGCTTTACCGACTTTACTTGGTTTAGGGGCGTTAAGCAAAAATGCGATTCTCATTATATCCGGTGAGGAGTACTTGGGCGGCCAGCAGGCGCTGAGGATTTTATGCCTGCACTGGGGCTTTCTGTGTTTGCGACTTTTTTTACAACGTCCGTTTTATTGCCTCATAAAAGAGAGAAGAAAACGTTTTGGGCCCTTATAGTCAGTGCGTTTGCCAATATAGTTTTGAATTTTATTTTTATCCCTTTTTGGGGAATCAATGGGGCGGCGGTCACAACTGTAATTGCCGAGGGACTGGTAGTATTGATTTCTGCAAGAGAATCCAGAGATATTTTTAACTTCAGAGGATGTTTGGGCGTGACGATTTCTGTATTGACTGGCTGCGCAGGCATTTTGTTGGTTTGCCTGGCCATCAACTATTTTAATTTATCACTCATCCCGGATACATTACTTAAAATGGCTCTGTCTGTATTGGTTTATTTTGCAATTTTGCTTATTGCTAAAAATGAAATAGTGTTAGAAATGGTTAATGCTTTTAAGGCAAAAGTTTCAAAGAAAAAAGCATAGGAAATATTTGTGAAATATGTGCATAGCCAAAAATCCCCTCCAGCCAGATTTAAAATCTGCCTGGAGGATTTTTTGGCCTTTTTTGCCCCTTGACCCACAAAAAAATATAGTATTTTGCAAATTCATCCATCACAGAATTGCCTCATGTATCTTATAATGATAAAATAACAGTTGTATAACTAGTGCGTGATATGGGGGTAGTCCGGTGAAAATTAGGTGTTGAATGTCAAGTAAAATTGACCCACTTTTTCGTTTAAATCTGACCCACCTT
>CAYRQT010000064.1:3402-8036 GCA_964426655.1 uncultured Cuneatibacter sp. | reverse complement strand
AAAAACTATGTACTACTGTCTGCCAGAAACTTTGTACTTTATTTTACCATGTACATAAACTGGAATAAAATGAAAGAAGGCCTCAAAAAGGCCCCCGAAATCGTCGTTTTCAGGAAAATGCTACGATCGATAAGCAGCCATATTTGAGGAAATGTCAGGCTGAATTGGTGGCTTTGTGTTCCCCTGTTGTCTATATTGAGCCTATCTAATCAAAGGAGGTCAAAAAATGACATTGGCAGAAAAAATAAAAGCCATGAGAAAACAGCAGAACATATCCCAGGAAAGTCTGGCAAAGAAAATCGGCGTCTCCAGGCAGGCCATTACAAAATGGGAAACCGGAGGAGGGGTCCCGGATATTGAAAACCTGCTTTCTATATCCGGCCTTTTTGGCGTATCTCTGGATGAACTGGTCTCCAACCAAGGGGGAAGCAAAGAGAACATAGAATATCTTTATGAAAGTGTGTGTGAGTACGACATCCGGGAGGAAAAGCATTTTGATTTAACGCTTGGTACAGCCAAAAAGCTGATCCTCTCCGGCTATCCCGGAGAAAAGATCAAAGTAACCCTGGCGTCCCATGAACAATACCACCAACAGGGAATCCAGGGAAAATCTGACTGTTTTTGTGTTTTTACCCATGGCATATGTGGGAGAAGTGGAATGTGAAATGGTGGCAGAAGCCATAGAACTTCGGGATCTGGAATGTGCCTCCATTGAACTGGACATCAAAACCAGCTACCTGTCCATGAAGCATGTGAAAGGCACTGTGGAAATCCATTCCAACCTGGATATGGAAATTACCTGCAAAAATCTGGAAGGAAACATCCGCCTTAATCAGATTTCTGCCACCTCTAGAATCCATATTCCCGGGGACTGGACATTTTCTGCCGTTAAAAAAGGCATCGCCACCAAGCTGTTCTATGAGCTGGATGGCCAAAGCGCCGCTCTCTTTGACAGCCCTGATGCAGAAAATAAAATAGAACTAAACGGCATCCGCAGCGAGCTGATCATCAGTAAGTACAGCGAGGGGAGGACGGACCAATGCCCCCCTATGGCTATCGGCCGGTACGTTTCTATATCCAGGCCTTTACGGCCACGTGGAGCTTTTGCTTGCGGCTGCCGTTTTACCCGCTTCTCATGAAAATCTGATGGATTTGCTGATGCTTCTGGGGTAAATGGCGCCGGCGGTTATTGCGGTGCTCACCATTGCCCTTTCCAAAAACCAGGCATTACAAAGGGTTTTTAACATAAACTCATTGGATTTTACCGACTTAAGCCTTTCCATATCTGTCTGGCTGTTGTGGTCTTTTCTGTCATTGTATCCGCTTCTATCCTGGCATCCACCCTCTTTGGGCAATTCCTTTCCCAGTTTTCACTTACAGAGGATTTTTCTTTTGCCCGAAACGGAACATCCGCCATTTTGACCATTTTGCTGGCCTCCGTCATTGAAGAATTCGGCTGGCGGGGGTACGGTGAAGATGCCGTGGCCAATTCTTTTACCTGGTTTAATGAATCCCTGATCTTTGGCTGCATCGGGGCCTTGTGGCATGTGCCTCTGTTTTGGATTTCTGGCACATATCATCAGGGGCTGGCAAAGCTTGGGCCGGTTTATGTGATGAATTTTCTGATCAGTGTCATTCCCCTGGGGTTTTTGACCACATGGGTATATGTGAAAAATAACCGCAGCATGCTGGCTGTATCCTGTTTTATCTCTTTGTCAATTTCATGCAGGAAAAAATAACCCTCCCCCCCCCCAGACCAAATGTGTGTAAACCATTTTTATAACAATCGCTGCCATTTTGATTGTTCTGGGAAACCGGAAGCTGTTCTTTGAAGAAGCGCACATCGGCAACCTGCCGGGATACCAAAAAAACGCTCAAGCCTCCCTGGCCTGAGCGTTTTTTCTTTTAAGAGTATTTTTTACAGCACTTGTTTCAGATTCTTTTCTGTGCTTTTCTCGATATTTTAAGGGTGTATCTCCATAACGCCTTTTAAACATATCCGAAAACTTACTGCAATTTTTATATCCTACCCGTCCGGCAATTGCCCCAATACTCTCATTGGTTTCACACAAAAGGTCACAGGAAACTGCCATACGAATGGAGCAGGTGTATTGATGCATTGTTTCATGGAACATATGCACAAAACCACGTTTTAGCTTTTGCGTGCTTAGGCCAACTCGAAAGGCAAGGTCCTCGATCGTCGGCGGGTAGTAATATTCATTTGCCAATATATTATGCGCTTCAAATAGGGCAGCCTGCTCCGACTCGGAAAATATTAAATATTTTCCCCCGCCTATGGAAATGCGAATAGGCTTAAAACGATCCGTAGCTGACATGAGCACATCCTTGTGGTAAATTGCAGTCAGTTCCGCCACCATTTTTAAAATTTCACTCTCGATATATATCGGTGTTACCCTCCCGATATTGGTGTTATATTCAATGTTTTGTATGATATTTAATAAGGATTCCGGCAGCGTTTTATAGAGCCGGTTTGGGGTCATATCCTGCAGACTGATGCAGTGACCACCATAGCGCTCGTCTAAAAAATCCAAAAAATAATTCTCACGAATCAGAACAGCAACGGCGTGGTAGTGCTCATTGGCATTCCAGATCTGGCACCCTTTACGTTTTCTGCCCATCACATAGAACGATTTTGGACAGAAGGATGTTTCAGAGTCATGATTTAGCTGATATTCAGGTTTTCCTCCCAGGATAAAACTAAGCTGAACATGAGGCTCTGACACATCAGACTTTAGAGCAAATGTCTCCTCCACTGTATAATTACACACAAAGATCTTATAATCCTTATCCCTGGAAAAGCAATAGATTTTTCCAAGCTCCGGCTTATCCGAGTTGCAATATTGGGTGTAGAAGTCTGTTTTGAATTCATCAAATCTTAAATGCTCAAAAAAAGCATTATGATAGCTGTCAATATCCTTATAAATCAATGTCATCCCCTAAATAAATGTCCCGATTGGTCAATATAATAACCGTTTTGGAACACAGTCTTGTTTTCCGAAATGCCCATTGCTATAATAGCACAAACAGTTAGTGATGTCTAATTCTAATTGAGGCTTTAAGCAGTGAGATCCCATCGACTGTTTTGTCGACATTTACCACTATATGAAGGAGAAGAAAATGAAACACTTTATAACAGCTCTTATAGCAGCAATGATGTCTATTTCAGTGGTGGCCTGCTCAGCTGACACCGATACCACCTCTGCAGCAGATGAAACTGCAACTGTACAGGAAGACGTGTCAACCACAGAAGAAGAGGTTTCTAATGAGGACAGCACCGTTAATCAAACACAGATTATATCCACTTCAAAGGGTGATGTAGAAGTTCCCATTAACCCCAGCCGAGTTGTTGTAGATTACTTTGTGGGCGACGTATATGCAATGGGCGTAACACCTGTGGGTGTTGCTTTTATTCATGAAGGTGCTTTTTTTGAAGAGGATCTTGCCGATGTTCCGCGAATCAACGGAGAAACATCTTATGGCGATTATTCCATGGAAACCATCCTCAGTCTCAACCCCGATCTGATCATCACATCCACCGAATCGGAATATGACAACCTCTCTAAAATTGCACCGACAATTTATATCGACTCCCTATCCACAGGCCTTGATGAAAGAATAGCGCTTATTGGACAGGCTCTGGGAAAAACGGATGAAGCTCAGGCATTGCTCGACAGCTTTTATGAAAATGTAGAGGTAAAAAAAGCGGAACTTGAGCAAGCGGGTATTCTGGATAAAACCGTTACTATTTTTGAAACAGTAGACAAAGAAATATACGTTTACGGTGACAAGCAAGGGCGTGGCGGAGAAATTCTCTACAATTTGCTTGGTATGAAAGCCCCTGAAATTGTTCAGCAGGAGATTGTGTTCGCCGAGCAGTACCGCTCCCTCTCACTGGAAGTGCTTAACGATTACATAGGCGATATCGTCATGATTACAGGTTGGATGAGCGACCCTATGGATTTGGTTGGAGATAACAGTGTATGGCTCAGCTCAAAAGCGGTTTCGGAGAATCACGTATTTATTTATAACAGTGGTGCTTATATTTACAGCGATATTATTTCCCTTAACGCTCAGCTTGAGGAAATCACCTCAGCATTTTTGGAGATGTACCAGTAAATGAAAATTTCATTATCTCAACATGACGGAAGTTATGCAAAAAGGAAGCCCGGGTTTTGCTCTATCTTTTTGATTTGTACGGTTTTGTTGGTTTTTGTGTTTTATCTCGCCATATGCTTTGGCGCTGCAGATACCGATCTGAAAGACATTTATGATGCTTTTTTTAATTATGATTCAGCAAACCCTACCCATGAGATGCTACGCAATATACGTTTGCCCAGAGTCCTTTCAACCTTTATGATCGGCGCCGGATTTGCTCTGGCAGGTGTGATGATGCAGGGGATTACACATAATCCCCTCGCAGATTCCGGTCTGCTGGGCATTAATTCCGGCGCATCCTTTATGCTTGCCCTTTGCTTTTCCCTAATACCTGATTACAGTTTCCGTACCGCTGTACTATTTTCTTTTGCCGGTGCGGCAATGGGCGTTTGCCTCACCTATCTCATGGCCTATATTCATGACAGACGCATTCAAAGCGCAGACCTCGTATTAGCAGG
>CAYRQT010000064.1:0-3392 GCA_964426655.1 uncultured Cuneatibacter sp. | reverse complement strand
GTGTAACCATCTCACTGCTGTTTACTGCTTTAAGTCAACTTTTAGGCTATGTATTTGGCACATCTCAGCAGTTATCATTTTGGTACATCGGAGGGGTTGCCAATACAAGCTTTACTCAGCTTCAGGATATTTTACCATTTTTCATTCTCGCCGTTACGGGGGGAATAATCCTATCTCCCTATATAAACATAATTGCCCTTGGAGAAGAATCAGCAGTGAGCTTAGGGGTTCCTCTCAGGACGGTAAAATCCATAGCCATCGTGGTTGTTTTTTTAAGCGCAGGCATATCTGTAAGCTTAGTCGGTCCTATAAGTTTTATCGGACTTATTGTCCCCCACATGATCCGACTGATTTTGGGCAATGACTATCGTATGCTGATTCCACTTTCTGTGATTTGCGGTGGCATTGTTGTCATGGCGGCTGATTTAATCGGGCGGGTTGTAAACTCTCCATACGAAACGCCCCTGGGAATTATTTTCTCTGTAATCGGTGTACCTGTTTTCTTAATACTGGTCAGAAGGGAGCGGGCTCTGTGAATTTATCTAAACCCACAAAATTGGTAATCGCCTTTATTTTTCTGTTAGTTGTCACATGCATAGGGATTGGGAGCGGGCAAATAAGCATTTCTCTTTCTGACTTTTTACGTGGCGATATTTCTGAGCAGGCCTGGCTTGCCATAAGCCAGTTTCGCATACCCCGTGTGCTGATTTGTGTCCTGCTGGGCAGTGGGCTTGCAGTTGCAAGTGTTGTCATTCAAAGCATTGTGGGAAACGATCTTGCCGAACCCGGAATTTTAGGACTAAACTCTGCATCCACCTGCTTTGTCATTTTGTATGTATTGATTTTTTCAACTAAGGGCATATCTTCGGTTATAGCAATGCCTGCTTTGGCATTTGTCGGAGGAATGCTTGCAATGGTCATTGTAATGGGGCTTTCCTGGCAAAGAGGGAATTCCCTCTCCGGCACGCGGCTTGTGCTTACGGGCGCAGCTATTAATATTGGATTTAACGGTCTGACTCTTCTGCTTACGACCTTACTGGATCGTAAGCAGTTTACTTTTGTTCAGATCTGGATGGCAGGTGGAATTTTCGGTGACAATTGGAATTATGTTCTTGCTCTTTTGCCAATTGTGCTTATTATTTGCGGTGTTTTACTATATCAATCTAAATATCTCAATGTGTTTAGGCTGGACGAAACACTACAAATTGGTCTTGGCGCCCCTGTGAAATCTAAAAAAATACAATTGATAGTCCTGGCCGTGTTTCTGGCAGGCAGCTGCAGTGCACTGGGTGGGGTAGTTTCATTTGTGGGAATACTGGCCCCCCATATCAGCAGGCGTTTAATAGGCACCGACCACAGAAATGTCATTCCCATGTCCATGTTCATAGGTGCCACCTTCCTGGTTCTTGCAGATGCAGTCGGTAGAACCATTCTTCCGTCTACTGAGATTCCTACAGGAATAATTGTATCTATTGTTGGAGCGCCCTATTTCCTGTTTCTATTTTCACGGAAACGCTCCGGTTAACTGATTTCATCTCAAAGAAATGGGCAATTAAGGAGATAATATGTATAGTATAAAGACGGAAAATCTGGACATTGCCTACAGTGATACGACAATTGTCCAAAACCTTAATTTAGAAATTGCAGAAGGAAAAATAACTACCATCATAGGGCCTAACGGCTGTGGAAAATCCACTGTCCTTAAAACAATCGGTAGAATCATTAAACCGAAAAATGGCTTCGTATATCTAAATGGGGCTGACATTAAACGCCTGAAAACCGGAGAGATCGCTCAGAAGATGGCAATATTGCCCCAATCGCCTAAAGCACCTGAAGGGATCACTGTAAGAGAGCTGGTGTCCTACGGTAGATTTCCTTATCAAACAGGCTTTGGGCGACTTCGTAAAGAGGAATGGAAAATTGTGGATTGGGCATTGCAGGAAACAAAACTTTGTGATCTGAAAGAGGCAAAGGTTGATCTGCTTTCCGGTGGTCAAAGGCAAAGGGTGTGGATTGCCATGGCCCTGGCACAGCAAACGTCATTAATTCTCTTAGATGAACCCACAACCTACCTGGATTTAGCGTATCAGCTGGAGATTTTAGAGCTTTTGTATCGTCTGAATCGAAAACAGTCCTGTACCATAGTCATGGTGTTACATGACCTAAACTTAGCGGCAAGATTTTCCGATTATATGATTGCCCTAAATGACGGCAAAATCGTTGCCCACGGAATGGCGGAGGAAGTCATGACAACCGAAGTGCTTTTGGAAACTTTCCATATTCATGCGAATATCTTAAAAGATCCCAATAGCGGACGCCCTGCTTACATTTCATACAATCTTGTAAAATAAATTACTAAATATATATCTCTTTCTTTGCCTGCCCGCATGTATAACGAATTCAGATGCGCATTCCCAGGATGTAGGATGGTAGGATGAAACGCCCCTTCGCTTTTCACGTATTCTAATTACACTACAATGTACCAGATGGTTATCGAAGACCCTTCTGTAAACATGAAGCAGAGAGGCTGAGAAAAAAATAGAGCTACCCCCATATAGAACTTTTATATTTCGCTGTCCTATATGGAGGTAGCATATCACGCTTCCGGGCCTGAACGGTTTTTCTTTTAAAGGCGTTCTTTACAGCCTTTTTCAGATCCTCCTCTGTGCCTTTTCAACCTGCCCCTTTATCCCTAAAGCCCCTCTGCCCCGGAAAATTCATCTTCTCTTCTTTTCCTTCGGCACAGGCAGTTCATCGTACATTTCTTCAATAAGGTCTTTTAAAAAATCCTTATTATCTACATCATCCACCAAAAGCATTGCCTTTGCGCCTTCATAAGGAATTTCCATACCTGCTTCCGGCATCCTCTTCATGGCGGATTTTGTTGGTTTTAACAGAAATCGGTCATCATAAATTCCGCCAAAGATCCTTCCCCGGTAATAGAGGAGGTATTCCCCCATCATCGCCCGATAAGAAACACTTTCTATTAGAGATAGTTGTTCCATTATAAAATCAAGATATGCCTTATTTGATGCCATCTGATGCTCCATTCCTCTTCATGATCCAAATCTGCCCATTTCTTCATCCTTCTTTTTCCACTTTGCATGCCAGGCAGAAGTAGCAACAATCATCACCCCCGCCCAGCGTTTTGGTTCTGTGCCAGAGAAGCTTCGGGTGCAGCTTAAGGATTTCCTTTTCTACTGTATGAGTGTATAAAGCCATTAGTGTCAGTTCGTTTGTGGGAACATATCCACTGTGTTTTTTCGCACTTCTTGTCCGTGGGAACATATCCAAATTTCATTACTTTTTCTTTGAATATACCCAGAAAAGAATACTAGATAGCGTAAAATATCTTGTGTAAATAGAATTAGTCATAGAAAAAGGAACGAACT
>CAYRQT010000063.1:4478-8186 GCA_964426655.1 uncultured Cuneatibacter sp. | reverse complement strand
AGCTCAACAATTATCATAGAAGATCTGGTTTTACAGACTTTTATTCACAGTCTCGATTTCACTCCTTTAAGTTTTTTTGTTTGGTCACTTAAAATCTTAAAAGAAGTTCGTTCCTTTTTCTATGACTAATTCTATTTACACAAGATATTTTACGCTATCGATACACCCCCTCCATATTTTCCGGAAACATTGTTTTTGACGGAGGCCGAGTCATACATTCGCATGTTTGAAGAAGTATAAATCAATACGCCGCCGAAGGCATTCTCCCCAATATTATTCGAAACAGATGCAGCCCCATACATATTAAAATCTGCCGCCCGCACCAGAACGGCGGAGCAGTCCACACTATAATTCTCCTGAATTCGGGCATCTGCATACATGTTTAAAACGGCATTGCCGCTATAGGAATAATTGGCCATAAAAATGGCAGAAGCAGAATTGGCGTCTGTTGCCAGATCTGCACAGGCCTGAATAATACCCCCATACATATTGATGGTACCATTACCATAGTTACATACGATGGAATAATTTACGGATTTACTCTGGGTCAGTCGAGCGCCTGTACAACGCTGAATCACTGCGCCGTCATACATGTTCAAAATACCGTTTTTTAGCTGAATGGCCACACCCATTTCATCATTTAGATCGACTGCCATGCAGTCCTCAATGATGGCCCCCTCATTTAACTGTAAAACGGCAGCCTTTACATACAGTAAAGGGGATGTGGATACAATACCCGTATTCACTCTGTCCCGGGCCGCTTCTGCCGTAAGGCTTTCATCGTCCCATGCAGCGCCGCCATCCAACGTGATATTTTCCAGGGTCAGCCCTGTGGTTTCCGTACTGCCCCCATATACATAAAACAGCGTACCGGTATACCCGGTTCCTCTGGTGACAACGATTTGATCGGTTTCCCCTTTAATGGTCAGCATTTTATCCGTATAGTCAATTCTTGCATTTACCGTGCAATTTTTCAGGACAAAAATGGTATCTCCTGAAGATGCAGCCTGAACGGCCAGGTTAATGGAGGAATAGTAGTTCGTGCCAATACGGCAGACCACTTCCTCTCCTCCATAGGCTGTCATGGCAACAGCAATGGCCATCAGCAGGCTCCAAAGAATACCTGCCACATATTTCCTAATTTCCTTTTTCATATTCTTCCTCGCACATTCGTTATGTATTAGTTAAATAATTACACCATATGTTTCCGAACTAAACAAGGTTTATGCCGAGATTTGGTTGTATAAAGGTTGTGTTATATGAATTAATTAATGTTTTGTTTTGAAAACAGTTTCTTTTGGTGTGCCCTGCTTTCCCCTCTTACATTTTGTTCCGCTTTTACATGTGTAGCCCACTTCTTCTCCAAAGTGCAAGTGATATTTTTTTATAAAAAAAGGCTGCCAATGATTAGTATTTGTTCTAACCAGGGGCAGTCATTTCTATTTAAACTATCCATTATTTATTTACAGATTTTTGATTTTAAATTCCTTTTCAGCTTCCCTTCTCTGATCTTTTTTGGCAATGTCTTCCCGCTTGTCATACAGCTTTTTACCTCTGGCCAGTCCAATTTCCACCTTTACCAGGCTGCCTTTAAAATAAATCTGTAAAGGCACAAGGGTGTAGCCCTTCTCTTTGATCTTTCCCAGCAGTTTGTGAATCTGTGGTTTGTGAAGCAACAGTTTTCTTGTCCTTAAGGGATCTTTATTGAAAATATTTCCTTTTTCGTAGGGGCTGATGTGCATATGATATACGTAGACCTCGTCATTTTCTATTCGCACAAATGCTTCCTTCAGGCTGCATTTTCCCTGACGAAGGGCCTTTACTTCCGTGCCAGCCAATGCAATGCCGGCTTCAAACTTTTCTTCAATAAAATAATCAAAATATGCCTTTTTGTTATTGGCAATCAGTTTAATGCTGTCTCTTCCCATTTTTCTTTCCTGTTATCCTATTCTCCATTGGCTCCCCTGCAGGAGAAAATTCTACCTGAGGGATAAAATGATCTGCATTTTCTACCCGCACCTGCACTTTCTGCCCCAGCTGAAAGCGCCTATTCGTCATTTCCCCTACGAGAGCATATGATTCCGAATCAAAGTGAAAGTAATCCCCTTTCAGTCGGCTCACATGAATAAACCCTTCCACCGTATTGGACAGTTCCACATAAAGACCATAGTTGGTCACCCCTGAAATGACACCGGTAAAGATCTCACCAATATGGTTTTCCATGTACTGGGCTTTCTTTATTTTTTCCACTTCCCGCTCTACCTCGTCGGCCCGCCGTTCCGTCATGCTGGTATGAATGCCCACCTCAGGCATCCGCTTTTCCAGGCGGTTCTGTTGCTTTTCCGTAAGGGTATGGCGCAGACATGCTTTGATAATGCGATGAATCTGAAGGTCTGGATAACGGCGTATGGGGGAAGTAAAATGCGTGTAGTATTTTGAGGCAAGTCCGTAATGGCCCAACCGCTCAGGGGCATATCTGGCCTGGCGTAATGCTCTTAGCATCAGCCTGGATAAAAGCAGCTCCTCTTCTGTCCCCTTAATTTTCTCCATCACTTTCTGCAGTTCCTTGGGGTGTACCTCCCGGTTCTGCGGATGGAGCGTAATACCATAATGATGTAAAAAGGCGATGAACTGCTCCATTTTCTCTTCATCAGGCTTTTCATGATTGCGATACAGAAAAGGTACCCCGCGCCAGTAAAAATCCTCTGCTACTGTTTCATTGGCTGCAATCATGAAATCTTCAATAAGTCCTGTGGCTTCATTATGGACATAGGGGTAGATTTCCACTGGAATCCCCTTGGCATTTAAACGGATTTTGGCTTCCGGAAAATCAAAATCCAGTGCCCCTCGCTTCATTCTGGCCTTGCGCAAAAAAGAGGCACATTCCCGCATCTGCAGCAGCATATCCAGGAGTGGGGGATTTTCCGCCTTTAGCTGATTTCTCTTTTCATCCTGGGTAAAAAGGGCATATACTTCCGTGTAACTCATGCGCCTGTCCACGTGAATCAGACTTTCCACAATTTCATGATCCACCACATGTCCCTGATTGTCAATTTCCATCAGGCAGCTTAAGGCGAGCCGGTCCTCTCCGACATTCAGAGAACAGATGCCATTGCTTAGCCGATGAGGCAACATGGGGATGACCCTGTCCACGAGGTAACAGCTGGTGCCTCTCAGATAGGCTTCCTGGTCCAGCTTTGTGTTTTCCCGGACATAATGGGTTACATCCGCAATATGAACGCCAAGCAGGAAATGGGCCTGTCCTTTTATCTCCAGGGTTACCGCATCATCCAGATCTTTGGCATCCTCTCCGTCAATGGTAATGGTGAGAAGATGTCGCAAATCTCTGCGCCCTTCTTTTTCCGAAGGAAGGACCACCTGAGGAATGCGGGCCACCTCTTCCATTACGTCCGGTGGAAAGGCATATGGCAGATCATAGGCTTTAATAACGGAAAGAATATCCGTACCAGGATCATTCTGATGCCCCAGAATTTCTGTGATTACCCCCTCCGGTTTATGCCGGTCATCTCCATAACTTGTCAATCCGGCCACAACCTTGTGTCCCGTTACTGCTCCCATTTCTTTTCCGGCCGGAATATAGACATCTATGTGGAGTTTACGGTTATCCGGCACCACAAATCCGGATTTTCCATTTTTTTCATAGGTGCCCACCACCCGTTCCACGGCATGCTGCTGAATACGAATGAT
>CAYRQT010000063.1:0-4468 GCA_964426655.1 uncultured Cuneatibacter sp. | reverse complement strand
CCCGGAAACCGATGGATGGCAGAATTTGCAGACTGACCACATCTCCTTCCATGGCCTGGGCAGTATTCTGGCGGCTGATAAAAACATCCTCCGGTTCACCTTCCACGCGCACAAATCCATATCCCTGTTCCGTGGACATGAAGGTGCCTGTCAGATGTCCGTCCATATTCTTTCCATATTTCCCTTTGGAACTGATGCCAATGACGCCATCTGCCATCAGCGCCTTTAAAACCTCTTCCAGATCCTGACGGCGATCCTTTGGCACATCCAGCAAAATAGCCAGTTCCTTTAATTTCATGGGTTTATACTGGGGCGATGTAAAAAGCCCCTTTAATTTCTCTTTTTTTTGTTCCAGTTCTTCCTGATTCATATATCTCCATAAAGTGAAAAAAACACTCTTATGACAAGAGTGTTTTAATCTCAAAAATTAATGTTAAGTATGATGGCAATGACCATGAATGCAATCAACAGGTAGCGGGTTGCTTTTTCCAGCTTCCCTTCAATGGAACGCCCCTTGTTTTTGCTCCAATAAGTTTCAGCGGCACCGCTGATGGCACCGGAAAGGCCGGCAGATTTGCCCTCCTGAAACAAAATGATAATTGAAATTGCCAAACTGATTAAAACAAATATGACTGTTAAAATACCACGAAATACAGTTGCCATGCTAACAAACCTCCACATCTTATGTCCGGTTTCCCGGGACATGTACAACAAACATGGGTATTGTAACATAGATTGCTGAGCAATACAAGAACTTTATGGCTATTTCCGCAGAGAAACCCCTAATTTATCCAGGCCCTTTAAAATTTCATTCATGATGTCATTGACTTCCTGATCAGAGAGGGTTCTGTCCTTGGCCCGAAAAGTCAGTGCATAAGCAACGGATTTATATCCCGCCGTAATCTGACTGCCTTCATATACGTCAAAAAGCTGATAGGTCTCCAGCAGATTGCCGCCTTTTTTCTCCAGAACGGCTTCAATCTGCCCCACCAGAATTTCTTTTTTCATGACCATGCTCAAATCTCTGGTCACAGCCGGATATCTGGCAACGTGCACATATTTTCGATCAAATGTGGTCAGAGGCACCAGCTTGTCTATTTCCAGAACGCCCACGTATGGTCGTTCTCCTATGCCATATGTCTCTGCCACTGTTGGATGGATTTCTCCCAGATAGCCAATGGAAATGCCCTCATAGAAGATTTCCGCCTTCCGTCCCGGGTGTAGATAGGGAATATCGGCCAAAGGATCATAATGGGGCTTCTTTTTCATGCCCAGTTTATCCAGATATTCTTCGATTACGCCTTTCAGATGGAAGAAGTCGCCAGCTCCATACATACCGAAAGTCAGATGCATCCGCTCATCCGGTAATGTGACGGCAGGCACCTCATGGGGAATATATACATTGGTAAGTTCATATAATTTGACCCCTTTATTGCGCCGGTTATAGTTTGTGGCCAGGGAAGTCAGCATGCCGTTCATGGTGGTGGTACGCATGATGCTGAAATCTTCTCCCAGAGGATTCTGAATGGTCACTGCTCTGCGAAGAGGGCTTTCCGGGCTTAAAAGCAGCTTATCAAATACCTTGGGACTTTCAAAGGAGTAGGTCATGGCATGGTTAAAACCTGCATATTCCGCAGTCTCGCAGCCCAGGTCTTCAATGCGGTTTTTTAATGACTTTCCGCCCATGGTGGCCTCCCCTGTGGGCAGCGTCATGGGAATGTTATCATAGCCATAGAAACGGGCCACTTCTTCTGCAATGTCCGCTTTGCACAGGAGGTCCTGTCGAAAGCTGGGTACATGCAAAAGCCGGGTAGCCGGTTTATATTCCACTTCAAGGGGCGGGAAATAGGCCAGCATTTCGTCTGCAGAAAGAGATGTGCCTAAAAGGCCATTAATAAAGTCCGGGTCAAAGGGAATGGCAACAGGGGCTTTTCTGGTGCTGTATACATCTACTGCGCCGCCAACCACTTCTCCTGCCCCCAGCTCTTCAATCAACTGGCAGGCCCGGTCAATGGCTGCCCCACAGTTTTCCGGATCCAGCCCTTTTTCAAATTTACCGGAGGCGTCCGTACGCAGCCCCAGTTTTTTTGCAGAAAGGCGAACGTTTGTCCCATCAAAGCAGGCAGATTCAAACACCATGGTTTTCACGGTCTCCGTAATCATGGAATTTTCTCCCCCCATAATGCCGGCAATGGCCACTGGCTTTTCCCCGTCATTGATCATCAGGATGCTGTTGTCCAGCTTTCTGGTCTGGCCATCCAATGTGACAAAGGTCTGGTCTTCCTGTGCGCGGGCAACCCGGATGGTATGTCCTGCCAGCAGATCATAATCAAAAGCATGCATGGGTTGTCCATATTCCTCCATGATGTAATTGGTAATGTCCACCAGATTGTTAATGGGCCGGATACCGCAGGAAGCCAGGCGGCGCTGCAGCCATGCAGGAGAAGGGGCGATTTTTACATTTTTCACCACTCTTGCCATGTATCTGGGGCACAGGTCCGGATCTGCCACTTCCACCTGCAGATAGTCCGAGGCCTTCTCTTCGTTTCCCGTTTTATATATTCTGGGCGGGAAAAAGGGCTTTCTGAAGGTGGCCGCCGCTTCCCTGGCAATGCCGATTACACTATAACAATCCACCCGGTTGGAAGTGATTTCAAATTCATAAACGGCATCATGAAGACCCAGCACTTCCACTGCATCCGCACCCACCTGGGTGTCTTCCGGAAAAATGTACAGACCGTTTTCCGGCGCATCCGGATACATGGCTTTATCAGAACCCAGTTCCTCAATGGAACACATCATTCCGTCGGATTCCACACCGCGAAGTTTTCCTTTCTCTATGGGAATGCCGTTTTCCGGCAGAGCGCCCCCATCGTGTCCTCCTGCCACACGGCCTCCATCCAGTACCACCGGCACCTTGGCGCCAGCAGCCACATTGGGAGCACCGGTAACAATCTGAAGGGTTCTGGTACCAATATCCACCTGACAGATCACCAGTTTATCCGCATCCGGATGCTTTTCCACCGTAAGAATCTGTCCCACATAAATTTTATCCAGATTTTTGTCCTTTTCCACAAAACCTTCTACTTTTGTGCCGGACAGGGTCATGGCGTCACAGAATTCCTGGGCCGTGACATCCAGATCCGGTACATACGCCTTTATCCATGATAATGAAGCATTCATTTTCTTTTATCCTTTCCCATGCCTTAGAATTGTTTCAGAAAACGCACATCGTTCTCATACAAAAGCCGCATGTCGTCGATTTCATATTTTAACAGGGCAATTCTTTCAAGCCCTACGCCGAAGGCAAAGCCGGTATATTCTTCCGGATCAATCTTGCTCATCTCCAGCACATGGGGGTGCACCATACCGCAGCCCAGAATTTCAATCCAGCCGGAACCCTTGCACATTCGGCAACCCTTCCCGCCACATTTAAAACAAGTGACATCCATTTCCGCAGAAGGTTCCGTAAAGGGAAAATGGTGGGGCCTGAATTTGACTTTAGTCTCTTCTCCAAATAACTCCTGGGCAAACCTGGCCAGAGTGCCTTTCAGATCCGCAAAAGTGATATGCCTGTCGATTACCAGCCCCTCCACCTGATGAAAGGAAGGAGAATGGGTGGCATCCACCTCGTCCGAACGATACACCCGTCCGGGTGCGATCATACGTATGGGCAGCTTTCCCTTTTCCATGGTCCGCACCTGTACCGAAGAAGTCTGGGTTCGCAGCACCATGTTGCTGTTGATGTAGAAAGTGTCCTGCTCATCCTTGGCCGGATGATTGGCAGGAATATTTAAAGCCTCAAAATTGTAGTAATCATATTCAATTTCCGGACCGTCCACCACTTCATAGCCCATCCCAATAAAGATGCGTTCCAGCTCCTTTAAGGCAATGGCATTGGGGTGAGGATGTCCCACTTCCGGCTTACTGGCGGGCAGAGTCACATCAATGGTTTCTCTGGCCATCTGTTCTTCCCGGGCAAGCGAAGCCAGCTTCTTTTTGGTCTCCTCCAGATTTTTTTCAATGATTTCCCTGGTTTCATTTACCCATTGTCCAAAACGGGGGCGTTCCTCCGGAGCCACCTCTTTCATGCTTTTGAGCATCTGGGTCAGCTCTCCTTTTTTTCCAAGAAAATTTACCCGGATATCATTTAACTCTTCCAAATGGCCGGCATTCTGAATTTGTGCCATGGCTTTTTCTTTTATGGCCTGCAGCTTCTCCTTCATCCTTTCACTCCTCTGTCTTTCAATCCTTTTCACAAAAAAAGCTCCGCCCCAGAAAGGGACGAAGCAAATTCGCGGTACCACCCTAATTCCGGCACACGCCGGCACTTAAGTGTACGTAACGGGTACAACCGGCACCCCCTACTGAATTCAAAGGTGCAGCTCCTGTGGGAAATTCATCCATTTGACGGGGCCCGGGTCTGCTTACAGCCGATGACAGACTCTCTCTGTGGGAACATCAAAGA
>CAYRQT010000062.1:0-8481 GCA_964426655.1 uncultured Cuneatibacter sp. | reverse complement strand
GTTTGCTATACCCTTTTTTATTGGCTTACCTCTACTTTTTTGTTTCAAACTTCTCTCTCCTTTTCATGAACTGTTTTGTTGTTAACTCAACGGTATCATGTCAAAGCCCAACAAACAATGTGGCATATCCCGAACATTTGTCGATTTATTGTGCGTTTGCACAATTCATTTTTTCACCAACAAACTTTCCCATCTTTCCATTTTAAGATTCCCATATATAAAAGCATGAGTTCTCTGCCATTTCTGGGGTTTAAACCGGTTATTTCCTGTATTTTTTCCAGGCGATAATTCAGCGTGTTACGGTGGATGAACAAGGCGTCACACACCCCTTTTCCGTCATTGTTCATCTGTGCATAAACCAGAATGGTTTTCTTTAAATTCTCTTCTTCATCTTTTTCCAAAAGCTTTTCCATGATCCTTCTCAGTGTACTGCTGATCTTCACCTCCCTAAGCAGGCATTCCAGCTGAAGATCCATATACCGTATGAATTTTTCCCGCTTTTGCAACAGCTCGGCAATTTCTCTCACTTTCTCCACTGTCTGCACTGTCTGCCAGGCGGTTTGATGGGTTTCTCCAATGTAGCACCGCTCCAGATCCGGACTGATATTCATAATGGCGGCCAGTTTTTTTTCCAGTCTTTCCTCCTGGGGGAATAAAATCATAATGCCATCCATGCCCTGACGAACAATATAATCTTCTTTTTCCAGCATCATTTTTAGCTGGTCTATCACACTATACCTGACCCTTTTCACGCAAATATAAACCGCTACACGCATTTTCTTTAAATCAATCTGATAGAATTCTGCCTGCTGGATAAACTTCTCCGAATACTCTTCCTCTTTCCTCTGACACCACTCATAAAAAAAATCTTTTTTACGACTTTCTTTTATGGCACTGATTTCCGTATATACAGCATTCTCGATCATAAGCTGTGCAATCGTGACGGCTATCTGTCCAATCTGCATCACTTCGTCCACGCCTCCGCTGATGCCAATCACCCCTTCAATTTCATAATTAAAAAAAATGGGCAGATTAATGCCTTTACGTTCCGTTTCCGTATCTTCATAAACAATATAGGCCTCCTTCATTTCCAGGGCCTTTCTGGCACCTTTATGGATGTCATAAAGCCTGCTTTTGTCCCCACTGGCAATGATTTTTCCTTCTTTATTCATGATGTTGATGTTATAAGGTACAATTTCCATGATTTTGTCCGCAATTTTCTGGGCATTTTCTGATGTTAAAAAACGCATGGTATCCTCCTGTTCTGCACGCAGCCCATCTTTTCTTTGAATACGCATTTTACCTTTTTCAATTGAGCACAGACTAACGATTGTGAGATGGAAAAAACACTGCCATTGGAAGAAATTCAGAAATCAGTGTAGAATCTACCCGTTTTATATAACCACTATATCACCAAAAGGATGTAAACTCCAGTAAACAAAACCGCAGCAGGCCCCGGTTCCTTACGTACCGTGGTTCTGCTGCGGTCTGCTCTTATCCGCACAAATTATGAAAAAAACAGGGCCATATCTTCTTCCACCGTCTGAATACCTGCTATGCCGAAATTTTCCATCAGCACTTTTGCCACATTGGGGGAAAGAAACGCAGGCAATGTGGGCCCCAAATGAATGTTTTTTACCCCCAGAGACAGCAACGCCAGCAGCACAATAACCGCCTTTTGCTCGTACCAGGCAATGTTGTAAATGATGGGCAGCTGATTGATGTCCTCCAACCCAAATATTTCTTTAAGCTGCAAGGCAATGACCGCCAGGGAATAGGAATCGTTGCACTGTCCTGCATCCAGCACCCTGGGAATCCCCCCAATGTCTCCCAACTGCAACTTATTGTATCTGTACTTTGCGCAGCCTGCTGTCAGAATAATGGCATCTTTAGGCAGAGCTCTTGCAAACGCCGTATAATATTCCCGATTTTTCATTCTGCCATCGCAGCCGGCCATCACCACAAACCGGCCAATGGCGCCACTTTTAACCCCTTCCACAATCTGGTCTGCCAGCGCCAGCACCTGATGATGGGCGAAGCCTCCCACAATTTCCCCTTCTTCCAGAGGCATGGGGGGATTACAGGTCTTTGCCATCTCAATCAGCAGGCTAAAATCCTTCTGCTCCCCAATGTCTCCCGGAATGTGTACACAGCCCGGATACCCTGCAGCACCCGTGGTAAACAGGCGGTTTTTGTAGCTGTCCTTAGGCGGTACGATACAGTTTGTCGTCATCAGAATGGGGCCCTGAAAGCTTTCGAACTCTTCCTTTTGCTTCCACCAGGCATTCCCGTAATTGCCTGCAAAATGGCTGTATTTCTTAAAGGCAGGGTAGTAATGGGCCGGCAGCATTTCCGAATGGGTGTACACATCCACCCCTATGTCCTTTGTCTGCTCCAGCAGCATTTCCAGGTCCCGCAGATCGTGTCCGGATACCAGGATGCCGGGCCGGTTTCCCACGCCCAGAGATACCCGGGTCATTTCCGGGTGCCCATATGCCTCTGTGTTGGCCTAATCAAGAAGCGCCATTCCGTCTTCAGAGTCAGGGCCACCAGGTCATCCACGGTCATCCCATCATCCAGGGTCGCTGCCAAAGCCTCCTGAATAAATCCATCCACCTCCGGATCATCCCTAAGCAGGGCATTGGCATGCTTGCTGTAAGCAGAAAGTCCCTTTAAACCATAGGTAATCAGTTCACGAAGGCTGCGAATATCCTCGTCTTTTGCAGAAAGGACCCCCACCTCTTCTGCCTTTTGTTCAAATGCCCCCTCTTCCCCCGTCCAGATGGCTTCTGTGGGAAGAGTGCCCCAGTCTTCTATCTGTGCCAGCAGTGTCTCCTTTACTTCCAGTGTGTGCCGGATGTGGGCAATGATGGCCGTCTCATCAAAATTGGCATTGGTAATGGTGGTAAACAGATTCCGGGTAACCAGATGATTGACTTCTCGGGAAATCTCTTTCCCCTGCTTGCGCAATTGTGTGGTGACCGCCGACAGCCCCTTTGTGGCAAATACCAGCAGATCCTGCATGGCTGCTGTTTTTGGCTGCTTGCCACAGACCCCCATTCTGGTGCAGCCGGTTCCTCCGGCGGTTTCCTGACATTGATAACAAAACATATTCTGATTCATATTGGCCTCCTTCTTTCTTTGCTTTTCTGTTTTTATCCTACCCTGTGCAAAAAAAGAAGTCTGTAACAACCGTTACAGACTCAAAAGGCTATTCTTCATATTCCAGTTCTTCCAGGGCTTCTCTGTTCAGATAAAACCTGCCCCTGGGGCCTGTGCTTAAAAGCCCCTCCTCCTGCATCTGCATCAGCTCCCTGGAAAGGGAGGGCCTTGCGATGTGCAGATAATCTGCCAGGGCCTCCCTGGTCATGGCAATCTGCACCTCTGTAGCGCCTGCCGCTTCATCCAAAAGGAACCTGGACAGCTTGCGGCGAAGGCTGCCGGAGGAAAGAATCTGTAGCTTGCGGTTTAGCAAATAGGCTTTCCCCGCCAGAATATGCAGCATATTGGACATCATCCTGGACCTAAATCCCCCTGGATCCGACCCCTGGTGATCCGAAAAAAAGGCTTTGGGAATGCGCAACACCTCCACCGGCGTCAGGGCCTGGGCATAGTGTTCGTAGGTTTTTCCGGGCAGGAACAAAAACACTTCTCCAAACAGCTCCCCCGGACGGTCAAAAGAGGCCACCATCACCCGCTTCCCAGAGGGGGTGTCATGTCGGATAGCCACTGTGCCGGAAAGCAAAAGAGTCAGCCAGCAGGGGACTTCTTCCTGATGAAACAAAATCTCTTCTTTCTCATAACGAACAACTTCCCCTTTGCAAAACTGCAGGCAAGCCTCCAGCTGTTCCGGGGCAATGTCCTTAAATAATGGTGCATTTCCAATGCGCTCCCACATATGCCCTCCTTTTTATAACCTTTCCCCCAGCCGCAGTGCCGTTCTGGCCGTTTGCATGACAGCATCCATTTTTTCCAGCTCCTTTAGAACATCCTTTTCCTTTCGTGAGGTTTCCAGAATGCCCTGAATGCCCCCATTGCGAATAACAATGCGCCGGTGGGCCATCAAAGCCAGCAGGGGATCATGGGTGGCCATCAGCACGATTTTATCCTGGGACACCAGAAGCTTCAGAGCTTTTTTCCGATCAATGCCTGCATTTTCAATTTCATCAATCAACACAATGGGAGATGCACTGAGAATGGCGGTGTCCGCAATCATCAGGGCTCTGGATTGCCCGCCACTTAAGCCCGTTACCGGCGTATGTGCCTCAAAGGGCTCCCCTGCCAGCAAATTGGCCTCTTCCAGAATGCGGCGGCTCACTGCCACCGCATCCTGAATGCCCCGACTCTGTGCATGCATCTCCAGGAATTCATGCACCCTCACATCCATTACAAAATTCATATTCTGGGACAACTGGGCCACCAGCTTATTCTGGGGAGAAAATCGCCATTTTTCATCGGGAAGGGACTGGTTAATCAAAATACTTCTGCCTGTGGGGGTGTCCCCCCGGGCAGCCCATTCAATGTCTGCCAGAAGCCGGCTCTTTCCGGAACCGGTGGGCCCTACAATGGAAACAATCTGAGAAGGCAGAAGTTCCAGCCGGCCAAACCCCTCCGGATTGCCGCTTTTATCATGGCCAGGCAATATGGTCAGCGATTCCACTCTTCTGGTGGAAGACAGGCCAAGAAACGCTTCCATCTGGCGAATATATAAACCGATTTCTTCTTCCAGTGCTTGGGGATCTGCAGGTAGATTCTCTCTTTCCTCTTCACTTAGGCTTTCCAGAAATGCGTCCGGACGCAGATGGGTGCGCCCCTCAATGGGCAGATGATTTTCCTGAAAGAAATCCTCCAGAAAGGGATATTTTTCCATAAGTTCTGCCAGCGTTTCTCTCATTTTTCCTCCTCCCACTGCATTTTTCTGGTATTGCCCAGCTGATAGTTTTCTCCAATCCGGGTTTCTCCCAGACAGTAGGAGCACATGGCCGAGGGCATGGGGAATCTCAGCTTCATGCCCTGAACAGAATCCAGCTGGGGATAGTCCTTTTGCAGAAGCGTACTTAACTCGTAGGCCCCCTGACCACTCAGCCCATTCACATGGAGGATCATGGCCCGGGGATTCACGGTACTGACCCGCATGGCAAAAACTTCCCGCTCTGCCTGAGAAACCACATCCCCCTTGGTAATCACCACAATATCTGCCATTTTTAGCATGGGGCCAATTTTTTTGGGGGTGTTAATGCCGGAAAGATTGTCTATGACGCATATGCCTTTCACCTCTTCCAGATAGGGAGAGCATCGATTGCAAAGGCCTGCAGATTCTGTAATAAGAAGGTCCAGTTTTTCTGTTATCCCCCACTGCACCACATCTTCAATGTTGGCTGCATAAAAATGATCCGGACAAAGGCCTCCGGAAAGGCCTTTGCGCACCGGGACCCCTGCTTTTTTATAAAGCTGGTCGTCTTCTGTGTACAAACAGTCAAATTTCACCACACCGGGCCGAATGCCCCTGCCCTGCAAAGCTTCCATTACCTTTAATATAACAGATGTTTTGCCGGAGGAGGGAGGGCCTGAAACCACAACCAGATGCATACCTCATCCCTCCTTTGCCTGTAAAAAAATTTCCTCTGTCTGCGCCAGTCGCTCTGCCACATTCTGACTGTACAAATATGTCCAGCCAGGCCAGATAAAACGGTTGGAAAGGGGAATGCCATTTTCCGTATGGGGATGGACGGAGGGAAACTTCCCATCTGCAGACAGCACCCTTCCCATCTCCTCGGAAAGGAGGAAATTGACCAGCCCCTGCACCTTATCCTGCCGTTCCTTCTTTGTCAGCAGGAAAATGGGACTTAAAATGGCCCCATCCTCTGGCCACACGGCTTTAAGGGGATCCTGTTCCTTTGCCATAAAGGAAAAGAAATAGGGCATAACGGTCACCACCGGTGTGCCCGCTTTTTTGGCGTCCTTGATCATCTGGGCTGGATGCATGCTGCTTAGCAGGGCCTTGCCCAATTTTCGCACCCCTTCCTCTCCATAGGTTTTGTCTATGCCAAGAAGGACAGCATTGAACAAATCCAGATCCTTCATAGGCAGTGCCACTGTATTTTCAAAGGCCGGCATCATTAAATCTGTCCAGCGCGTGGGAAAGGGTCTGTCCCCCAATGCGGCTGTATTCACCATAAATATGGCAGGTACAGCGCCAAGAATGGTGAATTGCCCCCTGGGGTCTTTTATATCCAGCCCATTTCGGGTAAACAGCGGATTGATTTCCTGCAGCGGACTCATATCCTGGTAAACCCCGGCTTCCATAGCCGCTCCCATCACCTTCCGGTCAAAGAACAGACTAAATCCTGCAGACAGATACACATCCGCCAGGCGATGAAAGTCTGTGCCATCCCCCATGCCTTCCCGCAGCCAGTCCAGCCCCATGCTGGCTGCCTGCAGCTGAAAGTCTATCTTTTCCGGCTGATTTTCAGCCCAGGCTTCCAGTTTCTCCATCAGCTGGAGCCGAATGGGGCAGGGCAGCACCCCTGCCACTGTCAGATCCGGATGATTTTTTTCCTTTTCAATGGCTTCTACAAGACTTTTTTCTACCTGTTCCGGGTCCAATCCCCGACTTTTTATGGCATTTTCCAACGAAAGGGTCTTGCCTAATGTTCTGCGCAACATGGGATTTTCCAGTTGTGCAAAGCCCTGTGCCGCCAAAACCCGTATGAGGACAGGATACTGCTCTGTAACGGTATATACTTTATCTGATAATGAGAAATACTGATTCATAGGCCACCTCCTTAAGAGATTGTACCTGTTTCAGCCTTCTTTTTCTGTAACAAATGTTACGTCTTCACCGCTAGCCACTTTTTTTAGTCCATCCCCCGAAAGCCGGTAACCGGTCCATTCCTCCAGAGGTCTTGCCCCCAGAGATTTGTAAAACCCGATGCTGGGGGTATTCCAGTCCAGGCAGGCCCACTCCAGCCGACCACAGCCCCGTTCCAGTGTAATGGCGGCCAGCCTTTGCAGCAACCCTTTGCCCAGTCCCCTTCCTCTGTAGGCCGGCAGCACAAATAAATCCTCCAGGTAAATGCCTGCCCGCCCAAGAAAGGTGGAAAAATTGTAAAAAAACAGGGCCATTCCTGCCTCTTTTCCATCTGCCATGGCAAAAAGGACTTCCGCCTTCTGCCTGTCAAAAATCCATTCCTTCAGCAGGGCTTCTGTGGCCACCACTTCATGTTCCAGGTGTTCATATTCCGCCAGCGCCTGAATAAAGGAAAAAATCAGTGTAATATCTGCAGGTTCCGCAAATCGATAGGTTATTTCCGTTGCCATATGTGCTCCTTATGATGTAAATGTAATGGTTTCTCCGGTGTGAAACAAATGCAGTTTCTCCCCCAGCGTCTCTTTCAGCAGACGGGGTGCTTTTTCACCGGTGCAATGCCCTGTATACAATGCCCTCACCCCGGTATCTTTTATTTTTTCAGCCAGCTTACGGATATCCGCCGGGCTTGTCTGGTACAAATGGAAGCCGCCAAACAATGCTCTTAATGGTCTGCCCGGAAAGGCAGCGGCTGCTTCCCGCAAAATCAGATCCGCCCCACCATGACAGCAGCTGTTAAAAACCACCAGTCCCTCCGGGGTATCCAGAATCAGACTTTGCTCATGGGCAAAATCATCCGGGCGGAAATGCTTTCCTTCCTTTAGGTACAAGTGATTACGACGGCCCGCCTCTTCAAGACCTGGCGTGCTATGCCCCAGCAGATATGCACCATCCCCAAGTGCATACAGCCCTTTTACATATTTGAGCCTGTCTGCATATTTTGTGAACAGTTCCCGGGGCAGTCCCACATATTTATGAAAAATCCAGTATTTCCCATAACAATTTGGAGCGCTCCCTTCCTGCAGGTACAAGGGCGCCTTCCCATTCACCTGCAAAAAAGGCACCATACCATTTCCATGGTCAAAATGGGCGTGGGACAATACGCCGTAGTCCACCTGGGTCAGATCCAGTCCCATCTTTTCTGCATTTTCCATAAACAGGGCAGAAGCCCCTCCATCCAGCAAAATTCCCTTTCCTTTATGGACAATGTAGAAGCTCAGCCCCCACTCCCCTTTCAGATTTTCACCGGGCCGGTTGTCTGCCAGGATATAAATTTCCATTTTTCACCCTCCATCCCCTTCGTTTTTCCCATTGTAGCATATTCCGGCACCCCTGCCAAATTCTAGTTCCATCTCTTTTTATTATTTTTTATAAAATAAACAGTGATTTATATAAAAGCCTGTAAATATAGGTGTTAGCGGCTTTTTGTTGGCGTTTTAGGGTGTGAAAATATGAGAAAAATCAACAGGGCTTTATAAAATCAACATAAGCCATTCTATAAAATGAGCGTGTATTATATACGTGTGTATATGTGTTTTTGTAGTGCCACCAGCACCACCCGATAGCGTAAAATATCTTGTGTAAATAGAATTAGTCATAGAAAAAGGAACGAA
>CAYRQT010000061.1:0-9344 GCA_964426655.1 uncultured Cuneatibacter sp. | reverse complement strand
ATATGTCGTGTTAGTGTTGCCGGAAGCTATGAGAATTTGACGCATGACATTCCAGTTCCTTGTATTTCATAATTTCATATATCTCACTTTTTAAAAACAGAGCATTTTGATCTAAGAGTCTAACCCCATTAAAAACCGGTCCTCCTTCCAATTCCACTTGGTTTTGATTAAGCAAATATTCCAATTGTCCAAAAGACTGCATCGGTATCCCAAACAGACCATATTTTTCCCACAGATTTTTATCAAAAGAGGCTCCCATCCCCTCAAGACTATTTTGAAATTGCATTTGCACTCTGCTATTTTCTTCCTGAAAATAAACCTGTTCCAAAATCACCAGAGAAAATCCTAAAAAAAGGCTGCAAAGTAAAGCTAGAAATATGGTTATGCTCCCCTTTAATCTTTTACTTATACACTGAATTTGCATCCTGAATAATCTCACTGAATATATTTCTCACTAAAGTTGTTAGTTGGCTTTTGAAAATAAGAACTAAACCAATCAGCACTACCAAAATCAAAATAATTTCCACGGTGCTTATTCCTCGGTTATCTCTCCTAAATTTCAACTTCATTTTTCGCATATTTATCCCCCTCCCATCTGAAAAAAAGCTGGTACCATAACAATCCCCATAACCAGGCCCATCAAAATCATCATTGGAAAAATCATCTTTGTTTCTGCCTCTTCTCCCTTTTTCTTTGCCAGATTTTTTCTTGCCTGGTAAGCATCTATCAGTTCTCTCTCTAGCAAATTTAATAGTCCTGCATTTCCAGTCTGTAACCCCTGCGCCAGTAAATATCCCAATCTTCTATATGATGCCCGACGACATCTCTCTCCAAATTGCTCATATGCCCTTCTTTCATACATGCCTCCACTCATACTAAAATAGGTCGCCTTCATTTCTTCATATGCTATTCTTCCTTTCCCTCCCCTTTTCAGGGTTGTCTCATAGTCCAGCACTAATTTCTCCCAGGCTTTATAGATTGTCAGCCCCGCTGAAAGTAAAATAGACATTTTTTCCACAATTTCAGGAAAATCCTGTTCCAATTCCAACTCTCGTTTTTTCTGTTCTGTTCTCTTTTTCTGTTCACCTATAGCCAAAATCGCCGCAACCACAAAGACCGTCCCTATAATTGCAGTAAGTCCATTCTCTGTTTCTGACTGATACGTGACCTCCGTATCTCCAATTTTATCAGGTAAAGTTATCTCTTTAGCATCTTGCTGTTGCATCCATTCATTTAAGTATTTTTCCAGACTCTCCTTATCCCACCCCACTTTTTCCGTTTGGATTACAGCATTATATTCAACCTTCCTTTCAAAGTTTTCCCAGCTTAAATATGCTATGACTGTTACATTCTGATCTTCTGCCGCATCCAAGCCTCTCCTGACTTTTCCGTTACTATCTAAATACATCGTATCCGAAATTTCCCACTTAACAGATACGTCGTTCTTCAGTAATTCCGGAAAGTACAAATCACTATACACTTCATTCCATGATGAATTTTCTGCCAAAACGATTTGATCAAGTTCTTTTTCTGCTTCTATCAAGCGTTGTTCTGCAACCTCTTCTGGGGGGGTATTGGCTTCAACTTCTATTTCCACGTCATATTCATTCCCCTCTAAATCTTTTACCTTGAGTTCAATGAACTGTGTATCTTCTCCCACATCCGGTCTGACCAGTGTAGTAATCAGCTTATCAGATTTGTCTCTGTGAATGGTCCAGAAAACTCCCCCTATTATCACTCCAAGCACGGCAGCTTTCATCCAAAATCTTCTTCCCTTAAACCTTGATATGAATAATGGCCTTCCCCCAAACATAAGCCCCTCCATAAAGTATCAAACAGCCGGACATAAAAAGTTTTCCAAATATGCTTTCATAGAGCACCACCATTCCTTCTGGATTGCTCCACCTCATATATCCTAAAATACACATAGGAATAAAAGACATAATGCGATGCTCCAGTATCCGATTTGACAATCCCGCTTGAATTTCCTTTTCCAAAGAGAGTTTCTCATGCCCCTGCAGTGCGATTTGCCTACAAATCGCTTCCAGATTTCCCCCCTTTTTTTTTGCGACTTTTAGCATTTCTGCAAACTGCCGTACCGCTTCATCCCTACATCGAAGTGAAAACTGTTCCCACACGTCTTCCAGACTGTGGTTAGTTTTGATTTGCTGTAACATCATGTTGATTTCTCTGACGATATAACTATTTTCGCCATATATTTTTTCTTCTTCAGTTTTTACCAGAGGCATCGCACTTTCCAAAGATTTCCCCATATGCAGGACACCTGCTAAAATAGAGAACATCTCATAGATTTGCCCTTGTTGAATGCCTCTTTTCTTTTTTTTCTCCTCCTTCACCTGCCTGCAAAAAACAAATCCGAATATGGGAAGAAAAAAAACAATGCTCAGACTTTTATTAAAGAAAAGAAAGGCCACACATACAAGTACGCTGCTATCCATCAGAATATACCGTATCCACGTCATATTCTCCTCCTTTAATCCCCCTCATTTCCATAACTGAGCTAACTTGTCTTCTTCCCTCCGGTGTACGCCTAATATGTACGAGCACATCCAATGCAGCCACGATTTGTCGTCGCACTGCCTGAAGGGGCATGTCCATTGCCATAATCGACAATGTTTCCAGCCGGCTTAACATATCTTTGGGGCCATTACTATGTCCTGTGGACATAGAGCCACTATGCCCTGTATTAAGGGCCTGCAATAAATCCAAAGTCTCATTGCCTCTTACCTCCCCAATGATGATTCTGTCCGGTCTCATTCGCAAAGCAGTTTTCAGTAATGTACGAATTGTAATTTCCTGAATGCCATTTTCCCTGTTGCCCTGGCGTGCTTCCAACCGAATCAGATGGGGGGTATTCTGTAGCTGAAGTTCAGCCAGATCTTCAATTACGATGACTCTCTCTTCTGGGGGAATATAACTGGAAAGAATATTAATCAGTGTGGTTTTTCCTGCTCCAGTCCCTCCACTGATAAAGATATTTTTACGTTCCTGCACACAACGAATAAGATATGCTGCAAGTTCTTCTGACAAGGTATGATTCTCCAGAAGATTTGCCATAGATAGAAATTGTTTTTTGAATTTTCGAATAGTCATTACCGGACCATCTACCGCAGCAGGCGGTAGCACTATGTTCACCCGGCTACCATCCGGTAATCTGGCATCTGCAATTGGGAAAGATTCATTTACTTCCCTGTTGATTTCGGATACTATATGCTGAATCAAGTCAAGAAGGCGATTTTCATCTGAAAAGACATGCTTAACAGGTTCTATTTTGCCTTTTCTTTCCACAAAAATCTGTTGTGGCCCATTTACCATAATTTCTGATACTTCCGGATCATCCAGAGCCTCACTAAGAATATCGTATCTTCGAATACTATCAAACAGCCACTTTCTGTACTTTTCTCTCTTCTTAAGGGAGAGATATTGCTTTCTGCTTTCTTCCATCAACAGATTGTCAATCTGTTTTTGGATATCTTCATCTGAAAGGACATGATGATAATCCATTTTTTCAACAATCCTGCTTCTCCATAACTCCAAAATATTTGCCTCTGTATCCATCTCCTATCCAATTCCGGAAAGTTTCCGCACCTGGTCCCCCCATTCGCTCCAAATAAGACTCTCAAGAGATATGCCCCTGTCTCCGCCTCCAGGAAGAGGTAAAATAATTTTTCTGATGCGGCTATGTACATTCTCATATCCCGTTTCACATAAATAGTTTTCAAATGCCTCCATCTTGTATTGGGAAATGCTGTCTTCCCTTCCAGGCATAAATACAAATTGGCACTGCTGTAAAATCATTCTGAAGTCAGAAAGCTGACTTCCCAGATCCAGGACAACTGCTCCATATTTTTTATGGGCCACCAAACTGCCAATTGCTTCCCAGAGTCTTTCAGGCTCCATCTGCTGAAGATCTTCCGGACAACGTGCTGGCAAAAGATAATCAAAGGTCTGATGCTGACAAATACTGTCTCTTTGCATTACAGGCAAATTTTGCTGATAACTCTCATAAAGATCTGAAATTGAGAGTCCCTGTTCTGCTCTCATTTCCGCCTCTGCTTTTTGTCCCAGAAAGAATCCAATAACCGCATATTCCTCCAGATTCACATATAGGGTCTTGCAGCGACTTCCCAAAAAATGGCTTAAGACAAGAGAGAATGTAGTTTTTAGGCAACGATGCACCGGAGAATAAATTCCCCAGAATTCTGCAACGCCTGCTTTTTTGCTGTCTCCAACAGGCAAGGAGACCTCCAGCGTTTCACAAATTCGATGAAACAGGATATCCGCCCGCTGATAGCGATAAAGGAATCCGTCTCCCGTTTCTCTGTGGTTTGTTAAACACCATATGTGTTTAACCGGTAATTCTTTTACTTTTTCCGTCCAGATCTCCTCCCCAATCAGAAGTACCTCATATTCCTTTTGATCGATACCTTCTTCCAGTTCTTCAAATCCGGTGAAAATATAAATATCTCTGCCTCCTGCATCTTCCTTCTGAATGAAATCCGCCAAACGGATTGCATAGTCATTCCATTCATCACAAATAATCCATCTTTTTTTCATCCACCCTTTCCCCTTTCAGCCCTCATCCATCTTCAGATGCCTCCATTTTAACGAAGCCGGCAGAAAAGTCAATTGTGAAAAATTTCCAGTAAATCTCCTTGGAATTTCAAAGTAATTTAGACATTTTTATTTTCTTCTTTTATGTTATAATGCCCTTATGACAGCTTTTGTCTTTGGAGGTAAGCATGGAAAAGTTCAAAAAAGTAACACTGGAAGATTACCCTCTTCTCTGTAAATACATCAATGGAAATTTTTATCGATCTTGTGATTATACCCCTGGCAGTCTAGTTTTATGGGCCGATGTCTATGCCATTCATTACATCATAACAGCTGACTGCCTGATTATTCGTCATGGAAAGTTTCCGGAATATCAATTTTCCTTTCCCATGGGCAAAGGTGATCTGGCGACTGCATATGAATGGCTATTTTCATACTGTCGACAGCTGAACATCCCTTTCCGCAGCAATATGATGGAACCGGAAATGTTTGATGCTTTTTCCCGCCTCTATCCTGATCAGTATGACATTCAATATATTCGGGATAATGCTGATTATATCTACAAAATGGAAGATTTACGCGATCTTCCCGGCCGTCGGTATCACGGAAAAAAGAATCATATCAATAAATTCCTTCGCACCTACCCGAACTGGCGCTATGCCCCCATGTCTGATGAAAATCTTACTGAATGTATGAAAATGGCAAAAGAATGGTGTCTCCAAAATGGATGTCAGGATGACACCGGAAAACAAACGGAACTTTGCGCTCTGCTAAAGGCCATTACGCATCGGAAAGAGCTCCATCTGACCGGAGGGGTATTATACATAGACTCCACGCTTGTGGCTCTGACCTTAGGAGAACCCTATGGCTCTGACAGTTTTGTCGTCCATTTTGAAAAAGCTTTTTCCTCCATTCCTGGTGCATATCCTATGATCAACCAGCAATTTGTTCAGAATGCGCTTAAACCCTATTCCTACATTAATCGGGAAGAAGATATGGGTGTGGAAGGACTTAGGAAAGCAAAACTATCTTATTATCCCGTTATGCTGGTGCAAAAGGGAAGCCTGTATATAAAACATTCGTCTATAAATTAGGAGGTATATATGATATCCCTTGGTACACCCTTTTGGTTTCCACAAATAAAAACACTTTGGCAGAATGTGTTTCATGATGATCCGATTTATATCCAGAATTTTCTAGATACCTTCTGTAAGGACCGGTTTCCCTGGATTTATCACGAAGAAAACCAGCTTTATGCCATGTTATTCACTGTACCCTATACTTATTTTCATAAAGGGACCACATATCAAGCTTGCTATTTCTATGCTCTGGCCACTTATCCTGACTATAGAAATTTTGGCTACATGGGGCAACTGATTCGTCATGCTCTTCAGGAAGCAAAAAAAGAAGGGTTTGCGTTTGCCTTTCTTGTCCCCGCAGAACCCTCCCTATTTGCTTATTATGAGCAATTCGGTTTTAAAACCGGTTTCCACAAGACCTCTGTGGATTTTCGAAAACCTTTTCTTCTCCCCCCCTCCGGATATGCCTTGGAAGATACCTCCTCTGACAGAATATGGGATATGTATACCCATAGCCTGCTCTACCAGGAAGGTGCTATCCGCCTGTCCAAAGAGCAACATGATTTCTTTTGTGCTACATACCTTACTCAAAAGGGCCACATTCAGTTACTGTCCAAAAACGGTCAGCCTTTGGGGTATGTCCTTTGGCATATGGAAAAAACGGTACTTACTGTTATAGAAACCATTTTGCCCTCTCCCACACTACAATGGGTAGCTGCACTCTGCCCGGAAAGCCAGAAAATCACCGCTATTCATTATGATGCCTCATTTGCTGATCCCCTTTTCCCCATGAATCCTCATGCTGCCGGTATGTGGCACCTCTTTATTTCTCTGGAAGACCGTGCACCCATTTTGGGGCGTGTCCTTTCCTAAAGAACAAACACTGATAAGAAAAAGGCAACATCACTTCACAAAGTGAATCGCTCTTATCCAACGAGACAGGAAGGTCAGGAAGGCTCGCTTTATGAGGTGTGAAATTTCCGGCTAAATAGAGTGCCGTTTCCCCCACATCTCCTCGTATGCACCAAAATGTCCCTTCCTGGGACAGAGACATCTCAAATTTCTTTTCGTCTTCCCAAAGAAACGGCATTTCTTTATATAAGTGCAACCACCTACTTAAATCCTTTTCCACAAGGTCCTGCAATGCCTGGTCCCCACTGTTTCTATTTAAAGGGTAGTCTCCATCCCATTTTCCGGATTTTCCCCACTCCTGACCCATGAACAGAAGTTTTTTTCCGGGCTGAAAAATCCAGAATGCATATATTACTCTCAATAACTGGAATGTGTCCTCATAATAACCAGGCAATTGTTCTCTTAAAGATTTTTCCCAATAAAATCGATCATGTCCCAATGCCAGGATACCTTTTTCAGGTGCATATATTCTAGGCGCCTCTGTCAGCTGGCTTCTCCGGTACGCCTTAAAATATGGGTCTGCCTCCCAATACCGGCAAAAACTGTCCACACATGCATTCTCCCAGCCAAAATCAAATCCCAGTCCCCCCTCTTGTAGCGTTTGTGTCAGATCTTTTCTTTTGGAACTATCTTCTCCGATAAGAAGACATCCTCCTCGAATTGTATGAAGCAGTGCACTCAACTCCTTAAGGAAAGAAAGCACCTCCAGTTTTTCTTTCCCTCCCTTTTCATTTGGGTACCACTCTCCATCCCCTCTGTCATAATCCAGGTACACCATTGCCGAAAGATCCCCTATTTTAAGACCATCTATCTCCATCTCTTTACACCAGAACCGGGCATTGGACAACAAAAAACTTCTTATTTCCGGCCGATTCAAATCAAAATAATGGCCCCCTGTCCTAATATGGATTCGTTCCATTGTGTTTTCTTTTTCAAAAAGCCAGGTTCCATCAAAACAAGACAGTCCAGCTTCATCTTCGGGAAAATACACCGGCATCCAGTCCATAATAACATCCACATCACACTGGTGCATGTATCTGATAAAATATTGAAAATCTCCCGGTGTTCCCAGCCGGGATGTTGGCGCAAAATATCCGGTGACCTGGTAGCCCAGGGAAGCATCCAGCGGATGTTCCTGTATACCTAATAGTTCCACATGCGTAAATCCCCTCTCCTGTAAATAGGGTCCCAGTTCATGAGCCAGTTCTCTGTAGTTATAGAAAGATCTTCCATCGGGGCTGTATTTTTGACGCCAGGTCATGGGATGAATTTCATATATAGAGATTGGACGAGTTTTTCTTTCCCTTTTTTTCCCCTCTTTCTCCGCCTGCTTCGTTTCATAAATAGGTGTGTATATGCTAGCGGTGCGAGGGCGCAGCTCCATTTGTGTTCCAAATGGATCTGCTTTAAATGTCCAACTTCCTTTCGAATAAATGGCAAATTTATATTTTCCGCCCAAAGGAAACTCTTCCTCAATACATTCAAAAATTCCACTTTTCTTTAATCTGGACATTGGTGTTTTTTCTACATCCCATGCATTAAAATCTCCTACCAGTGAAACCTTTTCAGCATGAGGCGCCCATACAGAAAAATATACGCCCAACATATCATCCTGCTCTTTTTCCTTTGCCAGTTTCCACCCTTTCGTAGTATGAAAAAGTGGATGTGCACCCAGTTTATTATAAACCTGAACATGTTTGCCTTCCAGAAATGCCTGCTCGTCTTTTCCTGTAATGATTCCCGTTCTCTTTCCCACCATCTAACTCCTCTAAAAATACCAAGGAAGCCTGCTGGCTGGCAGGCTTCCTTCCTTGTTCAAATTTTACTCATAATCCACAACTTCTGTCCAACTTAATAATAACGCTTTTTCCTCCGGTTTTTGTTTTGTTAGTTGAGCTGCTGCAACAATTGGAAGCCATTTATATACATATGTTTTATCTGTATGGGATTTTTTACAAAACAGATCCAGGTATGTATCTGCAAGCACTTTATCCTTTAAGCACAGCAACAAATATGTTCTTGCAATGTCTCCGCTGGCGTTTCCCTGTGTAGCGTGGGTCCAATCCAAAATATAATATACCCCATTTTGTACAATTATATTTCCAGGTTCAAAGTCCCCGTGACACAGCTTATTATGCTTTGGCATACCATCCAGTCTGGTCAACAAATCATATCTGACAACATCATCGATTTCTTCCACTGATTGAATCTGTCGGGTAAGCTTTTCTTTCATCCGATTCAGAAGCGGGCAGGATTTACTTTGCATTTCCATTTGAAGATCTACCATTTTCTCCAGATAGTCCATTTTATGCTCCGGCTCTTCTTCCATTAACTGCGCAAGGGTTTTTCCTTCAATGTATGCATATGTAATTCCCCACTTTTCATCTGTAACATCAACCCCCAGAACTTTTGCAATATGAAGATCTGTATTTTCCTCCACTCTTGCTGTGTTCAGAGCCTCCTGAAGAATATCCTGTTTAGCAATAGCATGATCAAATACTTTTTTTACCTGGTTTTCTTTTGTCAAATAAACTTCTTTTGTACCACTTTTTGCCAATAATTTCATTGTTCTACCTCTTTTCCTGTGCAAGTATTGTCCTTTTTCTATCCTTAGATTACATCATTTTGCATAACAAGTATAGGTTATATTTGAAAATAAATGTACAATATACATAATTCATATTCGTCATAATGATGAAATCCATTTGTATTTACCTCGAAATTGGATAGCGTAAAATATCTTGTGTAAATAGAATTAGTCATAGAAAAAGGAACGAA
>CAYRQT010000060.1:0-9496 GCA_964426655.1 uncultured Cuneatibacter sp. | reverse complement strand
ATATGTCGTGTTAGTGTTGCCGGAAGCTATGAGAATTTGACGCATGACATTCCAGGGCCTTCTGCAGGGATTAGTGCGTTGGCATTAAGTGGATTTCCAACCAGAAGGTTTTGCTTTGAAGGTTTTCTTCCTCAGGAAAAAAAAAGTAGAACAGAGGTAATGGAAGATCTTAAGAGAGAAACCAGAACAATCCTGTTGTACGAAGCACCTCATCGACTGATTCGTACCTTGGAAATGCTTTTAGCGGAACTTGGAAATAGGGAAATTTCTATATGTCGAGAGATTACAAAAAAACATGAGCATGTAAGTTGTTCAACTATAGAGGCTCTTTTGGAACATTATAGGGAGTATCCTCCAAAAGGGGAATGTGTATTGGTGATAAAAGGAATGGATAGGTCTGAGTTGCAGCAGATGGAACAGGAAGTTTTTTTTGATTTACCCATAGAATTACATTTGAAGCAGTATTTGGAGCAGGGATTGGATGAAAAAGAAGCTATGCGGCGTGTGGCAAAAGACAGGGGAATTCGAAAGAGAGATGTTTATCAGGCGATACATGTGAATCAATAATTTAGGAGGAAAGGAAATAGATGAAAGAAGATCGGATTACATTGAGAGAAATCTATAAGAGCAGAGAAGTTTTTATGGGAACGGAAGTCTGCGTTGCAGGGTGGGTAAAAAGCTTAAGAGGGTCAAAAAATTTTGGCTTTTTAATTCTGCAGGATGGCACTTATTTTGAACCATTGCAAGTGGTCTTTTCAGACCAGCTGGATAATTTTCCCGAAATCAGCAGATTGCAAGTGGGTGCGGCAGTAATTGTTAAGGGAAAACTTGTGGAAACACCACAGGCAAAACAGCCATATGAAGTTCAGGCGTTATTCATAGATATTGAGGGGCCTTCGGCTTCGGACTATCCGTTACAGAAAAAAAGGCATTCATATGAGTTTTTACGAACGATTCCCCATTTGAGGGCTCGTACAAATACATTTCAGGCAGTATTTCGGGTACGTTCCCTCATTTCATATGCCATTCATCAATATTTTCAAGACAGAGATTTTATTTATGTTCATACACCTATAATTACCGGGAATGACTGCGAAGGAGCAGGAGAGATGTTTCAGGTGACGACTCTTCCTTTGAAACAGGTACCTGTGCAACAAGGGATATTGGATTATAAGCAGGATTTTTTTGGAAAACAAACAAATCTTACAGTAAGTGGACAGCTGAACGGAGAAACCTATGCCATGGCTTTTCAGAACATATACACTTTTGGCCCAACTTTTAGAGCTGAAAATTCTAATACAACAAGGCATGCAGCAGAATTCTGGATGATAGAACCTGAGATGGCATTCGCAGATTTGGAAGATAACATGGTCATTGCGGAGGGACTAATTAAATATATTATTAGCTATGTATTGGAGCATGCTCCTTTGGAAATGGAATTTTTTAATCAATATGTGGATCAGGGACTTTTAGAGCGATTGCAGCATGTGGCAGATTCTTCATTTGTTCATGTGTCCTATACAGATGCCATTCGATTACTGGAAGCCCATAATAGTCAATTTGCCTATAAAGTTTTTTGGGGAGCGGATTTGCAGACGGAACATGAGCGGTACCTGACGGAAGTACTATTTAAAAAACCTGTATTTGTAACTGATTATCCCAAGGAAATTAAAGCCTTTTATATGAAACAAAATCCGGATGGAAAAACTGTGGCAGCAATGGATTGCCTGGTACCTGGAATAGGAGAAATTATAGGGGGAAGTCAGAGAGAAGAAAATTATGAAAAGCTATTGTCTAGAATTAAAGAATTAAATATGGACCCTCAGGCATACGATTTTTATCTGGATTTGAGAAAATATGGCACGGCTAGACATGCAGGCTTTGGACTTGGATTTGAGAGATGTGTTATGTATATAACAGGAATGTCCAATATAAGGGATGTTATCCCATTTCCCAGGACCGTAGGCACCTGTGAATTATAAAGGAGAAAAGATGCGTAAAGAGCTGTTTCATATGGAGAGAGATGTGTTGCAAATTGGAGATGAGGTGCATATTGAAGAAGGAGCACTACCCGCATCTTTCTATTACACGGTGGTTCCGGCATTGGCTATGTCTGGAAACTATTCTTTTAATGATCGCATTTTATCAACGGAAGGAAAGGTTGTGGAAAAGAGCTATAAAGGCAGTACATATCAGGTAATCATTGCATTTGAAAAGTAGTCATCCTTGAATAACGCCAGAAGATGTACTATAATAAGACGATAGCGATTTCTTATAGAAGGAAGGAAAACAAATGAGCAAAAAACCCTATTATATTACAACAGCAATAGCCTATACATCTGGAAAACCACATATTGGAAACACCTATGAAATTGTCTTGGCAGACAGCATAGCCAGATTCAAGCGAATGCAGGGGTTTGATGTGTTTTTCCAAACTGGAACAGATGAGCATGGACAAAAAATAGAGGATAAAGCACTGGCAGCAGGTATTAGTCCTAAAAAATTTGTGGATGAAGTGGCTGGTGAAATAAGAAGAATTTGGGACTTAATGAATACGTCTTATGATAAGTTCATCCGTACAACAGACCCCTACCATGAAAAGCAAGTGCAAAAGATGTTCCGAAAGCTTTATGAGCAGGGGGACATATATAAGGGATTTTATGAGGGACTGTATTGTAAGGCATGTGAATCTTTTTTTACGCCATCTCAATTATCGGAAGGCCGTTGTCCTGATTGCGGTGGAATGGTAGAGCCTGCAAAAGAAGAAGCCTATTTTTTGAAATTAGGGAAATATACACAGCGATTAATTCAGCATATTCAGACACATCCGGAATTTATTCAGCCAGAGTCTCGCAAAAATGAGATGATGAATAATTTTCTTCTTCCTGGTCTGCAGGATTTGTGTGTTTCCAGGACATCCTTCAAATGGGGTATTCCTGTAGATTTTGATGATAAACATGTGGTTTATGTGTGGCTGGACGCCTTATCCAACTACATTACAGGCCTGGGCTATGATGTAGATGGGAATAGTGGAGAAAATTTCAAAAAATACTGGCCAGCAGATGTGCATCTGATTGGGAAGGACATTTTGAGATTCCACACAATCTATTGGCCGATTATGTTGATGGCCTTGGGCATAGAATTACCTAAACAGGTGTTTGGACATCCTTGGCTTTTGCAAAATGACGGAAAAATGAGCAAGTCAAAAGGCAATGTGATCTATGCAGACGATTTGGTTCATTTTTTTGGTGTGGATGCTGTCAGATATTTTGTTTTGCATGAGATGCCTTTTGAGAGTGATGGGATTATTACCTGGGAGCTTATGGTAGAGAGAATGAATGCTGATCTAGCCAATACATTGGGAAATCTTGTGAATCGAACCATCAGCATGACCAATAAATATTTTAATGGTGTTGTAGAAGACACAAAAACGGAAGAATCCATTGACCTGGAAGTAAAACAGTTCATATTGGGACAGGTTGAGAAAACGGCATTAAAAATGGATGCGTTACGTGTAGCGGACGCTTTGACAGAAATTTTTGCCATATTTAAGCGATGCAATAAATATATTGATGAGACAACCCCCTGGATTCTGGCAAAAGAAGAAAGAAGTAAGTCCAGACTATCCACGGTCTTGTATAATCTCACCGAAGGGATAACAATAGGTGCCAGTCTTTTATACCCTTTTATGCCGGAGACTGCGGAAAAAATAAGTGGACAGCTACAGACTCCCTTAAGAGAGATGAAAGCCTTATCTGTATGGGGCGGATATCCCAATGGTGGAAAGGTTGTGGAAAAACCAGAAATCCTTTTTGCAAGACTGGATGTGGAGGAAACTCTTAAAAGCATTTCGGAAGCTTTGGGACCGAAAGCTGATCCGGAAAGAAAAGAAGAGAAGTCTGATGAAATTGTGATAGAAAATAAGCCAGAAATCAGTTATGAAGAGTTTTCTAAAATGCAGTTTCAAGTAGGTGAAATTATTTCCTGCAGGGCAGTGGAAAAATCCAAAAAGCTTTTATGCTCACAGGTAAAGGTTGGTGGGCAGATAAAACAGATTATTTCAGGGATTAAAGCACACTATACTCCGGAAGAAATGGTAGGAAAAAAGGTAATGGTTCTGGTTAACCTTAAACCTGCAAAACTTGCAGGCGAAATATCAGAAGGAATGTTGCTTTGTGCAGAAGATGAAAACGGAAATCTGGCATTACTTATTCCAGAGAAAGAAATGCCTGCCGGGGCAGAAATCAGTTAAGATAGTATAGAAGCGGGAGGGAAAGGGAGAACTTCTTTTCTCTCCGTTTTTTGAATTGGGAAAGAGGAAATGATGATTTTTGATACACATGCTCATTATGATGATGATGTTTTTCATGAAGATCGGGATAAATTATTGATGCAACTGCACCAAAATGGCATTGCTAATATTGTTAATATTGGTGCTGCCTTGCAGGGATGCAAAGACACATTGATGCTGACCCGCCAATATCCTTTTATATTTGGTGCAGTGGGGATACATCCGGATGAAGTAAAGGATATGAATGAGCAGGTTTTTCTTTGGCTGGAAGAGGCCGCAAAAGATCCGAAGATTCTGGCAATTGGAGAAATTGGCTTGGATTATCATTGGGATGCCAGTCCAAGAAATTTACAGGCTTATTGGTTTAGACGGCAATTGCAGCTTGCTCTTTCCTGCAAAAAGCCCGTAGTGATTCATAGCAGGGATGCAGCTCAGGATACCATGGATATTTTATCAGAGTGGCATGAATCCTACGTCAACGAGTATAAAGAAGAGCAACTCTCTCCAGGGGTCATCCATTGTTACGGATATAGTCTTGAATTTGCCAGGATGTTTATAAAAATGGGTTTTTATATTGGCATAGGTGGTGTGGTAACTTTTAAAAATGCTCATAAAATAAAAGATGTGGTTAAGGAAATTCCACTGGAGAGAATTGTTCTGGAAACGGATGCACCTTATCTGGCGCCTGTACCCATACGAGGAAGCAGAAATCATTCTGGAAATTTGAAATATGTGGTGAAAGAAATTGCTACACTAAAAGGGATGTCATCTGATGAAGTAGAGCGGGTGACTTTTGAAAATGCCAGAACATTATATCGCATGGTTTAAAGAAAAAGGGGAAAAGATGGCGGATTTGGGAAAAGCCCAGAATACAATAGCAATTTTAAAAAAATATGATTTTAATTTCTCAAAAAAATTTGGCCAGAATTTTTTGATAGATGAACATGTGCTGGAGAAAATAATTCGAAATGCACAAATAGAGCCTACGGATTTTGTTTTGGAAATCGGTCCTGGAATTGGAACTCTAACGCAGTATCTTTGTGAAGCAGCCAGAGAAGTTGTGGCTGTAGAAATTGATGAGGCATTGATTCCGGTATTAAAGGATACACTTTCTGCCTACTCTAATGTAAAAGTTCTGCATGAAGACATTTTGAAGGTGGATATCTCCCGTATAGCAGCAGAATGTAATCAGGGAAGACCCATCAAAGTGGTGGCAAATTTACCCTATTATATTACAACGCCTATTATAATGGGGCTTTTTGAAGGACATGCACCAATTAGTCGGGCAACTTTCATGATTCAAAAAGAAGTAGCAGATCGAATGGCGGCAAAGCCTGGATCTAAAGTCTATGGAGCACTTTCTTTAGCAGTGCAATATTATGCATCCATTTATCTGGCTGCAAATGTTCCTCCTCATTGTTTTATTCCAAGACCCAATGTTGGTTCTGCTGTGGTATGTTTACAGCGTCATGAGAAAAAACCGGTAGAGGTTAGGGATGAAAAGTTATTATTTTCATTGATTAGAGCTTCTTTTAATCAAAGACGAAAAACACTGATTAATGGCTTAGCAAATTATGCGGAGTTTCAATTTGATAAAGAAGAAATTCGAAAGGCAGTTTTTTCACTGGGAAAAGGAGAAGCAGTTCGGGGAGAAGCTTTATCTCTGGAAGACTTTGCTCGTTTATCAAATCTGTTATGTACATTGCGGGAGGAATAGAGAACCGAATGTCAGAAAAAGAAATGTCACAAGATGAAAAGTTTATGAAAGCGGCTTTGATTCAGGCCAAAAAGGCTGCTGGAATCGGAGAAGTTCCAATAGGTTGCGTTATTGTAAAAGAAGGAAAAATCATTGCCAGGGGTTACAATAGAAGAAATACTGACAAGAACACCTTATGCCATGCGGAAATAACTGCCATTAAGCGGGCATCCAAGGCAGTGGGAGATTGGAGATTGGAGGATTGTACGATTTATATCACCTTGGAACCATGTCAAATGTGTGCAGGGGCAATCATTCAGGCAAGAATGCAGCGTGTTGTTATGGGGTGTATGAATCCAAAAGCTGGTTGTGGTGGTTCTATTCTTAATTTACTGGAAATGCCAGAGTTCAATCATCAGGCAGAGGTAACAAGGGGCGTTCTAGAGGAAGAATGCAGTCAAATATTGAAATCCTTTTTTTCTGCTCTGCGGGTTCGTGTAAAAATGGAAAAAAGAATAGATCAGGAGGGGAATGAGACAAATTGAGAATCTATGGATTGCAAAAGACTACGCTGTTAGATTATCCTGCTCATCTTGCTGCAACTATTTTCACAGGAGGATGTAATTTTTATTGCCCATATTGTCACAATGAAGAACTAATTCATCCAGATACCGTTCCTCCATATACAGAGGAGGAAGTGCTGGATTTTTTGAGAAAAAGAAAAGATGTATTAGAAGGTGTTTGCATAACTGGCGGAGAGCCAACTTTGCAAAAAGATTTAGCGGTTTTCATAGAAAAGGTCAGAGGGTTGGGATATAAAATCAAGCTGGATACCAATGGATACAGGCCAGAGGTGTTGAAAACATTATTGGAAGAAGGCACATTGGATTATGTGGCAATGGATGTTAAGGGAGCTCCATCAGCATATGAAAAAACGGTAGGGCTGGCACAGATGGATTTTTCAAAAATCAGGGAAAGTCTGACAATTTTAAAAAATAGCGGGGTGTTGTTTGAATGTCGTACAACAGTAGTGAAAGGCCTCCATACAAAAGAAGATTTTGAGGAAATGGGGGAGTTTCTTCGGGGGGTAGAAAAGCACTACATTCAAAATTACAAGGATAGCCCACAGGTGCTTTGCAAGGGACACTTTCAGCCATTCTCCAGTGAAGAGCTGGCACAAATTCTGAATGTTTTTCTGAAAAAGGGAGTTCCCTCCAGACTAAGGGGAGAAGATGGTTAAACTAATAAAAAGAAAATAAGAATCGCCCCGTAAATCAGGCTGACTGAACTGATTTATGGGGCGATTCTGTAATTTTGAAAGAAAAGAAGTCTCTGCTATTCTACAGGAGTTGGCCTAGCTGGATCAAAAACGGAGGCCACATCAAAAAGGTCAGAAAGGCGGTCTGTTCCGCCGCTTAAGGCTTCCCACATCCTTTGGCCATCTATATTTCTCCTGCCCTGACGAAAGAAATTGGAGCCAATCTGTATCCAATACTGGGCAGAATCTACATTAC
This sequence comes from uncultured Cuneatibacter sp., assembly GCA_964426655.1. Classification (GTDB taxonomy): domain Bacteria; phylum Bacillota; class Clostridia; order Lachnospirales; family Lachnospiraceae; genus RGIG8306. The sequence continues at coordinate 1,995 of CAYRQT010000060.1, read as the reverse complement.
AAAAATAATCAAAGCCCAGAGATTTTAGGTACTGGAAGCGCTCATTGTCCTGTTCATAAGGGCGCCAGGTGCCAATATCTGCACCAAATGGAAAAAGGATAATATCTGTATCTCCTATAATGGACTCGACTTCTTTTTCCCAAATGTCAGCATCCCAGACAAAAGCCTCATAGGAGATCGTTCCATAATCCCGATGTCCCCAGCTATGGCTGGCCAGTTCCCAGCCCTGGTTACGAATTGCCTGGGCTACTGCCTTTGCAGTTTCCTTATCTGCTTCTATATTGAGGTTAGGTGTGTCAATTTTTGCTTTGTATGCGGTATTCGTTTCATTATCAATATAGTAATCACAGTCATCGGTGTACCAAAAATCAGAGGTCCTATATCCAAATACGCCAGCATAACCAGTGAGGGCCAGAATGCCCTTTGCTCCCTTATAGGAAAAATCAGGATGCTCTTCAATAAAATCTTCCAAAATGGGGAGAACATCATATGAACCAGTGACCACACTGCCATCTTCAAGGATCATTTCATTGGTGACTTTTCCATCTTCTCCAATGATAAGTTTGGAAGCAAAACCGTCACCATCCATGTATTCGTAGTAGCAAACGTCATCTACAGAGAGAACAAAAGGAATTTTACCATCTGGAAGATAGATATCTTGAGCAGTCATTACCTCCGTACCATCTTCTCCAGTTTCCATTTGAGCAATGTCATGAAGACTAACCAAAACATATCCTTTGTCATACATGGATTGAATAATGGCTTTAAATTCATCTACGGTGACCATAACCTGATTATATTCACTGGCCTCAGCACTGGAAAAAGCAAGATCCGTGTCCACAATCAGAGAATGAAAGAAAATATGCGTAATCTGGGTGTTATCAGGCCATTTCACTAAAGCGGATTTTTCAGAAGTATAGGAATCAATTAATTCCAAACACTCCAGAGATTGGGAGTAGTTTTCAATGGACTTGATTTTTTCTATTGCACCGTCGTAGTCATACATGGCGGCCAGGACAGAGGCCTCATCTAATACTGCCTGAATTGAGGTGGTCTCTATTTCTGAGGAGGACTCGGATTCAGTCTCAATAGCAGTAGTTTCCAATGGGTTAGTGGTGTGAGAATCCGAATTTTGCTTTTGGAGCAACATAAACAGGTAGATGGTCAGGATTCCAAGGGCAAGGAAGAGAATTAAAAGTGAAATCATGATGATTCTTTTTCGCTGCCGACGTTTTCGGCGAAAGTTCAGTGAATGATGTGACATAGAGAACTCCTTTATTTTTCTTGTATAACAGAGCCAGTCTCTGTAATGTGAACCTCAGAAGCATGAATCAGACTCTGCATGCTTCGTGGAGAAAGAATAACCTGAAGGCCGCGAATACCAGCACTAAATGCCACTTTATCATGGAAAAAAACAGAAGAGTCCATAAATGTGGGAAATTGTTTTTTCATGCCCACAGGGGAACAACCTCCTCTGATATAGCCGGTGACAGGCAAGAGATCCTTCATAGGAATCATTTCCACTTTTTTATTTCCGCTACATGAGGCCAGGTTTTTTAAGGCCAGGCTGGATGCAACGGGGATGCAAGCCACAAGATATCCGGTTTTATCGCCGTGAAGAACCAGTGTCTTTATGACCTGGCCTGGGTGCAGTCCAACACTTTCAGCTACATGTATGCCGGACAAGTCAGACTCGTCCACTGGATATTCTTTCAGTTCATATGAGATACCCGCACGATCAAGTAAACGAAGGGCATTTGTTTTGTTGAGTTTATGTGCCATTAGTTTTCTCCTATGTTGATATGTATCCATTATACTCCTTCTTTCCAAATTTGTCATGTGCACGCTTGCAAAAAGAGAAGGAAGGGTCGTGAATCTACATAAAATATGAAATTAAAATCATACAAAATAACGGAATGTATGAATTTAAGAACAATTTCGGATTGTGTAAAGAAGTTTGTGTAAATACTTCTTCTAAGTGACCTTGTTTACGAG
>CAYRQT010000059.1:0-10516 GCA_964426655.1 uncultured Cuneatibacter sp. | reverse complement strand
AAATCGGCATAGCCGGTAAATACATACCAAACTATGCCGATATTTTTCCGGGATAAGAAATCCCTAAGACGCACCCTCTAATGTAAATGCCTTTTTCATTGGCATAAGCTTTCAATTCCATCCATTGCCGATAAAAGGTATACTGCACGAACATTTCATAGCGAACATCCTCTTCGCTACAGCGGGGTGCTTCCTGTGTATTCAGAATCCATTTTTTATCTTTTGCCGGCCAGGTATTCCAGCACCTTAACTCATTTTTCTTTTTCAGCGTCAGAAACACCGCATACTGATATACCCACGCCTGTGCCGCAAAAGCTTCATACCCTTCGTCCGGGACAAAACGGGAAAAAGCTTCTCTCAGATACTTTTCTTTAAAGGCCCTTACCCCTTCATAATCCACCCGATCTGCACCAACATGATAAGATGGCGTTCTTTTTGTCAGTAGCCCTTCAAAGTGCAGACGATCAAGGCTGATGTAGATTTCATCTCCTGCCATGGAAGAGTAGGGCTGGTAAGGTGAATTGCCATACCCCAATGGATTTAATGGCAGAATCTGCCAGATGGAGCAGCCGGCATGAGCCAGCTTATCTACAAACTGGTAACTATATTTCCCTAAATCTCCTACCCCATGCCGGGAAGGCAGGGAGGAGACAGAAAGTAAAACGCCCGCTTTTCTCACAAATTCTTTCTCCTTTTACAATTTTCGCAGATAAATGCCCTCCGGTTCAATGGCTCCTCCGTCCGCCTTGTAGGAAAAAAGGCAGAAACCGGTTTCTTCCGGAATAGGGAAGGCTGTTTTGGCCGCATTCAAAAGAAGCTCAATCTGCTCTCCCCCTTCATCTGTTTTGATCAGATGGACCAGCCGATCCTCCTCATGTCCAACAAAATGGTAATGAGGACTCCGCAAAGCTGAATAAGTTCTTCGTAAATGAATGAGCCGCCGGACAAGCTGCCTGGTTTCCTCTCCCCTTCCCTCTTCCAGCCAGCTCCATGGCATGCAACGCCGACAGTCCGGATCATGCCCCCCCTCCATGCCAAGTTCCGTACCATAGTAGATACAGGGACTTCCCGGAAGAACGAACAACAGGGCAAGCTGCTGATAGGACATGGCCACAGAGGTCACCCTGCTGCGAATCCGATCCGTATCGTGGGAATCCAGCAGGTTAAAAAGGCAATTGTTCGTCTGCTGCATATATAATGTGAAGACTCTGTTCAGAGATCTTTCCAGCTGATCTGCAGTGCTTTTTGGCATGGACCAGAAATCACCGATGGTGCCCATCAGGGGATAATTCATAACGCCGTCAAACTCATCTCCTCCAAGCCACCGAATACTGTCATGCCAGATTTCTCCCAGAAGGTAAAAGTCCGGTTTCATGGTCTTGACTGTTTCTCTGAGGTTGCGCAGGAATCTGTGAGAAACCTCGTTGGCCACATCCAACCGCAGCCCGTCGATATCATACCGGCGAATCCACTGAGCCACTACTCCGGTAAAATACTCAATGACTTCCGGATGATTGGTGTTCAGCTTTGGCATCCCAGCTGCAAAAGCAAAGGAATAAAAGGTACCGTCCCGGGTGCTTTTGGCCTCTCTGTCAATGGGCCATTCGTTAATCATGAACCAGGAGAAGTAGGATGAAGCCTTGCCCTTGTCCAAAACGTCCTGCCAGGGTGCGAACCAGATGCCACAATGGTTAAAAACCCCATCCAGCATCACCCGAATGCCTTGTTCATGGGCCTTTCGCACCAGCAAGGCCATAGACGCATCATCACCAAACTGCGGATCAATACGGGTGTAATCGGTAATGTTGTATTTATGGATACTGTCCGCCTCAAAAACGGGGGTCAGATAAATCCCATTGATCCCAAGATCTGCCAGATATGGCAGTCTGTCTGTAATGCCCTGCAGGTCCCCTCCATAGCTCTCTTCATTTCTGACGCTATGGTAGCCCCAAGGTTTTGTTCCTTTAAGATCGTTTCCTGTTTCTCCATTTGAAAACCGATCCGGGAAAATCTGATACCACACTGTTTCCCTGACCCAGTCCGGCACCCGGTTGATATCTGCCGGGTTCATCCAGGGGAACGTAAAATATTGGAAATTTTTGCCTTCCACTTCATCGGGACGGCAAAACGCATCTTCATAGTAATAAAAACATTCTTTCTCGCTGTATAGTCTGAAATAATACCTGCATCGTTTGTAGCGGGGGCGAATGGTGGTGGTCCACCAGGTATGCTGGGGAAGCTTCTTTTTGTAAATAAGCTCCTCAATTTCTCCTGTCCATTGTTCCTTTCCTCCAAGGATGCCCTGCTCAAAAGGATCGCCGTAGCAAAGCTGCACCCGGTCCACATCTTCCCCTGTACGCAGATTGATGATCAATGCATTTTCATCCAGCGGATAACAATAATTATCTGAAGTCCGATGATAAACTGCTGCTAAATTCATAATGTCTCCTGTACTTCCTCAAGTCGTGGAAAACGGTTTCCGAACAGATAAAAAAATTAGTCTTTTTCAATAACATCCATGTATTCAATAGTACACACTTTATAGGGCACCTCTACATGCCGTCCTTTTTCTCCGTCCAGAAGTCTTTTCAACTCATCAAAAGCCACTTTTGACTTTTCTTTAAAGTCCTGCTTTACTGTGTTCATGGCAATCTGTGCGTATCCCATCAGGCGGATCCCGTCAAAACCACAGACCGGCCGGAAGATATTCATTTCCCGAAGTGCAAACACAGAACCAATGGCCATCATATCCGAAGCACAGATGATGATATGTACTCTTTCTCCATAGCGTCTGGTAATCTCCACCGCTTTATACTCACTAAAATCGCCGTAGCGTACAATCAAAGAAAATCCTCTTTCCTCCTGTAGCTTGCGAATGGCCGCCAAACGGTTGTCTGTGATGTAGCCATCTGCTCCGCCGGCAATGTAGAGCACCTTATCTGTGAGCCAGTTTTCTTCCAGGGTCTTCTTTGCCACATCATACTGAGCCTGGTAATGATCCAGGGAAACCGAGGAAGTTCTTTCCGTTACGATAGGGGAGTCCACAAGGACTGTAAAAAATTCCTGCTTCTCCACCACCTTATAGAGGTTCCTGTTTTCAATGGAAAGGTTATAAATAATGAGGCAGGTAATACGCTGGGATTTTAAAAAGGCGGTCAGCTGCTTGTATGGCATGCCATCAAACTGATTGCTGAAAAAAGTTACCACTTCCAGGTGATACTCTCTTGCTTTTTCAAAGGCCCCTGTCAGATGCTGCATGCTCATTTCGTCGATAAACTGGCTGTTGTGCCGTATATCCACAATGAGGCCAACCCGGTCAAAAGTTTTTTTGGAAAGGGAGACAGCCATTGTGTTTGGAATGTACCCCAGCTCCTCCACAGCAGCCTGTACTCTCTCTCTTGTTTCTTCACTGACCAGTGGATACTGGTTCAAAACCTTCGATACCGTCGACTTTGCTACCCCCGCCCGTTTTGCCACATCATTAATTGAAATCATACAAAATCCTCCTTCGGAAAACGGTTTCCTTGGTATTACTATACAATGCCTTCCACGGGTTGTCAACTTCTTTTGGTAATTTTTTTGCACTTTTTTTTCATGCATTTTATTGTTTTGTTATTTTTATAAATCATTTAAAGGGGGAATGTGTGCTATAATTATAGGAAGAGATTGGACATTCTCAGAAAAGAGGCGCAAAAATGAATGATATCAAAACTTTGGAAGATTGGATAAAAAACAGTCGAAATCTTGTGTTCTTCGGTGGCGCAGGGGTCTCCACAGAGAGCGGCATTCCGGACTTTCGGAGTACGAATGGCCTATATCAGCAAAAATACCCCTATCCCCCTGAGGTGATGCTCAGTCACAGCTTTTATGTGCAGCATCCAGAGGAATTCTATGCTTTCTACCGGGATAAAATGCTCTATCCTAAGGCAAGTCCCAACAAAGCCCATCTGGTGCTGGCCAAATGGGAAAGGGAAGGCCTGTTAGAGGGCATCATCACCCAGAATATTGACGGCCTGCACCAGGCAGCCGGCAGCCAAAAGGTATTTGAGCTTCACGGCTCCGTTCATCGCAATATCTGTCAGAAATGTGGGAGAAATTACGGTCTTGAGGCCGTATTGCACAGCAGTGGCATTCCACGCTGCAGCTGTGGCGGAGTCCTGAAACCGGATGTGGTGCTGTATGAAGAGCCCCTGCCCCAGCAGGCCTGGACCGGCGCCATGGGCCTGGTCTCTGCCGCAGATGTGATGATCGTGGGAGGCACCTCTCTTTCCGTATATCCGGCGGCAGCCCTCCTGGATTATTACAAAGGAAGCCGTCTGGTTCTGATCAATAAAAGTCCCACGCCCCGGGACAGGGAAGCGGCCCTTTTGCTTTCCGGAAGCATTGGGGAACTGCTAGGAAGTCTTTCCGTTTGATTTTCGCTTGCTTTTTTTCTGAAACCAGGTGCGGATTGGCGCTGCAAAAAACACATTGCACTCCGCGCAAATCAGGAAGATATACATACAGGAATAGAGCCAGAGCATGACCAGCACCAGCGTGGTCAGATTGCCATACATGGAAAACCCGTGAAAATAATCCACATAGACAGATATTCCAAAAGAAAGGGCCACTACAGCCCCGGCACAAAGAATGGCCCCGGGCAGCTGATTGCGGATGGTCAGTTTTTCCTCCTTTTTTCTGCCATTTGGAAGCAGTCTGTAAAACAACACAAAAAACAGGCTCAGCACCGGCAGCACCACCATGTAACGAATGTGAATCACCATATCCATCAATGGTGTTAAGATAGGAAACATTTCCACAACCAGGTCCTGAATCTGATTGCCAAAGATGATGAGTACCAGAAGGGCCACCAGTGCCAACACAAATCCAAAGGTATAGATGGTGGCCCAAATGCGCAGAACAAGCCAGTTTCTGGTCTCTGGAATGCCATGGACCACATTCAGTCCGTACGAAACATACTGAATCCCCTTGGCAGAGGACCAGATCGCCACCACAGCCGTCAAAGACACAATACCAATGGAACGGGTATAAACTTCATCAATAATGGACACCAGAAAAGGAGACAGATAGGAAGGCAGGATGCCCTGCACCATTTCCACCAGAATGTCTTCCGTCACCGGCGTATAACGGAGGATGGAACTGATGACCAGCAAAAAAGGGATGAAAGAAACCATCATAAAAAAGGCGGACTGGGCCGCAAAAGCAGCAATATTGTCCTCCCTGCATTTTTGTGTAAATTTATAAATGGAAAAGATGAATTTAATCATAAGGGGGTCCTTCCCTCTTTTTTCTATCATTATACGAGGTTGCAGACAATAAGTCAAAGCGATCCCTTCTCCAAACAACAAAAAGGCCGAAATGCCCTCCCTTTAATCCGGAAAGGTATTTCGGCCTCCTATACGCTTAGATAAACGACGTGTTATGTGTTATGCCAGCACTTCTTTCACTGCATCCGCCAGCGGCAAAGGTTCCCTGCCCAGAACAGCGGCAAAATCAGAGTGGTCAATGTCCAGCACACCAGAGCGGATTTCCTGCTGAATCATAATAGCTGCTGCCACACCTTCTGCGGGGACTTTCTGTCCTTCCAGAAAGATCTTATAGTCATCATCGGATACCCCTTTCACCTGAAACTGGTTGGGCAGCACTTTTCCCAGAGCTTCAGCCAATGCCTGATATGTTACCCTGGGGCCTGACATTTCCAATATGCCGGTTTTGGGGAATTTTCCCAGCAGTACATTTGCGCCGGCTTCCGCATACTCGCGACGAAGGGCCCAGCCCACCTTTCCATCCCCCGCCGAATATACAAATTCACCTGTGGCTTTTGCCAGCTGCAAAACCGACATCTCATTTTCCAGGTACCAGTTGTTCCGCAAAATGGTATACTCTATTCCGGATGCCTGAATATATTTCTCTGTAGCCAGATGATCTCCTGCCAGAAAGCTGGCAGACTGATCTGTCTTTACCAGGCTGGTATAAGCAATGAACTGAATGCCTGCTTTTTTTGCAGCCTTTATGACATTTTCATGCTGCTGAACCCTGGGCATACTCCCACCCAGACCGGAGGAAACAAAAAACAACCGATCAGCGCCGGAAAAAGCCTTTACCAGGCTCTCCGGATCCGTGTAATCACCCACGCGCGTCTCAAAGCCTTCTGCCTCCAATGCTTTCCCTTTATCTGCAGAACGCACCAGTGCAATGGTGTCTTTTTCTGCACCCGCCTTTTTTAAAAATCCTAATATAAAGCCACCCAGATGGCCAGTAGCTCCTGTTACCACATATTTCATCCGTACACCTTTCCTTTCTTTATGTTTTATGCTATGATTATAACATGTACACATGTTTTGTATAGTACTTATATTTTTATGAGTGTAAAAGGAGAAAAGCATGACGGCCTGTCCCGTAACTTTTATTATTGAACATTTAAGCGGCAAATGGAAGCTGGATATTATCTGGAAGCTGATTGAGCACCCCACCCTGCGCTTTAACGAATTGCAACGGGAGCTTCCCGGCATCTCTCCCCAGGTGCTTTCTCACAAGCTGCAGGAATTAACGGCACTTGGCATTGTACGGAAAACAGATTATGGACAGATTCCGCCGAAAGTAGAGTACTCGTTAAGCGAGACCGGCCAGCGGCTGCGCCCCTGTTTTGATCAGCTGGCAGAGGTGGGAAGTGAAGTACAGGCTGCCGTAGCCCTTCATTCTGCTACATCCCGGCAATGCTAAAGGATAATCTGTTCTATTATAATTCCCAGAGTCAACCAGCCCAGATTCGTCGAAAACGTCCACAGGGCCAGTCCCCCAATTCTTGTTTTTCTGTCTGCGGAGGTACAGTAGGGAAAATACCTCTGTATGTTCCGATAATTGCCCAGAAAAAATGTGGTCCATATGAGCATCCCGCCCATTTCCACCCGCTCCATCACCAGCGCCCACAGGGAAATGGGCGCTTCCGGAGCAGAAAAGATGATTGCCAGAATCACCAGGTACCATAAAACGGCCAGACTGATCTTCCAGGGGTTTTTACTGGCCAGTCCCGGGGGGAGCCATGTCCACCGGCCTGTTTTCGGCCCGGTTGACCCCTCTTCCTTCCCTCCAAGGGCCTTTATGACCTCTCCCGCATTGGCATACCTGGCCCCGGCATCCATGCGGATGCATTTCTTTATCACATGCTCCAACTTCCCGGTGATTGCCATCTCTCCGGGCTGTCTTTGCTGCCCGGGAAGGCGGCCTGTCAGCATAACGTGCAATAACACTCCCATGGCATAGACATCTGCCGGGGGCCCGGAAACGGAAAATCCATACTGCTCCGGTGCCGCATATCCCGCTGTCCCCATTAATACCGTATCCGCCTCTTTTTCCGGGTGACTCTCCTTTGCTGCATCAAAATCGATGAGATAGAGGCGCCCTTTCTCCGTTAAGATCAGGTTGGATGGTTTGATATCCCTGTGTACAATGGGTGGGGTAAGCCGATGCAGGGGCGCAAGAATGGATGCAATCTGCAAAATCAGGTCCCTGCTTTCTTCCAGTGACAAGGTCCTTTTTTTCCTTAAGACTTCCTGTAAAGCATTTCCGGAGATGTATTCCTCCACCACATACAGGGTATCCCCCAGCAAAATCAGGTCATAAATACGGGGAATGCCCGGGGCAGGATGGTCCGCCAGATAACGGTACACTGCCAGGTCATGGGTTTTTAGCTCTTTCATCACGTAAAACCGGTTGTTTTCCACATGCTGTACCAGACTGACACCATGCCTTTCACTGACCATTGCCACTTTTTTGTAATAGGAAAGGGCAAGCTCCTTTTCAATATCCATGTTTCCTCCTTTACGACCTTGAGAAAATCCTGCTAACATTGTAAAATATGAACAGATAAATGACAACTCTTTTCTTCTGGAGCAGAAAGGATTTTAAAATGGACGAAAAAGACACCTCTGATTTGATGCATATTCTGCAACATACTTCTCCGGAAAATATTGGTGCTTATGAAAAAGCCTATCTTTCCCACTCTCTGACGGATTTTTCCGCTTACATGGATGCCCTGATTGCCCGAAAGGGCATGAAACGCCAAACCCTTTTTCAAAAAGCAGATCTGCCGCAAAAATACGGTTATAAACTCCTTTCCGGCGAAAAACGCACCCGGGATCGGGATAATCTTTTACGCCTCTGCATTGCAATGGAGCTGACCCTGAAAGAGGTGCAGCGTGTCCTCACCCTGTACAAAATGCCGGTACTCTACCCCAGGCTTTCCAGGGATGCCATCTTTATCATTGCCATCAACAAAGGGGTGGGCTCTGTGGATCTGGTCAATGAATGGCTGCGGGAAGCGGGCCAGCCGGCACTTTCCCGGTCTCCGGAATAATTTCCCCTTTTTTGGGGGAAAAACAAGCTTCTTCCTTCTTTATACTTTCTTTGTAAAAAGCTATTAGCAATTAGCAAAGGAGGTATGAGAAATGGAAGCAGAGGCGCTTGCGCTCCTTTTACGCCAGGCCTATGACCGGGCCGGCCGCAATGAAACCGCCTGCCAGATTCATCTGTTTGGCATTCAGTATGCCACCGAATTAAAGGCATGCGGCTGTCCGCTCAGGCAGATTGTACAGCTTTCCGGCATCAGTATGGGGTATTTGCCGGAACTTAGCAAAGGAGTTAAACTGGCAGGATATGTGCAGCTTAAACCTTCGGCCGATACAGCCCATTCTCTCCCTCCCGCAGACCAACACTCAAATTCAGGAGGTAAAAAAGAATGAAAACTGCAAAGCTTGTGATTGGCATTTTGAGCATTGTGCTCTCTGTGGTCATCCTGTTCCAGTCCTGCGCCGCTTCCGTAGGGGATGCCCTGGTAAATGAAGGGGGCACCAGCGGAGGATCCGGCCTGTTCGTGGCCATCTTCATGCTGGTGGCCGGCATTGTGGCCATTGCCGCCAGAAAGAGCCGGGGAGGTGCTGTGGCCTGCATGATCCTATATGCCATTGGCGGCCTGTTCGGCCTGTCAGCCCAGGGGATCTTTAAGGATCTGCTGGTATGGGGGGTGCTCTGCCTGATTCTGGCTGTCTTCTTTCTTGTGGCTGTTATTACCCACAGGAAAGCTTATTAAGGAGGTATCTGATGAAAAAATATGCCCCCCTTTTCCTTTTGGCCACAGCCCTTGTTCTGTCCCTTGCACTGACCGGTTGTGGAGATTCTACCCTGACCCCCATTGCTACAGAGGATACTACAGTCACTTCCACCACAACAGCCTCCTCTGCAACAGAGGGAGATGCACAAGAGGTGGATGATGCAGACGAAACCACCACCGCTGCACAAGTCGCCCTTCCTACCATAACCGAAACCGTTCTGGTGGACCAGGACGGTCTGAAAATCACGGCCCTGGAGCTGGCAGAAGATCCCATCTGGGGAATAGAACTGAAACTGCTCATTGAAAATAACAGCAACCAGAACATGAACATTCAGTGCCAGAGCCTGGTCATCAATAACTACATGATGACGGACCTGTTTTCCGCCTCTGTGGCTGCCGGGAAAAAATCCAATGAAGCCGTTACCTTTTACTCCAGTTCCCTGGAGGCGGCCGGCATTGAGACCATTGCAGAAATAGATGTGAGCTTCTATGTGTTTGATGACAACTATATGACCCTTTTTGACACTGCTGAAATCCAGCTGCCCACTTCCGCCTACGGCACAGTGGAGCAGGCCCCCATGGACGACGGCAAGGAGCTGCTAAACCAGAACGGCATCCGCATCGTGGGCCGCTATGTGGAAGAAAACAGCTTCTGGGGGGCCGGCGTCCTGCTATACATGGAAAACAACTCCGGACAGGATGTGATGATTCAGTGCGATAACATGTCCATCAACGGCTACATGGTGACCCCCTACTTTTCATCCACGGTAAATAACGGCCGAATGTCCATGGATGAAATTTCCATCCTGTCCACTGATCTGGAAGACAATGGCATCACCTCCATCGAAACCATTGAACTCACCTTCCAGGTCATTGACCCTTCCACTTTCCAGACCATTCTGGAGACAGGCCCCATTACTTTTTCCACCGCCTCTTAATTTCTAAATTTTGAAGGCTCTCTTTTGCCTAGCATGCACTTGCTTTTTCTGATGCATTTTTCCCAATATCTGCTATGATGGAGGAAACACCATACATTGGAAGGCACCCATGTCTGCTGCAAGGGGGAGCCTTCTGTTATTCTAAAAGGAGGGCCTATGTTATCTGAAATTTATCTGGCTGGGGGGTGCTTCTGGGGCCTCCAAAAATACCTGGATGCCATTGCCGGCATAGAAGAGACCACCGTCGGTTATGCCAACGGCAACAAACCCCATCCTACCTACGAAGAGGTGTGCCGGGGAAACACCGGTTTTGCAGAAACGGTGCAGGTTCGCTTTGAAACAGCCACCCTTTCCCTGCCTTTTCTCCTCTCCCTTTTTTATGAAGCCATTGATCCCACAGCCTACCACCGGCAGGGAAACGACATTGGCATTCAGTACAGAAGCGGCATCGACTACACCGATCCCGGAC
>CAYRQT010000058.1:670-10716 GCA_964426655.1 uncultured Cuneatibacter sp. | reverse complement strand
GCGGTTCAGGCGGCCATCTTCCTGCAGGATTCCTCTGCCGGCCAATTCCACAATTCGCTCATAACATGCTCCTCCTGGTTCCATCAAGTCTGCCGCAATTCGATCTGCTTCCAGTATGCGGGCATGAAATTCCTGTTGCAGAAATTGCAGCACCCCTGACTTTCCGGCCCCAACGCCTCCCGTAATGCCGATTACCATAGCCCGTTCCCCATTCTAACTTCATTTTGTTTCAAACCACGATTTTCCCCTGTGAACATCCACCTCCAAAGGCACCTGCAGGTTGGCTGCTCCACGCATATGGGTCTTTAAAAGCGCTTCCACCCGATCCGCTTCCTGGGGCGATACTTCCACCAGCAACTCATCGTGGACCTGCAGAACAATGGCCGCCGACACCCCTTCTTCCCGAAGGGCTTTATCCACCCGAATGGCCGCAATTTTCATAATATCTGCTGCCGTCCCCTGTATAGGGGAATTCATGGCCACCCGCTCCCCAAAGGAACGCTGCATAAAATTGGCAGATTTCATTTCCGGAATGGGCCGTCTGCGTCCAAACATTGTGGTTACATACCCCAGCGTTTTTGCTTGCTCTACAAGTTCGTCCAGATATATCTTCACCCCTGGGTATGTTGAGAAATACTTATCAATATATGCCCCTGCTTCTTTTCTGGTAATGCTTAAATCCTCGCTGAGGCCAAATGCGCTGATTCCATAGACAATTCCAAAATTTACAGCTTTTGCATTGCGCCGCATTAAAGGTGTCACCTCTTCCAACGGTACCCCAAACACCTGGGATGCTGTAATGGCATGGATGTCCTGGGCCTGCCGGTATGCTTCGATCAGATTTTTGTCCCCGGATAAATGGGCCAGGATCCGCAGTTCCACCTGGGAATAATCTGCATCCAGGAACAGCCAGCCCTCTCGGGGAAGGAACGCTTTCCGAATCTCCCTTCCCATCTCCATGCGAATGGGAATATTCTGGAGATTGGGTTCTGTACTGCTGATTCGCCCTGTGGCCGCAATGGTCTGGTTAAAGGTTCCGTGAATTCGCCCATCCTCACGGATATAAGACTGCAATCCTTCAGCATACGTAGATTTTAATTTTGTCAGCTGGCGATACGTGAGGATTTTTTGTACAATGGGATAATTTGGTTTTAATTTCTCCAGCACATCCACTGCCGTAGAGTAACCGGTTTTTGTTTTTTTCCCATAGGGCAGGCCCATTCTTTCAAACAAGACCTCTCCAAGCTGTTTGGGAGACTGAATATTAAATATCTCTCCCGCCTCCTGGTGAATCTCTTTTTCAAGCAGCCGAATATGTGTTTCCAGCGTTTCGGAAAAATCCTGCAGCTGTTTCGCATCCACCCGAATGCCTACCTGTTCCATAGAAAACAGGCAATAGATCAAGGGGCATTCGATATCCTGATACAATTCCCACATTCCCTCTTCCTGAAGCCTTTTTTCCAGAATGGGGGCAGCTTCTCTGGCACAGTTTACTCCCTGCTCCACATACTGCAAAAACAGTGTCTCTTTCTCCTCTTTCGCCTTTGACAAGGGTAGTTTTCCAAACAGTTCCTGGACCGATGGCTGCATTTTTCCAAGAAGATCGCTGCTGATATCCTCTGGCTCATAATGGGCTTTCAGAGGATAGAGCAGATAGGTGCCAACAGAGGCATCCATCACTTTTTGGGGGGTAATGGGGAACCATTTCAGCAGTGGTTTTAAATGAATCACCTGCCACACCGAGTGCCGGGGCAGATCGTCCTGCAGCATAAGCAGATTTTCCGTCTGTTCTGTATCTACCACCCAGATTTCTTCTCCGAAAGAAATCCCGATGGCCAGCAATTTATCCTGCTCTGCAGCCGGAAACAGGGACACATTCCCCGACTGTTCGGCCGAAAGTAACGCTTTAAGCTCTGATCCTCCCACCCAGCGGGCTGCGCCTTCCTTTCCGGCAGGCGCATCCTCCTGAAATTTAGATAAAAAGCTTTTAAAATTCAGCTTTTTCATCCATTCATAGCTTTTCTCATTGAACATGTTTTCCATAGCCGCCTGCTCCATGGAAAAATCCAGCGGCACATCCTGTCTGATGGTCGCAAGATCTTTACTCAGAACAGCCAGGTCAAAGTGTTCCTCAAAAGCTTTTCTGGCTTTAGGTGGCGTTATTTCTTCCAGATGCGCAAAACAGTTTTCAATGGACTGATATGTGCTGATGAGTCGAATAGCCGTTTTTTCCCCCACGCCAGGAAGTCCGGGAATGTTGTCAGAAGGATCGCCCATCAACGCTTTTACATCAATAAACGCCCTTGGAGACACCTGATAGGTTTCCTTTACCTGGGGCGCATAATAGTTTTCAATTTCTGTTTTTCCCCCTTTTGTCTTGGGGATCCTGATTAGGGTCCTGTCCGTAGCCAGCTGCAGAAGGTCCCTGTCTCCGGAGACAACCACCACCTGCATGCCTTCTTTTTCCCCTGCTGCAGCAAGGGTGCCGATAATATCATCCGCCTCATAACCGGGGGCTTCCAGGCGGCAAATATGCATGGCTTCCAGAACTTGTTTAAGAACCGGTACCTGGGCCTGCAATTCATCCGGCATAGGTTTTCTGGTACCCTTGTATGCTGCATAAGTATGGTGTCGAAAAGTTTTTTCCCTGACATCAAAAGCCACCGCCAGGTATTCCGGCCGCTCCTCTTCCAGCACCTTAAATAAAATGGCCAGAAACCCGTATATGGCATTGGTTGGCGTTCCGCCCACTGAAAGGCTAAGTGGCACCCCATAGAATGCACGGTTTATTATGCTGTAGCCGTCAATCAGAACAATTTTTTTCATGAAGCTCCTTTATATCTTTACCTCAGCCAGAGACGCAGCTGCACAAACCCAGTGTAGAAAAGGCTCCAAAATGCCAGTGTATACACTGTATAGGCAAATACAGCATTTCTATAAGCCTTAAAATAACGTTTTTTTTCTCTTTCCAGTTTTGTAATCAATGCATCCCTGAAATCATAGTTGGTAATGCTTTCATCATCCAGACACTGCAGGCCCCGGCTCATCATATAGCGAATGTCCAATTCATTAAAACACTGAGGGCATTCTTCAATATGTTCCAGAAATGGCCCGATTTCACTGACTTGAAGGGTGTTCTGTATGAAGGGGTCTATGTTTTTTTCCACTTCCCTGCAATCCATGGAAACCTCCTATCCTCTATCTGGTTTCTGCCAAAAAGGAGAAACGGGTGGTGGTGCGATATGTCTCCCCTCTCTTTGTAACAGGCTGTGGAAAAGCAGGGTGATGAATGGCATCCGGATAATACTGGGTTTCAAAGCACACCCCGTATCTTCTGCCATAAGGTGCCCCCTTTTTCCCCTGAGAAACCTGTGTCAGATAATTGCCGGAATACAGTTGAAGCCCTGGAAGATCCGTAAAGACATCCATTCGAATACCACTTTCCGAGGACATAACCCAAGCCACTTTCCGAAAAGTACCCTGCTCAGGAAGGACGTAATTATGGTCATACCCCCCTGCCTGATTCAACTGAACAAAGTCTGCATCAATGTCCTCTCCCAGCGTTTTAGGAGAAGTAAAGTCCATGGGTGTTCCGCTCACAGACACAATGGCCCCGGTAGGAATAGATGCCTCATCTGTTTCTGTAAAACTGTCTGCCCCGATCCAGACAAGATGGTCCAGGGTATCTCCCTGATCCTGTCCTTTTAAATTGAAATAGGAATGATTTGTCATATTAAACAGGGTGTCCTGATCAGAAGTGCCCTCATAATGAATTTCCAGTGCATTTTCCTCCAGAAGCGTATAGGTCACCTGAATGTACCGATTGCCTGGCATGCCCAGTTCCCCATCCTGCAATGAACAGGTCAGCACAATGGCCGGATTATTTCCTTCATGGATTTTCTCCACATGAAACAGTTTTCTCTGGCAGGATGCAAAACCACTGTGCAGGTTGTTTTCCCCATCGTTCTTTTCCAGAAGATAGGTTTTGCCATTCAGCGTAAAAGTCCCCTTTGCAATACGATTGGCTACCGGCCCCACTGTGGCGCCAAACCCAGGAGAATTGACACAATATGCTTCCAGATCCTGAAATCCCAGAACCACATCCCGGACAACTCCCTTTCCATCCGGCACCCAAAGCTGTTGCAGATTTGCACCATAATCCAGAATAACAGCCCGCATTCCATTCTGATTTTCCAGCGTATAGGCATATACCGGTGTTTCTCCCGCCAATGTTCCAAACTGTTCCTTTTTAACCTGCATGTTCTTGTCCTTCCTTCTCTGTTCAATTTCTATGAGTATACCACTTCCTCAGGGATTTACACAAGGTTTCCCGGAAAATCCCTGAAAAAAGCTGCCCCTCATTTGGAACGGTTTCCAAAGAAGGGCAGCCAGTATGTTTCATCATGTATAAAGGGTATCAACTTTCTTTTGCCGTAATATAACCTTTGGCTGTTAAATGCTCTGCGCACAAAATGGCGCCTCCGGCTGCGCCTCGTATGGTATTATGTGAAAGCCCAACAAACTTCCAATCATACAGGGCATCTTCCCGGAGTCGTCCTGCATTGATCCCCATACCTCTTTCATAATCCCGGTCCAGTCTGGCCTGTGGTCTGTTGTCCTCCTCCATGTAACGAAGGAACTGCCTGGGTGCACTGGGAAGCTGCAGTTTCTGGGGTTCTCCCTCATAAGCCGCCCATCTGGCTAAAATTTCTTCTTTGGTCGGCTTTTTGTCAAATTTAACAAACACGGCTGCTGTATGGCCGTCCTGCACAGGCACACGAATACATTGCGTGGTAATAACCGGTGAAGAAGCTTTTTCAATAACACCATCTTTTAATGTTCCCCAGATTCTAAGCGGCTCCTGCTCACTTTTTTCTTCTTCTCCGCCAATAAACGGGATGATATTATCCACCATTTCCGGCCAGTCCGCAAATGTTTTTCCTGCACCGGATATTGCCTGATACGTGGTAACCACCACCTCTTTTAGGCCAAATTCCTTAAGTGCATTTAACAAAGGGGTATAGCTTTGAATGGAGCAGTTTGGTTTGACAGCCACAAATCCCCGAATGGTTCCCAGTCTTTTTTTCTGAGAATATATCACTTCAAAATGTTCCGGATTGATTTCAGGGATGACCATGGGGACATCCGGTGTCCAGCGATGCGCACTGTTATTGGATACCACGGGTGTTTCTGCCTTGGCATAGGCTTCTTCTATGGCCTTGATTTCATCTTTGGTCATATCTACTGCAGAAAATACGAAATCCACTTTATGGGCAACGGCTTCCACATCGTTCACATTCATAACTGTCAGCTTTTTAACGCGCTCCGGCATGGGGGCAGCCATTTTCCAACGGCTTCCCACCGCCTCCTCATAAAGCTTTCCTGCAGAACGGGGACTGGCAGCCACCACCTCAACCTCAAACCAGGGATGATTTTCTAATAGAGAGATAAAGCGCTGGCCGACCATACCGGTGGCGCCTAAAATACCGACTTTCAATTTCTTTTCCATTTTTATTAGCTCCTCACTTTCAGCACTATAGTTTTTGCAGTGCATACATTGGTATTTCGCTCGCGGACATTTTGAGCAAAATATAAAAGCTTCTAGCCGGACTCGAACCGGCGACCCACGCATTACGAATGCGTTGCACTACCAACTGTGCCATAGAAGCATAAGACTTTACATATAATACGGGATATTCGGAAAATTGTCAACCGCTTTTATGAAAGAAAGGGGGCGGATTTTTCCTCCTCCCCCTTTCTCTGCAAATATTCTCAGGCAAACAAAGGATGTCTGTATTTGCCTTCCTCTGCCATTTGACGAAAGGCCTCTGTCACAGTCGCCTTATCTTCCGCATAGGTCACGCCAAACCATCTGTCAGGGGTTTCCAACACCTTCACATCTGCTTTTTTCTCTTTTATCAACTGATCCACAATGATAGGCAGAAGATACTCCTTCTTAAGAGCATCCTCCCCCAGCGTTTCCAGAAAATGCACAAACCGCGTTTCCAGTTCGCTGAATATAACAGGTGTAAATCCCCACATATTCATGGAAACATAACTGTCTGCAGGAATGGGACTCCGGCTTCCATCCACCAATCCTCTGACCACCCCGTCCGGATCCAGGGCAATTTCGCCTGTCTCCCGTACATTGGTCAAAAAACCGTCTTCACTGACCTGGCATACGCCCCTGGTTACTGTTCCATTTTCGCTAAGGGTGTTTTTTAACACAAAGCCCCCCATGCAGAAATCTGCCTTTTTCATATCTTCCAGCGCAGAAAGAAACTGATACATGGAGCGGAAAATATGGCTCCCGTAATAATCGTCTGCATTGATGACTACAAAAGGGCATTTCACCAGATTCCTGCAGGCCAGCACTGCCTGTCCTGTGCCCCAGGGTTTTGTTCGTCCCTCAGGCTTTTGAAATCCGGCCGGAAGATCATCTCCCTCCTGAAAAGCATATTCCACTGGCAGTATCTTTTCCATTCGATTTCCAATGACTTCCTTAAAAATGGCTTCCAGATCTTTACGTATGATAAATACCACCTTTGTAAACCCGGCGGCTTTTGCATCATAAATGGAATAATCCATAATAATTTCTCCGGACGGTCCAACATTGGCCAGCTGTTTTATGCCCCCGCCGAAACGGCTCCCCATGCCTGCCGCCATAATAACAAGTGCTGCTTCCTTCATACTGCACACTCCTCTGCTTTCTAAATGATATTATTATAACGACCTATCTGGAGAATATCAAGTAAATCCTGTCTTAAATCGCAATGATAACTCCGCCATCATTGGCATACATGGTTGAGATACCTGCTGTATTTGTAATATACACCTCTTTAACCTTCACTTTCCTAAGCAATTCATCCCGAACATATTTAGCCCGTTCCGGACAATTACAATGGGCAATAACCAATCGTTTTTCCTCCGCAGCTCCCGCCTCCTGAACAATAAGGCTAATCATTTTCTGCAAAGCCTTCTGGGTTCCTCTGGCCTGATCCAGCTTAACGATATTTCCCTTATGCGCTCCCATTACCGGTTTGATATTCAATGCAGAAGCAACAAAAGCCTGTAATCCTGTAAGTCTTCCGTTCTTTCGAAGGGTTTCCAGTGTCTCCAGAACAAAGTATGTTTTCATATGGTCCCGGAAAGCCTGTGCTTTATACACTATGGTATCAAAGTTCTCCCCTTTTTCCGCTAAATCCCGAATAAAGAAAGCCAGAGCAGTTTCTCCACTGGAAGCAGACTCGGACGAAAACACATAGACTTTTCCCTTATTGGCAGACTTTTCATCGTATAATTCTTTGGCCAGTCTGGCGCTGTTAAAGCTTCCACTCAAATTGTGAGACAATGTGATTACAAAAATCATATCCGCTTCTGCTGCCTCGTATGCAGATAAATAGGCCTCCGGGGATGGGCAGGCGGATTTGGGGCAGTGGGGACTGTCTGCCATCTTTTTTAACATATCTGCCTGATCAAAGTGCTGGTCGTCCAGAATATGATATTCATCAATTTGTATAGTTAGGGGCACCCTGAAAAAATGGGGATCCTTTGCTTCCTCTTCGTTTAAATCCAAACAGCTGTCGCCTATTATTTTGTACATCACAGAGTCCTCCGAAACTCATCATATAGTTTTTAATACTATGTATATTAACATGATTCCTCTAAAATGGAAAGCCTTTTCAAAAGTTTTATAAAAATTTTAGTAGCACTCCTTTTAATCGAGTGCTAACACTGTTGACTTTTTTCTTTCCTCCGTTTAAAATATAGCAAGAAACTTTGAAAAAGGAGTGAATTATATGGCAATCAAAGAAGGAAATTTATCTATCAACAGCGAGAATATCTTTCCCATTATAAAAAAGTGGCTTTATTCCGATCACGACATTTTTATACGGGAACTGATTTCTAACGGCTGTGACGCCATCACCAAACTGAAGAAGCTGGACATGATGGGGGAAGCCAATCTTGCAGGAGATACCCCCTACTCCATTCAGGTAGTGGTAAATCCAGAGAAAAAGATCATTCAGTTTACTGACAATGGTATTGGCATGACTGCAGAGGAAATTGATCAGTACATTAACCAGATCGCCTTTTCCGGCGCCCGGGATTTTCTGGAGAAGTATAAGGATAAGACCAATGAAGATCAGATTATCGGTCATTTCGGCCTTGGTTTTTACTCCGCCTTTATGGTGGCAGACCGGGTGACCATTGACTCTCTTTCTTACAAAGAAGGGGCAGCTCCCGTCTTCTGGGAATCTGAGGAAGGCACTTCCTTCCGTATGGAAGAAGGGACAAAAGCAGACCGTGGCACCACCATTACGCTTTATTTAAATGAGGACAGCACCGAGTTTTCCAATTTATACCGGGCCAGAGAGGTCATTGAAAAATACTGTTCTTTTATGCCCGTGGAAATATATCTGACTGATGAAACCAAGGAACCTGAGTTTGAGGAAGTGCCTGTTGAAGAAGCCACTAACAACGATGCAGAGGAAACCTCTGAGGAACCCGTTTCTGCATCAGATGCCTCTGTAGATACAGAATCTTCAGAAGAACCTGCCCCTAAAACAGAAAAACGTCTTGTGGAGCCAAAGCCCCTAAACGATACCACACCGCTTTGGGCCAAACACCCTAATGAATGTACAGATGAAGAATACAAAGCCTTCTATCATAAGGTATTTCACGACTTCAAGGAACCTCTTTTCTGGATTCATCTGAACATGGATTATCCATTCAACCTGAAGGGGATTTTATATTTCCCTAAAATCAACACGGAATATGAGTCGATTGAGGGGACAATTAAACTATATAATAACAGAGTCTTTATTGCAGATAACATTAAAGAAGTCATTCCAGAGTTCCTCCTGCTGTTAAAGGGAACCATTGACTGCCCTGACCTGCCCTTAAATGTATCCAGAAGCGCATTGCAAAATGATGGTTTTGTGAAGAAAATCAGCGATTACATCACAAAGAAAGTGGCAGATAAACTTTCTGGCATGTGTAAAACGGATAGGGAGAGCTATGAAAAATATTGGGATGACATCAGTCCTTTTATCAAATTCGGATGCCTGAAAGACGACAAATTTGGGGAGAAAATGAAGGATTATATGCTGTTTAAGAATCTGGACGGCAAATATCTCACGCTTTCTGAACTGCTGGAAGCCGGTAAAGAATCCCATCCCAACAAAATATTCTATGTGACCAATGAAAAAGAACAGGGCCAATACATTCACATGTTCCGCGAAGCGGGAACGGATGCGGTGTTGCTTACCCATAACATTGACACCCCCTTTATTTCCCATCTGGAACAGCAAAACAAGGATGTGTCCTTTGTTCGAATCGACGCAAATCTTACGGATGCTTTTAAGGATGCAGAAAAGGAAGAAGATTTTGACCAACTTTCCGAAGTTCTGACTTCCGTCTTTAAAAAAGCCCTTGGCAATGACACACTGGATGTAAAGGTTGAAAAGCTGAAAAATACCACGATTGCTTCCATGATGACCATGTCAGAAGAGGGCCGGCGTATGGAAGAAATGATGAAAATGTATAGTATGTACGGGATGGACCAGGGTGCGTTTGGCAATAAGCAGCAGACGCTTGTGGTCAATATGGCACATCCTTTGGTTCAGTATATTGCAAAAAATCCGGAAGGATCCCATACGGAAGACTATTGCCGTCAGCTATATGATCTGGCAGCATTGGCCCATGGTTCTCTTTCTCAGGAAGAAATGACAGCCTTTATAGCCAGAAGCAATACCTTGATGCTACAGCAGACCGAAAGTTCTGAAAACTGATATTGAAATCAAAAACAGTGCACCCTTATGGGGATGCACTGTTTTTGATTGTCCGAAAGGCGGATTTTAACTGGGTAATTTCATATCCCCCTTCTGAATCCACTTATGTTTTCTCATGAGTGCTGCAATTGCCCCTGCAATGCAGCCGGGAAGAATAAAATGGAGAAGCAGCATTCTAAGAAGCACCTGGGCCGGTGCCATTCCTGCAGCAGTCATTACCGCATAGGTATTGATTTGTCCCACCAGGCCGGAAGT
>CAYRQT010000058.1:0-660 GCA_964426655.1 uncultured Cuneatibacter sp. | reverse complement strand
ATTGTTGGTCATATTGACCCAGCTGCTGGTGGCCACAGGTCCTAAAATGGCGCTGGTAAGGATAGTTGGTATCCATATCACAGGTTTTTTCACGATATTGGGCATCTGTAGCTTACTTGTTCCAAACCCCTGGGCCAGAAGTCCTCCGATGCCATTGTCACCATAACTGGCCACAGCAAAGCCCACCATACTGACAGCACAGCCCACTGTAGCTGCCCCCGCAGCAAGCCCTGTCAAATTCAGCACAATGGCCAATGCTGCAGAACTAATGGGACCTGTCAGCACCATACCCATCAGCACTGCCACCAAAGCTCCCATAATCACCGGCTGCTGTTCCGCAGACCAGTTGATCAGATCCCCTATTCGCAGCATAAAAGCAGATATGGGAGGTCCTACCAGAAGCCCTACTACTCCCCCGCTGCCAATGGCCACTGCCGGCGTCAGCAAAATATCAATTGTGGTCTTTCCGGATACCAGACTCGCTACAGTTATGGCCACGTATGCTGCAATAAATGCTCCCAATGGCTCTCCCGCTCCTTTTAAAGACAACACATTTTCTGCAAATATAGTGCCATTGATCATGCTGGTGGCATACGCCCCAATCATACCGGCCACCATGGCCCCTGCCGTTACAAGAGGGGCTGCCTTATACTTGCAGGC
>CAYRQT010000057.1:0-10791 GCA_964426655.1 uncultured Cuneatibacter sp. | reverse complement strand
AAGATAATTCGTGATTAGAAAGCTAGGCTTTCTGTCACCATGAATAATGCGGGTATAACCCATCCATTGGTGATACGGCTTTTCAGGTATTTTTTAAAAACAGAAACGGGAATGGGCTCAATTTTGTTTTTTCTAGTGGTTCTGATAAGTGCTGGCTTTGTAGCAGCGGGATTACAAAATGTGGGAAGAGTTGGAAATCATCTTTTACAGATAATAACAGCGCCGCAAAATCACCTTTAACATGATTTTGCGGCGCTTCTTTTCTACCGGAGACGGTGGGATTCGAACCCACGTGGCGCTCATCACGCCAAAACGATTTCGAGTCGTTCTCGTTATGGCCCCTTCGATACGTCTCCACAAACAGAAATATTATCCCTTATTTTCGCCTCTCTGTCAATGGTTTTTATAGACAAAGGGGCCCTTCTTGTTTACAATAGTAAAGATGGACAGAAATAAAAGAAATGAGGCACCCATGAATTACTTAACTGCAACAGGTCTTTGTAAGGCCTATACCGATAAAATATTGCTGGACCAGGCAGATTTTAGTCTGGAAGACCAGGACAAGGTGGGCATTATTGGCATTAACGGCACCGGGAAAAGCACCCTGCTGCGCATTCTGGCGGGGCTGGAGGAGGCAGATGCGGGAGAAATCACCAAAGGAAATGGCATTTTCCTGCGCTACCTGCCCCAGAACCCTACATTTCCGCCGGATGTCACCATTTTCCAGTATGTCATTGAGGCCAATCAGACAGAGGCCAACCGGTGGAGCCTGGAGGGAGAGGCCAAGGCCATGCTGCACCGGCTGGGCTTTACCGATTTTTCACAGAAAATAGCCCATTTGTCCGGGGGACAGAAGAAAAAGGCGGCCCTGGCGGCCGCCCTCCTGTCCCCCTGTGAAATTCTGTTGTTGGATGAGCCCACCAACCACCTGGATGGGGATATGGTGGCCTGGCTGGAGGCGTATTTAAAGGGGTACCGGCATGCACTGGTGATGGTGACCCATGACCGGTATTTTCTGGACCGGGTCTGCAATCGGATCGTGGAACTGGATCAGGGAAAGCTTTACAGCTACAGCACCAACTATACCGGCTTTCTGGAGGCCAAGGCGGACCGGGAAGCCAGGGATCTGGCCACCTTCCGCAAGGCCCAAAGCCTGTTAAAAACAGAGCTGGAGTGGCTGCACCGGGGCGCAAGGGCCCGTTCCACCAAGCAAAAGGCCCATATTCAGCGGGTGGAAAACCTGATGGAGATGAAGGGGCCAAAGGAAGAGGGAAAAGTGGACATTCAGACTGCCTCCACCAGGCTGGGGCGCACCACCCTGGAAGCCCAGGGCATTGCCAAGAGCCTGGGAGGGCGGCTTTTATTTTCCAATTTTACCTATGTGTGCACCGGTACAGACCGGCTGGGCATTATCGGACCCAATGGCTGTGGGAAGACCACTCTGGTAAAGGTGCTCACCGGGCAGCTCTCGCCGGATGAGGGGGAGGTAATCATTGGACAGACCGTAAAACTGGGGTACTTTGCCCAGGAAAACCCCGTGCCCGATGAAGCCATGCGGGTCATTGACTATATTCGGGAAACGGCAGAGGTGGTCCAGACCAAGGAGGGGTCATTAACTGCAGGGGCCATGCTGGAGAAGTTTCTGTTTAACGACACCCTTTGTTACAGCCCCATTTCCCGGCTGTCCGGTGGGGAAAAACGGCGCCTTGCCCTGTTAAAGGTGCTGATGGAGGCCCCCAATGTGCTGATTTTAGATGAGCCCACCAATGACCTGGACATTCCCACCCTGACGGTGCTAGAGGCCTATTTGCAGGGCTTTTCCGGCATTATTCTGGCCGTATCCCATGACCGGTATTTTCTGGATAAGGTGGCCAACCGCCTCTTTGTGTTTGAAAACCCGCCGGCCATTCGCCAGGTGGAAGGCCTTTATTCCGACTATTTGGATGGGCGGGAGATGGCCCAGGGGGAAAAGGAACAGGAGGCTGCCCCGGGAGCCGGACAAAAGGACAAACCGGGAAAGCAGGAAAAACCCCGGGAGAAAAAACTGAAGTTTACCTATAGTGAAGAAAAAGAATATGCCACCATAGAAGAGGACATTGAAAAGCTGGAAGAAAAGCTGGCAGGGGTGGAGGCAGACACTGCCGCCTGTGCCACGGATTTTGTGAAGCTGAATGAAAAAATGGCTCTAAAGGCAGAGGTGGAGAAAGCCCTGGAAGAGAAAATGGAACGGTATGTGTATCTGTCAGAGCTGGAAGAAAAAATCAAAGCCCAGCGTTAGGAGGATGGTTGAAGGTTTTACTTGGTATTGCGGTGGTGGTGGCCCTGTTCTGGCTGCGGTCCCGGTATGAACGGGTGCAGCTGACCATGCCCACCCGGCACATTTACAGCCCCAAATTGGGCAAGGTCTATGAAAACACCACTTTTTTGTTTTTAACGGACCTGCACAACAACACCTTTGGAGGAAAAGATAAGTTGGCAAAGGCCATTCTGGAAAGCGGAGCGGATGCCCTGCTCATTGGAGGGGACAGCATGGTGGTGAAGGAGTGGCAGCCCATGGACTTCCATGTGATTTTTGACCTGCTGGACAGGCTGGAGGGGAAAATGCCGGTGTATTATGCCAACGGCAACCATGAACAGCGGATGCGGGAAGAAAAGGAGCAGTATCCGGGCTGGTATGAGGCCTTTAAAAAGGGGCTTCATGACCGGGGGGTCATCTATCTGGAAGATGAAACGGCCCTCTTTACCCGGCCGGGCGGGGAGGATACACCCATTCTCATTGGCGGTCTGGATCTGGAATCCCATTATTACCAGAAGGGGAAGACGGTGCCCATGGAAGAAGGGTATGTGGAGAAGCATCTGGGAAAAAAGAAAGAGGGCTTTTCCATTCTAATGGCCCACAGCCCCCTGTACTTTCAAGCCTATCAGGCCTGGGGGGCGGATCTGACCCTGGCGGGGCATTTCCACGGGGGCACCATCCGGCTGCCCGGCTGGCGGGGGCTGATGAGTCCCCAGTTTCATTTTTTCCCCCGGTATGGCTATGGGGTGTTTCAGGAGCAGGGGCATGTGATGGTGGTAAGTGCGGGCCTTGGCACCCACTCCATTAACATCCGTCTGGGAGACAAACCGGAGCTGGTCGGACTGGTGCTTCATCCCGGGGAGACACCCGGGGAAGGGGTTGCCCGGTAAGGGGATTTATGGTATCCTAAGAAAAGATACGGAGGGAAAAAGGCATGCAGATACCTGTGAAGCTGGAGGTCTTTGAAGGCCCCCTGGACCTGCTGTTGCACCTGATTGACAAGAACCAAATCAACATTTATGACATCCCCATTGTGACCATTACCGAGCAATACCTGGACTATGTGAACCGGATGCCCAAACGGGATCTGGACGTGGTGAGCGAATTCATGGTCATGGCCGCCACTTTGATTCAGATCAAGGCCAAAATGCTTCTGCCTCCGGAAGAAAACGAAGAGGGAGAGGAACTGGACCCCCGGGAAGAACTGGTGGCCCGCTTAATTGAATACAAGACCTTTAAGGCACTGGCTTCCTCCCTGCGGGATAAGGAAGAGGGGGCGGAGGGCCACTTTTATAAGGAAACCACCCTGCCCAAAGAGGTAATCGAATACATTCCCCCCATTGATATGGATGCCCTTTTGGGGGATCTGACCCTGCAAAGGCTTCAGGAGGTGTTCCAGATGGTGATGCGTCGCCAAATGGACAAGGTGGACCCGGTGCGCAGCCACTTTGGCACCATTCAAAGGGAAAAGCTGAAGCTGTCCGATAAAATCTCCTTTATCCGCTCTCTGGCTGCCCATCGCCAAAGCTTTCGCTTTCGGGAGCTTTTGGAGACGGCAGGGGATAAAACGGAGCTGGTGGTCACCTTCCTGGCCATTTTAGAACTGATGAAGGTGGGGCAGCTGACGGCCCGCCAGGAGGAAGCCTTTGGGGAACTGGAAATGGAGTGGAACCAGTCCGGGGGCGGGCAGATTTTGCAGACTGATCTGGACAGCTACCAGTAAGGAGTGAACATGACAGAAAATCAATACAAACCGGCGCTGGAAGCCATTTTGTTTACCATGGGCAAGGCGGTGGAAATTTCAAGACTGGCTGCAGCCATTGACCTGGCCCCAGCAGACACCAGAAAGGTGTTAGAAACCCTGCAGCAGGAGTACGCTGCCGATGACCGGGGGCTGGAGCTGCTTTTTCTGGAGGATAAGGTGCAGCTTTGCACAAAGGGGGCCTATTACGAGACCCTGATCCGGCTGGCCTCCCAGCCCAGAAAGCCGGTGCTGACAGACGTGCTTTTGGAAACCCTTTCCATCATTGCCTATAAGCAGCCTGTGACCAAAACAGATATTGAACGGGTCAGGGGCGTGAAAAGTGACTTTGCGGTAAACAAGCTGGTGGAATATGGCTTAATTGAAGAGGTGGGCCGTCTGGACACGCCGGGCAGGCCTTTGTTGTTTGCCACTTCCGAAGAGTTTTTACGGCGCTTTGGCCTGTCCGGAGCGGCGGACCTGCCGGCCATGGATCCGGTATTGGCAGAGGAAATCAAAGAAGAAGCGGAAGAGGAGATTGTGGTCTGAGAAAGGAAGGGATATGAAAGGTTTTCCCCGCATTCACATGAATGCACCGGTGGTACTGGGCTTTGCAGGTCTGTCGTTTCTGATGCAGCTGCTGTCGGTGCTTACAGGGGGACGCAGTACGGCGCTGCTGTTTTGTGTCTACCGCAGCAGTCCCTTAGATCCCCTCACCTATCTGCGGCTGTTTACCCATGTGTTAGGACATGCCAGCTGGTCTCATTTTTATAACAACATGCTGCTCTTTCTTCTGACCGGCCCCATGCTGGAGGAAAAGTACGGCAGCAAAAAGCTGGGGCTGATCATTGCCATTACGGCCCTGGTCACCGGCCTGGCCCACATTCTGGTGTCCTCCGGGGCGCTGCTTGGGGCCAGTGGCGTGGTGTTTGCGTTTATTCTGCTTTCGTCCATTACGGACTTAAGAGAGGGAACCATACCCCTGACCTTCCTGGTGGTGGGGGCCCTGTATCTGGGCGGACAGATCTACAGCGGCATTACCTCCTCGGACAATGTGTCCCAGATGTCCCATATTCTGGGAGGGCTGGTGGGGGCTTTTGCAGGGTTTTTCCTGCAGTCCGGAGACCGGCGCAGCGGGTAATTTCATAGTGCAGTAAATTCATGAGCAAATACTTTGACGAAAAGATGTTTAAAGGAGAATACGGTGAAATATTATCAGATGGAACAGGAAGAGGTGCTGCAGGCAGTTGGCAGTACCCCCGAGGGACTATCCTCAAAGGAAGCTGAAAAGCGGCTGGCGGAAAATGGCAAAAATAAGCTGGCTGAAGGAAAAAAGGTAACCCTGGCAGAACGGTTCCTTGCCCAGATGAAGGATCCCATGATCCTCATCCTGCTGGCAGCGGCCCTTATTTCCGCCGTTACCGCCGTTTTGGAAAATGAAAGCTTTGCCGATGTGATCATCATCCTGGCGGTGGTACTGATTAATGCCGTCCTTGGGGTGTACCAGGAGAGCAAGGCAGAAAAAGCCATTGAGGCCCTGCAGGAAATGGCGGCAGCCACCAGTAAGGTGATGCGGGATGGCAAGCAGCAGACCGTTCATTCGGAAGAGCTGGTGGTGGGGGATGTGATCGTGCTGGAAGCAGGGGATGCAGTGCCTGCAGATGGCCGTATTCTGGAAAGTGCCAGCATGAAAATTGAGGAAGCGGCTCTTACCGGAGAAAGCGTTCCTGTCAACAAAATGATGGAGGTGCTGGGCCTGTCTGGAGAAAAAGAGGATGGAGCCGGGACGGATGTGCCCCTGGGAGACCGGAAGAACATGGTGTACATGGGCAGTACCGTGGTGTATGGCCGGGGACGGGCCGTTATTACCGGGGCCGGTATGGAAACGGAGATGGGTAAAATTGCAGATGCCATTTCCCAGGCGGAAGACAGCCAGACCCCTTTGCAGATGAAGCTGGCCCAGCTGAGCAAAATTTTAAGCTACCTGGTCATTGGCATCTGTGTATTTATCTTCCTGTTCAGTCTGTTAAAAGAAGGGGACTTCCACGGGGAAGTAATCCTGCACACCTTTATGATTGCAGTGAGTCTTGCTGTGGCAGCCATTCCAGAGGGACTGGCCATGGTGGTGACGGTGGTGCTCTCCATCGGGGTTACCAATATGTCCAAAAAGAATGCCATTATCCGGCGCCTGACTGCTGTGGAAACTCTTGGATGTGCGGAAATCATCTGTAGCGATAAAACCGGTACCCTGACCCAGAACAAAATGACAGTGGTAGAGGCCTTCACCCCGGATGTACCCCTTCTGGCCCGGGGCATGGCCCTGTGTTCGGATGCGGAGCTGGACGGGGAAAGTGCTGTGGGAGAACCCACAGAATGCGCCCTGGTGAATTATGCCTACAAGGAAGGCCTTTCCAAATATACCTTAAAGGAAGAGGAACCTCGTATTGGGGAGGCTCCCTTTGACAGTGGCAGAAAGCGGATGAGCACTGTTCATCAGACTTCAAAGGGCCTTGTGCAGTACACCAAAGGGGGACTGGACGAGGTGCTGGCCTGCTGTACCCATTATCTGAAGGACAAAGAAGTGCTGCCTCTGACCAAAGAGGCGGTGGCCGATGTGATGGCGGCCAATAAGGAAATGGCTTCCAACGCCCTGCGGGTGTTAAGCCTTGCATACCGGGTCTGGGAAGAAGCCCCTGCCGATTACGAGCCGGCCACCCTGGAAAAGGATCTGATTTTTGTGGGCATTGTGGGGATGATCGATCCCATTCGCCCTGAGGTGAAGGCGGCCATTGAAGAATGCAAGGAGGCGGGCATTACCGCCATTATGATTACCGGGGACCACCGGGATACTGCAGTGGCCATTGCCAGGCAGCTGGGCATTCTGACAGAGGAAAGCCAGGCCATTACCGGGGCGCAGCTGGATCAGATTTCCGATGAGACGCTGGAACGGGATATTGAAAAATACCGGGTCTATGCCAGAGTACAGCCGGAACATAAGGTGCGGATCGTGAATGCTTGGAGAAAGAAGGGGCATATCACGGCCATGACAGGGGACGGGGTAAACGATGCCCCCAGTATTAAGAGTGCGGACATCGGCATTGGCATGGGCATCACCGGCACGGATGTGACAAAGAACGTGGCGGACATGGTGCTGGCAGATGATAATTTTGCCACTATTGTGGGGGCCGTAAAGGAAGGGCGAAAGATTTACGACAATATCCGCAAATCCATTCAGTTCCTTCTGGCTTCCAACATGAGCGAGGTGTTAAGCATTTTCCTTGCCACCCTTTTGGGCTTTACCATTTTGCAGCCGGTGCATCTGCTGTGGATCAACCTGATCACGGACAGCTTCCCGGCCCTGGCCCTGGGCATGGAAAAGGGGGATGCCAACATTATGAAGAGAAAGCCCAGGGATCCTAAGGACGGCATCTTTGCAGGGGGCT
Organism: uncultured Cuneatibacter sp.; assembly: GCA_964426655.1. Classification (GTDB taxonomy): domain Bacteria; phylum Bacillota; class Clostridia; order Lachnospirales; family Lachnospiraceae; genus RGIG8306. The sequence goes on along the minus strand of CAYRQT010000057.1, from coordinate 3,311 downwards.
TAGGAATGGATGTTTTGTACCAGGGGACCCTGGTGACGATTCTCACCCTGATTGCTTATTTTGTGGGGCACTACATGGAATCTGGGGTATGGGAAATTGCCCAGAGCGCAGACGGGGTCACCATGGCCTTTTTAACCTTAAGCTTTGCAGAGCTGTTCCACAGCTTTAACATGCGCAGCCAGCGGGAGAGTTTGTTCAGCCTGAAAGGGCAGAATGTGTTTTTGTGGGCAGGTTCCATATTCAGCCTGATTCTCACCATTGTGATCTTATATGTGACACCCATTGCCAACGCCTTTAAATTTGAACAGATTTCCGTAGAGGAATTTGTGGTGGCCATGGGCATTGCCTTTACTGTCATTCCCATTGTGGAGGTGGTAAAGCTGGTACAGCGGACTGTGGCCGCAAAGAAAAAAGCCATCTGAAACCATTCGTAAAGGGGTTTACACAGATTTTAGCTGGTTTTTAGATTTCTACATGGGTATTTGCATATGGCTGCCTGTATACTAACAGGTAGCCATTGCTGTATAAGAAGAAAAACGGAGGTGTAGCATGGACAAAATGGTACTGACTAAAAAGGAAAAACGATGGATTTTATATGATGTGGCCAACTCAGCCTTCATCATGCTGGTGTCCACCGTCATTCCCATTTACTTTAAGAACATGGCGGAGGACATGGGCATTGTTTCCACGGATGCCACCGCCTACTGGGGCTATGCGTTAACCATTGCCACCATCATTGTGGCCATTCTGGGGCCCACCCTGGGGGCCATTGCAGATACCAAAGGGTATAAGAAGCCCCTGTTTACTTTCTTTATGCTGATGGGTGCCCTGGGCTGTGCAGCCCTGTCCGTGCCCCGGATCCCGTTGCTGTTTCTGATCGTGTTCGTGGTGGCCAAGGTGGCCTTTAACGGCAGCCTGATTTTTTATGATGCCATGCTGACAGATGTGTCTGCAGATGACCGGATGGACTATGTGTCCTCCCAGGGCTATGCCTGGGGCTACATTGGCAGCTGCATTCCCTTTACCATCAGCCTGGCCATCATTCTGCTGGCAGACAAAATCGGCATTTCCGGCACCACCGCCATGGTCATTGCCTTTTTGTTAAATGCCATCTGGTGGTTCTGTCTGACGTTGCCCCTGTTAAAAAGCTATGAACAGGTGTATTATGTGGAAAAAGGAGAACGACCGGTGGCAAGCAGCTTTAAGCGGCTGTTCCATGTGGGTGGGGAAATCAAGCAGAACAAGAAAGTGCTGCTGTTCCTGCTGGCCTTTTTCTTCTATATTGATGGGGTGTACACCATTATAGAAATGGCTACCTCCTATGGGAAGGATGTGGGCATTGACGACAACCAGCTTTTGGGGGCTTTGCTTCTGACCCAGATCGTGGCTTTCCCGGCCGCCATTTTCTTTGGAAAGCTGGCCAGAAAAGTTAAGGCGGATTATCTGCTGATGGTGTGCATTGGTGCCTATGCAGGCATTGCGTTGTTTGCCCTGCAGCTGGATAGGGCCTATGAGTTCTGGATCCTGGCAGTGTGCGTGGCCCTGTTTCAGGGGGCCATTCAGGCCCTGAGCCGCTCCTATTATGCCAAAATCATTCCAAAGGACCGCTCCAGTGAATATTTTGGGGTGTTTGACATTTTCGGAAAGGGGGCCAGTGCCCTGGGTGTGCTGCTCCTTAGCATTACGGCCCAGCTGTTTGCTTCCTCCAAGGCGGGGATTGTGGCATTGATTTTCATGTTCATCATTGGCTTTGTACTGTTCTGGAAGCAAAGTAAGCTGGCAGGCAGTGTTGACTAACCGGTCTGAAGAATAGAGCCATTAGAAAGAAAGGGATTTCCATGGGAAGTCCTTTTTTTTCTTTTTATTTTTCTCTAATGTATCTTGAAAAGGAAAGTGTTGCATAGTTTTCGTGAACTTTACATAAAAAATATTGATTTCCATTGGCTGATATGTTAACATATTGTGGAGGAAAAATAAATTTCCTATAAACAGGGGCGACAGAGTATCGGAAGGGCGAAGAGTTTCATAGTCAGTTTATGGGATTTTGTATTCAGTGATGAATGCTTTCTTAGCCGTACCCTTGAAAGAAAGGGTATGGCTTTTTTGCTTTATAGGAAAGCTCACCAACAGGCGAACTTTCCTATAAGCAGCCCGAATGGAAGAAGGCAAAAATAAATAGTTGATGTGCTGATGGGAAGAATGAATATTTTTGACACTTACTATGCTGAACTTTTGTATCGCCTTGATTGGACAGACCTGAGAATTGGATGAACTGCTTGGCAGAAAGGGCACTGTTGAAATCACAGAGATTTTTGAATACTTGGATGATTGTCCACTGTGATTTCGATTTTAGAAAAAGCAAGAAGCAAGGGGGAGCTACGGGATGAGTTATTTAGATTTGAATGGAAAAACAATATTAGTGACTGGTGTTGCTGGATTTATAGGAGCCAATCTGGTAAAGCGTCTTTATGAAAATATGAAAGATGTGATAATCATCGGAATCGATAACATAAATGACTATTACGATGTACGATTGAAGGAAGCAAGGCTTTCTGAACTGTCGGCACATACTTCCTTTGTTTTTGTTAAAGGAAGTATTGCAGATAAGGGACTGCTCAACGAGATATTTGCTCAATACAGGCCGCAGGTTGTTGTGAATCTTGCTGCACAGGCGGGGGTTCGCAATTCCATAATTAATCCGGATGCCTATATCGAATCAAACCTGATTGGTTTCTATAACATCCTAGAATTCTGCAGGCATTCCTATGACGAAGGGCATACTCCGGTAGAGCATCTGGTCTATGCGTCCAGTTCATCCGTTTATGGCACTAACAAGAAAGTTCCCTACTCCACGGATGATAAAGTAGACAATCCAGTATCTCTTTATGCTGCTTCGAAGAAATCAAACGAACTGATGGCTCACGCTTATGCGAAGCTATATGACATCCCATGCACGGGTTTGCGCTTTTTCACAGTGTACGGCCCTGTCGGCCGGCCTGACATGGCCTACTTTGGCTTTACCGATAAGCTGAGGGCCGGAAAGACAATCCAAATATTCAACTATGGAAACTGCAAACGTGACTTTACCTATATTGACGATATCGTGACCGGCGTTGAGAAGGTGATGAAAAAAGCACCTGATCGAACTACCGGTGAGGATGGTCTGCCAGTACCACCCTATGCTTTGTATAATATAGGCAACAACAACCCGGAGAACCTGCTGGACTTCGTGCAAATCTTGAGCGAGGAATTGGTGCGGGCTGGTGTGCTGCGAGACTGTGAATAAAAGTCTGTAAAACCAGATCTTCTAT
>CAYRQT010000056.1:0-10864 GCA_964426655.1 uncultured Cuneatibacter sp. | reverse complement strand
GGGGAACCGGTTACGGTCGGTGTGGATATTCTCCGCCATTATGGGGATAATTTTGTGTGCTGTCCCGACTATACTGCTGCACAGGGCATGCGTGTGCTGGGGGCGCCTCTGGCTGGGGATTCCCGCATCATATCCGGCGAGAGCGGTGCGGCCCCTTTTGGATTGTTCTGTGAAATTATGACCAATACCCGTTTAATGAACTGGAAAGAAACACTGGGCCTGGATGAAAATTCCCGGGTGCTGTTTTTCAGTACGGAGGGAGATACAGACAGGGAGAATTACAGAAAAATTGTATGGGATGGTGCGTATCCACGCCCGGAGCAGAGCTAAAGGAGGAGCGAGATGACAAGACCGTTGGAGATTCAGGTAATTGGGCTTTGCCAGAGCCTGGTACAGACCCGCAGTTATTCCGGTGAGGAAAAAACGGTGGGTGAAAAATTAAAGACATTTTTTTTGAAAAACGGGTACGATGAGGTGCATATAGATCAGTTTGGAAATGTGATTGGGCACATTAAGGGAAATGCACCTGGAAAGAAAATTTTATTTGACGGACACATGGACACAGTACCGGTGGTCAATGAAGAGAAATGGACACATGGCCCCTTTTCAGGGGAACTGACGGAAGGCAAAATATATGGCCGGGGTACCAGCGATATGAAGGGAGCGCTAGCTGCCATGGCCTGTGCTGCAGCTCAGTTTGCCAGAGACACAAAAAAACAGTTTGCAGGGGATATTTACGTAGCAGGGGTGGTGCATGAAGAATGCTTTGAAGGTGTTGCCGCCAGAGCCATCAGTGCTTATGTCAAACCGGATGTGGTCATTATAGGAGAAGCATCCAATTTAAATTTAAAAATCGGGCAGAGAGGCAGGGGAGAAGTGGTACTGGAAACCTTTGGGGTACCCGCTCATTCTGCCAATCCGGAAAAGGGGGTTAATGCGGTATATGCCATGACCTGGCTCATTCAGGCCATCCGGCAGCTGGTGCCGCCCACCCATCCGGTTCTTGGGAAAGGCATCCTGGAACTGACGGATATTAAATCCAGTCCTTATCCGGGGGCTTCTGTTGTGCCAGAGTATTGCAAAGCCACCTATGACAGACGTCTGCTGGTGGATGAAACCAGAGAAAGCGTTCTGGCCCCTCTGGAAGAGGCACTTAAGCAGGTGGAAAAGGCCCATCCGGAAGTAAAAGCAAAGGTCAGCTTTGCACGGGGAGAGGAAACTTGTTATACAGGCAACAAAATCGAGGGAGAACGCTTTTTCCCCGGCTGGCTTTTTGAACAGGAAAGACCAGAAATACAGGCGGTCAAGGCTGCGCTGGAGCAGGGGGGATTTGCACCACAGATTACTCAGTATAATTTCTGTACCAATGGCAGTCATTATGCAGGAGAGGCTGGCATTCTTACCATGGGACTTGGGCCTTCTGATGAAAGACTGGCCCATACCATTGACGAGTACATTGAGGTGGAGCAACTGACGAAAGTGACGGATTGTTATATACTGGCCCTGAAAGGCTTATTATCTCCGGCATCAGCTGAATAATGGAAGGAAAATGAAAATGATTTCCTGTTTTCCTAAAATTGACGGATATGGGAAAGGATGCTATAGTATCATAAAGTTTATCAAATGACCAAATAATGTGACTTACACAGGTGTAGGGTTGGCCTCCAGGGGCAGACACTACACCTGTTTTTTTAGGAGGAGAGCATGACGGCAGTTTTGCGGATGGAACATATTACCAAGCGGTTCGGAGAAATGTATGCCAACAGGAATATTGATCTAACCATTGAAGCGGGAAAGGTCCATACCTTGCTGGGGGAGAACGGCGCAGGAAAAAGCACCCTGATGAACATCCTCATGGGCATTTATCAGCCCAGCGATGGAAACATCTATTTTCACGGGAAAAAGGTTAGGATGGATTCTCCGGGTAAGGCTGTAAAAATGGGCATCGGCATGGTACATCAGCATTTTATGCTAATTGATGCCATGACTGTTTTTGAAAATATTATACTGGGAGTTTCTGGGAAAGAGACGGTGTGGATCCACAAAAATCAGCGCAGAAAGGAAATTCTGGAACTGATGGAGCGCTACGGCCTGGAGATAGATTTGGACAAGCAAATCACGGATATTTCCGTGGGAGAGCAGCAGAGAGTGGAAATTCTGAAAACATTGTACAGGGGAGCGCAGCTGCTCATTCTGGACGAGCCCACGGCAGCCCTTACAGATTTGGAAGTGGAAAGTCTTTTTCAGATCATTCGCCGTCTGACTGCAGAGGATAAAGCCGTCATTTTCATTTCTCACAAGATGAGGGAAGTACTGGAAATTAGTGATACCATAACCATTTTGCGGGCAGGAGAAACGGTGGCAACACTGTCGGGTAAGGGGGCAAAAGCAGATGAACTGGCAGGATTGATGATCGGACATGAGCTGACAGCCGCTGTTTATGAAAAAAAGAAAGCAGAAAAACCGCTGCTGTCTCTTGAAGAGGTCTGTTATAATGCCCGTTCCAAGCACAGCGGCGTAAGGAACATTGCGTTTAGCATCGGACGGGGAGAGATATTGGGGATTGCAGGTGTGGATGGCAATGGCCAGTCCCAACTGGCCCAGCTGGTTACCGGGGTGCTGGCGCCGGAGCAGGGAAAGCTGTTTTTCGATACAGAACAGGTGCGGCATTTTTCCCCGGCTGCTTTTATTCGGCGGGGTGTGGCACATATCCCGGAAGATCGAAATAAAATGGGCCTTGTGGGCAACATGAGCGTAAAGGAAAATCTTATTTTAAAATCCTTGAAAAGACCGGCCATCAGTGCAGCATCCGGATGGTATCTGAAAAAGCGGAAGATCACTGCCTATGCCAGAGTCCTGGAAAGAAAGTATGACATTCGATGTGCTTCCGTGGACCAGGAGACCAGGAGTCTTTCGGGCGGAAATCAGCAGAAAATCATTCTGGCCCGGGAAATTGAACAAAATCCGGCACTGCTGGTAGCGGTCCATCCTACAAGGGGACTGGATATCGGGGCTGCCCGGTATGTGCATGACCAGATGATTCTGGCTCGGGACAGAGGCTGTGGAGTATTGTTAATTAGTGCGGATTTTGACGAGGTGTTAAAGCTGTCCGACCGGATCGGCGTCATGTTTGAAGGACAGATAGTGGGCATTTATGATGGCAGCAACCCGCCCATTGGCACTATATCCCTTGCCATGGCCGGAAAAACAGATCAGGAACAGGAGACAATTCATGAGACGAAAGAGCAATTGGTTTAAAATCGGCATTCCTATTCTGGCGGTAATTCTGGCGGCCCTGGTGGGAGCCCTGCTGATTTGGGCAATTGGCGGCAATCCCAAAACTGCCTTTACTTACCTGCTGCAGGGGGCATTCGGAACCAAAAACAATATAGGGGAAACTTTTGTACAGGCAGTTCCCCTGATTTTTACAGGCCTGGCCGCCACCTTCGCCTATCGATGCGGTGTCTTTAACCTGGGAGCAGAAGGACAGTTCATTATGGGATCTGTGGCCAGCTTTGTGGTTTCCTACAGCCTTCCGGGCTGGCCCACGCCTCTGGTACTGGTCCTTAGCATGCTGGCCGGGGCACTGGCCGGTGGCCTCTGGGCTGCCATCGCAGGTTTGCTAAAGGTTTTTCGGGGGCTGAATGAAATGATCATCACCATTATGCTAAATTATGTGGCGGTGCTGTTTATGGGATATTTTTATTCGGTACCTTTTCGGGAAGGCAGCGTACCACAGACCGCTGCAGTGGTGCACAAGCTGAGCCGTTTTATCAGTGGCACCAGAGTTCACACCGGTCTGCTGATTGGTCTGGCGTTGGCAGGAATCCTGTATTATTACCTGTTTTATACGGCAGGGGGATTAAAACTCAGGGCAGTGGGATTAAATGCCACGGCGGCCCGGTTCAATGGCTTTTCCGTAAACCGGATGATGCTCATGTCCTTTATCGTTTCAGGGGCCATTGCAGGCCTTGGAGGAGCGGTGGAACTGCATGGTACCCAGTTCAGGCTGATGTCTGGATACGGCAACGGCTACGGATTTGATGGCGTGGCCATTGCCCTCATTGGCCAGTTAAACCCACTGGGCACAGTGGGAGTGGCGTATCTGTTTGCAGTCCTTCGAAAAGGGGCCACAACCATGCAGGTGGGAACAGGCATGCCCACAGCAGTCATTGACATCATCCAGGCCCTGATCATTATATTTGCAGTAGCTGGCACTGCTTTCATCAATCTGCCCAAAATCCGGCAATTCCTTGTGGAACGGGAAGGCTTGAGCAGGGGAAGAAAGAAGAAGGAGAAAGGAGAACAGAAAATTGGGAATCATATTTAATGTGACTTTTATCCAGGAACTGCTGTTGTCCATGGTGCGTATGGCAACTCCCATTTTGATCGTGGCCCTGGCAGAACTGTATTCAGAGAGAGCCGGCCTGGTCAATATCGGTCTGGACGGGATCATGTCCTTTGGGGCCCTTATTGGGTTTCTGGTCTGTTACATTACCGGAAACCCTTACCTGGGCATTCTGGCAGGCGCTGCCAGTGGCATCGTGATCAACATGGTATATGCGGTATGCACCATTCAGCTGGGCGCTGAGCAGATTGTGTATGGCATGGCCATTAATATCTTTGCACCGGCTCTGGCCTCTTTTATCTATAAAGTCTATTTCGGCGTCAGCTCTACGCTGGCCAGTGCCACACTTATGGAGACTGTGCCCATACCGCTCCTTTCGGAAATCCCCATTTTGGGAAAGGTGCTGTTCCAGCACACCATACTGGTGTATTTTACATATCTGCTGGTGCCGCTGACTTACGTGTTCTTTTCCAAAACCCAGTGGGGGCTGAATTATAAAGCAGTGGGAGAATATCCCAAAGCTGCAGAATCACTGGGCATCCGGGTGAGGGGCATCAAGTACCTGGCCTGTGCCATTTGCGGCGCTCTTGCAGGTCTTGGCGGTGCCTATCTGACTACCTGCTATGTGAGCACCTATTCGGATGGTGTTGTTTCCGGGCGAGGATTTATTGCCCTTTCAGCAGTGATTTTTGGCAGATGGATGCCGGGAGGGGTACTGCTGGCTTCTCTGTTGTTTGGCTTTACAGATGCTTTGCAGCTGAGACTGCAGGTCATGAGTGCGGATACACCTTACCAGTTGCTAGCCATGATCCCGTATCTTTGTACCATTTTTGTGCTGGCCTTTTTCGGCATAAAAAAAGCTGGCCCCAAGGCCAATGGAAAACCTTATTTTAAGGAAGAACGTTAAACAGATAGTTACGGGCAATGCCCTTAATTATAAATTGACATTTTTGAGTTTCGCAGCATGCGAGGAATGGAGGAGTTATGAAAAAAAGAATGGGAGTGCTGGCATTAGCCTCGGTTATGGCTGTAGGAAGCCTGGCAGGATGCTCAGCCGCAAGTGACAGTTCAGCTACTACTGCCGCCACAACAACAGAAGGTGATGCGCAGGAAACCACAGCAGAGGAAACCACAACTGCCGCAGCCCTGGATTTAAAGGTTGCCATGATAGTGGATTCCTCCATTGCTGACGGAGGATGGGGCGCTGCCTGCTACAATGCCATGGTGGCAGCAGCAGAAGAAAATGGATTTGAGACCAGTTATACAGATGGGCTGGCCACAGCCGATTTTGCATCCAGTATCCGTTCATATTGTGACCTAGGATTTGACATGATCTTTGCACCAGGAAACCAGTACACGGACGCCGTCGTTGAGGTAGCCCAGGACTATCCGGATGTGAAATTTGCATTGCTGAATGGTACTGTAGAAACGGATAACATTGCTTCTATTTTACCGGATGCGGAGCAGATTGGTTACATGGCCGGCGCTTTGGCAGGACTGCTGTCTAAGACCAATGCCATTGGCTTTATCGGCGGCATGGAACTGGATACCACAAAGACAAAACTGGCTTCCTATGAAGCAGCCGCTAAACAGATCAACCCGGATATCACTGTTTACTCTGCCTATGCCAATTCTTTTAGCGATACAGCTAAAGGAAAAGAAATTGCAGATTCCATGATTTCCCTGTATAATGTGGATGTAATGTTTGGAGATGCCAGTGCAGTGGATACAGGTGCCAGAGAAGTTCTGGCCAATTATACAGATAAATGGGACATTGGACAGCCCAGTGACCTGCTGGCCATTTCTGATAACCCCATTGTGGCAGGCAGCGTGGTAACGGACAATGCCACCATGCTTTCCCTGTGCATGCAGGATCTGATCAACGGTACCTATGGCAATAAAACTGTCTATGGCAATCTGGATAATGGCGGTTTGAGTGTAGGTACATTCAATTCTTCCATCTCTGAAGAGATTCAGACGGAATATTTGGAAATTGTGGAACAAATAAAGGAAGGGACCTTCATTCAATAAATAAAGTAAGGCAAATCCTTTATTTAAGGAAAAAATATCTGAGGGGATTGCAATCAAAATAAAATAAGGGTAGACTATAGGGAATCCGCCGGCGTATTCATCTTCGCCGGCGGTACCTTGTTTAGACTGCCAGAAGCATCGGGAGGCTTTATGAAGAAAAATCAGGAAACAGCAACAACAGAAGAAAAAATCATTCAAGCTACGCTGGAGGTCATTGAGGAAAAGACAATCAGCGAAACCCGTATGCGAACCATTGCGGATCGGGCAGGTGTGTATCAGTCCAATCTGCATTACTATTACAAATCCAAAAAAGAACTTTTACTTGCTGTACAGAAAAGGGTAGCCGACCGGTGCGTGGCACTGCGTACCGAAGAGCGAAAAGGGGCCCTGCCTACACTGGAGGGGGAACTGGATGTGTTTATCCAGCAGAAACTGACATTCATAACGAAAGAGCCGAAGTATGACTATGCGGAAATTGATTTTTGGTTGCAATCACGACAGGACAAAGATTTTCAGGCAGAGTTTAAGCGGTCTTATCATGTTTGGAGACAGGAGTTACAGCAGCTTTTGGAGAAATATGCGCCATTCATGGAAGAAAGTCAACGGGGGTTGCTGGCCAGCGTCATCATCTCCCTGCTTGAGGGAGCAACCATACAGTATCTCATTGATGCCGATGCGTTCTCTCCGGAAGTCTATTTTTCCTATTGTAAAAATCTTGTGTTGCAGGCTGTCAGAAATCAGATACCGAAGGCAGAAAAAAGCACTTTTGTTTTGAATCCATAAAACCATTTCTAAGGAGGAGCAAAACATGAGAAAGCGTAGTATGAAAGTTGTTGGCCTGGCAGCCTGTCTGGCAGTAGCAATGGTTCTGGGAGGTTGCAGCAAATCCAAAAAGGACGAAAGTGTAACCTTGAATGTATTCATTGCGGCCAGTCTGAGCAATGCCATGACAGAAATTCAGGAGGCCTATCAGGCAGAAAATGAAAATGTGACATTGGTGCTGAATGCAGACAGTTCCGGAACATTGCAGACCCAAATCGAGGAAGGCGCTTCTTGCGATATCTTCTTTTCTGCAGCTATGAAACAGATGAATGCTCTGACAGACGAAGGCCTTGTGGTAGATGGAACCACTGTAAAACTGTTGGAAAATGAGGTGGTACTGATCAAGCCCAAGGGTGAGGAGACAGAAGTCACCAGTTTTGAGACCATCCCCCTGGCATCTAGCCTGGCTCTGGCCGGCGAGGATGTCCCCGTAGGCGCTTATGCAAGAGAAATCTTTGACAGCCTTGGCATCACGGATGAAGTAATGGCCATGACCATTAATGAAGGAGCAAATGTAACCGCCGTTCTGGCAGCAGTGACGGAGGGCAGTAATGAAATTGGCATTGTTTACTCCACAGATGCAGCCAGTGTTGCAGATCAGGTGGACATTATAGCCACTGCACCTGAGGGCAGTCTGTCAAGCCCGGTTTACTATCCAGTGGCCCGTATAGTGAATGAAGAAGCCAGTGACGCCCAGAATGACGCAGCAGATGCATTCCTGACATATCTGCAGTCTGATGCGGCAGCAGAAGTGTTTACTTCTTACGGATTTACGGTTGTAGGAGAATAATGAAAAGGAGGTTCGCCCATGAAAGAAGTTTGGTTGGAATTGGATTGGAGTCCTTTGTGGATTTCCTTAAAAACCGGCTTCGTGGCGACCCTCCTTTCCTTTTTTTTAGGAATAGGAGCCGCCTGGCTGGTGATGCACCTGCACAAAAGGGGAAAGTGGTTTTTGGACGGGCTGTTTACCATGCCCTTGGTTCTGCCCCCCACTGTGGCAGGTTTTCTTTTATTAATGCTTTTCAGCGTGAGAAGGCCCTTTGGTAGTTTTTTATACCAGCAGTTTGATATCAAAATCATTCAAAGCTGGGCAGGTTGTGTGATTGCTGCCACGGTCATTGCATTCCCCCTGATGTATCGTAATGCCAGGGCTGCATTTGAACAGGTGGACATGCAGATGATTTATGCGGCCAGAACACTGGGGCTTTCCGAGGGGAGGCTGTTTGTAAAAAATGTGCTTCCTCTTGCCGGACCGGGCATTGCATCCGGTACAGTTTTAACTTTTGCCAGAGCCATGGGGGAATATGGTGCCACAGCCATGCTGGCGGGCAACATCCTTGGAAAGACCCGTACCATAGCAGTTGCCATTGCAGCAGAAACAGCTGCAGGAAATTATGACCGGGCAGCCGTCTGGGTCATCGTCATTCTGGTCCTGGCCTTTGTTATAATTTTTGGCTGGAATGCAGTATCGGAAGGGAGAATGAAAAACATTCGAAAATGGTAACAGAAAGGGGCAAAAGTCATGTATCTGGATATGGACATTACCAAAAAAATGGGAAGTTTCCGGTTGAAGATTGCCCTGCAGGGAGAATTGAAGAGCCGTATTGGCCTATTGGGAGCAAGTGGAGCTGGAAAAAGCATGACCTTGAAATGCATTGCCGGAATTGAAAAACCGGATGCCGGGCATATTCGTCTGGGGGAAAGGGTCCTCTTTGACAGCGAAAGGAAACTTTTTCTTCCGCCCCGGAAAAGGAAAATAGGCTATCTGTTTCAAAATTATGCGTTGTTCCCCCATATGACCATTGAGGAAAATATTGGGTTAGCTATGCCGGAAAAGGATAAAGAGAAACGGGCTGCAGTGATTTCCGGCCTGCTGGAGTCCTTTCAGCTGGCTGGAATGGAAAAGAGGCTGCCTGGACAAATTTCAGGCGGACAGCAGCAAAGAGTGGCTTTGGCCAGAATTCTGGCTTCAGAGCCGGATATGATTTTGCTGGATGAACCTTTTTCTGCCCTGGACAGTCATTTGAGAGAGGGAATGGAACGTCTTTTACGGGAATCGCTTTCCGGGTACAACGGACCGGTTCTGTATGTTTCACACAGCCGGGATGAAATGTTTCGTCTGACTGAACAGGTCTGTGTGCTGCAGCAGGGAGTGGGGGTTCATTTTGCACCCACCGGGGAAGTATTTGAAAATCCGACAGTCAGGGAAGCTGCTTTGCTGACTGGATGCAAAAATATCAGCAAAATAGAAAAAAAAGATGCACATACCGTTTATGTGCCGGAATGGCAGATGACGCTGACAACGTCCCAGGAGGTCACAGAGGACATTGCCTATGTGGCGATACGGGCCCATCACATTAAAGCGGCCACAGGCAGTGAGAACTGCAATGTATATCCTGCAGAGGTTCTGACGCTGCAGGAAATGCCCTTTCATTTTGATGTGACGGTGCGCATCAAAGGGACACCGGGGGAAGGACTGTGGATGAAATTGTCAAAAACTTCAGCACAGCCAGTGAAGGATGCCCCTTTTCATCAGCCGGATGCCATTTATCTTCCGCCAGAAAAGTTATTGCTTTTACAGGAGTAATGTAGACAGCCGTGATGTTTGTGATTTTCACGAATATCGCGGCTGTTTTTTGTGCATTTTCTCTATAGCTGCATGAGACTATAAAAGAGTATAATCGATATAGTTAAAAAATTGACATTCCATTGAGAACGAGGAGGATATATGCAGAATTTATTCGATTTGACAGGAAAAGTTGCGGTGGTTACCGGAGCCAGTTCGGGACTTGGCGCTGATGCAGCTCTGGCTTATGCGCAGGCAGGTGCAGATGTGGCTGTGTTGGCCAGACGTGTTGAGAAATTGGAAAATGTGAAAGCGGAAATTGAGAAAACGGGCAGAAAGGCCATCGCTGTTGCCTGTGATGTTACAGATGAAGAAAGTGTTAAAAAAGCCATTGCCACAGTTTTGGAGACATTTGGTAAAATTGATATTTTACTCAACAATGCCGGTGTTGCCGTGCATGGTGGTGTGGATTCTATGACAGAGGCTGATTGGGATAAATCTTTTAACACCAATGTAAAAGGTATTTTTCTCACCTCTAAATATGTGGTTCCTCAGATGAAGGAAAGAAAATACGGAAAGATTGTAAATATTGCTTCTGTAAACGCAGTCCTGGCTGATAAATTTGACGTGTTTATCCGTCATTCCTACAACGCCTCCAAGGCAGCTGTAGTCGGTTTGACAAAGGGGATGGCATCTTCTTACGCCAAATATGGTATCACGGTCAATGCAGTAGGCCCCGCTCTGTTTGAAAGTGAAATGACCAGTGGAACTTTATTCAAATCAGAGGAGTTTTTAAAGAAATACAATACATTAAACCCTTCTGACAGACCCGGACGCCGGGGAGAGTTAAATGGGACCATCCTGTATCTGTCCAGTGACGCTTCCAGTTATGTGGAAGGTCAGTTGATTCTGGTAGATGGCGGGTATGCACTGGTTTAATGCTATGGTTTTTAGCTGATTATTTTAGATGAAGAAAATTAAGCAGCTGCACCTCAAAAGGCAGCTGCTTTTTTTGTGCAAAAAATTAATATAAATAAAATGGAACCTGAATTATTCATGAGGGTAAAAAATCATAGATTTATCCATGGAATTATTAC
>CAYRQT010000055.1:871-11298 GCA_964426655.1 uncultured Cuneatibacter sp. | reverse complement strand
GATATAGATTATCAGTTCCTTCTAGTAGTATAATATTTTCAGAACTGTAACCATCGGATTTGTATTTACGAAGATTATGCTTTGCCACTCCTTGCAATTTACTCTTACTTGTAATTGCACTTTTACCATTACTGATATGTGCTGAATAGGAAACGCTACCCATAGATGTTCTCCTCCTTTATCTGTTGTTCCGCCGGAGAAATGCTTGTTATCATCTTAGCCTTGCCGAAGATGATAACCCCCTAGCAGTTTTGGCAAGCCATAACTGCGGTGGCTCTCCGAGGGTTATATTGCTACTCGCAAGAGTTTAATAGTCTGTTTCTTTAGGATTGCAAATTCTAAACTCTTTTCAAGAATTTAGAATCCGCTTTTCCTAGAAGATAGACTGTTAAACTCTTTTCTTCGGCATACTCCATATCCAATATTGTTTACCGTCCGACTGCTTTCTTTTATCTGCTATAATTCCCAATTTCTTCTTTGCTGCTAGTAAGGTATTCCGTTTAATTCCCTGACTAGCTGCATCTTCTTCAATCTGATTAGAAGAGACTTCGGATACGGTCTTGAAATACTCTGTGATAAAAGAAATCGCTATATCGAACTTCTTTTTCCCTCTCCCCTCCTGTCCACTTAGCAATTCATCTACGGTTATGTCATAAGCTCCAATACACTCAAATCCATTACCTTCTACTAATTCAAATCCTATAGCATCTCCAGCTGGTGCCAGACTTGATTTATCTTGTGCCATAATTCTGATGTTTGGTTTATCTTTAAGCCTTGCTACTAGAAGGACGCTTCTAGCAGTTGCCTGAATATCAATTGACCCAAGTCCCCGGTACGTTGATTTTGTGCCCGATGCCTTATTCATGTGACCGATAAGAATAATGGCACATTGATATTTGTCTGCAATCGCTCCCAATCTTTTAAGTACTGGACGGATTTCGTTTGCTCTGTGCATATCTACCGTTGCACCGATATATGCCTGAATTGGATCTAGGATAATTAGCTTCGCCTTTGTCTCAATGATTGCTTGCTCCAATCGTTCATCACTCATGGTCAGCTCTTTTTCCGATTCATCAATGACTCGGATTTTGGAACAATCCGCTCCAGCCTGTTCCAATCTCGGCTTTATCGTATCCTCAAGTCCATCCTCTGCTGTCTGATAGATTACCGACATTGGTTCATATGGAACATCATCCGTACAGGGAAGTGGTAATCCCTTACTTAGTAGTGCTGCGATCTTAAGTATTAAGGTTGTCTTACCCTCCCCCGGATCTCCTTCAATTACGGTAATCTTTCCAAACGGAATATATGGATACCATAGCCAACTGACTTCTTTTGATATCACGTCCTCCATATGGATTAACTTTAATTCTGTCTTTGTTTCGTTCATTGCTATTTCCTCCTGTTATGTGTCCAAATGTTCTGTTTGTCAGTAGCAGGAGCTAATGATATAATCATACTTGTGAGATAAGATAATCGTTAGCTCTGCTACAATTATCTTCTAGTCCTGACCCTGCACGGTTAGGACTTTTTTGTTTTATCACCCTCATGGCAACCACCTCCTTTCCTTTGTCTACGGTTACACTGCCATTTCTACCGTTCTGAAGTATCCTGTCTCTTCCCAAACCTTTCGATCTGGGCAGTAGTAGTTAAATTCTTTGGAATCTTCTAGTTTCAGAACATATCCGAAATTCAGAATTCCCTGTTGTAACCCTACCCTGACATACTGTGGATCTTTCCCAATCGCTTTCGCAATCTCTACGATTGGAACATTCCTTCCGGTAAATGGCGGAAGTTCTACTTGATAAATCTTTTCCGCCATAGATATCACCCCCTTTAATTCTATTAGAGCATTTCTTGCTCTGTTTATGTTGTGTATTATACAGACCTTTTATTGCTCTGTCAATAGTTTCGAATTTAATGTTTACTTTCTCATTTTAGTATGTTATATTCTTACTATAGTAGCAAAGTTCGAACATATGTATCAGACATTGCGAAAATGCCTATTCAGGCAGAATGGAGGTCAATCATGACTACAGGTAAAAAAATTAAGTTAATCCGTACATTTCGTGGATTAACACAAAAAGAGTTGGGAGATAAAGCAGGGATTCATGAAGTTGCTATCCGCAAATATGAATTAGGTAAAAACACCCCAAAGCCAGACCAGTTACGTAAGATTGCAGATGCACTCAATGTAAATGTCAATTCACTTGCTGAATTTGATATACAGGCAGATGGGGATGTATTACCTTTACTATTTGCTATTGATGAAGTATTTGATGTGAAATTAAGAGACTTGAATGGAGAACCAGGTATTTTCTTTGAAGATAAGAGCCTTATCCAGTTTCTAAAAGACTGGCAGGCTATGAAAGAATTATTGGAATCTGGTAGTCAGACGAATGACAATTATGATATTTGGAAGACAATCAGACCAAGTGTTACCAAGGTCATTCATGATTAGTGATATCCATTTTTACTACGGTATTATTCTGCATTGCAGATTTTACAAATAAATATACGAAAGGAATGGTGCGAATGAAGTTACCAAATGGCTACGGAAGTGTGACAAAGCTTTCCGGAAAACGCCGAAATCCTTACGCTGTCAAAAAATCCGTTGGTTGGCATTATGACAAAGCGAAGGATAAACAAGTAAGAGATTACATTATTATCGGATATGCCCCAACCAAGGCAGAAGGACTACAGATGCTTGCCGATTATAACAAGAATCCTTTTGATCTTAAAGCTGCTAAGATGACCTTTTCCGATGTTTACGAAGAATGGTCAAAGCGAAAATATGCATCTGTATCAGAATCCAATGTAAAGGGTTATATTGCCTCCTATAAGGCTTGCAGTTCACTTTACAACAAAGTATTTAAAGATTTGAAACTGGTTGACTTGCAAGAAGTTATTGATACCTGTGGAAAGAATTTTCCAACCTTAAAGAAGATAAAAGTCCTCTTTAATCAGCTGTATGACTTCGCATTGAAAAACGATATTTGCAACAAGGATTATTCTTCTTTTGTGGATATTCTTCAATACAAAGACCGTAATCCAAACAAGTATGACCGTAACAAATTTGACAAAGAAGAAATTACCCGAATATGGGAACAGAAAGAGGACAAGTATTATCAGATTATCCTTATGCTCTTGTATAACGGAGTTCGAATTTCTGAATTATTGGACTTGAAGAAGGAGAATGTTCATCTAGATGAGCAATACTTTGATGTAATCAGTAGTAAGACAGAGAATGGTATCCGTAAAGTACCAATAGCCGATAAAGTCCTTCCTTTTTATCAGTCATGGTTTGATTCTTTACCTGATTGCGAATACCTGCTTCATACGGAAGATGGTAAGCACTTTAAGTACAGGAATTATTATGACAGCTACTTCCAGCCTTTGATGGAACAGCTAAAGATTGACCGTACACCTCACTGTTGTAGACATACCTGTATATCTATGTTAGCGGAAGCTGGTGTAGATCAGACGATTATCAAAAAGATTGTAGGGCACTCTGGGGCAATGACACTGACAGAGAAAGTTTATACTCACTTTGATATTAAGGAGCTAGTCGATGCGATTAATAAGATATAACGAGAACGGAAAGGAAAGTCCTATCAAAAAGAAAAGGACACTTTCCAGCAAATCGCTTCACTGAAAAATGTCCTACTATTATTTCTAATGTTTTTGTTGCACACCTGTTGCAAACGTGTTGCACACGGAGTAATTTCCAGTGCGTTTGACAACATTCCACAACGTCTGTAATCCTTGTAAAATCGGGCTTTTCTTGATAAATGCGTTGACCGCTTTTTATCTCTTTGAGAACTGCGGAGCTCTACGCGCAGCCTTCAAGCCGTATTTCTTTCTTTCCTTCATACGAGGATCTCTGGTCAGGTATCCCAGTTTCTTCACAACCGGACGATAGTCCTGATCCATTTTTGTAAGGGCACGTGCCAGACCGTGGCGAATAGCGCCTGCCTGTCCGGTGAATCCGCCGCCATGAACGGTAACCAGCACATCCAGCTTGTCCACATTCTCAGTAGCTACAAGGGGCTGACGTACCACTACTTTTAAGGTTTCCAAACCAAAATATGCATCAATATCTCTTTTATTTATGGTAATCTTACCGGTACCGGGTACAATGTATACTCTTGCGATACTGGTTTTTCTTCTTCCTGTTCCATAATACTTTTCTGTTGACATGATCCGATTTCCTCCTTCCGACGCCTAATTAAAATGTTAATGTTTCGGGTTTCTGTGCTGCATGGGGATGTTCTGCACCTGCATATACGAACAGCTTGGTGTACATCTCACGTCCCAGTTTACCATTGGGCAGCATACCCTTGACAGCCAGTTCCAAAACCTTCTCAGGCTTCTTAGCCAACATCTCTTTTAAGCTTGTCTCCTTCATTCCGGACACATAGTCGGAGTGATGATAGTAAATCTTCTGGTTCAGCTTTTTACCAGTTACTTTGATCTTGTCTGCATTGACAATAATCACATAATCACCTGTATCTACATGAGGGGTGAAAATGGGCTTATTCTTTCCACGCAGAACCTTTGCAACTTCAGATGCCAGACGACCTAATGTATATCCTGTAGCGTCAACTACATACCATTTTCTTTCGATTGTTGATGGACTCGCCATAAAAGTCTTCATCGATTAACCTCCTGTTATTGATAAAATACCCGAAGTATCTTTTATTCTTTTTTTGCCTGAACATTAACTTCGACTATTATCTCCGGGGCTTGGTGATAATACACGGTCATGTTACAAAGCGTCACAGTTATTTATTATATTACACGGTCCGTGGTGTGTCAAGCAACTTTTTACAGATTTTCCCTTATTTCCCACAAAATCAGTCCCTTAGCCGGCGCCGTAGGGCCTGCCAGTCTGCGGTCTTTTCCTTCCAGAATAGCCGGCATCTCTGTTGCTTTTCTCTGTCCTCTTCCCACCTGCAAAAGCGTCCCCACAAGAATTCTGACCATGTTGTAGAGGAATCCATTTCCTGTTACATAAAATTGCATTTCCTCTTCTGTTTTTACGATTTTAATGCTGAAAATGGTTCTGACCGTGGACTTCACCTGGGCCCTCGGTCCACAAAAACTTTTGAAATCATGTTCGCCTTTCAGATAATCCGCTGCGTTTTGCATTTCCTCCAGATTCAGCTCCCCATATAGATGGTGAGTATACCGGGACAGCAACGGATTGGGAAATTGACTGGTGTACACACGATACAAATAGGTTTTCTGCACCACATTACGATGTGGATGGTATTGTGGATCCACCTCCCGGGAAGCCTGAATCACAATATCAGACGGTAGCAATGCGTTCAGTCCATATACAAACCTGTCCCCTGGCACAGAAGAGGCTGTATCAAAAGTACAGATATTCCCCCGGGCATGTACACCAGCATCTGTCCGGCTAGACCCTGTAAGAGCCACTTCCTCTCCCAACCATTCCTTTAACGCTTTCTGCAATGTTCCTTCAATTGTCTGTTGTCCAGGCTGCATCTGCCATCCATGATAAGCCGTACCATCATAAGAAACCAACAATCGAATCCTTCTCATCATGCCTGAACTCCCACGCGAATGGCAATGGTCCCCGCCAAAAATAGAAACAGGAACCAATAGGCATATCTGTCCATTTTCTGATATTTCAGAGGATGCATTTTTGTCCGCCCTTCCCCACCATGATAGCAACGGGCTTCCATGGCCATGGCCAAATCTGATGCCCGGCGAAATGCCGAAATAATCAGGGGCACTAGCAAAGGGATCATAGCCTTAGCTTTCGCCAGCATATTCCCGGAATCAAAATCCGCGCCCCGGGCCATTTGTGCCTTCATGATTTTATCCGTTTCTTCTATCAAAATGGGAATAAACCGCAATGCAATGGACATCATCATGGCAATGGCATGTACCGGGATATGAAGTCTGTTCAAAAAGCCCAGACTTCTTTCCAGGCCCGCTGTCAAATCATTGGGGGTAGTGGTCAGCGTCATCAGGCTGGATCCCAGAATCAGGAAAATCAGGCGAATGGCCATCAATGCAGAAGTCTGTATGCCCTCTTTCGTAATGGTAATGAACTTCCAGTGAAACACCGGGGTGCCTCCCAGCGCAAATAAGTTATAGCAGACACTGAACAACAAAATTATGACGATGGCTTTTAACCCTCTCACCATATAGGAAAATGGCACATGGGAAAGGTGAATGACAATAGCCAGAAATACGGCCGCCAGCAGGTATCCCCAGATGGTCTTATTCATAAATACAGCAATTAAAAACAACATGGTCCCCGCCAGTTTTGTCCGTGGGTCCAGTCTATGTACAAGTGAATCTGTCTGATAGTACTGGCCTATGGTAATGTCTCGAATCATTTTTCCTCCTGCGTTGTCCAGGAGGCCAGTATGGCTTCCCGGGCTTCCTCCAGTGTAAGACAGTCTGTGGGCACTGCAAATCCCGCTTCCTTTAAATCATGCATCAGATACGTAATCTGAGGTGCTGCCAACCCCATTTTTTCTAATTCCCTATAATGAGAAAACACGGCCCGGGGTGCATCATCCAGAACTTTTTCACCGCCATTCATGACAACTATACGCTGTGCATACCTGGCCACATCTTCCATGCTATGGGACACCAGCACCACCGTCATCCCCTTTTCCCTGTGGAGTTTAAGAAGGCAGGAAAAAATTTCATCCCTTCCCTGGGGATCCAACCCCGCTGTGGGTTCATCCAGCACCAGGATCCGGGGCTCCATGGCCAGTACTCCGGCAATGGCCACGCGACGTTTCTCCCCACCCGAAAGAGAAAAAGGAGACTGTACATAGTAAGATTCATCCAGCCCAACCATTTGCAATGCCGCTTTTGCCCGCTCCAGACAGGTTTCTTTTGCCAACCCTTGGTTTTTCGGTCCAAAGCACACGTCTGTTATCACATCCAGCTCAAAAAGCTGGTGTTCCGGATATTGAAAAACAAGTCCAACCTGGGTACGAAGTTTTTTCAGAGAAAAACCTTTTTGATAAATATTAACTCCATCAAACAGAACTTCCCCTGATGTAGGTTTTTCCAACCCGTTAAAATGCTGGATCAGTGTGGATTTTCCGGATCCCGTGTGCCCTATGATGGCCAGAAATTCACCATCCTCTATCTTAAGATTCACATGGTGCAGCGCATGGGTCTCCATGGCAGTGCCCTGACTGTAATCATAGCTTACATCCCGCAGTTCAATCCCCATGGACTTCATCCCCCTTTCTGGCCTGAAGCATGGCTTTTAGAAATTCTTCTCTGTCCAAAATGCCTGGGGGAAGAGGAATCCCGGCCTGCCGGAGCATATAAGCCAGCTCTGTAACCTGAGGCACATCCAGTCGATGCGACTTTAAGACCTCTACCTGAGAAAAAATCTCTCTGGGCGTACCGTCCATGATAATTTTCCCCTCATCCATGACGATGACCCGATCCGCCTGTATGGTCTCCTCCATATAGTGAGTTATCAAAATGACGGTAATCCCTTCTTTTTTATTCAACTCAAAAAGAGTCTGGATCACTTCCCTGCGACCATTGGGATCCAGCATGGCTGTTGGCTCGTCCAAAATAATACATTTGGTATTCATGGCCAAAACGCCTCCAATGGCAACTCTCTGCTTCTGCCCCCCAGACAATCTGTTGGGGGAACTATACCGATAGGCTGTCATTCCCACTCGCTCCAGACAATCTTCTATGCGCCTGACAATTTCCTCAGATGGGACGCCCAGGTTTTCAGGTCCAAATGCCATATCTTCTTCCACGACATTGCCAATAATCTGATTGTCAGGATTTTGAAACACCATCCCTGCCTGCTGTCGGATGGGCAGTAGATTCTCCTCTTCCCTGGTATCCAGTGCCCCTATATATACTACCCCTTCCGTGGGTAGCAGCAGTCCATTTAAATGTTTTGCCAGGGTGGACTTCCCGGAGCCATTATGTCCAAGAATGGCAACAAAGCTGCCCTCATCCAAAGACAATGTGACATGATCTAACGCCCGATCTACGCCCAGTTTATTTCCCTCTTCATCCGCTTTATCGTAATCATGCACAACATCCTTCACTTCAATAAAAGCCACGGTCATCCTCCCTTCTCTGTATATGGAAAAAGGTAAGCTCTTCATCAAGCTTACCCTTCAACCTGTACTGTGTTTTCCCTAATTAAACAAGCTCAAGCAACACTACCATAGCTGCATCACCCTTGCGCTGTCCAATCTTCACGATTCTGGTGTATCCACCGTTACGATTAACATATTTAGGAGCAATATCCTCAAATAACTTCTGAGGCATATCCACAGTTTTGGTGCTCTTTTTCTTGCCTGCTGTAGTTGAGGGAACTTCCGTTACCCCATATAAAACCTTCAGCATCTTTCTTCTGGCATGTAATCTGGAAGGGCTATCCTTCTTGATGGTTTTCTGCACTTCATCATATACAGTAACCTTTTTCCCGTCAACCACTTCCTTTACTCTCTTGCCGTCTTTATCTTTTCTTGCCACTTTTGCGGTTACAGTAACGGTTTCATAATTATCCCGTTCCTTCACTGCCAGTGCTATCAGGCCTTCTGCAATCTTCTTAATTTCTTTTGCTTTTGCCTCAGTTGTTTCAATTTTACCATTATATAAAAAGCTGGTAACCTGGCCTCTTAACAGTGCCTTTCTCTGGCTGGCTGTTCTGCTCAGTTTTCTATATCCTGCCATTTTCCATTCACCTCCGTGTTTTGTATACCAGTATCCATCTGCTTACTGTATACGGTCAGCCGTTCTGTATCAGTCTTCACTCTGATTCAGCTGTAAGTTCAGCTCTTTTAACTTGGCCAATACTTCCTCAAGGGATTTCCGGCCCAAGTTACGCACCTTCATCATATCTTCCGGTGTTTTATTAATCAGTTCCTGCACGGTATTAATACCGGCTCTCTTCAGACAGTTATACGCACGAACAGATAACTCCAGTTCATCGATATTCATCTCCAGAACTTTTTCTTTTTCATTGTCTTCTTTTTCCACCATGATCTCTGCAGTCTTGGCATTTTCAGACAAATCAATAAACAGATTCAGATGCTCACTAAGCACCTTTGCCGCCAGGCTGACGGCTTCATCGGGAGCCAGCGTTCCATTGGTGTGTACATCCAATGTTAATTTATCAAAATCTGTTACCTGACCGACACGGGTATTCTCAACAGTCATATTCACCCTTTCAATGGGGGTGTAAATGGAGTCCACTGAGATGACACCGATAGGAGAATCCGGGTTCTTATTCTTATCGGCACTTACATAACCTCTGCCTTTGGTAATGGTCAGTTCCATATACAAACGACAATCGGGACCACCACTTAAGGTAGCAATCACCAGGTCAGGATTCATGATTTCAATGTCCGGATCCACTTGAATATCCCGAGCGGTAACCACACCCTCTCCCTCAAACTCAATATAGCCCACCTTGGCTTCATTGGTTTCGGAATGGTTGCGAATGGCCAGCTCTTTAATATTCATGATGATTTCGGTAACGTCTTCCTTTACCCCTGCAATGGGACTGAACTCATGCAGCACGCCCTCAATCTTTACCTGACTAACAGCTGCACCGGGCAGGGAAGAAAGCATAATTCGTCTCAGGGAATTTCCCAGGGTAGTTCCATAGCCTCTTTCCAGAGGCTCTACCACGAACTTACCGTATTTATTATCATCTGAAAGCTCAACGATCTCAATTTTGGGTTTTTCAAAATCGAACATATAATAAGCCCCTCCTAGGCTGGAAATCAAATTCCGCAAGGACGCTGCTTAGGAAAATTATATTACTTGGAATATAACTCGACAATAAGCATTTCCTGCACGGGCACGTCAATCATTTCACGGGTAGGCAGATTTTTTACCACACCGCTAAGTGCCTCATGATTCGCCTCCAACCATTCAGGCACCATACGACCGTTTGTTGCCTCCAGGATGCTCTTATACCGCTGGGAATCTTTGGACTTTTCACGAATCTCAATGGTATCTCCGGCCTTGATTAAGTAGGACGGGATATTAATGCACTTTCCATTTACCAGAACATGCTTATGGTCCACGATCTGTCTGGCTTCCATTCTGGTTCTGGCAAGGCCAAGACGATAAATGACATTGTCCAGGCGACGCTCTAATGTAATAAGCAGGTTAGGCCCCACCAGTCCGGTCATTTTTTCTGCTTTTGCATAATAATTTCTAAAAGGCTTTTCTAACACACCATAAATGAATTTTGCCTTCTGCTTTTCTCTCAGCTGAAGACCATATTCACTCATTTTTCTGTTGGCTCTTCTGGATGTTCTTTTGGATTTTTTATCAATTCCTAAATATGTGGGATCAAGATCTAATGATCTGCATCTTTTTAATACGGGAACTCTGTTAACTGCCACTTGACACTACCTCCTATTATACTCTTC
>CAYRQT010000055.1:0-861 GCA_964426655.1 uncultured Cuneatibacter sp. | reverse complement strand
CCCGTATATCTTGCCATTTAAATCTGCACCTCCTTATACTCTTCTGCGTTTGGGTGGACGACAACCATTATGGGGAACTGGCGTCACATCACGGATACTTGTGATTTCTAATCCAGCTGCAGAAAGAGCACGAATTGCTGCTTCTCTCCCTGAACCAGGTCCTTTAACCATTACATCAACTGTTTTCAAGCCATGAAGTAAAGCTGCTTTTGTAGCAGTTTCAGCCGCCATCTGCGCTGCATAAGGAGTAGATTTCCTTGAACCTCTAAAGCCCAGACCACCTGCACTGGCCCAGGATAATGCGTTACCCTGTGTATCTGTCAACGTTACAATGGTATTGTTGAAAGATGCCTGAATGTGTGCCTGTCCCCGTTCAACGTTTTTCTTTACACGCTTTTTTGTCACTTTTTTTGCTGACACGTTTTTAGCCATATCTAAAACTAACCTCCCTTATGGGTTCCTAATCATTATTTCTTCTTATTCGCAACTGTTTTCTTAGGACCTTTTCTGGTACGGGCATTGGTTTTTGTCTTCTGTCCGCGCACAGGCAGTCCTTTTCTATGCCGAATGCCCCTGTAGCATCCGATTTCCTGTAATCTCTTGATGTTCAGTGCGATTTCTCTTCTCAAATCACCCTCAACAACCTGGGTCGCATCAATCACGTCACGGATCTTACCGACTTCTTCATCAGTCAGGTCCTTTACACGTGTATTGGGATCCACATTTGCTTCTGCAAGAATACGATTTGCACTTACACGTCCGATTCCGTAGATATAAGTCAAACCGATTTCAATGCGCTTTTCTCTTGGTAAATCAACACCAGCTATACGTGCCATTCTGTTTTCACCTCCGCTTAACCTT
>CAYRQT010000054.1:0-12138 GCA_964426655.1 uncultured Cuneatibacter sp. | reverse complement strand
TTCGTTCCTTTTTCTATGACTAATTCTATTTACACAAGATATTTTACGCTATCCATGTTGACGAGGGTATTATGAACTTTATTTCCAATATATTAAAAGGACTAAGCTTAGGGAGCATCTATTCCATGATCGCGCTGGGGTACACCATGGTCTATGGAATCGCCAAAATGCTGAATTTTGCCCATGGAGATGTCATCATGGTAGGTGGTTTTATCATTTATGTGACAATGAGCACCATGGGGTTAAATCCATTGCTTTCTATACTCATTGCGATTGTACTTTGTACCCTGCTGGGGGTTGTAATTGAGCGGGTTGCTTATAAGCCTTTGCGTAAAGCGCCATCTCTTGCCGTTTTGATTACGGCTATTGGTGTCAGCTATCTGCTTCAAAATCTGGCTCTTTTGATTTTTGGAGCCAATACAAAATCTTTTACATCTGTAATCACGGTTCCTGCGCTTTCACTTGCCGGAGGGAAACTGACCATCCCTGGGGAGACGCTGGTAACCATTCCTTTGTGTGTCATCATTATGGTGGCGCTCTCTGTTTTTATTAAGAAATCAAAGACCGGCCGTGGCATGATTGCCGTGTCTGAAGATAAAGATGCAGCTTCCCTTATGGGGGTCAATGTCAACAAGACCATTGCCATTACCTTTGCCATAGGATCTGCACTGGCTGCCATTGCAGCCGCGCTGATGTTTTCATCCTATCCCAGCCTTAACTCCCAATCCGGAGCCATGCCTGGCATAAAAGCTTTCGTGGCAGCGGTATTTGGCGGGATCGGCTCCATTCCCGGAGCCATGATTGGCGGCATCCTGTTGGGTATTATTGAGATCCTTGGCCGAGCCTACATCTCCTCCCAGCTTTCTGATGCCATTGTGTTTCTGATTCTGATTTTGGTGCTGCTGGTTAAGCCCACGGGCCTGATGGGTAAGCAAATTCATGAAAAACTGTAGGTGGTGTGGATGAAGATGAATACAAAAAATCAGGGGGAAAAGCCCTCTGCACTAAAATGGAAGCCTGACAAAGCCCTTATCAATAAATCCGTTACTGTTTTTCTACTGCTTGTCTTTTTCATCGTTTGTCAGGGCATGCTTAGCAGCGGATCCATAAGCAGTCTGATGAAAGGGCTTCTGATTCCGCTCTGTTATTATGGAATCATGGCCATTTCCCTGAACCTGACAGTAGGTGTTCTGGGAGAATTAAGCCTTGGCCACGCAGGTTTTATGTGCGTGGGAGCCTTTACCAGTGCCATTTTTAGTAAAGTGATGCAGAATACTATTACGAATACTTTTCTGCGTTTTGGATTGGCCATTATAATTGGTGCGCTTACCGCAGCCATTTTTGGCGTGTTTATAGGTGCCATAGTTTTGCGACTGAGAGGGGATTATCTGGCAATCGTAACGCTGGCCTTTGGAGAAATCATTAAAAACGTGGTCAATGTCATTTATTTTGGGAAGGACAGTTCTGGCATTCATATTTCTACAGAGAGTGTGGCCGCCTTAAACATGGACGAAACAGGTGAAGTCATCATCAAAGGGGCGCAGGGAATAACCGGGACACCCAGAAATACAACGTTTGCGGTTTCTGTAATATTACTGATTGTCTGCTATCTGATTATTATGAATCTGATGCAGTCCCGCACCGGACGGGCGATTATGTCCATTCGGGACAATCGAATTGCGGCAGAATCCATTGGTATTGATATAACCAAATTTAAGATTCTTACCTTTGCCATTTCTGCAGCTATGGCGGGTGTTGCAGGCGTCCTTTACGCACATAATCTGGCCAGTCTTACTGCCACAACCAAAAACTTTGGATACAACATGTCCATTATGATTCTGGTCTTTGTTGTTTTAGGTGGAATCGGTAATATGCGGGGGTCTATTATTGCGGCATTTGTACTGACACTTTTGCCGGAATATCTGCGGTTCCTCCAGGATTATAGAATGCTCATTTATGCAATTGTCCTGATTGTTATGATGATCTACAACTGGAATCCGACCATCGCTGCCTGGAGAAAAAGCCACTCACTTAGACTTGTCCTCAGAAAGTGGCTATTTAAATCAAAAAAGGAGGCTGCCTGATATGGATATGCTGACAGTAAAGAATCTGGGAATCTCCTTTGGTGGTCTGCGGGCAGTGGATGGATTTAGTATTACTGTGAAAAAGGGAGAGCTTTACGGCCTAATTGGCCCTAATGGCGCTGGAAAGTCTACCGTTTTTAATCTCCTGACCGGCGTATATAAACCGGATTGTGGAGTTGTTGAGCTGGATGGAAAAAATATCACGGGAAAAAGCACCATAGAAATTAATAAAGAGGGCATTGCCAGAACTTTCCAAAATATTCGCTTATTTAAGGATATGACTGTTTTGGATAATGTAAAGACTGGATTACATAATCACTATACATACTCCACACTGACAGGGGTCCTGCGTCTGCCCCGGTATTATAGCGTTGAAAAGCAGATGAATGAAAAAGCAATGGAAATTCTTAAAGTGCTGGATCTTGACAATGAGTCCGGTTATCTGGCTGCTAATTTGCCCTATGGAAAACAGCGCAAGCTGGAAATTGCCAGAGCTTTGGCAACAGAACCCAAACTTTTGCTTCTGGATGAACCAGCAGCGGGCATGAATCCCGCTGAAACGGAGGAACTGATGCATACCATATCCCTGATTCGGGAGAAATATGATGTGACGATTCTTCTGATTGAGCATGACATGAAACTGGTTGCCGGTATATGCGAAAAAATCTTTGTACTGAATTTTGGTATGGAACTGGCCAATGGTCTTCCTCAGGAAGTTTTGAATAATCCTGAGGTCATTAAAGCGTATTTGGGCGAGTAGGAAGGGAGACGCAGATATGGCAATGCTGGAAGTATCAAATTTACAGGTTTATTATGGTGTCATTCAGGCCATTAAAGGCATATCCTTTGAAGTTAATGAAGGGGAGGTCATTGCCTTAATTGGAGCCAATGGAGCCGGAAAGACCACAATTCTGCATACCATCACCGGGCTGATTAATGCCAGAAGTGGCAGGGCCATGTACGAAGGCACAGACCTGTTAAAGTTGCCGCCACATAAAATTGTATCCATGGGTATTGCGCATGTTCCGGAAGGAAGAAGAGTTTTCTCCCAACTTTCAGTCTATGAGAATCTCCTTATGGGGGCGTTTACCCGTAAAGACAAAGAGGAAATCCGGGATACGCTGGAGAATGTGGTATACAAGCGGTTTCCCAGACTTCAGGAGCGTAAAAATCAGCTTGCAGGAACTCTGAGCGGGGGAGAACAGCAGATGCTGGCAATGGGAAGGGCATTGATGTCCCATCCCAGAATTGTGTTAATGGATGAGCCATCCATGGGTCTGTCTCCCATTTTAGTAGAGGAGATTTTTGACATTATAAAAGCGATCAGCGCAGGAGGAACCACTGTTCTCTTGGTGGAACAAAATGCAAGAAAAGCCCTTTCCATTGCCAATAGGGCTTATGTTCTGGAAACGGGGAAAATTGTTCTTGAGGGAGAGGCCAGTGCACTTTTGGATAATGAATCCGTGAAAAAGGCTTATCTCGGCGAGTAATGACAAAAGCTTTATTTCTTTTTTAGAGAGAAATAAAGCTTTTTTTGAATTTCCATAAAGACAAGATGGAAAATAATTTGAAAATCGGCTATAATAAATGCGAGAAAGAAGGAGGATGCAAGAATGGATGATCTGCAGCAGGAAATTATAGACAAAATGACGAAAGTCTGTATTTGCAAAGCCATTCCCCGCTCCACAATGAAAAAAGTCATTGCTGGCGGTGCGGCAACATTGGAAGATGTACAGAGGGCTACCGGTGCTGGATCAGGTCCCTGTGGCGGCCGTAGGTGTACGCCCCGTATTTTGGCATTATTAGAAGAATATAAGGAGAATGGTGATTGGTCATGAATCAGTTCAATAAAAAATTTGAAAAAACGTTGAAAATTGGGAATGAAAGCTACCGGTATTACGATATTGGAACTGTGCCCGGACTGGATGTGCACCGATTGCCCTATGTGGTACGCATTCTGTTGGAATCCATATTGAGAAAAATGGATGGGTATGTGTACACCCAGGAGCAGATGGAGGCTTTGGCTTCATTTGGTAAAGAGGAAGGGCATGGTCAGATTCCTTTCCTTCCCGGTCGGGTCATCTTACAGGATTTTACCGGCGTTCCGGCTATTCTGGATCTTGCTTCCATGGGCATGGCAATGGAAGCGAAAGGAAAGAAAAACGAAATTCAGCCGGAAGTGCCGGTGGATCTGGTTATTGACCATTCTCTTCAGGTAGATTACGCCGGCAGCTCTGATGCATTTGAGAAAAACCTGAAAAAGGAATATACCAGAAATGCAGAGCGGTATGAATTTCTGGATTGGGCAGAGAAGTCCATGTCCGGTGTGCGCATCATCCCTCCGGCGAATGGCATCATCCACCAAATCAATCTGGAATATCTGGCAAGAGTGGTTATGGAGGGGGAAGAAGACGGAGAAAAAATACTCTATCCGGACACCCTGGTAGGAACAGATTCTCACACCACCATGATCAATGGACTTGGTATTCTTGGCTGGGGCGTTGGCGGCATTGAAGCGGAGGCCGGAATGTTAGGACAACCTTCATACATCCCCTTTCCACGGGTTGTGGGCGTAAGGTTAAAAGGCGCTTTGCAAAATGGTGCAACGGCAACAGATGCAGCCCTTACCTTAACAAAAATGCTGAGAAGTTATGGTGTGGTAGATCATCTTGTTGAATACTTCGGCGAAGGATATGAAGCTCTGTCCCTTGCAGATCGTGCCACAATCGCCAATATGGCACCGGAATATGGTGCTACCTGCGGTTTCTTTCCTGTTGATGAGGAAACCATTCATTATCTGCATCTCACAGACAGATCCCCTGCGGACATTGAAAAAATTGAAGCCTATTTAAAGGCAAATCATTTGTTTTATAAAAAGGGAGAAGAGCGGGTATATACCGTGGTTCTGGAGCTGGATTTATCCACGGTCTGGCCTTCTCTTTCCGGGCCGAAACGTCCACAGGATTTGATTGCCCTGAAAGAGATGAAAGACAAGTTCCATGAATCCATCACAACGCCTGCAGCAAAACACGGCCAGGGCCTGACTGAGGAAGAATGGAACAAGCAGGCGGATTTTGAGCTACCCAATAAAGAAAAAGTGCATTTGGAAACAGGCTCAGTAGTTATTGCTGCCATTACATCCTGTACCAACACATCCAACCCGTCTGTTATGCTGGCGGCAGGCCTTCTTGCTAAAAAAGCAGTAGAGGCCGGACTGAAAGTACCAGCACATGTAAAAACGTCCCTGACACCAGGCTCCCGGGTAGTGGCAGAATATCTGGCGGCATCCGGGCTTGACCGATACCTTGATCAGTTGGGATTTCAGACGGTAGGATATGGTTGTGCCACATGTATCGGTAACTCCGGTCCCTTGCAGGAGGACATTCAGAAGGCAATTTTGGATAAGGAATTGCTGGTGGCTTCTGTACTCAGCGGGAACCGCAATTTTGAAGGGCGTGTTCATCCTGTCGTAAAGGCCAATTATCTTGCATCTCCACCTTTGGTAGTGGCATATGCATTGGCAGGGACAGTCAACATTGATTTTATGGCGGAGCCCCTTGGCTTTTCCAAAACCGGGACCCCGGTATATTTTAGGGATATTATGCCCACAAATCAGGAAATAGAGGTTTGTGTAAAAACCTATGTGCTACCGGAGCTGTTTAGAAAAGTATATGGAGAGGCCAGAGCTAAAGCGGGAGAGGGCACCAAAAAACAACTGGATGCACCAATGTTTTCTTTTAAGGACACCTCTACCTACATCAAAAATCCCCCTTACTTTGAAGAAAAGGAAGGAGAGACAGATCCATATCAAATGCTTTCCAATTTGCGCATACTGGCAAAATTTGGAGATTCAGTCACCACGGATCATATTTCTCCAGCAGGCAATATAGGTCGAACCACACCTGCTGCCAGATATTTGCTGGAAAATGGAGTAGCTGTGGAAGATTTTAATACATATGGTTCCCGAAGGGGAAATCATGAGGTAATGGTGCGTGGAACATTTGCCAATATACGCATTCGAAACAGTCTGGGACAGGGCCGTGAAGGTGGATTTACCACCCTGTGGCCTGAGGGGACTTTGACCAGCATCTATGATGCTGCCATGGCTTACCACGAGAGGGAAATCGGACTGGTGGTACTGGCGGGCAAGGATTATGGTATGGGGTCTTCCCGTGACTGGGCGGCAAAGGGACCTGCCCTGCTGGGGGTCAGAGCAGTGATTGCTGAAAGCTATGAAAGAATTCATCGGTCCAATCTGGTGATGATGGGGGTGTTGCCCCTGCAGTTTCCGGAGGGGGAAAGTGCCAACACCATCGGATTAAATGGACAGGAAAAAATCAGTATTGCCATTGACAAAGAAGTCCGTGTGGGGGATAAGGTATGGGTAACGGCAGAGGCACCTTCCGGTGAGAAGAAAACCTTCCAGGCACTGGTGCGTTTTGATTCGCCCATAGAGAAAGAATATTATCTCCACGGTGGTATTCTTCCAATGGTATTGGAAAAGAAGCTGAAAGTTGCAGCGAATCGATAAATAAAGCGCAGGCATGCCGGGGAATGGTATACCTGCGTTTTTCTGAAAGGAGATTCCATGAAAATCATTTACCTGGGGCACAGTGGCTTTCTGGCAGAATTAAAAAAGGCATATTGCCTGTTTGATTATTTTGAAGGAGAACTGCCGGTGCTGGACCCCCAAAAAGAGATGTATCTTTTTTTCAGTCACAAGCACTATGATCATTTTAATCCACATGTTCTGGAGCTTCTTGCACAGCAGAATTTCCCTCAAGGTAGAATACACAGTCTGATCTCCTTTGACATTGCCGAAAAAGATACACTTGCCTTTCCAGATCGCCATATTCTTCAGGTGGGCGAGTATTCCATTGGAGAATTGAACATACGGACCCTGCCATCTACGGATGAAGGGCTGGCTTTTCTGGTGAAAACGACGGAAGGGACACTTTATTTTGCCGGAGACTTAAATGACTGGGTATGGCGAGGAGAACCTGATAGAGATAATGAGGAAATGACAAAACGGTTTCGTAAGATTATTGACAGCCTGAGTGGAACTTCCATACAGATAGCTTTTATCCCGCTGGATCCCCGCCAGGAGGAAAATGCATACAGGGGTCTCTTATATTTTTTGGATAAAGTGGGGGCAGAAAAGGTATATCCTATGCACTATTGGAAAAAACCTTCTATTATCCAGCGTTTCTGCAGGGACCATCCTGCTTATAAAACCATTATACAGAATACGGAGGAAGCAAAATGACATTTAAGATGGTACATGAAAATTACAATGTGTCAAATTTGGAAAAATCCCTGGCATTTTACGAAGAAGCCCTTGGGTTAAAAGAGTGCCGACGTAAAGAGGGAAATGGCTTTATCCTTTCCTACATTCGCAACGAGGCCTCTTCTTTTGAATTGGAACTGACATGGTTAAAAGATCATCCCCAGCCATACAATCTGGGAGAGAATGAATTCCATCTGGCCTTTAAGGTAGAGGACTACCAGGGGGCTTACAAAAAACATAAAGAGATGGGATGTATTTGTTATGAAAATCCGGAGATGGGTATTTATTTCATTGTAGATCCGGACGGTTACTGGCTGGAGATTATTCCGGCTTAAATAGATACACGAAAGGAGTGTACCATATGAAAGATGCAACTGTTTATACGATGAGGGATGGCACTTCCATTCCCGTTCTGGGATTTGGCACCTATGCTCTGAACGGAAGAGAGGGAGCGACCAGCATCCGCTTGGCCCTGGAAGGAGGCTATCGGCTTTTGGACTCTGCCTTTAATTATGAAAATGAGGGAGCAGTGGGGGAGGCCATCCGTACCAGTGGAATTCCCAGGGAAGAAGTATTTGTTACATCCAAGCTCCCAGGCAGACACCATGCCTATAAGGAAGCTTTGTATACTGTGGAGGAATCTTTATTCAGAGCAGGCTTATCCTATTTCGATTTATATCTGATTCATTGGCCAAATCCCAAGGAGGACCGTTATGTGGAGGCCTGGCAGGCTATGATCGAAGCCCAGAAAAGGGGTTATGTCAAAAGCATTGGGGTGTGTAATTTCCTGCCGGATCATATTCGAAAACTGCGGAAAGAAACGGCAGTGATTCCTGCCGTGAATCAGATTGAGTTACATCCCTATTTTAATCAACTGGAGCAGGTAGCTTGGCATAAGAGAAAGGGCATTGTGACGGAGGCTTGGAGTCCATTGGGGCGGGGGATTGCTTTGTTTAAAGAGCCTTTGCTGGTCAAACTGGCAGAAAAGTACGGAAAAAGCATTTCTCAGCTGATTCTGCGCTGGCATGTACAGCATGAGATTGTGCCCATTCCCAAGGCATTTTCTCAAGAGCATCAGCAGGAGAATCTGCACATCTTTGATTTTGTCATTGAAGAAGAGGACATGAAAAAAATAGACATGCTCACAAAACCCAATGGCAGAATTAAAAATCAGGATCCGGCCATTTATCAGGAATTCTGATGGAATGGTTGACATAGGAAAGAAACCATGCTACAATTGCACACAATCTAATTTTGCAATATTGAAAAGGAGTATGGAAGCCTATGTTTGATGAAATAAAAGAAAAGGACAAATATAAAAATCTGGTAAATGGACAGTGGGTACCGGCAGTAACAGGCCGGTACCTGCCTATTTTTTCTCCTGTAAATGGAGAACTTGTCGGAGAGGTGCCAGCCATGTCCCTGCAGGAAGTGGACGGAGTGATAGAGGGAGCTCACACAGCACAGAAAAGCTGGAAGAGCATTCCAATGGATGAGAAGGCTTCCATAATGTATCGGGCAGCTGATTTGCTGATAGAATACAGAGATATTTTGGCACATCTGATGATGAAAGAGATTGCCAAAGACAAGAAAAGTAGCCTGTCTGAAGTGGAAAGAACAGCAGATTTTATACGATTTACAGCAGATACTGCAAAAAACATATCGGGAGAAAGCATTCCAGGGGACAGTTTCCCGGGCGGAAAACCCACAAAAGTATCCATTGTTCAACGGGAACCACTGGGCGTGGTATTAGCCATTTCACCATTTAATTATCCCATAAATCTGGCGGCCTCCAAAATTGCACCTGCACTTATGGCGGGAAATGCGGTGGTTTTGAAACCTGCTTCACAGGGAAGTTTGTGTGGCCTTTACCTGGCCAGAGTCTTTCAGGCAGCTGGGGTTCCCGATGGGGTGTTAAATACGGTTACTGGAAAAGGAAGCGAAATAGGAGACTACATTACCACCCACCGTGGAATTCAGTTTATTAATTTTACGGGGAGTACAGATGTGGGCAGCCATATTGCCCAGGTCACCCACATGGTGCCACTTCTCATGGAACTGGGAGGAAAGGATGCAGCCATTGTTTTGGAAGATGCAGATCTGGAGCTGGCGGCAGATAACATTGTGGCAGGCGGCTTCTCCTATTCTGGACAGCGATGTACAGCAGTTAAAAGAATTTTGGTAGAAGAGCAGGTAGCAGACCGGCTTGTGGAGAAAATACGAAAGAAAATGGAAAAACTTCGGGTAGGGAACCCGTTGGAAGAGGAAGTGGATATTGTCCCCCTGATTAGTACGAAAGCTGCAGATTTTGTGGAAGAACTGATGCAGGATGCCCTTGATAAAGGGGCAAAGCTTTTAATAGGCGGAACCAGAACCGGGAATACCATTGCGCCCACTCTTTTTGACAATGTAACAACGGACATGCGACTGGCATGGGAAGAGCCCTTTGGACCGGTATTGCCCGTGATAAGAGTGAAAAATAAGGATGAAGCGATTGATATTGCCAATGCATCTGAATATGGACTGCAGTCTGCGGTGTTTACGGAGAATATTAATGATGCCTTTGATGTAGCACACAGGCTGGAAGTGGGAACGGTTCAGATCAATAATAAAACAGAGCGGGGACCGGACCATTTTCCTTTTCTGGGGGTTAAAGCATCCGGCCTTGGCACACAGGGAATCCGGTATTCCATTGAATCTATGTCCAGACCCAAATGTACAGTGGTTAATCTGAGACACCAGAATATCTGAGATGGTTGTTCATAAATCTATTGAAACTTAATAATAAGCACATTAAAAGGCCCGCCAGGTATTCACCTGACGGGCCTTAATTCAAGCTATGTTATTCATCCTGTAAAGCATCATATCCTTCTTCACCGGTACGAACCTTGATAACATTCTGTACATCGTATACGAAAATCTTTCCGTCTCCGATATTTCCGGTGTAAAGCACTTTCTTAGCGGTTTCTACCACATCACTGACAGGAACCTTGCAAACAACGATTTCTGCTTTGATCTTCTGCAAGAGACTTGCAGCAACAGGTACACCACGATAGAACTCTGTAGCACCTTTTTGCATGCCGCAACCCATTACAGTGGTGACGGTCATGCCGGTAACACCAATGGCCTGAAGCGCTTCCTTAACGTCTGCAAATTTGTCAGGATTCATCAAAATATCCACTTTTGTAATGGCTGAGTCACTGGCCGGAGCAGCTTTATGCTCAACGGGAACAGCTTTTTCAACAGGAATGGCCGGAGCAGCTTTCTCTGATGTAGAAGAGATGAATACGGAGCTCTGTGTAGGCATGAAATCGGCATATGCGTTAACCAGTCCATGTTCTTCCAGATCCAGTCCTGAAAGCTCTTCTTTAGTGGATACACGAAGTCCGATGGTCTTATTAAGGATAGTGAACAGGATGACCATGGCAACGGTTACCCAGATGGCAACGGACACAACGCCCAGAATCTGAATGCCAAGCAGCTTCAGACCGCCGCCATAGAAAAGACCACCATCTACAGCAAACAGACCAACCATAATGGTACCGAAAGCACCGCAGAAACCATGTACGGCAACAGCACCCACAGGATCATCAACCTTCAGCTTCTTGTCAAGAAGTTCAACAGCCAGAACAACCAGGATACCGGCAAGCAGACCAATGATCAAAGCTCCCCAGTTGCTTACAGCATCACATCCAGCTGTAATGGCAACAAGACCGGCAAGTGCACCATTCAGGGTAAGGGAAACATCTGGTTTCTTGTAACGGAGCCAGGTGAAAACCATGGTAGAGGTTGCACCGGCAGCTGCAGCGAGGTTGGTGGTCATGAAAATGTTGCCCATGGCAACTAGGCTGTCATCCCCTGTAGCAGATAAAGTGGAACCGGGGTTGAAACCAAACCAACCAAACCATAAGATGAACACGCCCAAAGCACCAAGAGTAATGCTGTGGCCGGGAATAGCATTAGGTTTTCCGTTTTTGTCAAATTTTCCGATACGGGGCCCTAAGAAGATTGCGCCGATAAATGCAGCAATACCACCAACCATATGTACTGCTGTGGAACCTGCAAAATCATGGAAACCTAACTGGGATAACCAGCCGCCGCCCCAAATCCAGTGACCGGATACAGGGTAGATAAATGCGGTGATGACCAAACTGTAAATACAGTAAACGCTGAATTTTGTTCTTTCAGCCATTGCACCGGAAACGATGGTTGCAGCAGTTGCTGCAAATACAGTCTGGAAGATGACAAAAGCAGCAGTGGGAATGCTTCCACCGCCATACTCTCCCTGAATGAAAAAGTCGGGGGTACCGATAATACCTCCCAGGGAAGTTCCCTGCATTAAACCAAATCCGATAATCCAGAAGACGATGGAACCTAAAGCAAAGTCCATCAAATTCTTCATGATAATGTTACCGGCGTTCTTGGCTCGTGTAAAGCCGGTCTCCACCATGGCAAAACCTGCCTGCATGAAAAAGACCAGAACCGCTGCCAGTAGGACCCAAATGGTATCAACTGATGAATACATAGCGTCACTCTCCTTCTAACAATTTTTTTGTGTGCTACTATATGTAAAAAGACGTACACCCCTGCTGTGGGATGTACGTCCTTGTACATGTCAAATGATAATTCATTTTGCCTTGTTGGGCAGATTATATCGGGTTACACTAAAGAAAGTCAACTCAAATATTAAAAAACAGTAAAAAATTAAGAAATAAACCTGAATTATTCATCGTAACATATACAACAGTGCCTGGCACTGCATAATTA
>CAYRQT010000053.1:0-12423 GCA_964426655.1 uncultured Cuneatibacter sp. | reverse complement strand
AGGTATGGTAAAATAAAATGTAGTTTATGCCGACTTTAAAGTGTCGTCTGACACTGGAAGTCCTTTTAAATTTACAGACAGAGCAGTCAGGAGAAATGAAAAAGGGAAAAGACTTATACGAAGAAGTAGAGAGAGCAAGGGAAGAAAAAAGCAAACTCATTTTAGAAACCACGAGCGGAGAATATGAGAGCACTGCATATAGAAAGCGGCAGAAAAATGAGAAATGGGGGCTAAAGTCTATGGATTTATCAGAGACCCAACCTAACCCAAAGGGAGTTGTAGAAAATGCAGCTGATTTATGGGGGCAGGTACAGTCATATTCAAATCAACTTTTTTTTCAGTTGATTAAAGGCAATAATGCAGGTGTTTCCGAAAAAAAGATAGAAACTGAAAAATTGCCCTCAAATATTGAATGGAACACAGAGTGGAAAGAGATATCTTTGAAAACATCGAAAGCTTTGCTTTATGAAGTGGCTATGCAGGAATATATTTTTGCCTATTTTTCCAGTTATACAGATCAAAGAGAAGTTAGTGATTTGGAATATGAAGTTGAATATATTTTGCAGGGAAAAGAGAAAGATGAAGAAAACCTGGTCAGGACATGGAAAGAGATTGTTATACTTAGAACGGGTTTAAATTTGCTTCATTTGTTTCAACAAGCTGAGAAGAGAGAGCAGGCTTATCAGGCAGCGGTAATTCTGGTAGGATGGACCGGAATCCCTGGAATAATAGAAGCCTTTTACTTATCTTTGATGGGAGAGTGGGCTTGGGGCGAAGCTATTTTGGATTTAAGAGCGTTGACAGAAGGGAAAAAGGTACCCTTGATAAAGACGAGTGTGGATTGGACACTGGACTTTGGGGACATTTCTGCACTGCTGCTTTCGACTGAAAGTGGAAAGGTTGGAAATGAGGGATTGGATTATGAGGCCTATCTACGGATACTAATGATAACAAGAAGTGGATCGGATATGGGTTATAGGGCGGCAGATTTGATGACTCTATTTTTACAGGAAGCGGATAAAAAATTTACTTTTGAAAAAAGCTACTTTGCAGTCTCTGTCCAGTGTACAGTAAAAATCTCCAGCCGGTATAGCAAGTTGTTTGAACGCTTATGGGATTTGAGAGGAAAAGAATTTTACTTAAGAGATCTTTCAGGTGTATTCATATATTAAAATTGTGTGGCTTCATGCCGATATCTGAAGGCTTGACTAAATTCTCTCAAAGGCGCAGCATAGGAGGGCATTTAGGTATCGGTGTGAATTTACATGAGAAGAATAAGGTTCGAGGAAGTTTAACGGTAGAAGCGGCCTTGATCTTGCCAATGTTTATTTTTGTATATATGGCATTACTGTCTTTAGTAGGATGGCACCAGAACAGGAATCAGATTTCTCTGTTTTTGCAGGAATCGTCATTGGAGATTCAAGTCCTTCATATGACTACGGAAAATATGGATGTAGCAGCTATTTTTTTGTTTTTAGAAGGAAAGTGGAGACTTTCAAATAAAAGTAATGCGTCAATTGAAGGAGAAACCTTTGCGATAAGCCTTGGGATGGATCAGGGGGAATATCTGCAGATTGAAATGCAATATCGGTATAAGGTAAATTTGTTAGGATATTTAATCTATATTCCTGGAAGCCAAAGATGGGTCAGTAAATGGTGGTGTGGTGGAAATGGAGATGCTCTTCCGTGGGAATCTGCAAAGCAATATTATGTAACGGCAAAGGGAGAGGTTCTACATCTTTTTGAAGATTGTTCTGCGTTGAAAAGAGAAATAAAAATGGTTCCCTTATCTGAGGCAGAAAAATATGACCCCTGTGCACTTTGTTGTAAAGAGCATGTGCAGACAGAGGTATATGTGACAACTTATGGAGAAGTTTATCATTCTACGAAGACGTGCAGTGCTCTATCCAGGAAAGTCTTTGTAGAAGAAAATGATGGGAGGCGGATCTGTGCATTTTGCAGTAAAAGGGAGGCGGAAGATGTTCATTGATGTGGGACTGCTCCTTTTATTATCTGGGCTGGCGGCGGAAGATGTTAAAAATAAAAGTGTTCCTGTTTTTTGGTTCTTTCCAGTGATAGGGCTATTTATTTGGCGTGAGGCAGTAGAAAGAACCGGAAATTTACTTTGGGCAGCTGGAATTGGCGGAGGATTGTGTATTTTAAAGTGCATAACTAAAGGGGGAATAGGTGCAGCAGATATTCTGGCTCTGGCTTTATTGGGAATGGTTTATGGAGATGGTACATTAAATATATTATGGATTAGTTGCTTGGTCTTTATTTTGGAACAAATTGTTGAAAGGTGTCTACAAAAGTCTGAGAAAGGGAAGGAAAAGCCCTTTTTACCTTTTCTCTTTCTGGGGGTATTGTGTTTCTTGGTAATGAAAATATGAGGGTAAGGGGAAGAATGACATTGGAATGTGCCTGGGTAATGGGGCTGACTTTATTTGTGCTCACGGCACTCTTGTATTTAAGCTTTTATCTTTATGATGTACATTGCATGCAGACGATTCTCCAGGAGGAGGCCATGTCTATTATACAAACGGTTTTTTATTATAAAGCAGAGGATGGAAAAATTGATTGGGAGAGTTGGTTAGAAGGCGGGCATAAGGAAGGTGAAATTCAGGTTGCGAGGGAAAAAATATATGTAATTCTTTCAGATAAACTGTATTTTATGAAAGGGCTGCAAACAGAGGTATGGATAAGTGAAGAAAGGATTTATGTTAAAGCAAAAGCCGAATTTCAGACATCTTTTATCGGAATTTTATTATTTATGTTCGCCCGGGATTCCATAGTTGTTGAGCGCTCAGTTAGCTATAAATATGTAAATCTGATTGAAATATATAGAGCCATTCAGATACTGGGGGAGGAATAAGTTGGAAATCTATTATGAAAGAGAAGCACATCATAGTTATATAATCTGGGAAAAAGAAAAGGTTGAAAGAGATTACCAAATTGAGATGGCCATGCAAAACAGGATTCCAGGTCTAATGACTGTTTTTGTTAGAAAAATTGATCAGAAAAATGCCTACTGTTATGAGATTACCGCAATGCAGCCCCTGTCCAGAATGTATGAAAGGAAAAAAATGGGTATGCAGGAAATAGGTGACCTTATTCTTCAGGTTAGGGATGTTTTCATGCAATGTGAAAAATATTTATTAGACACAAGAAGAATTCTAACAGAGCCGCACCAAATCTATCATGATTTATCGACAGGGGCATATCAGTTTATGCTTGCTCCACAGGAGAAGAGAGAAGAAGAGGGAATCTCAACATTATTCCGATTTTTTTTAGATGCCGTTTCGCAGGAAAATCCTCAGGATGTGGGATTTATATACACGCTTTATCAGAAAAGCTGTATTGAATTTATAGGCATCGATCAGCTGGCAGAATATTTTATAAAAAAACGTAAAGAAGAAACCATTCATTTAGGAGAGAAAATAGGAGAAAAAAGTATTGGAAAAGAGGGAATTACGGAAGAAGGGAAAGAGAATACGGTAACAGGCGCCGGGGCGGAAGGGAAACAGAAATCACAAAGGAAACCGGGCGGTGGGAGCATGGAAAAATTAAAAAAGGGGATTCAAAATATAAAAAGAAAGTTGAAACATCAAAAAATACCTTCTTCTATCATGTTTGAAGCAGATGATTATGGCTTTGCAGAAAATGAAGAGAGGCGGACAGAAAATAAGAAGCCTTCTATAGCAGAGATTCCAGGAACCCAGCTGTTGTTTTATCCTGGAATGGAAGAGGCATTTCAGCTTCAGGCATTAGGAAGTATAGAGGGGACAGAGAATATTTTTATATCATCCTTTCCGTTCATTTTGGGAAAAATGCCAGATGCTACAGATTATTGTCTCCATCATCCAGCGGTAAGTCGGCTGCATTTGCGCATAGAGAAAGGAAAAGACGGATATTGTCTAATGGATTTAAATTCAACAAACGGTACTTTTTTAAACGGGAAACGTCTTCCCTCCAATACCGCATTTCCCATTCAGGAAGGAGATGAAATAAAAATTGCCTCCATAACGTATGTTTTTACCCGGTGTTTTGGGGCAATGTGAGGGAAACCACTTGTAATCCTTTG
Organism: uncultured Cuneatibacter sp.; assembly: GCA_964426655.1. GTDB lineage: Bacteria > Bacillota > Clostridia > Lachnospirales > Lachnospiraceae > RGIG8306. The sequence continues at coordinate 8,342 of CAYRQT010000053.1, read as the reverse complement.
GGGAAATAGGTATACTATGCCATACACGGAACCTGAAGCAGCGAAGGAGACGCAACGGTGGAAAAAATTTTAATGGAAACATTTCGGCGGATTTTAGCCAGAGAGGGGTATGAATGCATCCAGGGAAATCCCAGGGAAATAATTATTTGTGCGAAAAAAATGAAGCATAAATTGCATTTTGTTGTCCTGATTGATGATTCCGGTGGGATTTTAGCTTCCGAAAAAGTTTTTCACAATATAATGGCAAGTGTTCGACATTATTTTTATAAACAGGGGTATTCACAAACAGATGGACTGGCAGTAATCTATACCCAGGATGTGCAGAGGACAGTGTCAGCCTGTGGACAGGGAGATGCATTTTGGATTATTGATACGGTTACCCAGCAACGAATGGTTTTTGACCAACAGCCAGATTCCTTTTTTGGAGTTGAGATCCTGGTAGAGAATTCTTTAAATGATAATTACAGGAGACTGGTGCTTCGAAAAAAAAACATACGATATATTTCCCCCATTAATACCTGTATTATTCTGCTTAATATCATGTATTTCCTCTATATCATTATATGGGGCAGCTATAGTGATCAATTGTTTATGTATGAGCATGGTGCATTATGGGTCAAAGGTTTCTGGGAACATCCTCAGTTCTACCGGTTGATTACCAGTGCATTCATGCATTTCGGTTGGGCACATTTATTTAATAATATGGTGGTTCTGGCCTACATGGGCGATAATCTTGAAAGACAATTAGGAAAAACGAAATATCTGCTTTTTTACATTATGTGCTGTATTGGATCAAATTTGTTTTCCCTGGGATGGTACTGGATACAAGGGAATGGAAATGTGCTGACGGTTGGTGCTTCCGGGGCGATCTTTGGCGTTGTGGGAGGATTAACGTATATTGTTATTCGAAATAAAGGAAGGGTGGAAGATATATCCTCCACCCAAATCTTGATATTAATAGGGTTGACGGTTTATAATGGTATTTCAAATGGAATGACAGGTGGGGGTGTAAATAATAGTGCACATGTTGGAGGCTTTATCACAGGATTTCTGCTATGTATTCCCATGTATGCCCTTCAGCAATATTATCTAAAGCATAAAGCAAAGGTATTATAAGGAGGAGTTAAGATGGAGGATTGTATTTTTTGTAAATTAGCAAATGGCATCTTTCCAACTGCGACAGTATATGAAGATGAGAACTTTCGTGTCATTCTGGATGTGGCCCCTGCAACAGAGGGGCATGCACTTATTTTGCCCAAAAAGCATTATAGGGATTTGGAAGAATTGCCAAAAGAACTGGCGGAGCAGGTTTTTCCACTAGCACGCAAGATAGGAATGGCACAGAAACAGATAACCCATTGCAAAGGATTTAATGTAGTACAAAATAATGGAAGTGCAGCAGGACAGACCGTGTTTCATTTTCATGTACACATAATCCCCAGATATGAAAATGGACCAGATATGGTGAACTGGATCCCTCAGAATAGTCAGAGTGAAACTTTAAAAGAGCTGGCAGACCAGCTGTCGAAAAAGATGTGATGTTTTGGCCACTACTTGCTAGTGGCCTTTTTTGTTTGAGAAAAAACTCATGGAGAGGAAAAATCCACAGACCATGTGATAGAAAACAATCGTTTTTTGATAAAAGATTAAATAGATCAGACTATTTTTGTACATCCTTAATTTGCGCCATTACCGCTTCAATACCGCTAAAAGAGTTACTCTTTTCCATTGCACAGATGTATTGGGAACGATTTTTCCAGACCAGGTTTATGGCATCCATTAAGGAAGCAGGGGAGATAGCCTCCTCTTGAAGGACATAGGAAAACCCTTGTTTTTGAAAAGAGGCGGCATTTAAAATCTGATCGCCCCGACTTACCCTTGCGGATAGGGGAACCAGAATATTTGGCTTTTTTAAGGCGAGAATTTCACAAATGGCATTTGCGCCAGCTCTTGAGAGAACCAGATCTGAGATGGCAAATATATCCGGAAGCTCCTCTCGCAGATAAGCGTATTGCAGGTAACCGGGAAAAACAAGATCTTCCTGTACATTTCCTTTTCCGCAGAGATGAATGACATGAAAGTGAGGAAGAAGAAGCGGAAGAGTCTCTCGAAGCACTTTGTTAATGATCTGAGATCCGGTACTTCCCCCCATCATAAGAAGCACCGGTTTATCCGGTGACAGACCTGTTATTGCAAAGCCGGAAGGCTTGCTACCGGATAACAGGGCCTGGCGAATAGGAGTGCCCGTTAAAATTGCTTTTCCAGGAGGAAATAAACCAACGGTTTCCGGGAAGTTACAGCATACCTTAGCGGCAGCAGGCAAACTCAGCTTATTGGCCAATCCGGGTGTCATATCGGATTCATGTAAAACCACAGGAACATGAAATGCCTTAGCGGCAAGAACAACAGGAACAGAAACAAAACCGCCTTTTGAAAAAACGACATCCGGTTGATAGGTTTTGATAATCTTACGCGCTTCCCAATACCCCTTAATGACACGAAAGGGATCTGAGACATTCTTTAAGGAAAAATATCTTCGGAATTTTCCTGTAGCGATGCCCCTATAAGGGAGGTTTTCTGCTTGAATCAAATCTCTTTCGATCCCTGTGTAAGAGCCTATATACAGGATGTCATAGCCAGCAGCTTTTAAAGCAGGTAGCAGGGCTATATTTGCAGTGACATGACCGGCTGTTCCGCCGCCTGTAAGAATTATTTTTTTCATCTATTTGCAGGCCTTTCTCCAATTCCTGGAAAGATTTGAGTGAAGTATAGCATAGGGGAATGGGGTGTGCAAGGGTCCGATTAGGGGAAAAAGAGTAATTTTGGAATATATTCATGAGGCTGAGAGATAAAAAACAGTAAATTTGTGTATTGAAAATAGAACAGTACTTTTATATAATGGTCAGGATAGAGAGTGATTATACTATTTTAATTGAGGAGATAGAAATGGAAAAGCATATTTCATTTGATTTTGGCCAAACAACAGACTTTATTGGACCTGAGGAATTGGCAAATATAAAGATCCAGGTAGAAACTGCCAAAGAAGTTCTTTGCAAAAAGACAGGAGCTGGAAAGGACTTTCTTGGGTGGCTGGATTTGCCAGTGGATTATGACCAGGAAGAGTTTGCGCGAATTAAGGAATCGGCTTCAAAAATCCAGGGAGACTCAGATGTACTGATCGTGATCGGCATTGGCGGGTCTTATCTGGGGGCCCGGGCGGCTATTGATTTCCTGAATCACAGTTTCTATAATAATTTGGATCAAACAAAAAGAAAAACGCCTGAAATTTATTATGCGGGAAATAGTATTTCCAGTACATATCTGAAACATCTTCTAGACTTGGTTGAAGGGAAGGATTTCTCTGTAAATATTATTTCAAAATCGGGAACGACGACAGAACCTGCAGTGGCATTTCGTTTGTTTAAGCGTGTTTTGGAAAACAAGTATGGAAAGGCAGAAGCAGCAAAACGGATTTATGCCACAACAGACAGGAAGAAGGGAGCACTTAAGAATTTGGCAAATGAAGAAGGATATGCCTCTTTCGTGGTTCCGGATGATATTGGTGGACGGTTTTCTGTTCTGACAGCCGTAGGGCTCCTTCCCATTGCTGTAAGTGGGGTTGATATTGATGAGTTAATGGAGGGGGCCAGAAGCGGAAGAAAAAGAGCTTTGGAAACTTCATTTGAGGATAATGATGCCCTTTTATATGCGGCCATCCGGAATATCCTTTTAAGAAAAGGAAAGAGCATAGAAATTACCTGTAATTATGAACCTTCGTTGCATTATTTTGCTGAATGGTGGAAGCAACTGTTTGGAGAAAGTGAAGGAAAGGATCAGAAGGGGATATTTCCAGCTGCTGTAGATTTAACGACAGATCTGCATTCCATGGGGCAGTTTATTCAGGACGGTTCCAGAATTATGTTTGAAACAGTTTTGAATGTTGAAACATCCAAAGAGGAAATCCTTTTGGAAGAGGAGCCGATTGATTTGGATGGGTTAAATTATCTGGCAGGAAAGAGTCTGGATTTTGTAAACAAAAGTGCTATGCAGGGGACTATGCTTGCGCATACAGATGGGAACGTGCCCAATCTGGTTGTCAATATTCCGGAGCAGACGCCTTTTTATCTTGGGGAGCTCTTTTATTTCTATGAGTTTGCCTGCGGTGTCAGTGGATATCTGCTGGGGGTTAATCCCTTTAATCAGCCGGGTGTAGAAAGCTATAAGAAAAATATGTTTGCACTTCTTGGGAAACCCGGATTTGAAAAAGAGAGAGAAATTTTATTGAGCAGATTATCCTGAAAAGTAATAATCAGAAGGAATGATCCTCTTCAATAATCTGAAATTCCAAGTAGTCAAAAGGTATGGTTTCAACAAAATTATCTGCTGTAAATCTGGTCTTTGCCAGGCGTTTAAAGTCAGATATATTATTGTCCAGCCATATGGGATGACTTAAATCAAAAGTATTGCATACCTTTTCCAGGGCATCCATGACTTTGGCTGTGCGGGATTGTACAGCAGAAGAATTTTCGATGACCATATCTTTTTGCAGGCGGTTTTCTTTCACTATTTTTGCCCAGACTCTAAACATAGGAACCTCGTTCACACTACCCGGATTTGGCCCTGCAGGACAGGGCCGGGTGGTGTGTTCTTAGTATATCGGGAAATGGAGGTCCTGTAAAGACAGATTAATATGTACATAAGTTAGTCATAAATGGTTTATTCCTTAGCCAATCGTTGACAGTGACGCTGAATAATTCTATAATTTACGTAGTGTATAAAGTTGTCGTGAATAAAAATAATTAAACAGAGGAAGGCTATGGGACCAATTACGGAAAATGGCGTAGAGCTACTGGAAGAAATAAAGGCGGCCCTTTCTGCCCAAGAAGAGGCGAATCAGCTTAAACAGGCAGCTATTATTGAAGAAAAACGGCTGGAAAAGGTTTTGGCCCAGGAAGAGAAGGCGGTAGCAGATGAGATATCAGCGACCATAAAAAAAAGGCGGGATGCAGTCGTGAGCGGCTTTGATCAGGAAATGGCATCCTACCAGGAAAAATTGCGGCAGGTCCGGACAAAAAGAGAACAAGCCAGACAAACTGGGATGAAGGAAAGAATCAGGGAGGAAACCACCGTTCTAAGAGCTCATTCAGATGAGGTGAAAGGGAATCTTGTTACATTGCTTAAGCAGAACAGGGTGCCTCAATGGTGTAATTCCTTTGGATTCTTTGCCCTTTTTATGCCGAAATCCTTTATGGAATGGGTAACGTGTATAGTGGTTTTCTTTTTAGTGAATTATGGACTTCCAGTAGGGCTGAACTGGCTGATAAAGTTGAATCAGCCATACCTATCAGCGCTGGTGCAGTGTGTTTTTTTTGCAGGATATTTTCTTGTGTTTTCCTACATCACAGCAAAGGTTAAAGTGCCCCATAACGTCACCCTGGTAAAAGCCAGGAATATGAGGAGTCAGATTCGCTTTAACAGAAAAAAAATTCATGCCATTACAAGTGCTATACGTAAGGATAAAAATGAGGAGTATTATAATCTGGATGATTATAATTATTCAATTGCAAAGCTGGAGGCGGAACTGGAGGGCGTGGCCAAACGCAAAGCGGAAGGCATATCTACATTTGATGCTGTGACAAAACAGGTTATAACAGATGAACTTACCACCGCGAATCAGGATCGACTTACCCAGGCAAAATCCGAGTGGCAGGCTAGCTGCGAGCGGTTAACGTTGGCTGAAGAGCAGGCGAGTGCCAAGACTACTTTACTTAACCGCTATACAGGGTATTTGGAAAAAGACATGATGCAAAGGGACAAAATTGATGAGTTGATTAAAATTTTGCAAAGTCAGTCAGCACAATCTATTACAGAGGCAGTGAGCCAATATAAAAATAAAAAGTTGTAGCAGCAGTGGGAAAGCCGGTCGAATCTGTGATTACAACTGCCAATGGAGATATAACATGAATCAGGAAAAATCAAAAGAACGCCGGCGAAAGAAAAATGTATTAAAACATCGGGTGATACAGGAGCGGGATTTATCGCAGGAGGATCTTGAGAGAAAAATCAGGGCGCATCGAAAAAAAATCAGAAAGCGCGTTGTACTGGGGATTTTTTTGGGAGTGTTGGTTCTGGGGGCATTTTTCATCTATGAAAATATCAGAACGTACGGTAGCTATTCCGTGCAATGGGAGACAGAAAAGATCGCATCAGGAGAGGTAAACTATAGTGCTTTTGCCGGAGGATTACTGCAATATGGTTCGGACGGCATCATGTACTATGATAAAGACGGAGATATGATGTGGTCACAGGCCTATCAGATGAATAGCCCACGTCTGGCAATAAACGGAAGTTATTTATTGGTGTATGATATTGGAAGTATTCAATTCATGGTATTTGATCAAAATGGTTATGTAGGAGGTGGAAGTGCTCCCATTCCCATTATTCTGGGAAGTATTTCTTCCAAACAGGGGGTGGTGACACTGATCGGAGAGGAATCTCTAGGTCATATTTTTTATTTTTATGATCGGAAAGGTACAAAGCTGGCTATCGAAAAAAAGACACTGTTTACAGACAGCGGCTCCGCTTTCCATGTCCACTTCTTCGGATGGCGAATCGGTGATGGTGAGTTTTGCTTATATTGAGGGGGGAACCTTGCAAAACAGAATTGCCTTCTATAATTTTGAAGAAGGGAAAAGCGATCCGGATCGTTTAATGGGCGTATTTCAGAAATATGGAGATACCCTGGTGGCAGACGTAAAGTTCCTGGAAGCAGATAAAGCTGTTGCAGTGGGGGATGATCAACTGCTTTTTTATTCTTTAACTACGGCAGCCATTCCACAGGAAAATGGAGCAGTGGAAGTAAACGGAGAAATACTTCGGGTAGTTTATGGGGATGAAAAGGTAGGCATTCAGGTCAGAGAGGATTCAGGAGATGTGTTGTATATTTATAATGCATCAGGGAAAGAGTTGCTGGCCTTTGACCTGGAAGGAATAGTGGAGGACATTCAGCTGACCTCAAAGCGAGTGTATATTTTATATAATGAATCTCTTCAGATCATTAATTATCGCGGGAACGGGATTTTTTCCGGAAGTGTGGGGGAAGAAGTCAAAAAAGTGGTTCCCACATCTTCCAGGAATAAATTATTGGTTGTAGATGGTACCAGCTTGTTTGGATTACGTTTAAAATGAAGTCCGGAAGGATTTTCATATAGAAAAGAGAATATAGATCGGAGAACCATATGAAAAAATATTGTATTGGCGTTGATGTAGGAGGAACAACGGTAAAGTTGGGCATTTTCGATATCGTGGGAAATATTATCAGAAAATGGGAAATTCCTACACGGCAGGAAGAAAATGGGAAATTTATTATTGAGGATGTAGCAGAGGCGATTACCTCCGTATGCGAAGAATATAAAATCGGACTGGAGGAGCTTCTGGGAGTGGGCATAGGTGTGCCTGGGCCAGTTATGCCGGATGGATATGTTGAGGTGTGTGTGAATCTGGGGTGGAGAGACAGAAATCCGGCCAAAGAGCTCTCAAAACTTCTGGCTTTGCCGGTAAAGGCTTCTAATGATGCAAATGTAGCAGCGCTGGGCGAACTTTGGAAAGGTGGTGCTGCCGGGTACAATAGTGCAGTTTTGTTCACGCTGGGGACCGGCGTGGGCGGTGGAATTATCGTGGATAACAAAATTATTGACGGCGCCCATGGTGTCGGAGGTGAGTTGGGGCACATGACAGTTAATTTGCAAGAGGCGGAAGCATGCAATTGTGGAAATCATGGATGCCTGGAGCAGTATGCCTCTGCAACAGGGGTGGTCAGAACAACAAAAAAAATATTAACTGAGAGTTTGGAACCATCTGTCCTGAGAGGCAAAGATTCATTTAGTGCAAAGGATGTCTTTGATGCGGCTAAAGAGGGAGATGAATTGGCACTTAAGGCCGTGGATGTACTTTGTATGTATTTAGGAATGGCTTGTGCAAACTGTGCGTTTACTGTGGACCCAGAGGCTTTTGTTATTGGCGGTGGTGTTTCCAGAGCCGGGCAGATTCTCGTTGATGGTATTTTTAAATATTATGTTCGGTTTACTTCTCTTACGCAAAAAAAAGCAATTATCAAAATTGCTACTTTGGGAAATGATGCGGGAATATATGGCGCAGCCAGACTGGTTCTTTGAGAATGAAAAGAAGAAATGTTTTTCATCCTTCCAAACTGGCGCATTGACAGCAGAGACTTTTTGTCGTAAAGTAATAGGCGTGTATGACGGTATACAGGGGATAAAAGAAGTTATTAACCTGAATTATTCATCGTAACATATACAACAGTGCCTGGCACTGCATAATTA
>CAYRQT010000052.1:0-12631 GCA_964426655.1 uncultured Cuneatibacter sp. | reverse complement strand
ATGCAGTGCCAGGCACTGTTGTATATGTTACGATGAATAATTCAGGTTAAATATTCCTGAATTTACTTTTGGCAAAAAAAACTGACCTTAAAAGATCAGGTACCCCCTCTCTTTTAAGGTCAGTTTTTTCTGTAAGCCGAAGTGTTAAGGTTCTTCGGGAATAATGATTGCGCATAGGAAGTAAAGCACCAAGCCTGGTACCCCACCAGAAAACACGGATATAGCTGCCCAGAGTACACGTACAATGGTGGTGTCCACCTTCAGGTACTGGGCCAGTCCTGCACAAACCCCGCTTATTTTTTTATCTGTGCGGGAACGATATAGTTTTTTTTCACCCATAAGAAACCTCCTTTTCATGCCTCTATTTTACCAGGGCAACGGTCTCCCTTGCAATGGCCAATTCTTCATTCGTAGGCACAAGCATGGCAATGGTCGTGGATTCCGATGTAGACAGGATGGTCTCAACCCCACGCACAGAACGATTCAACTTTTTATCCAGCTGAATACCAAGTATTTTCAGGTTCTCACAAATCATAGACCGAATGACCGCATCATTCTCTCCTACACCTGCTGTAAATACCACTGCATCCACACGCCCCATAGCAGCAGCATAACCACCAATGTATTTTGCCACATTGTAAGAGAAGACTCTCTGTGCCAGTGCAGCCCTTTCATCTCCCTCGTCTGCCTTCACTTCCAGGTCCCTGAAGTCGCTGGAGATACCGGAAATGCCCTGTACGCCAGATTCCTTGTTCAGCACCTGCAGAACTTCTTTCAGGCTGAGGTTTTCCTTCTCTGCAATAAATTCGATAATGGCTGGGTCAATGTCCCCACACCGGGTTCCCATGGGAACCCCTTCCAAAGGTGTAAGTCCCATGGAAGTATCAATGGATTTTCCTCCCTGTACCGCACAGATGGAGGAGCCGTTACCCAGATGGCAGACAATGATATTCAGATCCTTAATGTCTTTTCCAAGAATTTCTGCAGTTCTTTTGGAAACATAACTGTGACTGGTGCCGTGAAAACCATAACGGCGCACACCATATTTTTCATAATACTTGTAGGGCAATGCATACATATACGCCTGTGGCGGCATGGTTTGATGAAAAGCCGTGTCAAACACACCCACCATGGGCACTTCAGGCATCAGCTCTTTACAGGCCCGGATTCCAATCAGGTTGGCCGGATTATGCAGGGGGGCCAGATCACTGCACGCCTCAATAGCTTTCATGACCTCCTCGTCAATCAGGGTGGCAGAAGCAAATTTTTCTCCGCCATGTACAATACGATGTCCAACGGCACCAATCTCTTCCAATCCGCTGATAACTCCATTTTTTTCATCAATCAGCTCATCCAACACCATACGGATGGCAACAGTATGCGTGGGCATTGCCTTTTCAATGACCACTTTTTCCTTGTCTGTAGGCTTATGGGTGAGACGGCCATCAATGCCGATCCGCTCGCAAAGGCCCTTGGCCAGCACGCGCTCGCTTTCAGAATCAATTAACTGGTACTTCAGAGATGAACTACCGCAGTTTATCACTAGCACTTTCATGATTTATCCTCCTGTGTCGGTCTTGCCGTACTTATGACTATTGTACGTCTTTATGAAGTGGTTGTAAACCCTCTTCCCCTTTTGATATTGTACAATTTACAAAACTTTCTGGTTCCTTCCCCTCTCTGCTCTCCGCCTTCTGTTTTTCCCGTTCTGTTTTTGAAAAAATGCAGCCACAATAATCCTGGCGGTATAAATCGAACGCCTTGGACAGTTCCAGGGATCGGAGGTACCCGTTCTTTTTTTTAAAATCCGTGGGCAGCCAGCGCAGGCCTCTTTCCCCTGCCACCTCTTCTCCGATGGCATTTAACAGAGCCGCATTTTTCAGAGGACTGAGCGTCAGTGTTGTAGTCAGATATGGACAGTCCTGGGCAAGGGCCATATTAGCCGCTTCTGTCAGGCGCAGGCGAAAGCAGACCTCACAGCGTGCCCCACCCTCCGGTTCCTTTTCCAGGCCACGACAGGCCTTATAAAACACTTCTTTTTCATACTGTCCGATGATAAACTCCGTTTCGTCATATAGGGCCATTTGTGCAAGAAGCGCCTGCTGCTCTCTGGCCCGGCGCATAAACTCCTCTTCCCTGTCGATGTTGGGGTTGTAATAATAAATGACCAGCTGAAAGTAGGGGGCCAGCCGTTCCAGACAGGTGGTGGAGCAGGGGGCGCAGCAGCTGTGAAGTAGCAAACGGGGTTTCTCCCCTCTTGCTGCAAGTTCCTCAATAATTTTCTCCATTTCCTTATGATAATTCCTTATTCCCATTTCATGTCCTTTCCCCAAAACAAAGGACAGCCGCCGGTCCCTCCTTCGGATGGTTTCCAGTGCTGTCCTCCCTTTTTACTGCAGGAAATCCCGTATTCTCTTACTTCTTACAGGATTTCTCAGTTTTCGCAAGGCTTTGGCTTCAATCTGCCGGATTCTTTCCCGGGTCACGTTAAACTCCCGCCCCACTTCCTCCAGCGTGCGGGGATGCCCATCCTCTAATCCGAAGCGGAGTACAATGACCTGCCGTTCCCGTTCTTTTAAATCTTCCAGCAATATATCAATATGTTCCCGGAGCATGACCGATTCCACATAGCCATCGGGTGTTACGGCATTGTTATCAGCCACAAAATCTCCCAGATTGGAATCATCCTCCTCACCGATTGGTGTTTCCAGAGAAGCCGGCTCCCGGGCAATCTGCATAATCTCCATGACCTTCTCCTCGGACATATCCAACGCATCGGCCAATTCAGCGACAGAGGGTTCATATCCCAGGTCCAGGGTGAGTTTCCTTTGCATCTTGGACATTTTGTTGATGGTCTCCACCATGTGTACCGGTACACGAATTGTTCTGGCCTGATCGGCTAGGGCCCTGGTTACGGACTGGCGAATCCACCAGGTGGCATACGTGCTTAATTTGTAACCCTTCCGGTAGTCAAATTTTTCAACACCTTTTATGAGCCCCAGGTTTCCTTCCTGAACAAGATCCAGGAAGCTCATTCCCCGTCCGGTGTAACGCTTGGCAATACTGACTACCAGACGAAGGTTGGCTTCAATCAGTCGTTCCTTTGCTCTGGCATCTCCCTTGGATTTTGCTTCTGCCAGTGCCATTTCTTCCTTGGCTGAAAGCAATGGAACTGTACCGATTTCTTTCAGGTACATGCGCACCGGATCCTCCGTGCCTATACCATCTAGAAGATCCAGGGCATCCAGATCAATTTCCTCTTCCTCATCGGAAAAATCCATTATTTCCTTGTCAATTAATAAATCCTCCGGGTCTGACAGATCATCATCCGGAAGCCGCAACACATCAATTTTTTTCCCTTCCAGATACTGGTACACATAATCCATTTCCTCCGGGGTCAACGTATAACCGGTAAAGAAATCATTAATGTCATTGGTGTCCAATGTGGAATTTTTCTGCTTCCCTACTTCTACCAGACGTTCCAGACTGTCATTCAATACTTCTTTTTCCATGCATTACGTCCTTTCTTTGCGTTTCCGCCAGATTTTTACCCGTCAGGCAGTATTTTCATCACTAAATATACTTCGACGTAATGATATATTATATTTTGTTTATCAAGTTTTGTCAATAGGTTTTTCCGGATTTTCTGTTGCTTTTTTCCCACTGTTTTTTCTTAACGGCGGCACTAGAATAGGCAGAACACGAGGCCGCACTTCCACTTTGGCCTCGGACAGGGTGCCTCCGAATTCTCCATCCACCACCCAATTCGTAGGCTGTTCAAAATGAATGGATGCCCTTCTTGTTTTAAATCGCCGGACGAACCTGGACTCTTTCCCGGAAATCAGTGCCAACACTATGTCATTGAGCATCATGGGATTGGTAGGATTGCAGATGAACGTACCTTCAAACAGCTCGTCATTCAGTTCGGCTGTGGTCCCACCCAGATTGGGAAATCCTGCCACCACCTTGGCATTGCTGATCATTCCAAATATAAATTCGTCCTCCAGAACTTCCCCTTCCTCACAGGTAATGGAAGCTTTTACCGGCCGAAAGGAATCCAGATGCTTGATTCCCTCCAGAAGATACGCTTGATGTCCCAAAAGGTTCTTGAATTCCTGGGGGGTTTTATAGGATACTTCCGTAAAGGCACCAAATGCAGCCACATAGGCAAAATGCCGTTCGTTAAGCAGACCGATATCTGAATAAAAAACCTGTCCCCGAATAGCCACTTTAGTCGCTTCTTTCATACTTTTTGGCAAGTCCAGACTTCTGGCATAGTCATTGGTGGACCCTGCCGGGATATATCCCAGGGCCGGTGGCTGGTCCATTCTGCACAATGCATCAATGGCTTCATTTAGCGTCCCATCCCCTCCACTGACTACGATCCGGTCAAACTGATCACCCATCTGAAGAATTATGTCCCGGGCATGTCCCTGATACAGCGTCGTGAACACGGTGGTTTTTGCCCCTTCCTTTGTCAGGGTCTGTATGATGGACCACAGACTGGTCTTAATTCTCCCCTTTCCTGCATAGGGATTGAACAGGAATAATACCGATAGCATAGAAAGACCTCCTGAGTTTTTTCTCACTATAGATTAACAGCTACTTTCTCCTTTGGCAAGCAAAACCCAAAGTTTTTGTGGCTTCATCTAGACCTGGTCCGTCATGCATGCTATAATGGAATGCTTATGAGAATGTGCTGTCCGATTTTTGGATATTACTCTTATTTTGAAGGAGGTTTCCCATGACCGCATCAGACATACAGACCCGGCTGCAGAATGGTTCTGCACCTCTTCAGGATATTTCTTTTATGATGGAAGCTGTTTTACTACGTTGGACAAATTTGTCTTATTTTCCCAATGCCCCTCAAAGTGTGCAAGATGTAGCTCTTGAACAGGCAGGATGGGCTATTCGCTACATTCCCCACCCCACAGAAAAGCAGCAACAGATGGCCATTTCCAAAAATTATGATGCCCTTCGCTTTATCAGTGACCCTTCTCCAGCCACCCAGCTTTTTGCCGTGAAAGAACACTATGAAGCCCTTCGCTTCATAAAGGCACCGGTTCAGGCTGCTGTTTTAAATGCAGTAGAAGAAAATGCCGCTGCAATCCAATGGGTCTCTCACCTGACTCCGGCCCTCATCCGGGCCTGTCTGGCGGCCAATATTGAGGTTTTAAAATACCTTTCCACTGAAGTTACCCAGGAGGAACTGGAAAGCATCCTACAGCATGTGCTGGAAAGCCCGGATGTAAGTGAACGCTACGTGCGCCGCTTCGTTCGCTTTAGCCTGGTGCCCAGAGAAGGCGGCGTGCGTCTTCCGGATCCTCTGCCCTTTCTTTTTCATCACGGCAGTTTCTCTGCCCGCAGAATTGCAATGGACGAATGTCTGATTCGTCCTTCACAGGAGGTACCCATATGAATTATCAGGAGACAGTAAAGGCCGTTTCCTTTGTGCTCGCCGGAGGAGATGTGCCTCTGGTTGTAGGGGATAGCGGCGTTGGAAAGACCACCCTGGCAAGGGATGTCGCACAAAATAACCATTGGGACTATATTGGTATAGATGCCAATTTATTGAAAGAAGGAGAAATTGGGGGACTTCCCACTGTCCAGCTTCGTTCTGATGGAAAATCCGTTACCGTATACGCTGTCCATCATAAACTGCAGGCGGTGGAGCAGGCCTGCAGGAGGGGGGGGACCGTTTTGCTGTTTATAGATGAGCTGAACCGCTGTGAACACGCTGTTCAGCAAGAACTCATGAACCTGATTTTAAATCGGGAAATCAACGGTTATACCCTGCCCGCTCAGGTTCACGTGATGGCCGCCATGAATCCGGGAGAGCGCTTTGAAGGCCAATACCGTTATCAGACCACCGAAATGGACCCTGCACAGGAAAACCGTTTTGTCTGGCTCTTTTTGGAGCCGGATGCCGCTCAATGGCTGAGGTGGGGGCATCTCCAGGGCATTCACCCCCGCATCCTTGACTTTATAGCCACCTTTCCCCAGTATCTGATGTCTGGCGAAGGGGACACCCTCCAGGCCACTCCCCGTAGCTATGAACGGCTTTCTCATGCCTTTCACTTATATGACAGCCCAGAGCCCCCAGTTTCTGAGCAGGTTTTTCTGGCAATAGCGGAGGGAAACGTCGGCAAAAAAATAGCCAGGGAATTTATAGCTTTTATACGGGGAAAGTATCCGCCCTTGCTTCACTACGCAGACCTTTTCCTTCCTGAAGCCTTCTCTCCTTCTCTGCAGGAACAAATAAAGAAAGAATCTCTGCCCCGGTTGTATCTGATGGCTGGCCAATTTCTGCCGGTACTGCAGGAAAAATGGGAGGAAACCGGGGATTTACTCCTTCTTAAACGGCTGACGGACATTCTTTCCTGCTATCCCCATGATCTTCTCATCCGCATTATGCAGGACTTGCGGGCGGACTATCCCCGTCTATATGCCCCTCTGTCCAAGGATGAAGCCTTTGTGGCATTGTTCTACAACGCACACAATTTGCCGGAAAAGGAGGCATAAAATATGGAAGACTCCTCCTTTTTTCCCTTGCTTTCCCGGCTTGGTATTGCTCTGCTGGATGGCCCTGAACCCTTTTTCGGGCATTTTTTTCTGGAAACTGAACGAATCATTCGAAAAGATCTGCCATCTCCTGCCGGCACATTTTTTCGAGACACCCGCTACGTTCTGGCCTTTAATCCAAGCCTTTTCCTTCCTCTGACATTTTTGCAGCAACAGGACGTCATCCGCCACGAACTACTGCACATTCTTTCCGGGCATCTTTTACGGGCAGAAGCCCTGAAGGAGCGGTATGCCCCTTTTGTCCTAGTGGTGGCCATGGATCTTTCCGTCAACCCCTATCTTTCCCATCTTCCGCCTGGCTATATTACACTAGCAAAGGTCAATTCCACCTTTCACCTGACCCTTTCCTCTTTTGAGAGTATGGAATATTATGCTAGAAAGCTTCAGCCCATCTGGGATAAGAGCGCAGAGAATGTCCACCTTTTTCAAAAAACTTTCGGCCCTCCGGATACCGTAAATGTCCCCGGAGCCCTTTATATTCCAGGAGAATCTCATACCATCTGGTCAGAGTCTACCTCTTTGGACCCTTCTCTCATGCAGGCCTTTCACCAGGAAATGCTGGCACGGGCCGGAAAAGTATCCACCTCCGAATACATGGCCCGACTCTTGGCTTCCTTTTCCCCTGCTCCCGGCCCCATTCCCTGGAGTGTCATATTAAAAACGCTGACTGGAAAACTTCCCCAGGGACGGCGCCGCTCGGTTATGCGCCGCAACCGCCGCCAGCCTCTGCGCCTGGAATTGCCGGGAGAACTTGGCCGATACCGGGCCAATATTTTTCTTGGTCTGGATATCAGCGGCAGTATCCGCAAAGAAGATTTTGAAGAAGCACTGAAAGAAATCCTTCATATTCTTCAAAGCAGTCAACACACCCTTACTATTCTGGAAGGAGATGATGCCATTCGCCGGGTCTACCCCCTTCGTTCTTTTCGTGATCTTTTGCCGCGTCTGAGGGCCCGGGGAGGCACAGCCTTCAGTCCCTATGTCAACTATGTAAACGCTCATAATGGAGATCTTCTGATCATGCTCACAGACGGGAAAGGAGAGAGCCATCTGAAAAATCCGCCTCGTGGCTATCCTGTTTTATGGGTACTTTCTGGCCGAAACAGTCGTCTTTCTTTAAAAGAATCTTTTGGCCCGGTAGTGCCTTTGCAGAATCACACCTCCCCAAAGGTTACCCTTACAGATATTTTCAGGACGGAAAGAGGCGGTTTTTCCATGAATAATCAGGAACGGGATATTTAAAAAAGGCTCTCCGGATGTGGAGAGCCTTTTTTAAATATCTATTTGTCTTACAATTTTTTTTACTTAAAAAGCATCAAAGCCAGGATATACGGCTGCACTGCCTAACTCCTCTTCAATGCGCAGGAGCTGATTATACTTAGCCACGCGCTCGCTTCTGCTGGGAGCACCGGTCTTGATCTGGCAAGTATTTAAAGCCACCGCCAGGTCAGCAATGGTAGTATCTTCTGTTTCACCGGAACGGTGAGAAGAAATGGCGGTATATCCAGCCTTATGTGCCATTTTAATGGCTTCCAGCGTTTCTGATACAGAACCGATCTGATTCAGCTTAATCAGGATGGAATTGCCGCACCCCAGAGAAATACCTTTTGCCAGACGCTCTGTGTTCGTTACAAAGAGGTCATCCCCAACCAGCTGCACCTTATCGCCCAGCTCTTTGGTCAGTAACTGCCAACCTTCCCAGTCTTCCTCATCCAGCCCATCCTCGATGGAGTAAATGGGGTATTTCTCGCAAAGGTTCTTCCAATGGGCTACCAATTCGGCAGAAGTAAATTTCTGCTGGCTCTTGGGCAGCACATATTCCCCTTTCTTTCCGCTCTTCCACTCACTGGATGCAGCATCCATGGCCAGAACAAAATCTTTTCCGGGCTTGTAGCCTGCCAGTTCAATACTCTGCAGAATGTAGGTGATGGCTTCCTCATCGCTGGCAAGGTCAGGTGCAAATCCACCCTCATCTCCTACAGCGGTGGCCAGTCCTTTGGACTTTAGCAGTCCCTGCAGGGCATGGAACACTTCCGTACACCAGCGAAGTCCCTCTTTAAAGCTGGGTGCCCCTGCGGGCATGATCATGAACTCCTGCACATCCACTGTATTGGCTGCATGTGCTCCGCCGTTTAAGATGTTCATCATGGGAACGGGAAGGCGATTTCCATTTACACCGCCCAACAGACGATACAGCGGAATTTCCAACGCCGCTGCTGCTGCACGAACACTGGCAATAGACACTGCCAGAATGGCATTGGCACCCAGATTGGATTTGTCCTTTGTTCCGTCTGCAGCAATCATTTTCTGATCTATCAGATAGATATCAGAAGCATCAACCCCTTTTAAAACTTCGTTAATAACGCTATTGATATTTTCTACTGCCTTGGAAACACCCTTGCCCCCAAAACGGGACTTATCTCCGTCTCTTAATTCCAGCGCCTCAAATTCCCCTGTGGATGCACCACTGGGTGCTGCGCCTCTTGCAATAGTGCCATCTGCCAAATGCACCTCTGCCTCCACTGTGGGATTTCCCCGGGAATCAATAATTTCCCGGCCAATTATTTTCTCAATTGCCAAATTCTTCATGAATAGAATCCTTTCCGATATTCCTGACGAGGAATATCCTTTCCTGGTATGTTAGATATAACTAACTCTTTATATTATACCAAATTTTCTCTCATAATTCAATATTCATCGGCAAAAAACCTGTTAATTTTCAGAAGAAGTAAAAGGCAACAATCGCTCTAACTCTCTCTGAATATCTTTCAGACTTTCAATCCCCACCGAAAGCCTGAGAAGTCTGTTGCTTACTCCATTTTTCTTCAAAATATCCTGCGGTACATCTGCATGGGTCTGGGTAATGGGATATGTAATCAACGTTTCCACCCCACCCAGGCTTTCTGCAAAGTGAATGAGCTGCACATTCCTTAATATAGACAGCGCCAGCGCCTCACTCTCCACGGAAAATGAGATCATACCTCCAAATCCTCTGGCCTGTTTACAGGAAATGGCATAATCAGGCGTGCCTTTAATGCCCGGATAAAAAACCTGATCAACTCTGGGATTGGACTGCAGCCATTCCACGATTGCCAGAGCATTTTCCTGGGCTTTTTCCATCCGTACTGCCAAAGTCTTAATGCCTCTTAATACCAGCCAGGAATCAAAAGGGGCCAGGTTGCCACCTGTGGTCTTGGCTATAAAACGGAGGTGCTCTCCCAGCTCCGGGTCTTTAGTGATGAGAAAACCGGCCAGTGTATCATTATGTCCGCCCAGATATTTTGTTCCGCTGTGCAGTACAATATCCGCCCCCAGTTCCAGAGGATTTTGAAAATAAGGGGACAGAAAGGTATTATCCACGATCAGAAGCAGATGGTATTCCCTCGCCACCTGACACAGTTTTTCCAGATCCACCACATGCATCATGGGGTTCGTCGGTGTTTCTACAAAAATAGCCTTTGTAGCCGGCGTCACAAAACGTTCTGCATTTTCCCGCAAATCTGTATGGGTAAAATGCACACCATTTTTCTGGCTGATGTGCTGGAACAGGCGGACGCTTCCACCATACAAATCACTGTCTGTAAGGATATGGTCTCCCGGGGCAAAAAGCTCCATCACTGCCGCCACCGCTGCCATGCCACTGGAAAAGGCCAGACAATCCCGGCCATATTCCAACGCTGCCACTACCTTCTCCAATTGTTCCCTGGTGGGATTTTGCATCCTGCTGTAATCATACCCATGCCCCGGAGACTCATCAGCATGGCCAATATCCCTGTGGGAAAAGGTTGCACTCTGGTAAATGGGGAAGCTTAAGGCGCCTGCACCTTCGCAGGGCAGCTCAGAACCATCCCCGTACAAACATCGGGTTGCAATATCATACTCCATTTTTCCTCATCCTTTCCGTACATTCTAATCCCTATTATAATGCTGGGATTATCCATGCGGATATGAGAAAAAAGCAATAACCGGCTATAGGCTACGGTTAATTCAGCATGACCTTATCTTTATATGTTTTAAGTGCTTCAATGTAACGCTCTCCCAAACGGGAAAGCGGCATTTTTTTTCGTTTAATATATCCTATGACCATCTGGTCCTGACTGTCCAGCGGAATGGCCGCATATTCGTAGCCATTTAATTCCTCACAAATGATGCCTGAGCAAAGTGTGTAACCGTTCAGGCCAATCATCATGTTCAGGAAGGTGGCACGGTCATTGGCCTTAATTATTTTGCTGTATTCGTTGGTGCTAAAAACCTCTTCTGCAAAATAGAAGGAATTGTTATCTCCCTGATCGAAGGACAGACAGGGGTATTCCTGCAAATCTTCAAAAGTGATCACTTTCTTCTGGGCCAGCGGATTGCTCTTGGCCAGATATACATATATATTACAGCGGAATAATTCCAAAAATTCCAGTT
Organism: uncultured Cuneatibacter sp.; assembly: GCA_964426655.1. Lineage (GTDB taxonomy): Bacteria > Bacillota > Clostridia > Lachnospirales > Lachnospiraceae > RGIG8306. The sequence continues at coordinate 1,636 of CAYRQT010000052.1, read as the reverse complement.
CATTTTCATGGAAGATTTTGGTAAGCACTTTTTCATTAAAATCATTCAGATAGAGAATGCCCACTTCGCTCTTCTGATTGCGCACATTCTGAATGACTTCATAAGTTTTGGTTTCATGCACCGCAAATTCATAATCATCCATGCCAAATTCTCTGGCCATCACAATAAATGCTTCAACGGCAAATGTATAATGCTGCATGGAAACGCTGAATTTTTTTTTGGATTTTTTCTTTTCAATATAGCGCTCTTCAATCAGTGTATAGTGCTCCACCATCTGTCTGGCATACCCCAGAAACTCCTCTCCCTCAGGGGTCAGGATGATACCCCTGTTGGAACGGTCAAACAAGGTTATCCCGATTTCATTTTCCAGATCCTTAATGGCGCTGGAAAGACTGGGCTGCGTGATATAAAGCTCGGCCGCTGCCTTATTCATGGATTTATTGGCTGCAATACTGACCACATAGCGCAACTGCTGCAATGTCATGCCATTTCCTCCTTTTGAGATGCAGGGGGCTGACTGCTGCGAACAGCCGCCTTTCTTCTGCCTGCCTCCTCATACTGCTCCAGAAAACTGTGCCGCTCTCCACCGGCCTTATAAGCTATGACGGTATCCAGATTTACATTTTCCATACTGCGGAATATATTGCCTTCCACATAGGGATTGGTTTTCTTCAGTTCCCGGATGAGCCGTTTGATCTCCTGCCTTTTGGAAGCATTTCCTCCTTCTACACTGCAGGTATCCGTGAACCGGCAGGCACACTGAATAAAGTGCAGGCCATTGTAATCTCTCCAGTGTTTGATTGCTTCTTCCCTGACCAGATACATGGGGCGAATCAACTCCATTCCTTCAAAATTATCGCTGTGGAGCTTAGGCATCATGGTCTGTACCTGCGCCCCATACAACATGCCCATAAGGGTGGTTTCTATGACATCATCATAATGATGGCCAAGTGCGATTTTGTTGCAGTCAAGCTCTCTGGCTTTGGCATACAAATGTCCCCTGCGCATGCGGGCACACAGATAGCAGGGGGATTTGTCCACCTCAAAAACAGCATCAAAAATGGTAGATGTGAAAATGGTGAGTGGAATTCCCAGAAGGTGTGCATTCTCTTCGATAATCTGCCTGTTTTCAGGACTATAGCCTGGGTCCATCACCAGAAACACCACCTCAAAGGGGAATTTTCTATGCCGCTGCAGCTCCTGGAACAATTTTGCCATCAGCATGGAATCCTTGCCGCCTGAAATGCACACAGCCACCCTGTCTCCCGGAGAAAGGAGCTGATATGTCTGTATGCCCTTCGCAAAGGGAGAAAAAATGGTCTTATGGAATTTCTTCTGCAAGCTGGCTTCCACCTCTTTTTCCTTGCTTTCTCCTGTAAAGGACTGTAATAGCCAGGCCCCATAGCCTCCTTTCAGGCTATAAGCTTCATATCCTTCCTGGCGCAATTTTTCAGCCAGTGGAAGACTGATCAATCCTTTCATGCAATAAATCAGGAGGATTTTGCCCTTTTGCAGTTTCTCTCTTCCCTCACCAGCTTCCAGGTCTTCTGCCGGAATATGTACCGCTCCCGGAATCGCTCCATGTGAAAAAGCAATTTCGTCCCGGATATCTATATACTGAATAGAGATGCCCGAC
>CAYRQT010000051.1:3724-12965 GCA_964426655.1 uncultured Cuneatibacter sp. | reverse complement strand
TGTTTCCTGTTCTTCGGAATCCGTGCTGACGCGGCAGTAGGCTGCAACACGGAGCTTTTTCTGTTCAGATTGTTTTACCGTGTTCCCAACCTGCCTTTTGGCTGGGATGACCATAACATTTCCCATTAGATCGCCTCGCTTTCAATGAGGCTGTACAGGTATTCCGCCTGTAGCCTCGGATCTTCATATTCTTCATCCGCATCTGCAAACCGAAAGTGTGTCGGAACCTTTATAGGCTTTGAACTTTTTAGAAGGTTCAGCCTACCGAGCTTACCGGCACGTTCCAGACGAATTTTTTCTGCCTTGTCGAAGGTCTCCTGATCAATGATTGCCGGGTAGAAGTCATCGCCGAGGTAGTGCCTGTTTTGCATCAGACGCTTTGCTGAGCTGTGGTAGGCCTCGATACCTGCCTCGATGGCAGCTTTTGACTGTGCCATTCCGGCGAGGTAATTCTCGTATAGGTTCCTGATTTTGGCGGCTTCATCTTCGTTAATCACAGCGCAGCCGTTTTCAATTCTGTATCCGTATGGTGTATGTCCCATGCCCTCACTTCCTTTCCCTGAGCGTTAGACCGCATTTCAGTTCAAACCGGATATCGTTTCTGGAATGAACGATGATGCGTTTTACATATCTGTCAAATAAGTCTTTGTCGAACTCCTGAAGCATGGCGCTCTTTTCTGCGAAATGAATCAGTGCTGTGGTTTCGGTGACTTTGTTTACATCTCCGGAGACTTCATTCTTCAGGGCTTCAATCTCATCCCGGAAGCTGTCCGCCTGAGAAAGCAGTTCGTTTGTTTCCTGACTGTAGAGCACCGGATCAATGATTCCCTGAGTCATGAGCATTGTAAGAGTCTCGCGCTTTTCGGTATTCTGTGCCAGAAGGGTTTGAATCTGTTGAATACGATGAAGAGAATCATCTGAAGATGATGTTTTCAACGATTCTAAGTAAGGCTTCAGGATTTGTCGGTGTGAAAAAATCAGCTTGTTCAACATCGTGGTGAATGCCTGCTTCAGCGCATCGTCTTTTACAAAAAGCATGTGGCACCTATACATCACCAAAAACAATGAACTGGATTACGGTTGTTTTATCTAACTTGTTAGAAGATGAAGGAACTAACATTATTGCCTTGTTGGAGAACTATTGTAGGAAGAAGATTGTTGAATCCGATTACCGAAACAGAAGTGGTTTTAAAATTGAACGAATTGTATTTTCTTATCTTGATTATTTAATTTATAGGGATGGCTATTCATATGATGGAAAAGAAATCATATCACCAATGCAAGAAGATTGGCAATTTCAGTTTAGAAGTTCCATCGAGCATTTCCATCCGCAACATCCAGTAGAAGGAGAATTTTGGGAAGGAGACGAACTGAACGGATTCGGTAATCTAGCATTAATAACGGTTTCTGGGAACTCTAAGTTTTCAAATTTGCCACCTGTTGGAAAAATCAATTCATATCCGAGTATCATCAATCAAAGTTTGAAATTAAAAGTCATGGAAAAAATGACAAGACTAGGTGATGGGAAGTGGACAAAGGATAAGTCTAGTATTCATAAAAATGAAATGTTCGACATTTTGAAAAATAAAGGGTAGAACACTTCAAATAATTAGAAGTTATAAAATAGAAATGTTTGCAAGAACCTCTGAAACGAGAAGCTGTCTGAAACACAGGAAATTGCTGAACTTATTAAGTTTAAGAGATGGGGTTTATAAAAAACAATACTTGAGATAAGGAGAATAAGTTTATGGCAAAATATATGGTTACTGAGAATGAGGTTAAGGAAGCACTAGATATCGACAGCTTCCGAAATATGTCTAAAGACAAAATTATGGAGTTTGTTTCTGCCATTCCGAATATGGATAAAGATGTTGCAATTAGTATTATTGAACAGTTTCCTGCTTACATTGAATCAGCAAATAATATGCTTGCACAGTTAAATACCATGTGCAATAGCGCAATGAAGGAAAATGGCGAAAGCCAGAAGGAAGCAATTGGGGCATATAAGAAAATACTAGATGACCTTGGTGAACTCTTAAAAAAGGACACAATTACTGCTGAAGAAAGAGTACGAATAACAGAACAGATGATAACTGTTGCAGATCGTACAGGAAATTGACAGCCGTCCGGCTGCAATGGACAAGTTAATTCGAGAGTTAATTGGTGACCGTTTGCTTGAACTGAGCAAATATGTCACGATTGATTCGTTATCTAAAAGAATCATCGTAGACAAAACCACACTGACTACGGATGGCTATCAGTTGATCACTCATTAGCAGGGTGGGTCAATTCACAGTGTAAAAAACAGAAATAATAAAAAAATCTGATCCACCAAAATCAATACTAAGGTGGGTCAGATTTAAACGAAAAAGTGGGTCAATTTTACTTGACATTCAACAGTTGAGTGTGTGGCTTTGATGACCAAACGTTGACGAATTGAGTAAACCGTATCGGAAAGGAATAAGGGAAGGCTGACTTGAAAAAGTGAATTCCGGTGTAGGACTAAATTCTACCACTCTTTAAAAGTTGTAATAAATGGAAGCGCTTTTTGAACACTATTCAAAGATTTCTGCTATAATTAACTTGAATTCTTACATAAAATCATATTTCTGGATAGGAAAAACAGGCCGGTGGAATTTCGTATGCTAGACTAAATTCCACCGGCCACATTCTTTTAGGAATAAGGGAAGTGTATTCTATGCTTGCATAATGAAGGGGGCTATGTTATACTGTTTGCGAAAACATCTAATGATTATTTGTTGATTATTGCATGGGTTTTCTGGTAATTTAGAAAAAATATAAAGATTAACAGAATTTATGTGGCGGACATTTGTTCCAGGGGAGGGGCGTTTAGCCCGATATTTTTTATTACAGCAAATGAAATAGGCTGTAGGGGGCTGTTTTAAATCCTAATGAAAAATGGAATCTGTAGTGTAGGTGCAGAAGAGTGGTTTTGAGGGATTTTAAAAACGGAAATTAAACAGGAGTATTGGAGAAGCTTATAATGAATAAAAACAAGTCAAATGATTACTATGAAATTGATTTGATGCAGATTTTTCGGGCGCTGTGGCATCACCTATGGGCAATTGTCCTGGCAGCAGCCCTGGCTGGTTTTGCTCTGTTTTTTTATGCCTCGTTTCTGATCACACCTCTTTATCAGGCCAAAGCCCTGATGTATGTCAATAACAGTTCCATCTCTGTGGGAGGAACCTCTGTGTCCATTTCATCCGGTGAGCTGACTGCTGCGCAAAGTCTTGTAGAAACCTATTCCGTTATTTTAAAAACCCGTCTTACATTAAATGAAGTCATTGAAGAAGTAAATCTTTCCTATACCTATGAGCAATTGTATAATATGATTGAGGTTGGTGCAGTGAACAGTACAGAGATTTTCAGTATTACAGTTACCAGTTCCAGCCCTCAGGAAGCGGAAGAAATAGCCAACACCGTCGCAGACATCCTGCCAGATAAAATTGCAGACATTGTGGATGGCAGTTCTGTCCGTATTGTAGATTATGCAGTGGTGCCGGCTGCAAAGTCCTCACCCAGTATCACCCGTTATACAGCCATCGGAGTGTTTGTAGGTGTTGCCCTGGCCTGTGCAGTGATCATTATTAAAGAAATGACAGATACCCAGATTCACAATGAGGAATATCTCCTCCAGAACTATGATTTGCCGGTATTGGCGGTAATTCCGGACCTCTTCTCTTCAGGGGGAGGGGGCTATTATGCGGCCTATGAGGCCCATGATTCTGCAAAGAAGGAGGGCCTTTCATGAGTATGGAAAAAAAGAAAAAGAAAATCACCCCCTCTGCACGAGTGAAAAACGACAGAATTCATACCTTTGAGGAGAGAAGAAATGCCATTGGAAAAAATCTGAGCTTTGCCGCAGCAGAGGCCTATAAACTGTTACGGACCAATCTCGTTTTCAGCATGCCGGAGGAATCTTCCTGTAAGATTATTGGGATTACCAGCTCTTTACGAGGAGAAGGAAAAAGTTCTACAGCCCTTAATCTGGCCTACACCCTGGCGGAAACCAATAAAAAAGTACTGCTGGTGGAAGCGGACATGCGCATCCCGGTGGTAGCTCAAATTTTACAGCTGGACAATCCGGTGGGTTTATCTAATGTGCTGGCCGGGGTAAATCAGCTAAATGATGCAGTGCGGGTATCTCCTCTCCTTAAGACACTGTTTATTTTGCCCGCAGGGGAAATTCCTCCCAATCCGTCGGAACTTCTTTCTTCATCTCGAATGGAGCAGGTGTTGCGTGCCCTTTCCGAAATTTTTGACTATATCATCGTAGACTTGCCTCCGGTAAATACGGTAAGTGACAGTCTCGCCATTTCCAAATTACTAAATGGCATGATTCTGGTGGTACGGCAGAACTATTGTGATCAGCATGATCTGGCCAATGCTCTTCGGCAACTGGAATTTTTAAAGGTCAAGGTGCTGGGCTTTGTAATGACGGATGCCACTTCTCCTGAGGGAAAATACAAGTACGGATATAAGTACAAAAAGTACAAGGAATATGGGGTTGGCTATCGAAAATCGGGAGAGGACAGTGGGAAACGCACAGGGGTGAAGCATCCTGGGAAATAAAGGAGGAGACTTTACACCTTCCCCACATTAAAGGGTGGGGCAAATCCTTTTTGCTGAGATTTATGGGCTTGGAATAAACAGGAAACCATTCAGATTCAGGTGATAAATAGCGATGTAAAACCGGGGAGAAGGGATGAAAAGGCACAAAATCCTTAAAATAATTGTTTTTTTTGCAATAATACTTCTTTTTGCCACTTGTATTTTTACAGGATATAAGGTAATATCTAGGCATAGTGGCGGGATGGAACGTTTTGTGCAGGCCGGTCCCCGATCCGAACAGTCGGATATTGCACAGAATGAGGAACCAAATGCTGCTGAAGGTGATACTGAGACTTATCGTAGTCCGGTGGATTTCTCCACTCTCCAGAAAATAAATCCAGATTTTTATGGATGGTTGGATATTCCGGGGACAGATATCACATATCCCCTCCTGCAAAGGAATGCAGATTCATCTTATTATCTGTCGCATGATGCAGAGGGGAAGGAAAGTGCCAATGGGGCTTTGTACACAGAGGCGGCTTACAATAGCACGTCCTTTGATGACCCCATAACTGTGATTTATGGAAAATGCCTGGAAAGCGGTTTGCTGTTCGGGCAGCTGCAGGAGATATATTCTGATCCGGGAAGTTTTGCCGCTTATCAGGAAGTGGTGGTGTATCTGCCGGAGAACGAATTGCATTTTGAGGTCTTTGCGGCAGTGCCATATGAAGATGTGCACATTTTATCGAACTATGACTTTACAGACAAACGGATTTTTCGCTTATTCTTTAAAGACATCTTATCTGTCAGGTCGCTGGTAGCATGCTTTGCCGAGGAGGTGACGGTTCAGTCAGGAGATCAGGTATTGGTGCTCTCTACCTCCCTTATAGGGAATAGTGCGGAGAGATATTTGGTATTTGCGAAGTTGTTGGAAGAGGATTAGCGGGGGAAAGACCTTGTATAAGGAGGAGATGAGTATGATTAAGAAAGTATCAGCCACATTTATGGCATTGGTCATGGTTGTGGCCATGTCAGTAACTGCGTTTGCGTCGGAGTTCACACCCAGCGTAACCGCAAAGCCTGCACCCACTGTAGCGAGTGCAGAAATTTATAATGAAGATGGTCAGGTAGTTGCAACAGTACCTTCGGGCAGCATTACCGTGACCCCTTTGTCAGAGGCCACAGAGGCCAGTGAGGCAGATCCTGCAATTAAGGCGGCATTGGAGGCTGCAAAGGCACAGTTGCAGTCCACCAATCTGATAGATCTGGTGCCTAGCATCAGCGACATTCTGGCAGCTTATTCCGCGTCCATTACAACGGATGATCTGGCTATTTCGGATCTGTTTGATGTGACCTTATCAGATGAGATGAAAGCGATTTTGGCGACATCCGGAAATTCTATCAAGATTACCTTTGATTTGGGCCTTTCCCAGGATGATTTGCTGATTGTACTGCACAATTATTCTGGCAGTGCTTGGGAGTTAATTTCTAACGATAAAGTTGTGATCAATGCAAATGACACGGTTACTGTTGAGTTCGACAGCTTTTCTCCCATTGCATTTGTAGTGGATGCAAGTACTTTGGACGGAACAGGAACGGGGGAATCTCCCGATACCGGTAGCACTGTACTTCCGGCAGCATTCTGGGGTGCTATTGCCATCGGAAGTGTGACACTTGGGGTGCTGGTTCTTTCCACCAGAAAGAAAGCGGTTAAGTAAGGCGGCATTTGTATTAAGACGGTTTGTTTCAGGGGACATGATTTGTGAAAAGTGAGGTACTGTAATGAGGCTGATGATTAGGAAGCACACTTTGAAAATTGTGCTTGCGTGTATCTGTATCGCTGCATTTGGTACCGCACTTTTCTTTTTCCTTTCCTGGTGGGAAAACAGAGATGCCGGCAATACGAATGGGGGAGAATATCCGGATTATAGTCAGGAAGTTCTATATTACCAAGGGCAGGCATATGCGTTGAAAGAGGGATTGGAGACGGTTCTTCTCCTGGGAGTGGATAAGTATGAATCTCAGACGGATACCAGCAGCTATAACAATTCGCAGCAGTCGGATTTTCTGATGCTTTTAATTCTGGATACGCAGACGGAAACCTATACGGCCCTTCACCTGAACCGGGATACTATGACGGAAATTACAAAGTTGGGTGTAAGAGGAGAAAAGGCGGGCACTTTTACCGGGCAGCTGGCCCTGGCGCACACTTACGGAAGTGGTGGAAAAGATAGCTGTCGAAATGTAGTGGATGCAGTTTCCGGGTTGCTGTATGGGGTGGAGATTGATCACTACATATCCGTGACTATGGATGCGGTACCGGTGGTAAATGATTTGGTAGGTGGTGTGGAAGTGGAAATTCTGGATGATTTTTCTTCTGTAGATGCATCTCTGGTAAAGGGAACAACGGTTACTTTGCAGGGAACCCAGGCTTTGGCTTACGTGCGTACCAGAAAAGGACTGGATGACAGTTCTAACTTGAGCAGAATGAAACGCCAAAGGCAGTATTTAAATGCGCTCACTTTGAAGATGCAGACATGCATGGAAGAGGATTCTTCGTTTTCGCTGACATTGGCGACAAAGATTTCATCCTATATGGTCTCAGATTATACCGTTAATCAGCTTTCAAAGTTGTTTGATCAGACTATGACCTATGAGGATATGGGGATTACAACTCTGGAAGGAGAAGCTGAACAGGGAGAAGAGTTCATTGAGTATTATGTGAACGATGATGCTCTTCGGGATTTTGTAATCAGTGCTTTCTATGAACCATATGAAGAGGCATCTCAGTCTCAGTGACAGGACAGTATAATATAGAACAGGACATGGACGTTGTATCCCGGAGGGCATTTCCCCTCCGGTTTTTTTGTATATAAGTAGACAAAAATAGGGTGAAATAGTAAACTGAAAGAAAAGCCCAGGGAGATGAAAACGATGAAATATTCATGGGGAGAAATGATACAGGCGGCTATTCTTGAAGAGTTGGAAAGCCGATCGGTCAATGCAGAAAATCCAACAGGAGAAAAAGGGAAAGCTGCCATGATGGACAGTCCTCTTGGCCCATCCAGAAAAGGCAGCCCGGCAATTCCGTTCATTGAGCCGGGAGAAACCAGGATATTAGCAGATATAACCGGAAAGGGATGTATTCGTCATATATGGATGACTGTAACAGACCAGCTTAGCCCGCAAAATCGTTTTGTGCTTCGAGATCTGGTGTTGCGCATGTATTGGGATGGAGAGACATATCCATCGGTAGAATGCCCTTTAGGAGATTTTTTTTGCTGTGGATTTGGCAGAAGCTATATGGTCAATGCATTGCCGGTCAGTGTTATGCCCCTTAGAGGATTCAATGCGTATTTTGCCATGCCTTTTCGGACGAAAGCACGTATTACCATTGAAAATCAGAATCAGGAAGCTATTCCCAATTTCTTTTATCAGATTGACTATACATTGGGAGATGATTTACCGGAAAATACTGCATATTTTCATGCCCGGTGGAAACGTAGTAAATTAACAGAGCTTGGAAAGGATCACGTCATATTGGATGGAGTACATGGACGGGGGAAATATGTGGGAACATTTTTAGCACTTTCCACCTTGGAACGATATTGGTGGGGAGAGGGGGAAGTGAAATTCTATCTGGACGGGGATGAGGCATATCCCACCCTTTGCAGTACGGGAACGGAGGATTACTTCGGTGGGGCGTGGAGTTTTGCGGGACAGGAAAATGGAAAAACAGTGGAGAAAACCTATAGTGGTCCATATCTTGGATATCCGTTTTATTCAAAAGAGGATGTAGATATTTTCAGCCCTTATCATAACCAGGATTGTCCGCCCATGCGTGGATTATATCGGTTTCACATTCCGGATCCAATTTATTTTAAGAGAGAGATTAAGGTGACCTTGCAACAAATTGGGTCCTGCCACGCCGGTATGTTCGAGCGACAGGATGATGTTTCCAGTGTGGCATATTGGTATCAGACAGAGCCTCATGTACCATTTCCCCTTCTGGCAAAACGGCAGGATAGATGGCCCAGATAGAAGCAGCTGATAGGAGACAGATATGATTACCATAAAAGAGATGGCAGAAATTGCAGGAGTGAGCCCCACTACTGTGGCAAACATTCTGCATGGGAGAACAAATAAAGCATCGGAAGCCACCATCAGGAAAGTACAGAAAATCATTGAACAGTCAAACTATGTTTCGAATATGGGGGCCAGAATTCTGGGGAATTATGGCTCCAGAATTATTGCAGTGGTGGTGAGTTATGCCCATAAGGGGAAGAGCAATCTGCTGCAGGATCCTTTTGCGGGGACAATTATTGGCATTATGGAGCAAAAGATCAGTAGCCAGGGATATTTTATGATGTTGTATACCAATCCAGATGTGGAAGAATGTCTTCATATGGCTTTAGCCTGGAATGTGGAAGGGCTTATTTTATTAGGTATGAACAGGGATCAGTATTATTTGTTTCGGTCCCGGCTGGAAGTGCCTATCGTTACAGTGGATACATATTTCCGTAAAGAGGACAAGGCCTATGTAAATATTGGATTGGAGGATTATAGAGGAGGGTATCAGATGACAGAGTATCTGGTGCAAAAAGGACATAAACGAATTGCTTTTCTGGATCATGCACCGGGGGGAGGAATTATTGACACTGTGCGT
>CAYRQT010000051.1:0-3714 GCA_964426655.1 uncultured Cuneatibacter sp. | reverse complement strand
ATCAGGGGTATCTGGATGCCTTATCTGCACATAGGCTTAAGAAAAATGCAAAGTGCATTGCACTTCCCAGGGATCATGAGACCAGGGAAAAGAAGATGAAGGAGATTGCAAGGGAGGACTTTTGCGGCTGCACAGCCTTGTTCTTTTCGGCAGATTATCTGGCCATCGAAGGAATGAATGTGTTTCTGGATGACGGGTTTCATATTCCGGAAGATATTTCCATTGCAGGATTTGATGATATTCCTGCAGCGAGTCAGTGTCGTCCTCGTCTTACCACTATGCGGCAGGATATTTTTGCCAAAGGAGAGCACAGTGTGGAAAAGATTATAGAGATGATCAAGGGAAAGAATCCGGGAAATTACCAGGATATAAAAGAACCAGTAGAACTGATAGAGAGGGGATCGGTTAAAACACTTTGTTAGAATGGGTGAAAGGCGGGTGTGCAAATAAACCAGAGATCAGACCTTGAAAAATAAAAAAGTGCATGCTATGTTGAACATATCTTATGCGCATAAGTATGGTATCAATATGAGGATCGGAGAGAAACAATGAAACATGCATGGTGGAAAGAGAGTGTAGTATATCAGATTTATCCCAGAAGCTTTTGTGACAGCAATGGGGATGGAATCGGCGATCTAAATGGCATTCGTAGCAAGCTGGATTATCTGAAAACGCTGGGAATAGACGTTATCTGGCTGTCTCCTGTCTATCAGTCTCCAAATGACGATAATGGATATGACATTAGTGACTATGAGGCCATTATGCAGGAATTTGGCACAATGGAAGACTTTGACCATTTACTGGAAGAGGCCCATGCCAGGGGGATTAAAATCGTGATGGATTTGGTGGTGAATCACACATCAGATGAACATCAGTGGTTTATTGAAAGTAGAAGCTCCCTGGAGAATTCCAAGAGGGATTATTATATCTGGAAAAAAGGGAAAGAAGGAAAAGCACCCAATAATTGGGGATCCTGCTTTTCCGGCCCTGCCTGGGAATATGATGAGAGGACAGACATGTATTATCTGCATCTTTTCTCAAAAAAACAGCCGGACTTGAACTGGGAAAATCCAGAGGTCAGAGATGCAGTTTTTGGGATGATGGATCGCTGGTGTCAAAAAGGTATTGATGGGTTCCGTATGGATGTCATCAGCCTGATTTCCAAACCAGAAGGATATCCGGATGCAGAGGTATATGGCGGGTTATATGGTAATCCCATGATCTGCGCAAATGGACCTCATGTACATGAATATTTGCAGGAAATGAACAAAAAAGTCCTCTCACGGTATGATCTGCTGACTGTTGGAGAGTGTGCTGGTGTAACCTTGGAAGAGGCTGGAAAGTATGCTGGAGAAGACAGACATGAGCTGAATATGGTCTTCCAGTTTGAACATATGGGCCTGGATGATGGAAAAATAGGAAAATGGGGCACACAGAAAATGCCACTGATTCCTTTGAAAGAAAATCTGAGCAAATGGCAAAAAGGATTATCTGGAAAAGCGTGGAACAGTCTGTATTTTTGCAACCATGATCAGCCAAGAATTGTCTCTCGACTGGGAAATGATGGGGATGCCTATAGAGAAGTTTCAGCAAAATGTATTGCCACGGTGCTTCATATGATGCAGGGTACGCCTTATGTATACCAGGGTGAAGAATTGGGAATGACCAATACTACGTTCCATTCTGTTGAGGATTTTCATGATTTGGAGTCCATAAATGCGTACCATGAACTGACAGAAAGCGGCTTGTATACACCGGAAGAACTGTTGCCAGCCATTGCCCATAAGAGCAGGGACAATGCAAGGACACCCATGCAATGGGATGACACGCCGCAAGCTGGGTTTTCTGATGGGATTCCCTGGCAGAAAGTCAATGACAATTATGTAAAAATTAACGCAAAGGAACAGATGGGACGTGCAGATTCGGTGTTCCATTACTATCAGAAATTGATTGCCCTGAGAAAGGCAAATCCAATCATTGTTTATGGAGAGTATGAACTTTTATTGCCGGAAGACCCCGGCCTGTTTGTATATAAACGGAGCTATGAAGGGGAGACATTGTATGTGATTTGCAATTTTTCGGAGGAAAATCAGGCGTTGACTCTTCCTGGAGAAGTGGAAAAAGGGGAGCACCTGATTGGGAATTATGCTGCCGCATGGACAAATGGGGAAGCCTTAAAACCTTATGAAGCAGTCGTTCTTTTGTGCAGGTAAGTATTTTTGAATAAAGAGACCCTCTAAAACAGATGAGCGATTTGCACAAAAAAACTGTTTTAGAGGGTGTTTTATTAGATGTTATTGACATGTTGTAAAATCTAGGTATAATACAAAGATAAGGAAAATATGTTTGGAGGGGAAGAAAATGCGGGGGTTGCTGAAAGGTGTGACGGCACACGTGAAATAAATAGAACTATTTGACGGAAATGTTTGAATCTGGAGGGGCAATGATCACAATAAAGGAAATCGCAAAAACGCTGGGACTTAGTACCACGACCGTCTCCAATGTCATCCATGGAAAGACAAAAGAGGTATCAGAGACAACTGTGGAGAAGGTGGAGGCGGTATTAAAGGCGTATGACTACGTGCCCAATATCAATGCCCGAAATCTTGCTCAGAATAAATCCAAGTTGATTGCGCTGGTGATGCGTACCAGGATGGATAAGTATGAAAATTTTGCAATGGACCCTTTTGTATCCGAACTAATTGGGGGGATTGAAAAAACCATCCGGAAGGCCGGATATTTTATGATGATCTATATTTCAGAGGATATTGGGGATATTATGAAAAAGGTTTCCTCTTGGAATACGGATGGTTTACTGCTTTTGGGAATGGATCAGATTGCTGCGGGAGAGATTCAGGACAAATACAAAAAACCCATGGTCTTTATAGATGTATATGCAGATCCGGAGCATTACTATAATGTTGGGCTGGAAGATGAGGAAGGAACTTATAGTCTGACACAGTATTTGATTTCTCAGGGACATCGGAAAATCACATTTATGGCAGATAACCAGATCGGGGTGGATTATCATCGCTATTTGGGATTTTCCAGAGCCATTCGGGATGCGGGGCTGCCTTTTGCTGAAGAGGACTTATTTATTCATAATCCGGGAAAGCCGTTTAGAAAAGAAAGTTTCGAAAAACTTTGCGCACGGGTGGGACAGTACAGTGCCATTATCTGCGCTTCAGATTTTTATGCTGTTAATGTGGTGAATGAACTGATGGACAGGGGATATGCCGTGCCCCAAGATATATCGGTGGCGGGATTTGATGACAATCTCCTGGCAAAGCTATATCGCCCAGCCATAACCACCGTGCATCAGGATGTGGAAAAAAAAGGAGAAATGGCAACAGAGCTGCTGCTGAAGCTCCTTAAGGGAGAAAAGTTGCGCCCCAGGTCGACGAGACTCCCTACGAGGCTTTGTGTACGGGAGAGTGTGCGTTCGTTGATTTAAAGCAATATATAAGATGTATTTGGCAGAGGGCCCATCCGGAGATATTCGCGCCGGATGGCCTTTTTTTTCCGAAAATGAGGAAAAATGCACGCATGTAGAGGAGCTGGGAAGTTGTCTTCTTTAAGGCGTTTGTGCATTGCGCATAAAAAATAATAAAAAAATATAAAAAAAAATAAACTTTATACTTGAAAAATGGAAGGCTCGGTGATTGTGTAAAGAAGTTTGTGTAAATACTTCTTCTAAGTGACCTTGTTTACGAG
>CAYRQT010000050.1:7660-13708 GCA_964426655.1 uncultured Cuneatibacter sp. | reverse complement strand
CCCCTGTTTCCGCCGTGAGAGGGCGGCGTCTTAACCGCTTGACCAACGAGCCATATGATTTCGGATTATCGAGGAAAAATCGAGGCGACGGGATTCGAACCCACGACCTCTGCGTCCCGAACGCAGCGCTCTACCAAGCTGAGCCACACCTCGACGCAAAGGGTATTATATACGAAGGCGTAAGAATTGTCAACACAAAAAAATGAATTCTGTCTTTATTGTGCCTCTGAAAAACTTGCTTTGAAGTGAAGGATAGGGTATAATGAGAATCACTTTTGAAATCAGGGGGTCTTTATGAATTTTTTTGATATTGTGAAAGTGGTTCTTCTGGGTATAATTGAAGGAATCACCGAATGGCTTCCCATCAGCTCAACCGGGCATTTGATGTTGTTTCAGGGATTCTTTCAATTTGAGAGTCTGTCTGCAGATTATGTGGAGATGTTCAATGTGGTCATTCAGCTGGGAGCCATACTGGCAGTGGTCACGCTGTATTTTAAAAAACTGAACCCTTTTTCTCCATCCAAAAATGTGGTAGAAAAAAAGAATACCTGGATATTATGGGGGAAGGTCCTGGTTGCCTGCCTTCCTGCTGCAGTGATCGGTATTTTACTGGATGACTGGCTAGATGAGCATCTTTACAATGTGTATGTGGTTTCTCTGATGCTGATTCTTTACGGGGTTTTGTTTATCCTTGTGGAAAACAGAAATAAAAACAAGACTTTTGCCATTTCAGATATGGGACAGCTCACCTATAAGACCGCACTGATCATCGGACTTTTTCAGCTTTTGTCACTCATTCCCGGCACAAGCCGTTCAGGGGCTACCATCATTGGGGCCATGCTGATTGGCTGTTCCCGTTACATTGCCGCAGAGTTTACATTTTATCTGGCCATTCCAGTCATGTTTGGGGCCAGCCTGCTGAAAATATTGAAATATCTGGCCAGGGGAAATGCCTTTGGTCTGTCTGAAGTGGGTGTGTTGCTTCTGGGGGCAGTGGTAGCCTATGTGGTTTCCATTCTGGCGATTAAGTTCCTCATGCAGTTCATTAAAAAGCATGACTTTAAGCCCTTTGGGTATTATCGCATTGTACTTGGTATAATCTGCCTGCTGGTATTTACCCTTTCCTCATTATAAATGCGCAAAAGAAAAACCAGGGATTCGACCACAAAAAACCGACCTTCCAGCTGTCAGCCTTTGATCTGACGTTCTGGTGGTCGGTTCGGCGGTTGGGTCCTTGTTTTAAGTTTCAGAAACAATTGCTGCCATCAGCATCTTTCTGCAATTTCGTAAATGAGGTTTTCAGACTGTTCCCAGTCCAGGCAGGGATCGGTTATGGATTTTCCATAAATGTGCTCCCCAACTTTCTGGCATCCCCCCTCCAGGTAGCTTTCAATCATCACTCCCTTGACCAGCTGGCGAATGTCCTGGGAATGGGAGCGGCTGTGAAGAACTTCTTTGACAATGCGAACCTGTTCATTATGCTGCTTATTAGAATTGGCATGATTGGCATCCACAATGCAGGCCGGGTTTACAATGTCCCGTTTGTTGTATTGCTCGAATAGAAAATACAAATCCTCATAGTGATAATTGGGAATGGCCTGTCCATGTTTGTTGACCGCTCCCCGCAGGATGGTATGGGTGAGAGGGTTGCCATCAGTGGAAACCTCCCAGTTCCGGTATATGAAACGATGGCCTTTCTGGCCAGCATAAACGGAATTGAGCATAACCGTTATATCCCCACTGGTGGGGTTTTTCATGCCTGCAGGGACATCCATACCACTGACTACCAGGCGGTGCTGCTGGTTTTCCACAGAACGGGCCCCAATGGCTACATAGGACAATATGTCTGATAAATAGCGATAATTTTCCGGATAGAGCATTTCATCGGCAGGGGTAAGTCCGCACTCTGCCGCAACCCGCATATGCAGATGGCGAATGGCCACAATCCCTGCCGCCACATCCTCCTGCTTCTCCGGATCCGGCTGATGCATCATTCCCTTGTAACCTTCCCCTGTGGTACGGGGTTTATTGGTGTATACCCGGGGGATGAGAATGAGCCGATCCTTTACTTTTTCCTGGACTTTGCTCAGCCTTGAAACATACTCCATAACAGGGTCTTCACTATCGGCAGAGCAGGGCCCGATAATGACCAGAAACTTGTCGCTCTCTCCTGTGAATACGGCAGCAATTTCCTGATCTCGTTCCTGTTTCATTTTCTGTATATGCTCCGGAAGGGGGTATGCTTCCCGGATTTCTGCGGGGGTGGGCAGCCTGCGAATGAATGTGAATCCCATGGTAATCTCCTAATTCTACTTTATTTTCTTCATAAGACGAGTTTCCCCCATTATAGCATCGTCACCTTTTGTGTCAAGGGATTCTTTACAAAGGGAGTGGTAAATGTTACACTACAATAGCCTTCTGACAGATTGCCGGAAAGAGAAAGGACGAGAAATATGAAAGGCATTTTTCACAAAAAAAACATAGCTGAAGAAGGGAGTTTCCGCTCATTATTCCGAAAGGAAACTTATGAGCAAAGGCCCTTTGCTTATCTGCTTCTATGGGTGCTGGTTTCATTTGCACTTAATATTTTTATAGAAATTCTGGGCAGAAAGTCATTGACGGCCGTTCTGGTCTATATGGTATATCACCCCATGGTTTTTTTGTATAATACTGTGCTGATTATGGCCACCTTAAGCATCATGTTTCTGGTGCGTCGCCGTTTTTTTGCCCTGCTAATGGGAGGCCTCCTCTGGATGACCATCGGTATAGCCAATGGAGTGCTCCTGATTTTCAGGACAACTCCTTTTACGGCCCAGGATTTAAAGCTGATCAAATATGCGGTCAGTCTCATGCAGGACTATATCCATATCTGGGGTATCGTTTTGTTGGGCATTGCCATTTTGGGAGCACTGGTTCTGCTGGTCATCGTCTGGATGAAGGCACCGGTCATGGTCAGGCCCATTAAACGTTTTCGTAATCTGCTTTGCGCCGGAGCATTTGTGTTTCTGGCCCTGATTATGACACAGATTGGGCTTAGAGTTTCCCTTCTTGGAGAAAATTACGCCAACATTGGGCAGGCCTATCAAGATTATGGGATTCCCTATTGTTTTTTAAATACGCTTTTAAACACGGGAATTGATAAACCTGCTGATTATGGGGATGATAAGGTGGAGGATATTCTGGATGAAGACATGGTCAATGAGGATGAACCGGAAACAGAAACAGAAACAGAAACCATTACCACTGCCACCACCTCCACCCCTAATGTGATCGTGGTACAGCTGGAATCTTTTTTTAATGTGACAGACCTGGAAAATGTGTCCTTTTCCCAGGACCCCATTCCCAATATGCATGAGTTGATGGATGCCTATACTTCCGGGTATTTATCCATGCCTGTGGTAGGGGCAGGGACAGCTAATTCTGAATTTGAAGTCATTACCGGAATGAATCTGGACTTTTTCGGGCCGGGAGAATACCCATATAAAACGGTGCTTCAGAAAAATACCAGTGAGAGTATTGCCTATAATCTGATGGAACTGGGCTATGGTACGCATGCTATTCACAACAATGAAGGCACTTTTTATGATCGGAATAAAGTGTTTTCACAGCTTGGATTTGAGACATTTACTTCGATAGAATACATGAACAATATTACCACTACGGAAACGGGCTGGGCGGAGGACAAGGGGCTGACAAAGGAGATACTTACTGCCATGGATTCCACAACTTCTGCCGATCTGGTCTATACCATTTCCGTGCAGGGACATGGCGCCTACCCCACCACAGCTGTGATAGAGGATCCGGTCATTACAGTGGAGGGGCTATCTGATGAAGCATTGACAAATCAATATACCTATTATGTAAATCAGCTGTATGAAATGGATCAGTTCATAGGTGAACTGGTGGATGCGCTGGAGGACTCAGGAGAACCCTGCGTGCTTGTGCTGTTTGGGGATCATCTGCCAAGCCTTGGAATTACAGAGACGGATCTTTCCACAGGAGACCTTTTCGAAACACCTTATGCGGTATGGGATAATTTTCAGCTGGATGTGCAGGACCGGGATCTGGAAGCCTATCAGCTGATGGCCTATGTGCTGGATCAGTTAGACATTCACAAGGGAACCCTCACCAGATTCCATCAGAAATTTCTGAATTCGGAAGATGAGCTGGTGGCTTCCATTGCCGAGGAAGAGGCGGATGCCGAAGAGACCGTGAGTCAGGAAAAGGAGACAGAGGAAGTGGAAGAAGCTTCAGGAGAAGAGGCAGTCACTGAAGAGGAAACCATTACGAAAGAAAGCACTGCAGAGACCCGGGCGGACGACACGCCTGCAGATGGAGTATACACGGAAGAAGATGCCGAAAACACCTCCTCTAAAAAGGAAACATCCACGGATGAAACCACGCAGGAGGAAACACAGAAAGAAGAGGAACTGACCCCTTTACAGGAAGAGCTGGTGGCTCTTCAGGAGAAATATCTGGAAGACCTTAAGGTGTTGGAGTATGATATGCTCTATGGGGATCAGCTGGTATATGAAGGGGAGACCCCTTATACTGCGACAGATCTGCAGATGGGGGTTCGTAAGATTTCCATTTCCTCTGTCACATATGCGGATGATATTGCTTATGTGATGGGGCAGAATTTTACAGAGTATTCGAAAGTAATGGTAAACGGAGAGTTATATGAGACGGAATACGTGACAAATCGTCTGGTACTTGTCAGAAATGTTTCCCTGGAGGATGGAGATACCCTGGCTGTGGCCCAGGTAGGAAAAGATGGGGTGACCCTGAGTACCTCTGCAGAAGTTACTTATGGCACCCCGAAAGAAACGGCGGCGGAGGAGTAAGAGGCTTAGCTTTTTTCTTCGCAGTAGAGGCAACGGTAGGTCTTCTTTTCCGGGTCAGTCAATACAAATACATGGGGCAGTTCCTGCTCCACCTGGGAAATGCATCGGGGGTTGTGGCAGAATACCACATTGGTGATTCTTTTGGGAAGGGATAAAGATTTTTTCTCCACGATAACACTGTCTTTAATAATGTTTACAGTGATAGTATGGTCCAGATATCCCAGAACATCCAGGTCTACTGTATCCAGGCCCCCTTCAATTTTGATAATATCCTTACGGCCCATTTTATTACTGCGGGCATTGATAATAATGGCCACCTGACAGCCCAGTTGTTCCAAATTCAGATGACGATACACCTCCAGGGCTTTTCCAGCCTTAATATGATCCAATACAATGCCCTCTTTTAATCCACTGATGTTTAACATGACGGCTCCTTTCACTGTGCCCGGTTTCTTTTCCCTATCATACATGAAAAATAAAAAGAAGACAAGAAAAAAGGAGGACCCATGATATATCCTACCCCTATTATTCCGGGCTGTACCCTTGGCGTTACGGCCTGTTCGGACGGAACGGAAGACCCCATAAAAGAAAAGCGGCTGGACAATGCCGGCAAACACTGGAAAGCTCTTGGATACCAGGTTAAAGAGACGTCCAATGTCAGGAAAAGCATAAAGGGAAGAAGTGGTCCTCCCGAAGAGCGGGCCAGAGAACTGGAAAGCCTTTGGAATGTGCCGGACGTGAAAGGTGTTTTTATGGCAGGCGGTGGTGACTTTATGTTTGAAATGCTGGATCAGCTGCAATGGGATATTTTGGCAGAATCCCCCAAGTGGGTACAGGGATATTCCGATCCCACAAGCCTGCTCTTTGCCCTGACAACCCGGTATGATATGGCCACCATATACGGAAATAATTTCAGTGATTTTGGAATGGCCCAATGGCACCCGTCTCTGACATATAACAGGCAGATTCTGGAGGGAAGACCGGGCAGGGAGGAGAGTTATGCCCTGTATCAGGATGGGTTTGGAGATAGAGTCACCGGGCTGGAAGCATATCAGGCGGACAGACCGGTAGTCTGGAAAACGCTGGGTGAAGAAAATTCACTGATCATGAAGGGGAGATTACTGGGGGGATGCCTGGATGTGCTGCTGGATGTGATGGGAACACCTTTTGATGGTGTGCGGGCGTTTCAGGAAAAGTATGAGAG
>CAYRQT010000050.1:6547-7650 GCA_964426655.1 uncultured Cuneatibacter sp. | reverse complement strand
TGGCATTATATGGTTTTTGGAGTCTTTTGCCATTTCAACGGAGGGGCTGGAAAGGGCTTTCTGGCGTATGGAACAAAATGGATGGCTTCAGCATACGAAGGGCATGTTTTTGGGCAGGCCGGCTTTTACCCCTACTTTTACAGATACCACTTATGAGGAAGCTTTAAAAAGGGCGGCAATCCGATGGAATTTCCCGGTGATCTGGGAGGGGGACCTGGGACATAAGCCGCCCCGGATGACCTTTGTCAATGGCGCAATGGGCACCATTGGGTTTAAAAACGGAAAGGGATGGCTGGAAACGGCGTTCCTTTGAAAAAACATCCCCCGGGAATTACTCTTCCTGGGGGATGCGGTTTAATAGGGTCAAAATCAGGGCCATGCGTACATAGACACCATACTGCACCTGCTTAAAATAACCGGCCCGGGGATCTTCATCCACATCAACGGAAATTTCATTGACGCGGGGAAGGGGATGAAGGACCAGGGCGTCCGGCTTTGCCAAAGTCATCTTTTCCTTATCCAGAATGTAGTAGCCCTTCATACGGATATATTCTTCTTCATTAAAGAAACGTTCCCGTTGAATTCTGGTCATATACAGTACATCCAGAAGGGGGAGGGCTTCCTCCAGACTGCTCACCTCTGTGAAGGGGATGTTTTTAGAGGGCAGAAGTTCGTTGCGGATGTAGCCGGGAACCCGAAGTTCGGGAGGGGAAATCAGTACAAGATGGATGCCGGGATAACGAATCATGGCATGAATGAGAGAGTGGACTGTTCGTCCGAATTTCAAATCGCCACAAAAGCCGATAGTCAGGTTATCCAGCCTTCCTTTCAGACTGCGAATGGTAAGCAGATCGGTAAGGGTTTGGGTGGGGTGCTGGTGACCGCCATCACCGGCGTTGATTACAGGAATGGAAGATTTCAGGGATGCCACATAAGGGGCCCCTTCTTTGGGGTGGCGCATGGCACAGATGTCAGCAAAGCAGGAGACCATGCGGATGGTGTCCGAAACACTTTCTCCCTTGGCGGCGGAACTGTTGGAGGCATCTGCAAAACCAATGACATTTCCGCCCAGATTCATCATGGCGGCTTCAAAACTTAACCGG
>CAYRQT010000050.1:0-6537 GCA_964426655.1 uncultured Cuneatibacter sp. | reverse complement strand
CATAAAATAGAGAGGCCAGTTTCAGCCCGTCACAGCAGTGGGAGAACCGGGCAGGTTCTTTTTCAATGGCATTGGCCAGGTCCAAAAGCCGGTCAATTTCTTCTACACTCAAATCCAGGGGGCTGATCAGATGTTTCATAATGGACAATTCCTTTCCGGCCGGTTGCGGCCGATGGTGTTTTTTGTATTATACCCTAAAACCGGGGCAGTGAAAAGGGGATTTCCCGCTAAACCATTGACAGTATTCCTTGAAAGAAGTAGAGTGATAGGGAGAAGGAATAAAAAGGAGTTAGGAAAACATGAAAGCATTAATCAGTGTCTCTGATAAAACAGGAATTGTAGAACTGGCAGGTGCCCTGTCGGAAATGGGCATTGAACTGGTTTCCACAGGAGGAACTTACCACAAACTGAGGGAAGCGGGACTTCCGGCTACAGAGGTTTCTGCCCTTACTGGATTTCCGGAATGTCTGGATGGACGGGTAAAGACTCTGCACCCGGTGATTCACGCAGGCCTTCTGGCCATTCGCAGTAACCCCTCCCATATGGAACAGCTGGCACAGCAGCATATTGATCCCATCGATTTTGTGATTGTCAATCTATATCCTTTCAAAGAAACTATTTTAAAACCCGGAGTGACCAGAGAGGATGCAGTGGAAAACATTGACATCGGCGGCCCGACCATGTTGCGTGCAGCAGCTAAAAATTATCAGGATGTGGTAGTTTTGGTAGATCCGGCTGATTATTCCCTGGTACTGGATGAATTAAAGACTGAGGGAAAAGTTTCACTGGATACCCGGTTTTATCTGATGCAAAAAGTGTTCATGCATACGGCCCATTATGACAGCATGATTGCTGCATACCTGAAACGGGAGCGAAAGGATGATGCCTTCCCCCAGACCCTTACCCTCACCTATGAAAAAGTGGAAGATATGCGTTATGGGGAAAACCCTCATCAAAAAGCCGCTTTTTACAGGGAGGTGGAAAAGCAGACTGGTTCTTTGGTTGATGCCATTCAGCACAATGGGAAGCAGCTGTCTTTTAATAATATCAATGACACCAACGGTGCACTGGAATTGTTAAAGGAATTTACAGCGCCCACAGCAGTGGCCTGCAAGCATGGCAATCCCTGTGGCGTGGCAACGGCAGCCACCATAAAAGAGGCTTATCTGCAGGCCTTTGCCGTGGATCAGGTTTCCATCTTTGGGGGAATTGTGGTGCTGAACCGACCGATGGAAGCAGATCTGGCAGAAGAACTGGTTAAGATATTCCTGGAAGTAGTGGTGGCGCCGGCTTATACACCGGAAGCGCTGGAAATTTTAAAGAAAAAGAAAAATTTGCGGGTACTGGAACTGAAAGATATTGAAGTGCCTCAAAAACCGGGAAGCTATGACCTGAAGAAAATCAATGGCGGTCTGATTGTGCAGACCATTGACAGCCAGCTTCTTGGAGAGGATATGCGGGTGGTGACCAAGGCGCAGCCCACGAAAGCCCAGATGGAAGATATGATTTTTGGCATGAAAGTGGTGAAGTTTGTAAAATCCAACGGGATTGCTGTGGTTAAAGACCTGCATACGGTGGGCATCGGCCCGGGACAGGTGAACCGTATCTGGGCAGCAAAACAGTGCTTTGATCATGCAGCAGAGTTGATTGGACCGGAAGCCACAAAAGGGGCGGTGCTGGCTTCGGATGCGTTCTTCCCGTTTGACGATGTGGTAGAGGCTGCTCATGAGGCAGGAATAACCGCGATTGTTCAGCCAGGAGGTAGCGTGAGAGACCAGGATTCCATTAATAAATGTGATGCCTATGGAATTACCATGGTGTTTACCGGCCTTCGCCATTTTAAACACTGATTAGAGAGTATATTAAAAAGGAGATGCAGACGTTGGTTCGTCCCCATCTCCTTTATTTTATGGATAAAAAGTGGCTCATGCGTTGGCTTTTCTTTTTTCCAAAATGCTCCTGGCTACGCTCAGCCCATTGGCAGATGCTTGCTGAAGCCCTCTGGTTACGGAAGCACCGTCCCCGATGGCCCGCAGGCCGGAAAGGTTCGTTTCAAAATCTTTGTTGACCACCACCTTGTTGGAGTAAAATTTCACCTCGACACCATACAGCAGCGTTTCTTCACTGGCAATTCCCGGTGTAACCTTATCCAGGGCAAACAGCATCTCCTGAATATCCACCATGATCCGGTGAGGAAATACCAGGGATAAATCTCCGGGAACCGCATCCTTTAAAGTAGGAATAAGGTTGTTTCGGCAAAGCCGTTCTTCTGTGGTCCTGCGGCCTCTTTGAAAGTCCCCAAAGGTTTGAACAAGAATTTTACCGTCGCAGAGCATGTTGCTTAACTGGGCAATTTGTTTTCCGTATTCAATGGGGGTCTTAAAAGGCTTGGTGAAATTCTTGGAAACCAGAACCGCAAAATTGGTGTTATGGGTTTTATGATCCTGGGATTTATAGGCATGTCCGTTGACTACAGCCAGTCCCCCCTCGTAATACTCAGTGGCCACTTCTCCAGAGGGGTTGGTACAAAAGGTGCGCACTTTATCATCAAAGGTGGGCGTGTGGTAGATGAGTTTGGCTTCATAAAGGTTCTTGTTCAGAAAATCCATGACTTCATCCCGTACCTCCACCCGAACACCCACATCCACAGTGCCGACCTGGGTCTCTATGCCATGCGCTTTGCAAATATGGCTGAACCACTCCGAACCTTCCCGCCCTACGGCGCTGACCACTTCATCGGCCTGAAAGGTTTCTCCGCTACCCGTTTTTACCCCATAGACTTTTCCGTGATCCACCAGAAGATTTTCCACCATGGTGTTGAATAGAATATCTATGCCTGCATTTTCCAGATGTTCCTGCAGGCGGGCATAAATTTTGTAGCCTTCTTCCGTGCCCAGATGACGAATGGGACATTCCACCAGCTTCAGATTGGCAATGATGGCTTTGCGGCGGATTTCCGTAATTTCTGCGGATTTATTCAGACCATACACATTGGTGTCTGCACCAAATTGCAGGTAAATGTCATCAGATTCTTTTAGCAGGGAAAGGGTTTTGTCATAACCCAGAA
Organism: uncultured Cuneatibacter sp.; assembly: GCA_964426655.1. Lineage (GTDB taxonomy): Bacteria > Bacillota > Clostridia > Lachnospirales > Lachnospiraceae > RGIG8306. The sequence goes on along the minus strand of CAYRQT010000050.1, from coordinate 3,470 downwards.
TATCCGGGAGATTCCCTCCCACATCCGGAGACAGGGACAGTTTACCATCAGAAAAAGCACCGGCGCCTGCAAAGCCGGTGGTAATGGAACAGGGACGACAGCCTACACAGACATTGGTCACTCGTTTTGGACAGCGTCGCTTTTCAATGCTGCGACCTTTTTCAATCATCAGGACCTTTATGGAAGGATCCTGGCGTATGAGCTCATAGGCACAAAAAATGCCGGACGGGCCGGCCCCAATTATAATTACGTCATAGTTTTTCATTTTACATCTCCCCTCTGTAACAGTCACAAGGTGTCAGACTTACACCTCATTTTATCAAACGACCCATTAAAAAGCAAGGTATTTCAGCTGCATCACAGAAAGGAAACGGCTGGTGGAATGCGGATCAGATACCTGGACATAAGAAAATACGCAAAATACAGAAGAATCCCCTTGCAATTTGTATTAGGATGTGGTATCATTGTTAAGTATTTGAGAGTATTAGTAAGGAGTGGGCAGCGGATGTCCACTCTTTCTTTATGCATGGAGGCATACATGACCAAAACGGAAAGATATGAAGAGGAGACTACAAGACTTCTGCTTCCCATTATGGAAGAAAACCATTTTGAACTGGTGGATGTGGAATATGTAAAGGAGGCGGGAAACTGGTACCTGCGTATCTACATTGACAAAGAAGGTGGCATTACCATCGATGATTGTGAAACGGTGAGCCGCCGCCTGGACCAGCTTCTGGATGAAAAAGATTTTATTGAAGAAGCTTATATTTTGGAAGTGAGTTCCCCTGGCCTTGGAAGACCCCTCAAAAAGGAAAAAGATTTTCAGCGCAGCCTTGGAGAAGAGGTGGAGGTCCGGCTGTATAAGCCGCTTCAGCAGTCTAAATCGTTTACAGGTCTGTTGAAAGCATATTCGGCAGAAACGGTGACCCTGGTTCTGGAATCAGAAGAGGAACTGGTCATTCCCAGAAAAGACATTTCCCTTATTCGTCTGGCATTTGATTTTTAATTGAGCACCCGTTGGAGGATTGGAGGCAAAAAAGCATGAACACAGAGCTTATGAAAGCATTAGATGAACTGGAAAAAGAAAAAGGCATCAGTAAAGAAGTCTTATTTGAGGCCATTGAGAATTCCCTGGTCAAAGCCTGCAAGGAAAATTTCGGAAATGTGGAGCGGGTTAAAGTAAATATGGACCGCAACACCTGCGACTTCAGCGTCTTTATCGAGAAGGATGTGGTGGAAGAAGTGGAAAATCCCATGGAGCAGGTTTCCCTGGAAGAGGCCAGACAGTTCAATCCCAATCTGCAGGTGGGAGATGTGGTGAATTTCAAAGTGGAATCTAAAAATTTTGGACGGATCGCCACGCAGAATGCCAAGAACGTGATTTTACAAAAAATACGGGAAGAGGAAAGAAAAAGTCTCTTCAACATGTATTATATGAAGGAACGGGATGTGGTGACCGGCATTGTGCAAAGAATCAATGGCAAGAACATCAGCATCAACCTTGGGAAAGCAGATGCCATACTGAATGAAAATGAGCAGGTAAAAACTGAAACGTTCCGTCCGACAGAACGCATTAAGGTGTACATACTGGAAGTGAAGGAAACGCCCAAAGGCCCCAGAATTCTGGTTTCCCGGACACATCCGGAGCTGGTGAAGCGGCTTTTTGAAACAGAGGTGGCAGAAATCAGGGACGGTACGGTGGAAATCAAGGCCATCAGTAGAGAGGCCGGCTCCAGAACAAAAATTGCAGTCTGGTCCAACGATGAAAACGTGGATGCGGTGGGAGCCTGTGTCGGTATGAAGGGGGCCCGTGTGGATGCAGTGGTAGAGGAGCTTAGAGGCGAAAAAATCGACATCATCAACTGGAATGAAAACCCGGCGCTCCTGATCGAAAATGCCTTAAGTCCGGCTAAAGTCATTTCTGTCTGGGCAGACGAAGATGAAAGAACTGCACAAGTCATTGTTCCGGATTATCAGCTTTCCCTGGCCATTGGGAAGGAAGGGCAAAATGCCCGTTTGGCAGCCAAACTGACTGGTTATAAAATAGATATCAAAAGTGAGCAGCAAGCCAGAGAACTGGGGCTCTTTGATGAGATGGAATTTGATGATGAGTATGAAGGTTATGACGAATATTACGAAGAGGAAACGGAGGGGGAAGCCCCTTCGGATGAGGTTGCAGGAGATGTGACGGAAGAATAAAGGGAGAACCTGAGGGTTTGGATTTCCGGGAAAGGGAGATGGTATTTGGTGGCAGTACAAAAAAAGATTCCATTGCGGCAATGCGTGGGCTGCGGGCAGATGAAAGGGAAAAAGGAACTGATCCGGGTGTTGAAAACCGGAGAGGACGAAATTCTTATTGATCGGTCCGGAAGAAAAAACGGAAGAGGCGCCTATTTGTGCGATGATCCGGTGTGCTTTGAAAAGGCATTGAAGAACAGGGGGATTGAGCGTTCTCTGAAGATGCCTGTTCCGCCGGAAGTGTACGAACGGCTCAGAAAGGAGCTGCAGACAAATGAATAAGAATGGCGTGTTATCCATGCTGGGTCTGGCAGCCAAGGCCGGCCAGGTGGTCAGCGGTGAATTTTCCACGGAAAAAGCCATCCAAAGCGGAAAGGCCGGGTGTGTGCTGGTGGCAGCGGATGCATCGGAAAATACCAGAAAACTTTTTCGGAACAAAACAGCCCATTATCATATTCCTTATTTTGAGTGTTACACAAAGGAAGAGCTGGGCAGGGCCATTGGCAAGGAACAAAGAGCTTCACTGGCCATAACAGAAGATCACTTATCTCAGGCAATCATAAAAAAAATAGCAGATACAGATACAAATACGGAGGTTGGGAATAGATGGCAGAAATGAACGAAAACAATAAAGCAAATGAAACGGCGCTCCCTGCCGAAAATACCACGCCTGCTGCTGGTAAAGGGGAAGGGGCACCTAAGAAAAAAAGAATCGCAGCTGTTTACCGGCCTCAGAATAGCACCAATTCACAAAAGGGAAGTGGCAGAAGATCTGCACCCAGAGACGGAAGCAGGGACGGTAGCAGGGACGGTAGTGTGCAAAAAGAGGCTGCTCCACGTGAAAACACATCCAGAAATACATGGATGACAGTGGAACAGGCAGCACAAAAGGCCATCGGAAAGCCTGCAGAAGTATCTATTCAGGGACAGGCGGCAGCTACACCCGCACCTACTGCAGAACCGGTGATTTCACCACAGGTGACTCCGGAAACACCCAAACCGCCCGTGAAGAGAGAAAACGTATATGCAGCAATGAATAATGCTGCGCCTAAGCCGCCTGTTAAGCGGGAAAATGTGTATGCCAACAACCAGCGGACTGCACAGGAACCCCGCAAGGATAATGCACAGAGAGGAAATTATCAGGGCCAGAGAGACGGCCAGCAGAGGACCGGGGGCTATCAGGGCCAGAGAGACGGCCAGCAGAGGACCGGAGGCTATCAGGGCCAGAGAGA
>CAYRQT010000049.1:0-14380 GCA_964426655.1 uncultured Cuneatibacter sp. | reverse complement strand
CAGGACAGATTACCTACGAAGTGACAGCAGGCCAGGATGTGGTGCAGGTAAATGCCTCCACTGGAGAGCTCACCATCCTAAAGGCAGGCACAGCCACGGTAACCGTCACACAGGCAGAAGATGGCCGGTTCCTGGAAGCTTCTGACAGCTTTGTATTGACAGTGGAAAAAGCAGAACCTGCCATTTTGTCTCAGCCTGCTGCCGGCATTATTACCAGTGCAAAACAACTGAGCGATATTATTTTAAATGGTGGAACGGCCAGTACACAGGGCACCTTTGGCTGGGCGTCATCCTGGCTTCCTGTAGAGGCATCCGGTTCATATGCCGTAATTTTCACACCGGACGACAGTACCAATTATATACCGGTGACCCTTTCCGTTCCCGTTACCCTGCTGCAAATGGAGCAGGACGAAGATACGGGCATTGTGCTGGATACTTCCCAGGCAGTTTTTGACGGAGAGGTAACCAGCGTCAGCCTGAGCAGTACACAGATTGAACAGTCCGAGGCACTTTTCCGGACTCTTGCAGGCTGGAGTGAGGAAGAAGAAACAACATACAGTCTTCTCCAGGTTTATGACATTGAATTGCAGGATGAACAGGGCAATGCTCTGAGCTTCAGCGGAAAGGTGACGGTACGCATTCCCATTCCGGAAGGACAGGAAGGCCCCTTCAAAGTCCTTTGGTATAATCCCCAGACCCAGACGCTGGAAGATATGCATGCTGTGCAGGAAGGCGGGGACATGGTATTTGAAACCTCCCATTTCAGCCAGTATGCACTTGTCAGAGCCGAAGAAACAGAAAGTGGACAGAATTCACAGGGAACAGATGAACACCCTGAAGAGCAGAGTCCACAGACCGGAACCGCAAAAGAGAATCTCACCTGCTGGATGATTTTTGCGGGCACCACCGGAGCATGTGTTTTTCTTTTGGGAAATCCGAAAAGAAAGAAAAACAGAAAGAAGATGAAGAAGTAAAATAAACGGGGGAAAACCCTGAGAAAAATGAAAACCCGTATGACAGGCACAGGCTGTTCCGGCTAACCGGAGAGTGCACTGACATACGGGTTTTGCTTTTGCTATTCTTTTTCCAGAAGAATCAGTTCTCTGGCATATGGCAATGTGGCAATCCAGTCACAGAAACTGTGCCATTCCAGCAGCTTGTGGCTTTTCCTGGCGTGATACATATTGATTAATGTCTCATAATTAAAGGTACAGGTACGCATCTGGTTGTAGGAGGAGGGAAGCAGCTGAATCAGATCATACCAGTCCGCCTTGTCCTTGGTTTCCAGAAAACGAAGTCGGATTTCTTCCAGCTTTGCAATGACAGTGTCCATAAATGTAGCTGTGGCAGGTGTCATATGGTCCATACTGAAGTCTTCTCTGGAAAAGGGCTTGCTGTGAATTTTATGCATGGTGCTGGTGGAGTTGGCCACCGTAGCCACCTTATAAGTGTCATATTCCTTCCACCAGTACAGTGGGGCGGTAATGTCTGTGCACACAAAAATCATGCGCAGATATTTACGGTGATCATGCCCGGCCTGGGCCAGTCGTGTGGCCAGACCAAGGTCATTGGGTCCCAGAATGAACCGGCCATCCTCGTCATAGACGCTATCCATCCGATTCCAGCTGTTAAGAGGATTGCGGGCGCCCCGGATGGCATTGTCCATGTTCATTACTTCTGTTCTTTCAATCTGTATCATGGTACCCCCTTTTGGTCCTTTTGCCCTAGCATACCATAGAAGTCCGGTCAAGTCCAGTGGTGGAGTAGCCTCTGGAAAAGAAAGAATATTGTTCAAAATAACAACTAATACTTGAAAAATACAGGGTTTATTAGTAAAATATAACTATATTATGTGTGTGATGACTAAATATACAGGAGGTATCTCTATGAAGGTGTACGAATCAAGTCAGATCCGCAATGTCATTGTGCTGGGCCATGGCGGCGCCGGGAAAACCACACTGGTGGAAGCCATGGCATATTACACAGGAGTGACCAAACGGCAGGGCCGTGTGGAGGATGGCAATACCATCAGCGATTTTGACAAAGAAGAACAAAAGCGCCTTTTTTCCATTGGCACATCCATTGTGCCCATTGAGTTTGAGGGCATCAAAGTGAACTTTCTGGATACGCCGGGATACTTCGACTTTGCGGGTGAAGTAGCAGAGGCCCTGAGTGTGGCGAACGGGGCCGTTATTGTGGTCAATGCCAAAGCCGGCGTACAGGTAGGAACGGAAAAAGCTTGGGAATACTGCGAAAAATATCATCTTCCCCGCATGTTTTTTGTGACAGGTATGGATGATGACAAAGCCAGCTTCCGGCAGGTGAATATTGCACTTAACGAGAAATTCGGACGGCGAATTGCCCCTCTTCACATTCCCATGCGGGAAAATGAAAAATTTGTGGGTTTTGTCAATGTGGTCAAAATGAAGGGCCGCAGGTTCACCAAAGGCACGGAATATGAAGAGTGCGAAATTCCTTCTTATCTGGAGAAGCATTTGGGCGCATCCAGAGAGGCCCTGATGGAGGCCATAGCAGAGACCAGTGAAGAATTTATGGACCGGTATTTTTCCGGGGAAGAGTTTACTTATGAAGAAATTTCCAATGCCCTACGGGCCAATGTGATAGATGGTTCCATTGTGCCTGTTATGATTGGTTCCGGGGTAAATGCCCAAGGCATGAACATGCTGCTGACTTCCATAGAAAAATATTTTCCCTCCCCTCTCCACCGTCCTATTTTTGGCAAGGACATCGAGACAGGTGAGCTGCTTCAACTGGATTATGATGAGGAAAAACATGTCAGTGCAAAGGTGTTTAAAACGCTGGCAGATCCCTTTATAGGAAAATTTTCCCTGATCAAAGTGGTTACAGGCTGTCTGCGTCCGGACACAGTATTATATAACATCAACAAGGAGCAGGAAGAAAAAATATCCAAAATCTATCTGATGAGAGGCAAGGAAACCATTGAGGTTCCGGAGCTGCGGGCAGGGGATATTGGGGCATTGACCAAAGTTTCCAGTCTGACCACAGGGGATACGCTGGCAGAGAAAGGGGCAACAGTGATTTACAATCCCCCGGAAATGCCGGTGCCCTATACCTATAAACGTTATAAAGCAGTGAATAAGGGAGATGAAGATAAAATCTCCGCTGCACTGTCCCGGCTGATGGAAGAGGATCTCACCTTGAAAACGATGAATGATGTGCAGAACCGGCAGACCCTTTTGTATGGGCTGGGAGACCAGCAACTGGAGGTGGCGGCCAGCAAACTGTCAACTAGATATAAGGTGGAAATTGCGCTGACAGAGCCTAAGATTGCCTACAGGGAAACCATTCGTAAAAAAGCCACAGCCCAGGGCATCCACAAGAAACAGTCCGGAGGCCATGGACAGTATGGGGTGGTGGTCATGGAATTTGAGCCTTCAGGAGATCTGGACACGCCCTATGAATTTGCGGAAAAGGTAGTGGGAGGTGCCGTGCCTAAAAATTATTTCCCGGCTGTGGAAAAGGGCATACAGGAATCCGTTCTGAAAGGGCCTTTGGCAGGCTATCCGGGATATGGCATAAAAGCCACTTTGCTGGATGGATAATATCATCCGGTGGATTCTTCAGAAATGGCCTTTAAAACAGCAGCCCAGAACGCCTTTAAGGCAGGCATGCTGGAAGCGGCACCGGTGTTGCTGGAACCCATTGCTTCCGTGGACATTACTATTCCCAATGCGTATGCGGGAGATATAATGGGAGATCTGAACAGAAGAAGGGGGCGGGTACTGGGCATGGAATCCCTCCATGGGGGAATTCAGGTCATTCATGGAGATGTCCCTATGGCCGAACTATACGGCTATTCCACAGATCTGCGCTCCATGACCGGCGGTATGGGAGATTTTGTGTATCAGTTTTCCCGCTATGAGCAGGCTCCGCTGGATATCCAGAAAAGAGAGATAGAGAAACGGGCACAGAAGGAGGGAAAAGGGGAAGCTTAGCTGGGGGGTATTGACAAGGGTGGATATCATGATAAAATAAAATCCATATAGAAAAGGCAATTGTAAGAGCCTTTTCGTCTGAAAAATGACGAAAGGGCTCTTTTGACGTAAGCGTCATCGCCTGAAAAAGGAGATCGAAATCATGACAAGCATGTATAACCCTAAAGTTTTGGAAAAGAAATGGCAGGAGATATGGGATCAGGAAGAGGCCTTTAAGGTAGGCAATGACAGGACGAAGCCCAAATACTATGCCCTGGTGGAATTTCCCTACCCTTCCGGTCAAGGCCTTCATGTGGGACATCCACGGCCTTACACGGCGCTGGACATCATTGCCAGAAAAAGAAGAATGCAGGGTTATAATGTCCTCTATCCCATGGGATGGGATGCCTTTGGACTGCCCACGGAAAATTATGCCATTAAGAATAAGATTCATCCCAAAATTGTGACAAAAAACAATGTGGAACATTTTAAGAGCCAGCTGAAGGCACTGGGCTATTCTTTTGACTGGTCCAGGGAAATCAACACCACAGATCCGGCCTATTATAAATGGACCCAGTGGATTTTCCTGAAGCTTTTTGAAAAAGGCCTGGCCTATAAAACGGAAATGCCCATCAACTGGTGCACCTCCTGTAAGGTGGGCCTGGCCAATGAAGAAGTGGTCAATGGCGTATGCGAGCGCTGCGGCAGTGAGGTGGTGCGCAAGGTCAAAAGCCAGTGGATGCTGAAAATAACGGCTTATGCGGAAAAACTGCTCCAGGGGCTGGATGAAGTGGACTATGTGGAGCGGGTGAAAGTTTCCCAGAAAAACTGGATTGGCCGGAGTGAAGGGGCAGAGGTGGATTTTGTACTGGCCGGACTGGAAGATAAACTGACGGTATATACCACCAGACCGGATACCCTGTTTGGAGCCACTTATATGGTCATTTCTCCGGAACATCCCCTCATTGACAAATATAAGGACAAGCTGGAAAACTGGGATGCCATTTTGGAGTACCGGGACCTGGCAGCTAAAAAATCTGATTTTGAGCGAACGGAGCTGGTTAAGGACAAAACCGGTGTTTGCTTGGAGGGCATCAGTGCCATTAACCCTGTGAACGGAAAAGAAATCCCCGTATGGGTATCGGACTATGTACTGATGACCTATGGAACCGGCGCCATTATGGCGGTTCCGGCCCATGATGAGAGAGACTGGGATTTTGCCAGAAAATTTGACCTGCCCATTATTGAAGTGGTGGCAGGGGGCAATGTCACCGAGGCGGCCTTTACAGACGTGGCCACCGGGAAGCTGGTCAATTCAGGATTTCTGGATGGACTGGAAGTGGCAGAAGCCAAAAAAGCCATTACAGCCTGGCTGGAGGAAAAAGGTATTGGCAGAAAGAAAGTCAACTACAAATTAAGGGACTGGGTGTTCAGCCGTCAGCGGTACTGGGGGGAGCCCATTCCCATTGTATTTTGCGAAAAGTGCGGCTATGTGCCTTTGCCGGAATCTGAGCTGCCCCTTCTTTTACCGGAGGTGGCCAGCTATATGCCCACAGACAACGGAGAATCCCCTCTGGCCCATATGACGGAATGGGTAAGCACCACCTGTCCTCATTGCGGGGGCCCCGCCCAGAGAGAAACGGACACCATGCCACAGTGGGCCGGGTCTTCCTGGTATTTCCTGCGATATACCGATCCTCACAATGACCAGGCTTTTGCAGGGAAGGAAGCTCTGGATTACTGGATGCCGGTGGACTGGTACAACGGCGGCATGGAGCACACCACCCTTCATTTGCTCTATTCCCGGTTCTGGCATCGCTTCCTGTACGATCAGGGACTGGTCAGCTGCCCGGAACCTTACCAGAAAAGAACCTCTCATGGCATGATTCTGGGAGAAAACAATGAGAAAATGAGCAAGTCCCGTGGAAATGTGGTAAATCCGGACGATATTGTAAATGAATATGGTGCAGACACCCTCAGAACCTATGAAATGTTCATTGGAGCCTTTGAATTGAGTGCGGCCTGGTCCAATGAAGGGGTAAGGGGCTGCCGCAGGTTCCTGGAAAGGGTGTGGAAGCTGCAGGATATGCTGACAGATGAACCGGATTACAGCCCGGACATGGTCACCAGAATGCATCAGACCATAAAGAAGGTTTCACAGGATTTTGAGAACCTGAAATTCAATACGGCCATAGCTGCCCTAATGGCATTGCTGAACGATTTTTACCGTCGTGGAAAGGTGACCAGAGGAGAGTTTAAGACCTTCATTACCCTGTTGAATCCTGTGGCTTCCCACATGACAGAAGAGTTATGGGAGCTGCAGCAGTATGGCGGGCGCCTCTATCAGACCGCATGGCCTCAGTGGGATGAGGAAAAAACGGTGGAGGATGAAATCGAAATTGCGGTGCAGATCAACGGTAAGGTAAAAGGGACCGTAAAATTGTCCAAAACTGCCGATAAAGAAACGGCCATTGCTGCCGGAAAAGAAGCGGTTGCAGACAAACTGACAGGTACGATCATTAAAGAGATTTATGTTCCGGGAAAGATTGTCAACATCGTACAGCGTTGAGGCATCGGTTGTCTTTTGACTGGAAATGAGAAGACGTGGCATCATATAGAAAGGTGGACGATGATGAACCCAGTAATATTAAGTGCGGACAGCACCTGTGATTTGAATCCGGCTTTAAAAGAAGCCCATCAGGTACATTATTTCCCTCTTCATATCATCTTGGATGGTGAGGATTATCTGGACAATGTCACCATTACACCGGAAGAAATTTATCAGGTATATTATGAAAAAAAGCTCCTGCCAAAAACAGCTGCAGTAAATGTGGCAGAGTATCTGGAGTATTTCGGACAGTGGACCAGAAAAGGCTGCAGCGTGATTCATTTCAGCCTTGGAAGCGGCATTTCCAGCTCCTTCCAGAATGCCCGGCTTGCGGCTGAGGAACTGGAAAATGTCTATGTCATTGATTCCGGAAATCTGTCCACCGGCATTGGACTTCTGGTGCTGAAGGCAGCGGACAGAATTCGGGAGGGACATCCCCCGGAAAAAATTTATGAAGAAATGCAGGCACTGACCAGACACAGCCATGCCAGCTTTATCCTGGACACCCTTACCTTTATGCGGGCCGGCGGTCGTTGTTCGGCCGTTGCTGCCATTGGTGCGGATCTCTTAAGTATTAAACCCTGCATAGTGGTGGATAACAAGGATGGCAGCATGGGTGTGGACAGAAAATATAGGGGGAGACTGGAACGGGTGCTGGAGAAATATGTCCGGGAGGAGTTAGGCAGGCATTCCTTCATTGACACTTCCAGATTATTCATCACCCATTCCGGCATAGCGCCTTCCCACATAGAGATGGTCAGAAAGACGGTTCTGGAGGAAGTCCCCTTTTCGGAAATCCATGTGACCAAGGCCAGCTGCACCATCAGCAGCCATTGCGGACCAAATACATTGGGCATCTTGTTTATGACCCGGCCAGCCTGAGATTGCGGAGGAAAACATGGAGTGGATGATTGTTCTGGGAAAAACACTTGCATTGGCAGTGCTGCTGTATTTATGGCTGATTATGCCGCGCATGAGGCATCGCCCGTCCTATCAGGCAGTGCTGGCCAGGCCCTATGCACACCGGGGGGTTCACGATAACCGAACCGGCAGACCGGAAAACTCACTTCCCGCCTTTGCCAGGGCGGTGGAGCTGGGCTATGGCATGGAGCTGGATGTTCAGCTCACCAAAGACCGGGTGCCTGTGGTTTTTCATGACAGCAGCCTGAAGCGGGTGTGCGGAGTAAATCGAAAATTAAGGGACTGCACTTATGCGGAGATTCAGGCCTACCGGTTATTTGGAACCAATTGCAGCATTCCCACTTTGCAGGAAGTCCTGACGCTAGTCAATGGAGCCACGCCCTTATTGGTGGAAATGAAAATGGATAAAACGGACAAAAATCTGTGCCCCACAGTGGCGCCCCTGCTGGATGTCTACAAGGGAGTGTATTGTATTGAGTCATTTAACCCCATTGCCCTGAGATGGTACAGGAAAAACCGACCTCAGGTGGTGCGTGGACAGCTGTCCACAAACTATATTAAAGATGAGGGGATAACCAACCCCATTTTTTTCTTCCTGACCCATCTGCTGACCAATTTCTATACCAAACCGGACTTTATTGCCTATAATCACCTTTTTAAAAAAGACCTGTCCCGCCGGATTTGCCGCCGACTATACCGCTGCATGAACTTTGCATGGACAGTAACTTCCCCGGAGGAACTGAAAAAATGTGAACGGGATTTTGACCAGTTTATTTTTGAAGGCTTTAAAATGACATTGCAAGATAAGAAAGAGAAAGTTTCCTGAAGGCGAAACCTTTCTCTTTTTTTTTCATAAAAATTGCGCAAAATATAATTGACAAAAATTTATTAATGTGCTACTCTTGTGGAGAAGTAAACAGCCCCCTAAAAAGGGTGCTTTTGATAAAACCGGATTGCAGAAATATAGGAGGAAGCACAAATGGGATTTGTGGAAAGTGTTGAAAAAAGAAGAACCATATACAGCCTGAATAAAGATTTACCTGTCACAAAGGAAGCAGTTGTGGAAACTGTGGAACGGGTTACAAAAGCCATACCGGATGCTTTTAATATGAGAAGTCAGAGGGTGGTAGTGGTAACTGGTGATAATCAGGAAAAGTTGTGGGATGCAGTGTATGCAGCTTTTGAGGGTCAGGTGCCTAAAGAAAAAATTGACAGCTTTAAAGCGGCATTTGGCACAATTTTGTATTATACAGATGAGGCGGTGGTGAAATCCCTGCAGGAGCAATATGCTTTATATGCAAATAATTTTCCAGTATGGGCCAGTCAGGCCAACGGAATGCTTCAAATCGACATCTGGACGGCACTCTTTGAAATGGGCGTTGGGGCTTCTCTTCAGCATTACAATCCGGTAATTGATGAGGCAGTGGCAAAACTTCTGAATTTGCCGGCTAGCTGGAAACTGGTGGCTCAGATGCCTTTTGGGGGAATCGGGGCACCAGCAAATGCAAAACCAGGCGAAGACATCGGGGAAAGAGTATTGGTAAAATAAATGAAGAAAACAGCGGCGTTTTGGCTGCTGGATCGGGATGAGAAAACCCGGAAAAACAGCAGGGCTCAGGAAATTCATTCCACCCTGCTGTTTTTTTTGAGAAATTTTATAGAAATTTTCTTGATTTCAAAGCAATCGTAGGGTATACTTCTAGCGCATATTCTAACCGAATCTTTGCAGCGTGCGGTTAGAAATTGAAAAAGTGGGGCTACTGAATGGAAAAAAGAAGTGCAAAATATGTGCGTCATTTCCAAAAAGGGATATCAGGAGAAGCGGAAGAGTACATTTTGCATTTTAAGGAATATGCCCTTTCTGAAGACGGGCGAGGGGGTACCCTGTTAGTGCCCAGGCTTTCCATGGAAGAATGGGGGGCTGTTGATAATGCCGATGCAGATGAACTGAAACTTTTGTATACCCTTTGTAACCTTTACCAGGCTCAAAATGAATGGCAAAATCCAGCAGAGGCAGGGAAGGCTATCGGGGACTGGTGCCTGCAACATGGACATCCATATCGGTACAAAGCGCTTCAATCGGCAATGGAGCATACCTCCTGCACAGAAGAAGCTATGCAAAGACTGGCCTCTTTTTCGGTGGATACCTTTTTAGGAGACCTGGATAAAATCGGAAGGGCAATGGATTTTGGAACTGCCCTTAAGGAAGCCAGGCAAAACAGGAATCCCTATTTTGCAAGACGGCTTGGCAGAAGGGAATGCATGGGAACAGGCCCGTTCTTTTTTGCAAAATATAACGGGTATGAATCCGATGAAATCTACCTGCAACACATAAATGAGGACTTTCCCCTGTTGGAAAACAAATTTCTCTCCCTGTTTCCGGAATTCAAGCTGAGCCTGAAAAAAGAGGAACGGTCCGGGAGAATTCGCATGCATGCAGATGTGAATTCAGTATTTGAACGTTGCTGGTACACTTTTTCCGGACTGGTGTCCGCTGTTTCCCTGGTACCTGAGGAAGCGTCCGATATGGTATATGTTTCCCCGGCTTATGTGTGCTGCATGTCCTGCGGCAGATATGTGGAAAGAAAGGGACCCCAGCAGAAATTTTGCAATGCCCCCCCTTGTCAGGGCGTTCGCAAACGCATGAACAGCAGAGATTTTTATTATAGGAAAAACCTCACCAGGCACAGGCCTGAATAATCAATCTCCCGGGAGTCAGATGTTTTTGACAGAAGACACAGGCTTGCACTATTTGTGCAAGATCGGTTGCCATGATGATCTGGCTTCGGGAGATTTTTGCGCTTAAAAAGGACAAGCATTCACAAAATAAAAGGCCGTAGGACAGGGATGATTATAACGTTGATCTGGGAAAGCAGTTTATGCCCCCTTATCATAAATATTTTATTTTTTATTATGGAGGATTGTACATGAAAAAACTGGTGATTTTTGTTGCCGCATTGACGATGACCGCACTGCTTGCAGCCTGTGGAAGTTCTAACGGAACCCAGGAGGGGACCGGAACGACTTCCTCCGGTACGGTTGAGGTGAATGAGACGCAGACGACAGAAGCAGAAGAGACCACAGAGGCACAGGAAGAGACCACAGAGGCACAGGAAGAGACCACAGGGACGGAAGAGACCGCTGTGCAGGCCGAAGAAGGACTGGCGGACATTATTTCTGCCATTTATGAGGTGAAGGACCCGGGACTTGCCCTCATGACTACAGACATTGATCTGACCGATGCGGAATCCTTAAGCTATTACACAGGGTTGACGGATGCCTCCCAGATTAGTGGAGCCAGTGTTTCGGAAGCGATGATCAGCTCTCAGGCCTATTCTCTTGTGCTGGTTCAGGTTGTGAATGAGGCGGATGCCACTGCTGTTGCACAGGAAATCATGGCAAATGTGGATACAGGAAAGTGGATTTGTGTATTTGCCAATGATACAAGTGCTGCTGTTTCAGGAGATCTGGTGCTATATGTGATGATGGATGAAAGCTTTGAGGATCTTTCTGCAGCAGACCTGACGGACGCGTTCATTTCCCTGTATGGCGGAAATGTTGTCACGAACTAAGTTTATGCGAAACAGGTCTCCTTTACAGGGGACCTGAATTGTTGAAGCGTAAGGAGAATGTATGCTTTTTTCAAGCCTTCCTTTTTTATTTTGGTTTTTGCCCATTCTGCTAATCTGTTATTACCTGGTTCCCGGATACCTGAAAAATGGGGTGCTGCTTTTCTTCAGCCTGGTGTTCTATGCCTGGGGAGAACCCCGCTATGTTTTGCTAATGATGGCTTCCATCTTATTTGGGTGGGGATCGGGACTGCTCATACATAAGAGAAGAGGAAAAAAGGGGACAAAAGCCTTACTGGGGTTGTCCGTTGCCGGCAGTTTAAGCGTGCTCCTCTTTTTTAAGTACACAGATTTTATGATCGACAATCTAAATGGCCTGACAGGGTTATCCCTTCCTCTTTTGCGTCTTGCCCTTCCCATTGGTGTAAGTTTCTACACCTTTCAGATTTTAAGCTATAGTGTGGATGTGTATCGGGGAGATGTGAAGGTGCAAAAAAACCTTGTGGATTTTGGCGCATACGTGACCATGTTTCCCCAATTGATTGCGGGCCCCATTGTGCGTTATGCAGATATTGAGAAACAATTGAAAAAAAGGCCTCATTCCCTGACACTGTTCAGTGAGGGCATACAGCGTTTTTTGATGGGGCTGGGGAAAAAGGTGCTTTTGGCCAATGCTTTTGGAGATCTGTGCGCGGCTTTTCGTGCAGCAGATGCGGAGACGCTGTTGTTCTACTGGATGTATGCTCTGGCTTTTACCCTGCAGATTTATTTTGATTTTTCCGGATATTCGGACATGGCTATCGGTCTGGGAAAAATTCTGGGCTTCTCTTTTCAGGAAAATTTTCAGTATCCCTATTGTGCCCGTAGCATTACGGCATTTTGGAGGCGCTGGCATATTTCACTGGGAAGCTGGTTTCGGGACTATGTCTACATCCCGCTGGGAGGAAACCGGGTCAAACGGGGGCGGTGGCTGTTCAACATTGCATTGGTGTGGATGCTGACCGGACTCTGGCATGGCGCTGCCTGGAATTTTGTGCTCTGGGGCATGCTGTATGGGGGATTGCTGATGGCGGAGAAGTTGTGGCTTGGAAAGTGGTTGAAAAAATTGCCGGGAATCTTTCAGCATATCTATGTGCTGTTTTTTGTGATCATGGGCTTTGTGTTGTTTAATGCCGAATCTCTGACACAGGCCTGGACTGACATAAAAGGACTTTTTGCTTTTTCAAGACTGCCACTCTATAACCAGGAGGCCCTTTACTATTTGAGAAGCTATGCTGTGACATTTGGTTTAGGCCTGTTGGGATGTACATCTCTCTTAAAAAGGTGGATAATGTCCATTGAAAACAGTAAAACCGGAGAGAAAGGACTGACGGTTTTGCGGCCATTGGTCCTGGCCTCTATTTTACTGATCTGCACAGGATATCTGGTGGATGGTTCTTTTAACCCATTTTTGTATTTTCGGTTTTAGAAGGAGAAAACACATGATCAAGAAACACCTGTTTTCGGTTCTGACTGTGGGCACCATATGGCTGGGGCTTTCCATCTGGGGCTGGTTTCTTCCCGCAAAAGCCAGTACCACAAGCGAGCGTCGAAAGCTGCAGCAGATGCCGCAGCTTTCGGTAAGCACCCTGCTTTCCGGTGATTTTATGAGTGAGTTTGAAACCTATACCCAAGATCAGTTTCCCCAGAGAGATGGCTTTAGAACCCTGAAAGCCATCACACAGCTTTACGGCCTGATGAGAATGGACAATAATGGGATCTATCTGTCCCGGGGCTATGCGGCTAAAATGCTCTATCCTTTAAATGAGGCTTCCGTGGAAAGGGCAGGAGAGAGACTGACGGCTATATATGAGAGGTATTTTGCAGAGACGAATGCGGCTGTGTATCTGGCTGTCGTGCCGGATAAAGGGTATTTTCTGGCAGAAGAATCCGGACATCTTTCTTTGGATTTTGATCGGCTGGCAACCATTTTGCAAAAAGAAATGTCCTGGGCAGAATATGTGGATATAACAGAGACTCTGAAATTAAGCAGCTACTACCGAACGGACACCCACTGGGACCAGATGGCGCTGACAGGGACCGCCGGATACCTTGCCGCTCAGATGGGGGCCGATGTGGAGAGCACTTATGAGACAGTGACATTGGATGTCCCCTTTTACGGGGTATATTATGGGCAGTCTGCTTTGCCCCTTTCTCCGGACAAACTTACCTATCTGACCAATGCGGTACTGGAAGGGTGCAGTGTCTACCATTTTGAAACCGGGGAGATTACCGGGATATATACGCTGGAAAAGCAGGATGGAAATGATCCCTACGATATTTTTCTCTCCGGCGCCAATCCTTTGCTGACAATAGAAAACCCGGCCCAGGAAAACGGCCGGGAACTAGTGGTATTTAGAGACTCCTTTGGAAGCAGTCTTGTGCCGTTGCTTGTGGAGGGCTATTCCAAAATTACGGTGATAGACACCCGCTATATACGGCCTGAACTAATCGGGAATTTTGTCACTTTTTCTGGAGAAGAAGATGTGCTTTTCCTGTACAGCACATTGTTATTGAATGATTCCGGTGCTTTGCGTTAACGGGCGGGAGTATATAGAAGGCGTTCCAGTTCGTAAAAGTAACCGGAAAAAGTTTTGGAGGTGCAGGAAGGATCCAAAATCACAATGCCTGGGGTACGCAGGCCTACCAGGGTCATGGCCATGGCCACCCGGTGATCCTGAAAGGTCTCAATGGAACAGGGGCGGGGCGTGCCGGGGTATAGGGTGATGCAGTCCTCCGTAGAATGGCTTTCCAGTCCCATGGCTGCATAGGCTTTTTCCATGGCCAGGATGCGGTCGCTTTCCTGACGGCGGATGTGCCCAATCCCGGTAATGGTGGTAGGTCCCTCTGCGTAAACAGCCAGAGCAGCCAACGTCAGAGCCTGATCGGAAAAGTCGGTCATTTCCACGGTAATACCTGGATATCTGCCATTTTCTGGCCCTACAAGGCAAAGACCTTCCGGCTGAGCAACCAGGGTGCCACCCATCCGCGAAAGAAGTCTGAGAAAACGCAGGTCCCCCTGCAGGGAATCCGGATAGACCCCGGGCACTGTAACCGCACACCCAAGCAGCATGGCCAGAGCATAAAAATAGCAGGCGGCAGAGACATCCGGCTCAATGGCGTAGGTTCGGGCATGGTAGACCCTTTGTCCGGGGACCTGGTAAACATCTCCTTCCGGTTCGGGGACGTTCACCCCGAAAGCTTTCATCATATCCATGGTCATGTTTACATAGGATCTGGCCTGTCTACTGCCGGTCAGGTGAATGGAAAGTCCCTGAGAGGTGAGG
>CAYRQT010000048.1:0-16176 GCA_964426655.1 uncultured Cuneatibacter sp. | reverse complement strand
AAGCAGAGGGTCATAGGTTCGAGCCCTATAGGCCCCATTTTTTTCTCAACAATTTGATATGGGGCGGAATAGCTCAGTTGGCCAGAGCACACGGTTCATACCCGTGGTGTCGAGAGTTCGAATCTCCCTTCCGCTACTCGGTAAGGATCGTTTAACGGTCCTTTTTTTATGTGCAGCCCCTTTTTTGTTCCGGGGTTATGGCCTTTTCATAAACAGAGCATAACCTTTCGTTTATCTTTGTTAGCAACATCTTAAGTTTTCCTGTCATCCATTGTATTGCCGTAACAGCTATGGTATACTTCCCCATATGTATAATTTCCAGCAAAAGGAGTGTATATGCGCCGGTTTTTTAAAAAATATCCGCAGATCTGGACTCTTCTTTATCTGCCTTTTTATTTAATATGGTTCTATTGGCTAGAGCAAAATGTGACGACTCATTTTCATGTAATTTACACGCCTCTGGATGATTTCATTCCCTTTGTGGAATCTTTTATCATCCCCTATTTTTTGTGGTTTCTTTTTATTCCTGCAGTTTGGTTCTATCTCTGTTTTACAAATAAGAAAGAATTCTACCAGTACATTACTTTTTTATATGGGGGCATGACCCTTTTCCTGGTCATCTGTACCGTTTTCCCAAACGGACAATACCTGCGGCCTGAGGTGGTGCCGGATAATTCTATCTTCGCCCCTCTGATTCGTCGTTTGTATGGTGCGGATACCTCTACCAATGTCTTTCCCAGCATACATGCCTACAACTCTTTTGCAGCGGCCATTGCCATCAGCAAGAATGCCCGCCTCCGAGAAAAACGGGGCACCACTTTTCTGGCCTGGGTTCTGACTCTGTTAATCTGCATGTCCACTGTGTTTTTAAAGCAACATTCTTTGCTGGATGTGGCAGGGGCCGTGGTTATGGCCATTCTCTTCTACATTCCCGTGTATTATCTGCCGAAACGGCACGCACATAAAGTGGGGACTGCCAAAAATAGCCCCCCCCCTTCCTCTTCCTCAAAAGAAAAACCTGCAGGCCTCTAAAGGCCTGCAGGTTTTTTAATTGAATCCAAATACCTTCTGACAAATTTTATACCCCAGCAGAACACTGTCCCGCCCCCATTTTCCCGGCATGTGAATGGCATTTCCCAAAAACTTTCCATATCGAAGATGTTTATACATCTTTTTATTGTGATTTTTAAAATATTTCCATAGTTCCTTTTTTTCCTGCAGTTTTTCCTTGCTGCCAGTTCGGATCAGCAAAATGGAAGAAATCACACTGACAATTTCCAGATACTGGTACATGTAGGCTCTGAGGGGCCTGTTTTCTATTTTGGTCAGGTCATGGCAGTCAAACATCAGTTTATTGACCCGAATTTGCTGATCCAGGCGGGAAAGCATCACCTGCTCATTGACAGACTGATCTGACCGGCCAATGAAATACCGGTAAAAATTCACATCCAGATAATACATGGTCTTCACATAGGGGAGGGGATAGTACACATACAGATTGTCCACATAAAAGGTATGTCTGGGCAACTCCAGTCCACAATCTCTTAATACCTGTGTCCGGTAAATCACGGAGTGCATGAGAATATACTGTCCAACATTAAAGGCTCCCACCTCATCCCATCCAAAGAATTTGTTTTTAGGCAATGCCCGATGGTATGCCATCACCTTCTTTCGTCTGGCCCCTTCCTTTTCATAAACAAAATTGGAAATCAGCATATCAAGAGGCGTTTCATTCTGCACCACCTCCCGCAGTAAATCTAGAATTATCTCATAGGCCTGCTCATTGACCCAGTCGTCTGAATCCACTACTTTAAAAAAGGCCCCCGTGGCTTCCCGAATGCCTGTGTTGACAGCGGCGCCATGTCCTCCATTTTCCTGATGTACCGCCTTTATAATCCCGGGGAATTCTTTCTCATATCGGTCTGCAATTTCTGCCGTATTGTCCTTTTGTGAACCATCATCTACAATGATAATTTCTACTTCTTTTCCCCCCACCAGCAAGGACCGGATGCAATGTTCCATATATGCGGCAGAATTGTAGCATGGAATGGCAATGGATAATAATTTAGTTTGCATGTTCTTCTATCTCCCTTTTATGCTGATAATTCCTCATGCCCAAAAGCAGGGCAAAAAACAAAACGCCGGCCACCAGGGTGGACAGCACCACCACTGTCATATTGGCGTAAAGAAAGTCTCCTGTACCATTATCGGCAGACAGTAAAAAAGCCAGGCCATTGGCTGCCCCATGAAGAATAATGGGGAATACCAGAGAGTGAAAGGTTTCATAAGCATATGCCAGAACCGCTCCCAAAAGCCCTGCATAAACAAATTGAATGATATTCATGTGATAGAGGCCAAAAATCAGTGAAGAAAGGAGTATGGCTGTTCCCACCGGCAAATAGGTGCGCATACGTTTAAATATCAGCCCTCTAAAAACCAGCTCCTCGGCTATGGGAACAACGACAGCTCCACACAGCAATGAAAGCCATAGGGGGTTATCCATCATAGCTTCTGTCTGTTCAATGTACTCCTCACTAGCCAGTCTGGTAATGCCGGTAAATTCCATCACATTGTTCAGGAAGAGACAGCAGGCCATTCCTCCGATGGCGGCAAGCACATACCAGCCCGCTCCCGGATCTCTTTTGGAAAGCCGGATACGTTTTGCGTCCTTCCTGTACATATACCCCAGAATAGGGATGGCCAAAAGGCCTCCCAGCGCCGTCAGAGGAAGGCTCCATTTCATGACTGTATCATAATACAGATTCAGGAGGTCTGTGTAAGAAGAGCCGGTGTAGCGTGCCTGTAACCACAGGCTGATGATTATGGCCCCCACTGTTGAAACTAAGGTGGCAATAGAGAGATGCACCGCAAGAGGTGTAATTAATCGCAGAATTCTTTTGGGTATGCTGTCACTTCTCATTATAATATCCCTTTCTTATTCAGTGCTATCTATTATACCTTAACTCCCCTGTAAAAGCAATTCCCATGTGGTCACTTCCGGCCAGCCCTCTGTATTAAAATACCCACGAATACAGGCGGCATAATAAGCCAGTTTATCCAGAATATGAGAATACTGTACCCCTTGCGGATCACAAATGGCGTATTCCATAATGCGGGCTCTGTCCTCTGTAGGAAACGTCTTGCTGTAAGCATCTATAAAATATACACCGTTCTCCTCCGTTGCAGGATCCATTCTGGTATATATGTCTGAAAAATACGCCGGCCCATCCACATAACTGAAATCATAAGAAAAGCCCGCCGGATTAAAGCTGTTCCACACCCCCTCCTCCAGGCTTCCGTTCCCTTCCATCGTGGTAATATAGGCCAGTTTTCTGTCTATCCAGTGAGAGGTCTCATGGCAGATGGTGGACTCCAAAATGTCTTCATAATAGATATTGAGCACCATCATCATCTCATGATCTGATTCCGTTACAAAAGCAGCCGCATCGGATATGGACTGGGTGTTGGCCGGGGTCAGTGCTCCCGCCAGATATACTGTCATTTCTTCAATGTCTCCAAAGGCAAGCTGTTCCATAAAATGATCCGGGTAATTGGAAAAAGCTTCATCCAACTGTATCAGAGCCTGTTCAATCAACGCTTCATCTGTCACCACCTGCACGTCATAATCCGGGTAATCCCGAATACATTCCGTACCGATGTGCAAATCCACCCCATATTTATCCTCCAGGGCCTCCACATGGGCCATCAGGGCTTCAGAGCCTTCAAATTTTTCTTCGGACCCTTCTTCCAACGGTTTCATCTGGGCCTCCGGCTGAATATAGGAATCCTGCAAATCCCATAAATACAGTCCACAGTACCCATCTCCCGCTTCATATCCGGAGAACACAAAAAGATCCAGACTGGACAGATAGGCCCCGGTAAGGTCCAGGTATTCTCCGTTCAATGTCATCTGTGCTTCAGCAATTTTGTTTCCCGTGGACAGGTCCACCAGAGCCATGTTCATTTCATTTTCATCCTGCAGGCCATAAAAGACCAGATTCTCTTCCAAAGCAAAGCTGGAAGTGGGCAGATAGAGGGTCTCTCCATACTGAATCACCTGATACAATGGCGACTCACTGTTTTTCTGAAACAGGATCCTGGTGATATCACCCAGGACCTGCATATTGTGCCAGCCCTCTGCCTCATAGATGCCTTCCCTGCGCCCTGCATCAAAACCTGCCATCAGCAGTGTACCCGCATCATAATAATACCGGAAAAACTGATAGCTGTCTGCATCCACACCGTTAATAATAAGTATATTTCCGTCATCAAAAATGCCGGCCAACTCCGGTTCCAGGAAGGGGAAGGTGACAGTCTGCTCCTGATGGGCTGTGCCATACCCATCCAGAATATGAAGCATGCCTTCCAGATCTATATAATAGATGCAGTTGTTTTTTCCATCTGCCAGCGCCTGATAGCCATTCAGACCGGGTAGAGGTATAGTTTCCAGAAGTTTCAGATCCCAGGAATAGACCTCATATTCCCCTGTTGGCGTCAGCAGATAAAAAAAGCCATCTCCCATTACGGGGTCCTGGACAAAGGAGGCATCATAGGTGGTCAGGGTAATGCCTTCCGAAAGAATATCCTCGGTAGGTGAATAGGTGCGCATCGTATAATCCCACATTTCATTGCCCGTCTCATTCATGCCTGCATACTTCATGTAAGTGATCAGGACCCTGTCTTCCATAGCCTGTATGCTGTCAAAATAGTTGACATTCTCATCTATCTCCCCAGCCTTGTAAATTCTGTCAGTCTCACTGAGGCTTTCCCATTCTTTGTAAACCGGCCCCATTGGGCAAATCTGTGTCTCCGCCTCTGTCTCTGTGCTTTCCACATCTTCTGTACTTTCCCAGGTTTCTGTTTCACTCTGAGAAGACGTGGTTTCTGTTTCCAAGCCGGATCTCCGGCAGGCACTAAGTATCAACAGCATACCCAGACAAGCCATCACGCTCCATTTTTTCTTCACGGCTTTACCTCCATAAAAATAGCACTCTTCTTTAATCATACAAAAATTCAAAGAAGAATGCTATTACAAATTCATTACTTTTATTCGTTTACACTGTAATTGGGGGCTTCCTTGGTGATATGGATATCATGAGGATGACTTTCTCTCAGGGAAGCTGCCGATATTTTGACAAAACGGCCTTTTTCCTTCAGATCCTCAATAGTAGGCGTACCGCAATAGCCCATTCCGGATCTGAGGCCACCGGTAAGCTGGAATACCGTGTCTTCTACAGTACCTTTATAGGCCACACGTCCTTCCACCCCTTCAGGTACCAGTTTCTTGGCATCCGCCTGGAAATACCTGTCCTTGGAACCATTCTCCATGGCACTGATGGAACCCATGCCTCTGTATACCTTGTATTTTCTACCCTGGTATAGTTCAAATTCTCCCGGACTTTCATCACAACCTGCAAATATGCTACCCAGCATACACACATTGGCACCTGCTGCAATGGCTTTGGTCAGATCTCCGGAATATTTGATGCCTCCATCAGCAATAACCGGGACCCCATAGGCTTTGGCAGCCTCATAGCAATCCATGATGGCACTGATCTGGGGCACGCCAATGCCTGCCACCACACGTGTTGTGCAGATGGAGCCGGGGCCAATCCCCACCTTCACTGCATCTACACCAGCTTCAATTAATGCTTTTGTAGCTTCACCTGTGGCAACATTTCCTGCAATGACCTGCAGTTCCGGATAGGTGCTCTTGATTTCCTTCAGGCTGCGGATAATATTGGCGGAGTGTCCGTGAGCGGAATCAATGACCACAACATCCACCTTTGCCTTTACCAGTGCATCCACCCGTTCCAGTACATTACTGGTGATGCCCACTGCAGCGCCACACAGCAGGCGCCCCTGGCCATCCTTAGCTGATGCCGGATATTTAATGGTTTTTTCAATATCCTTTATGGTAATCAGGCCCTTTAAATTAAAGTCATCATCCACAATGGGAAGCTTCTCCACCTTGGCCTTTGCCAGAATCTTTTTTGCCTCCTCCAGCGTGGTGCCTTCTTTTGCCGTTACCAGGCCTGTGGAAGTCATACAGTCTTTTATCTTCTGGGTGAAATCTTCCTGAAATTTTAAATCACGATTCGTGATGATGCCCACCAGCTTCCGGTTCACTGTTATGGGAACACCAGAAATGCGAAATTTTGCCATGAGATTATCTGCATCTGCCAGGGTATGCTCCGGAGAAAGATAAAAAGGATCCGTAATAACGCCATACTCTGAGCGCTTTACCTGGTCCACTTCCTCAGCCTGTTGTTCAATGGACATATTCTTGTGTATGATGCCTATGCCGCCCTGTCTGGCCATGGCTATGGCCATCCTATGCTCTGTTACCGTATCCATTCCGGCACTCATAATGGGAATATTCAGCTTGATTTTCTTTGTTAAGCTTGTCTGCAGGCTGACCTGATTGGGAATTACCTCCGAATAAGCCGGTACCAGCAGTACATCATCAAAAGTGATGCCTTCACCAATGATTACACCCATGTCTTTCCTCTCTTTCGCTGTTTAACAAATCCTCGTCTGTCTGCAGACCATTCTGCAGATTTCCTGTTAGTCTATCAAATGTCCATCGGTATGTCAAATGGTTTTAATACTGGCTCACCACCCGGGGATAGGCATAGCGCAAAGCTTTAATCATTTTTTCACTGGGCTCCAGCATGAGAATCTGTGGTTTATCCTTGCCGGAATAGACCAGATAATACACCTGTGCACCTTTGGTGCCAGAGGTGTAATTCAAGAATTTATACTGTCCGCTTTTGGCAAAACCAGACACCGCACTGGATCCTGCAGGTGCCATGGCCTGCATTTTTTCTAACTCCACTTTCAAAATGGTCTTCCTGCTGTTCTTATTGACAATTCTGTCAATGGCCAGCGTATCTCCCATCATTATGTATTCCCATTCAATGTTCAGTCTGATAATGAGCCAGTAGCCAACTGCCCCCACAATCACCAGAAGGATAAAAAACAGGGGATTGACCATGCAAAGCAAAAAGGATATGGCAAAAATTAAAATCAGTGTAGCCTTCAGAAAGCCGGCGTAGCTGGGCGTGGCCCTTTTTACCAGACATTCCACATATGAGTCGTTCATGTTGTACCTCCCATTTCATTCATGGTCATATTATACAGGATTTTCACTAATAAAGAAACTTATTTTTAAAAAAAGAGGTGTCCGGCCCAAAAGCCGGAACACCTCTTTTTCTTTTTTGGGAAAAGCCGCTTACATCATGCCGCCCATGCCACCCATACCGCCCATGCCGCCTGCAGCTGCTGCAGGTTCGTTGGACTTAATGGTTGCCACAACAGATTCTGTGGTCAAAAGGGTAGCCGCTACACTGGTAGCATTTTGCAAAGCCGTTTTGGTTACCTTTGTAGGATCCAGAATGCCTTCTTTCACCATGTCCACGTATGCTTCTTTATATGCATCAAAACCGATGCCAGGCTCAGAGGCCCGTACCTGATTCACAATAACTGCACTTTCAAGTCCTGCATTGTATGCGATATGATACAAAGGCGCTTCCAGGGCCTTCAGAATAATCTTAGCGCCTGTCTTTTCATCCCCTTCCAGGGTAGCCACCAACTTAGCCACTTCCTTGGATGCATGGATATAAGCAGAGCCACCTCCGGCAATAATCCCCTCTTCCACAGCAGCACGGGTAGCATTCAGTGCATCCTCCATACGCAGCTTGGCTTCCTTCATTTCTGTTTCAGTAGCCGCACCTACACGAATTACCGCAACACCGCCGGAAAGCTTGGCAAGACGCTCCTGCAGCTTTTCTTTGTCAAATTCAGATGTGGTCTCTTCCATCTGGGCCTGAATCTGTGCCACACGGGCATCAATATCTGCTTTTTCTCCATAGCCATCTACAATTACGGTATTTTCCTTCTGTACCTTTACGGATTTTGCACGGCCCAGCTGATCCATGGTAGTGTTCTTCAGCTCCAGACCCAACTCCTCGGAAATGACTGTACCGCCTGTCAAAATGGCAATATCCTTCAGCATTTCTTTGCGGCGGTCACCATAACCGGGGGCCTTTACACCTACAACGCTAAATGTACCACGTAATTTATTGACAATCAATGTGGTCAGGGCCTCACCCTCAATATCTTCAGCAATGATCAGCAGTTTCGCACCGCTTTGTACGATCTGCTCCAGAACGGGCAGAATTTCCTGAATATTGGAAATTTTCTTGTCTGTAATCAGAATGTAGGGATCATCCAGATTGGCTTCCATCTTTTCCATATCGGTGCACATATAGGCACTGACATAGCCCCTGTCGAATTGCATACCTTCTACCAGATCCAGCTCCGTTTTCATGGTCTTGGATTCTTCAATGGTAATAACGCCATTGTTGGTCACTTTTTCCATGGCATCTGCCAGCAATTCACCTACTCCGTCATCCCCTGCAGAAATAGCCGCTACACGGGCAATCTGTTCCTTGTTGCTGACCGGACTGGACATGGCAACAATTGCATCTACAGCCACTTCGGTGGCTTTCTTCATTCCCTTTCGAAGCACGATGGGATTTGCCCCTGCTGCCAGGTTCTTGGTGCCTTCATTGACCATGGCCTGTGCCAGAACTGTTGCTGTGGTGGTACCATCACCTGCTACATCATTGGTTTTTGTGGCCACTTCTTTTACCAGCTGAGCGCCCATGTTTTCAAAAGGATCTTCCAGTTCTACTTCCTTTGCAATGGTCACACCGTCATTTGTAATCAGGGGTGTACCATAGGATTTGTCCAGAACCACGTTACGTCCCTTAGGTCCAAGTGTTACTCTTACTGTGTTTGCCAGCTTATCTACACCAGCCTCTAACGCGGCTCTTGCTTCTGCGCCGTATTTAATATCCTTTGCCATTGTTTCCTGCCTCCTGATTAATCAATAATTGCCAAAATATCGCTCTGTTTTACAATAATGTACTCCACATCATCCACGGTAACTTCTGTACCGGAGTATTTGGAGAAAATCACCTGATCCCCGGCCTTAACGTGCATTTCCACTTCTTTGCCATCTATATTTCCGCCGGGGCCTACGGCAATGACTTCAGCCTGCTGGGGTTTTTCTTTAGCTGCACCGGGAACGATGATACCCGATTTGGTTTTTTCTTCTGCAATTAACTGCTTTAAAACAACTCTGTCACCTAAAGGAACTAACTTCATGTTCAACAGCCTCCTCATTTTCTATTTGTTAGCACTCCTTATAATTGAGTGCTAATCATTTTTTCTATATATTATCTAATCGCCCTTTAGATTGCAAGGTGGTATATTGGTATATATATCAGATTAACGTTTTATATCTCTTCTTTTCTCTTTTTTTCTGCTGTTTTTCTCATTTTTTGTTTTGTGCTTTTTTTTAGAATTTCTTTATATTTTCTAAAAACAATTCACGGTTTATCTCTTTTCTTTTTCCGGGAAACGTATTACAATGAACGTACATTCATTGAGAATAATTGCCCTTAAGGGCGGATGGGAGTGTTGTAAATGGGAAAGAAACTGGGGAAATTATTGATCATCGGCGCTCTGGCCGGAGGTGCCTACGCTGCTTACCGTGCATATAAAAGCAAGTATGATGCCTTTAATGATGAATTGGCCGATGATTTAGACGACCTGAATCAGGACACTGTAAAAGAAAAGGCCGAAGAGGTAAAAGAAGAGGTGCAGGCTGCCGCTGCAGATGCTGCGGATGCTGCCAATGCGGTTGCAGAAGATGTGAAGGAAGCTGCTGCAGATGTTGCAGATACCGTTCAGGAGGCTGCAGACGACGGCGCCATCCATATTAGTGACGCTGCAGAGGCCGCGAAATCTTCGGAAGAAGAATCTGGTGAGGGCACCATCACATTTTAATAAAGCAAGAGGCTCTACAGGTTTTAAACGCTCAGAAAGCAGAACCGGATCTCTCCGTCATGTAAAGGAACGGAGAGATCCGGTTTTTTCTTTTTCAGAAGCCAGGCCGCCGCTCCTATTCCCTGGGAATACTGCTTAGCTTTACCAGTGCCCTGGGGATAGCGTCTTTGGCTTCCTTCCATGGGGCATCCTTGTAGCGATAGTCAAATTTATTGGTGAACCAGTCCAAATCCGCAGTCACCCGCTCCATATTATCAATGTATAATCTTGTGGTCACCTCATAAAACCCCCGGTAGGCTTCTTCTCCCAGCATATCCTTTCCTTTTCTCAGCAAATCCGCAGTATGTGCCATGCAAAATCCCCTGCATTCTCCATACATCTGCCGAAATTCTGCTTCTTTTTTATATAGGTAAATGGTGGTATCCACATATCTCGCAAAAGTGTTGTTCACCCTGCTGCAGATAAAACAGCTTTTCTGCTGTTCCTCCAGGTAGGTCACCAGTGTATCTTCCTTTTCTCTGGAAAACAGTCCTCCCTTTTTTCCCGGTGTTTTTATTCTTTTTTTGCTCTCCTGGTTTACTCGGTCAAAATGCGTTTTTAAAATCAGGGCCAGTCCCAGCTTATTTTCCTGCATGGAAAGAACCTGCAAATGGGTCCGGCAAAAGCCCTGACGGTTGGTCTCCATACGCACATCATCTTCCATGTAACTGGCGCCCAGCGTATAGGCAATGGAAGCATCCTCCAGGGTCTTTCTCATGCGGCAAAGGGGGCACTCGCCCGGATTCTCAAAGGCTTCCCGCACCGGTATGGCATATAATTTTTCGTCCATTTTGCTCTCCTTTATGTCCAGGCTTCCTTTAAAGCCTGAATCCCTTCCGTAATTTGTGATTCAGATAAGTTGGCATAGCCCAGCAAAATACAGGGGCTCATCCTTTGAAGCCCTCCAATCGTATAAAGGCCCAGCCGATACACGAGGACCCCCTTCCTGGCAGCTCTTTTCACCAGTTCCTCTTCCGTGATTTCCATTCCATCTCCAAATCGCCCGGCTTTCAGCATCAAAAGCACATGTAGTCCTGCATTTTCGCCGTAAACTGACACTGGCAATCCTTTAAGCCGGATCTGTTCCAGAAGCGTTTCCTGTTTGCTGCGATAAAGGGCCCGCATTTTATTTAAATGCCGTTCAAAATACCCTCCTTCCATGAACCTGGTCAAAATCTCCTGATCAATCCGGCTGACTGTGGATGCATAAAATGTAAAATACTTCTCATAACGATCCAGCAAGGTGGGCGGCAGGACCATATAGCTGATGCGTATGCCCGGTGCAATGGATTTGGAAAAGGTTCCCAGGTAAATGACGGTATCATGGTGAGGAATGCTGTGCAAAGCCGGAATGGGCCGGCCTTTATAACGAAACTCACTGTCATAATCATCTTCTATAATGTAGCGGCCTTTGCGGGCCCCGGCCCACTGCAAGAGCTGCAGGCGTCTCTGAACCGGCATGACTATACCTGTTGGAAACTGATGGGATGGCATCACATACGCAACATCCGCCCCGGAGGCTTCCAGTCCTTCCACAGACATGCCGTCCCAGTCCATAGGCACCGGCACAATGGAATGTCCCAGTTGTTTAAACGTCATATACGCCTGCCGATATGTAGGGTTTTCCATGCCGATGACGGCTTCCCTGCCTAAAAGCTGATGGAGCAGTACCAAAAGCACATCACTGCCCGCTCCCAGAAGAATGGATGCTGGTGAACAGGATACGCCCCTGGCCCGATAGAGATACCCGGCAATTTGTCTGCGCAATTTATGTTCTCCCCTGGGGTCTCCGCCAAAGAATAGCTCTTTATTAGCCGTGGTCAGAACCTCTCTGGTAAGTTTTCTCCATGTATCCAGTGGGAAATTTTCCAAATCAATGCCCCTTGGAGAAAAATCAATGCCAGAGGGCACCGCCGGCTGTCCTGCCATGGGCTCTGATGGCATTTTCATTTCTCCTCCCGGAGAAAAAAACGCATCCAAGGGAAGGACATAATACCCGCTTCCCTGTCTGGTTTCTGCATATCCCTCGCAAACTAACTGCTCATAGGCCATTATTACCGTGCTGCGGCTCACTGCCAGATCCTGCGCCAATCCCCGAGTAGAGGGCAACCGCTCCCCAGCCCGGCGTATGCCCTTCTGAATGTCTTCTCTAAGCGCCTGGTAAATCTGCAGATAGACCGGTTCTTTTCTGGAACTGTCTATATTCAGCATTCTTGCCTCCTGCCTGTACTGTTGAAAAAAGAGGGGTGCAGCTGCATCCCCCTTTTCCCTTTATTTTTTATCCAGTTTAAAACTGCTTTTCAGGCTGACGATTCGGTTGAATACCGGTTGCCCCGGTTTACTATCCTTTTCATCTGCACAGAAGAAGCCATTTCGTACAAACTGGAAGCTATCCAGCCCTTTGGCCTCCTTTAAAGCAGGTTCCATACAACAGTTCTTCAGAACGGTCAGGGAGTTGGGATTGAAATTCAGCGTACCATCTGCATTCAGCTTTCCCTTTTCCTCATCCACCAGATTTTCATACAGACGTACTTCTGCTTTAAAAGCAGTGGCAGCGGCTACCCAGTGAATGGTTCCCTTCACCTTGCGTCCGTTAAAACCGCTTCCACTACGGGTCTGGGGATCATAGGTGGCGTGTACCACCGTCACATTTCCGTTCTCATCTTTTTCACAGCCTGTACAGGTTACAAAATAGGCATGCATCAGCCGCACTTCATTTCCTGGGAACAGCCGGAAATATTTTTTTACAGGCACTTCCATAAAGTCTTCCCGTTCAATGTATAACTCCTTGGAAAAAGGCACCTGACGGCTGCCAAGCCCTTCATTTTCCAGATTGTTGGGCACTTCCATGTATTCCACCCGGTCATCCGGATAGTTGTCAATGACCAGTTTAACAGGATCCAGAATCGCACTCATGCGGGGCCGCTTCAGTTTCAGGTCCTCCCGGATACAATACTCCAGCATGGCATAGTCCACAGAACTGTTGCTTTTGGCCACACCCACCAGATCTACGAACATGCGGATGGATTCCGGGGTAAAACCCCGGCGACGCAAAGCACTGATGGTAACCAGACGGGGATCATCCCAGCCGTCTACCACACCATCTTCTACCAGTTTCTTGATGTAGCGCTTACCTGTTACTACATTGGTAAGATACAATTTGGCAAACTCTACCTGCTTGGGCGGATTCTCAAATTCACACTCCCGCACCACCCAGTCGTAAAGAGGGCGATGGTCTTCAAACTCCAGTGTACATATGGAGTGCGTAATATGTTCAATGGCATCCTCAATGGGATGGGCAAAATCATACATGGGGTAAATGCACCAGGTGTCCCCGGTGTTGTGATGGGACATGTGAGCTACCCGATAGATGACCGGATCCCGCATATTGATGTTGGGAGAGGCCATGTCAATTTTCGCCCGCAGCACTCTTGCACCGTCTGCAATGCCACCGCTTTTCATTTCTTCAAACAGCCTCAGGTTTTCTTCAATGGAGCGGTTTCTGTAGGGGCTTTCTTTCCCCGGCTCTGTGAGGGTTCCCCGGTACTCCCGGATTTCTTCCGCAGAAAGATCGCACACATAGGCTTTTCCTTTCCTGATGAGAAAAACCGCACATTCATACATTTTATGGAAATAATCGGATGCAAAGAAGAGCCTGTCCTCATAATCCGCTCCCAGCCAGTTTACATCGGCCAAAATGGATTCCACAAATTCTGTTTTTTCTTTGGTGGGATTTGTATCATCAAAACGCATGTTGAACTTCCCGTTATACTTTTTTGCCAGTCCATAATTCAACAAAATAGATTTGGCATGGCCTATGTGCAAATAACCATTGGGTTCCGGAGGAAAACGGGTCTGGACGTGATCATACACCCCTTCTGCCAGATCTTTTTCAATGATCTGCTCGATAAAATTTTTGGAGGTGGGCTCTTTTTGTGCCTCCTCTTCTTTCATCAGCATTTTGTCTCGCTCTTCCATGATACACCTCCGGGTTTCTTTTTCTGCTTTCCAGGGGAAAAACTCCCCGAAATATTTTCTTTATCATATCACAAATCCCCGGTTCGTCAAGGCGGGGATTCTTCTTCCTTTCAAACAAAAACAAAAAACCTCTGTATTTCATACAGAGGTTTTAAAGCTAGCGACGGGAATCGAACCCGTGACCTCCTCACTACCAATGAGGTGCGCTACCGACTGTGCCACGCCAGCTGAACACACGCCGCGCCGAACAAAGCCTGTCCGCTCGCCGTGTCAACGCTCACTAATATACAATAGAATGCACCTGCTGTCAATATGGTTTTCGAAAAAAAGCAAGTTTACAGCTATTCCCCCACCTTAATTCGATAGGAGGCAGAAAAGACTTCTCCCCCCTCCAGCTTCTGAATGTCCGGCTTTTCCGAAAGGCTTCCAGTAAATCCTTTATCGTCCGCCCGTCCATACCAGGGCTCCAGACAGATAAAGGGATATCCCGGTTTGGTCCAAACGCCGGTGAAAGGAAATCCCTTGGTCTTCAGGCTCACATAGGGCTTTCCATTGACCTGAAGAGCCACTTTTTCCACCTGACTCATGGGAAAGATATAGACCCCCTGGGACCAGAAATTCTCATTCAGCTCCACAGCACCATCTTCCAGGGGCAATGTGTGCAAATGGCCTCGCAGCACACATCCGCTTCCCGGATCCTCAATATGCCAGTAGTGAAGGGCTGTTTTTTCCGGAAATACCAGGTGCATATTGGCCATTTCCATTCCTTTTGGCAAAACAAAGGCAGGGTGTCCGCCAATATTAAAAAACAATTTGTGGGCGCCTGTATTGGTCACCCGCCACAGCACTTCCACTTTGTTTTTTATCAGTTTATATCCAATTTCCAGCAAAAAAGGGAAAGGGTACACTTCCCGGGTCCTGGGGGTATCTGTCAGGGAAAACCAGATTTCATCTTCTTTTTCTTCTTTCAGTGAAAAGGCCATGTCCCTGGCAAATCCATGCTGTCCCATTGGGTATGTAATTCCTTTGTGCCGATAACGCCCATCCGCCAGTGCCCCTACAAAAGGGAACAGAACCGGGGCATGCCGGCCCCAGTATTCCGGATCAGCATGCCATAACACGTCTCTCTCCTTCTTTTTGTCAAAAAGTCGCACCATTTCTGCGCCCTGCGCATCCACTTTCACCTGAAGGTACTGATTTTCCAAAGTATACACTGCCATACCTGCTCCTTTCCGGTTTTACAACATGCGCTGTCGAACAATTTCATAGGCCAGAATGCCTGCCGCTACGGAAGCATTCAAAGAATCAATGTCTCCCCTCATGGGGATGGAGGCCAGCATGTCACAATTTTCCCTGACCAGCCGGCTAAGGCCAGCGCCTTCACTTCCAATGACCAGGCCCATTGGCCCCTTCAGATTCAGCTGATACATGGGACTTCCTCCCATATCGCCTCCAACGAACCAGATGCCTTTTTCTTTTAATGTTTTCATGGTCTGCACCATATTGGTTACACGGACCACCGGTGTATAGGCAAGGGCGCCCGCCGATGTTCTGGCCACCACGGGAGTAAGCCCCACCGCCCGGTTTTTTAAAATGACGACTCCATGCGCACCGGCCTGATTGACTGTGCGGATAATCGCCCCCAGATTATGGGGATCCTCGATTCCATCCAGCAACACAAGAAAAGGAGGCTCTTTCTTTTTTTCTGCCAGGGCAAGAATATCCTCCAGCCCGGCATAGGGATACACTGCACCATGAGCAATGATCCCCTGGTGTTTTCCGGTTTCACTCATCTGATCCAAACGCTCTTTGCTCACATATTGTATGAAACATCCCTCGTCCTTCAGATTCTTTACCAGGGTGCGTATGCTTCCTTCCAGATTCCCTTCCTGTACATAGGCTTTGTCAATCGTTTTTCCTGCCCGCAATGCTTCTGCCACCGCATTGCGGCCTTCTAAAATGAGCTTTTCAATTTCCATCTGACTCCTCTGTGATATATTGCATTCCCAGGTGGATCAAAAATACCACCCGGTCCATTTTTCCGGAGAGATATAAATGCCCCAAAAGGCATTCCCATCCTGTCGCCATCCGATAGTCCTGCACGGAAGCATTTTTAGCCACTGAACCGGATTTGGCATTTCGCCCTCTTTTTACCATCTCCTCTTCTCCTGCTGTCAGCTCCTTTTGTACCAGTCGATACATGGCCGCCTGGGTTCCGGCCTTTGCCCAGAAGCTGCCTTCCCGGTTCAGCTTATGGACTGCCCGGTTCCCCTCCGCCACAAGATGTGTCCGGATGACCAG
>CAYRQT010000047.1:0-16839 GCA_964426655.1 uncultured Cuneatibacter sp. | reverse complement strand
GGGAGAATCCTGTGTGCCATGGGCTATGCAGGAGCCCCCTTTGATCCGGACCTGGTGGACCTGCATTTTCAGAGTGAAGCTGGAGAG
The DNA here is from genome assembly GCA_964426655.1 of uncultured Cuneatibacter sp. Classification (GTDB taxonomy): domain Bacteria; phylum Bacillota; class Clostridia; order Lachnospirales; family Lachnospiraceae; genus RGIG8306. The sequence continues at coordinate 16,752 of CAYRQT010000047.1, read as the reverse complement.
ATTGCCATTATGCTGCAGGGAAAGGCAGTGGATTTTGATGAGGAAAAGGCCACGGCCATTCTGTCCTGTCCTGCAGTAACGGCCTGTATCCATTTGCATATGGGCGATGCGTCTGCCACGGCCTGGGGCTGTGACCTGACCTATGATTACATTAAGATTAATGCGGATTACCGCAGTTAGGGAGCAAAATGGACGATAAAATCATGGAAAAAGCAGAGGTGCTCATTGAGGCCCTGCCCTATATTCAAAGGTTCAACAGGAAAATTATTGTGGTAAAATACGGTGGCAGTGCCATGGCAGATGAAAACCTGAAAAAAAGCGTTATTCAGGATGTGGTGCTGTTGAAACTGGTAGGCTTTAAACCCATTATTGTGCACGGAGGCGGCAAGGAAATCAGCAGGTGGATCCAGAAAACCGGAGAGGAACCTCATTTTGTGAATGGGCTTCGGGTAACAGATGCCTCTACCATGGAAATCGCAGAAATGGTGCTGAACCGGGTCAACAAGGGCCTGGTGCAAATGGTACAGGAACTGGGGGTTAAAGCTGTGGGGGTCAGCGGTAAAGACGGGGGAATGCTCCAGGTAGATAAGAAGCTTTCCGGTGGAGAGGACATCGGCTTTGTGGGGGAAATCAAATCCGTCAATCCCAAAATTCTGTATGATCTGCTGGAAAAGGATTATCTGCCCATAGTGTGTCCCATTGGCTTTGATGATGCCTATCAGACTTATAACATCAATGCGGATGATGCGGCCTGTGCCATTGCCACGGAAATGAAAGCGGAAAAGCTGGCCTTTCTGACAGATGTGGAAGGGGTCTATGGGAATCCCAAAGATCCTGCCAGTCTCATTTCCGAACTGACGGTACCGGAAATGGAGGCGCTGCTGGGCAGCGGCATGGTGGGAGGCGGTATGCTGCCCAAGTTGCAGAACTGCCTGGATGCCATTCAAAACGGGGTGTCCCGGGTGCATATTATGGACGGCCGGATACCCCATTGCCTGTTGCTGGAAATCTTTACCAATAAGGGAATCGGCACAGCGATACTAAGCGGAAAGGAAGAACGGTATTTCCATGGATAATAATTTAGAGGTGAAGAACCGGGCAGAGGAGGCTTATCTGCACACCTATAACCGGTTTCCTGTGGCCTTTTCTCATGGAGAAGGGGTATATCTGTTTGATGTAAATGGCAAAGCCTATCTGGATTTTGGCTCTGGCATCGGTGTTTGTGCCCTAGGGTATCATCACCCGGTATACACGGCCGGACTGCAGGCCCAGGTGGGGAAGCTGATGCATACCTCCAATTTGTTCTATCATGAGGAGGGGGCTTTGGCGGCAGAACATGTGAAGGCCGGAACCGGTCTGGAGCATGTGTTTTTTACCAACAGCGGTGCCGAGGCCATTGAAGGGGCGTTAAAATGTGCAAAAAAATATGCCCATGAAAAGGGCATGGGGGAAGAGTACGAAATCATTGCCATGGAGCATTCTTTTCACGGCCGGACCATCGGGGCACTGAGTGTTACGGGAAATGCCCATTACAGAGAGCCTTTTGCCCCCCTGCTTCCCCATATTCGTTTTGCTGTTTTCAATGATCTGGACAGTGTGAAAGCATTGATTTCCGAAAAGACCTGTGCCATCATTCTGGAAACGGTCCAGGGGGAGGGAGGGATTTTCCCGGCTCAGACAGAATTTCTAAGAGGTATCCGGCAAATTTGCGATGAGAAGGATATTTTGCTGATACTGGATGAAATTCAGTGCGGTATGGGGCGGACAGGACATTTGTATGCTTACCAGGCGTATGACATTTTGCCGGATATCGTGACTACGGCCAAAGCACTGGGAGGCGGCGTACCCGTAGGGGCTTTTGTCTGCAATGAAAAGGCAGCAACGCTGAAGGCAGGAGATCATGGCACAACTTACGGGGGAAATCCGCTGGTCTGCGGTGCAGTGAATCTGATTTTTGACATTTTCAAACGGGAACAGGTGGTAGCCCGGGCGGGCAAAATGGGAGACTATCTCTGGAAAAAACTGGAAGATGTGAAGCTGGCTCATCCTGGACTGGTGCTGGCACACAGAGGCATGGGGTTGATGCAGGGACTGGGCCTTTCCATCGCTCCGGGCGAGGTGGTGAGCAAAGCGCTGGAGAAGGGGCTGGTGCTTTTAAGTGCAGGAGAAAATACCCTGCGATTTTTGCCCCCCCTGGTCATTTCAACGGAAGATGTGGATAAAATGACCGACGTCCTGGAAGGGATTTTGAGCGATATGGAATAATTTTTAAGGCATGCTTTTGGGGAAATCCCAGGGCATGCCTTTTTTCGAATAACGGATCCAATACAGATTGAAAGAAAATCGTAAGTCCTGTTTCCTTGACGAATGTGAAAAGTGTCTTTACTATGAGGATAGTAGTTTTTAGGAAAAAGGAGAAGGTTATGGCATTGGAAGTGACGAACTTAAGCAAAAAATACGGAGAAAAACTGGTGGTGGACCACATCGGTTTTTCTTTGGACAAACCAGGTGTATATGCGTTCCTGGGTACCAATGGAGCAGGAAAAACCACCTCTCTTCGTATGATTTTGGGTATGCTTTCCAAGGATTCAGGAGAAGTGCTCTGGAAAGGGAAACCGTTAAATACGCTGGAAACAGATGTGGGGTATCTGGCGGAAGAGAGGGGACTGTATCCTAAATACACGTTAATGGACCAGTTGCTGTATTTTGCCGGTTTGAAAGGTCTGAACCATAAAACGGCACTTTCCCGTATTCAGTATTGGAGTAAAAGGCTGGAAGTGGAGGAATATCTTTACCCTAAGGCGGCAGGGAAAGGGAAAAAACCCCGTCCCATGAAGGCAGATCAGCTTTCTAAGGGAAATCAGCAAAAATTTCAGCTAATGGCTACCCTGCTTTCAGATCCTGAGCTGTTGATTCTGGATGAGCCGTTAAGCGGACTGGATCCGGTCAATACAGATTTGTTTAAGGGAATTATCCGGGAACTCATTGAACAGGAAAAATACCTGGTCATGTCCAGCCATCAGATGAACGTGATTGAGGAATTCTGCGAGGACATTACCATTCTGAACAGAGGAAAGGCAGTATTGCAGGGAAATCTGAATGCCATTAAAAAATCCTATGGGCGGATCCATCTGTACATAAAAGCAGAAGGAGACTATCAGCAGGTTATACAATCCATGGGGATGGTAGTCACCTCGGAAACAGCAGAGGGGACATGGATTCTGGTTTCGGGAGAGGCAGAGGCCATGGATTTTCTGACCAGACTGGTCAAAGAAAAAATCATCATCATTCACTTTGAATTGCGTGAACCCTCTCTGCACGAAATTTTTGTGGAAAAGGCAGGGGAGTAGGAGGAAATATGCAAAGGAAAAAATTAACGGGCTGGCAGAAAGTGTTTCGGTTTACATTTTCTCAGAGCATAAAAAATAAAGCCTTCCTGATTACGGCCATCATTCTTTGTGCAGTCTGCCTCTTAGGCCTTCCCACTTTTCTTCTGCTACAGGGCGCACTGGAAACGGGAGATGCCCAGGCTGGACAGACAGAAAGTGTTGGATATGCCGCTATCCATACGGTGTACCTGGTGAATGAAACAGGCCTGGACATTTCCACTGCCAGCTGGGCGGCTCTGGACGTGGACAGCGTAGAGGAAACAGCGGATGCCCAGGTTGTAGAGTCGGATGCCAATGGCGTGTCCGTAACTTTATACATAGATGGGACAAGCATCTACATGGAATTTGCAAGACCGACGGAAAGCGAAGTGACAGATTTGCAGATGGATGCCTTTATTTCAGCCTTCAGTGAGGTCTGGGATGGACAGTTGCCTGGAATTCTGGGGGTCAGTGCAGAACAGATGGCCATAATGCATACGGTCATCACAGTGGAGAATAGGACCTATACCCTGAGTGATCATGGAGAAGTGGTTCTTCAACAGGGAGAAGAGGATACAATAAGCAACCTGAGCATGACACAATATAATGTGGTACTGATGGCTCTGGTGGGCATGATTCTATTTATCACATTGAGTGGAGAGTATGTGGCGTCCAGCATTGTTACTGAAAAAGCCAACAGGGTGGTAGAATATCTCCTGGTGACGGTTTCTCCCCTGGCGCTGGTCGTAGGAAAGGTGGCAGCGGTGTTTCTGGTGGTCATGTCCATGCTCCTGACCGCAGGGGCCTGTCTGGCAGTTTCCATGGGGGTCAGCAGCTTTTTCCTGGCCGATCAAATGCAGGGTATGCTGGAGAGCCTGCCCACAGGAACCGGATGGCAGGAGATTCTGCCTTCTCCGGGGCATCTGATTCTGGGACTGCTACTTTTATTTACAGGGTTGATCTTCTATGATCTCCTGGCAGGCCTTTTTGGAGCAACTGTCAGCAGAGTGGAAGAAATGGCTGAAGGGATGAAATTGTTTACGCTTATTCTTCTTCTGGGCGTTTATCTGAGCATATTTATTCTGATGAACGATACGTTCAGTGGGGAAAGTCTTTCTCCGGCGAAGATTTTTGGTATATTGTTTCCGCTGTCCGCGCCTTTCCTGACCACAGCCTACCTATTCATGGGAAAGATTTCCCTGATCTGGGGTGCGGTATCCCTGGGATTGTTGCTGGCGGCACTGGTGCTGTTGTTCTTATTTGTTTCTCATGTATATGGTGCCCTGATTTACCACAAAGGGAATCCGATTAAAATAAAGGGATTGTGGGCGTTGTTTCTGGAAGAGAGGAGCAAAACCGGGAGGAAGGAGAACCTATCATGAGCAAACGAAATCATCCATTATACGGAACGGGTACAGTGTTCCGTTTCACTTTAAAACAGATGATGCAGGGCACGATGTTCAAGGTCATGACTTATCTGGTTCCTTTGTTGCTGCTCATCCTTTCAGGCGGCATTCTGACATACCTCTCTTATCACAATCTGGAAGATACAGGGGGGAGAACAGAGGAAACCGCTCTGTCCCGGCTGGTAGTGGTCAGTACCATGGAGGAAGGGAACTGGCTGTTGGAGATGGATCTGGAGAGCGCTGGTCTTGCCCCCACCCTTCTGGATGGTCAGATCTACGAAACCCTGGAGGATGGGGTGGCGGCTTTGGGTACGGAAACGGATACCGGTGCCATTTTGGAGTTACAGCCCGGCGAGGAGGGATACGCTCTGCGCCTTCTGACGGACGAAGGGGGAGAGGTATCTGAAAATGAAAAAAGCCTGGTGGTGGAAGTGGCATTAGCCAGCCTGCAAAAAGGTCTGGCACAGCGGGCAAATCTTTCTACGGAAGCCGCAGCACTTTTGTTGCAGGAACCGGTTTCTGACAGCGTCATTCTGGGGGAGGGATCTGCACTTCCCAGTATGCTGGTTAAAATGATTTTGCCCATGCTGGTCTGCCTGGTACTTTACATGGTGGTGGTCTTATATGGGCAATCCATCGGTAAAATTGTGATAGCGGAAAAAACCTCCCGACTCATGGAAATGCTGTTGACCAACATTCAGCCTTATGGGCTGATTGCAGGAAAAATTCTGGCAGTGGCCTTTTTGGGGGTGATACAGATCCTGGGTTGGGTGCTGGCCATCGCTCTGGGGTTATATGGGGGAAACCAACTTTCTGAGAGTGTGAATCCGGCATTTTATGCCCAGCTACAGGGCATATGGCACCTGATTTCTCTAAGCACCGATGTTTTGGAGTGGCCCAATATTCTGCTGGGCACAACGGCATTGCTGATTGGGTTTTTATTTTATTGTGTTCTGGCAGGATTTTTTGCCTCCTTTGCCCAGAAGGCAGAGGATCTGGGCAGTGCAAACGGCCTGTTCAGCATGGTATCTGTGGCTGGGTATTTGCTGGCGTACCTGGTGCCCCTTTCTGCAGAAAACGGCACACCCGGTGCCTTTTACTGGATTCCTTTCACAGCAGCCTTTGCCCTTCCGGGAGATATTTTCATAGGAACGTTGTCCCGGGCACAGGGGATGGCTATGTTGGCAGTGCTGGCACTTGCGACAATGGGCCTGGCTCTTCTGACCGGAAAGGTATATCGGGATGGCGTGTTTTACAATGGGGAATCCCTGTTTGCCAGATTGCCTTTTGGCAGAAAAAAGGAAAAAGAAAAGGGCTGAAAGCCACTTGTTTATTTTAAAACACATGGTAAAATATAACTATTCGGGGATGCAGACGGACGCTGGCCATAACAGGAGGGCGTACATTTGCAGAAAAAGAAACAAAAAAGGAAAGGCTGCATGATTTTGGTTGTCCTGCTTCTATGTATGACAATGTGGGGCTGTGCAGAAAAAAATCAGGGCTGGCAGGTCACACTGGAAACAGCCCCGGCCGAGACAGTGCCATCTTCTGTTGCTGAGACCGCTGCAGAAATCTGGGTCTACATTTGCGGAGCGGTCAGCCAGCCCGGAGTTTACAGTCTGAAAGAGGGAGCCCGGCTATACCAGTTACTGGAACTGGCTGGGGGAGCTACTGCAGAGGGGGCACTGGAGGCAGTTAATCTGGCCGCTTTGCTCACGGATGGACAAAAAGTGGTCATTCCTACATGGGAACAGGTGACTGACCCCGCTTGGACGGAAAATGAACAGGGGGAAGGGGTTGCAGAGCGCAAGGTAAACATTAACAATGCCAGTGCGGAAGAGTTGATGACGTTGCCCGGTATTGGCGCATCCAGAGCGGCAGCTATTATTCAGTACAGGGAGGAGCAGGGACCCTTTCAAAGCATTGAACAAATTATGGAGGTTTCCGGCATAAAAGAGGGGGCCTTTCAAAAAATCCAGGACAAAATTTGCATTTAGAAACAGGAGGTTGCCAGCGTGCCCAGAGTATTAGTGGTAGATGACGAAAAAATGATCGTAAAAGGGCTGAAATTCAGCCTGGAGCAGGACCAGATGGAGGTGGACTGCGCCTACGATGGGGAAGAGGCCGTGGAGATGGCCCGGAAAACTCCATATGACATTGTGCTTCTGGATTTGATGCTGCCCAAATATGATGGCTATCAGGTCTGCCAGATGATTCGGGAATTCTCGGACATGCCCATCATTATGCTCACTGCCAAAGGGGATGACATGGACAAAATTCTTGGGCTGGATTATGGAGCTGATGATTATATTACCAAGCCATTTAATATCCTGGAGGTAAAAGCCCGGATTAAAGCACTGATGCGTCGCAGTAAAGCTTCCGGGAAAAATGCGGAGCCCAACCAGAAAATCATAGAGGTGGGCAGCCTGCGACTGGATTGTGATGGACGCAGGGTATTCATTGACGGCAGGGAAATCAACCTGACTGCCAAAGAATTTGATCTTTTGGAGCTGCTGATTTTTAATCCCAATAAAGTCTACAGTCGGGAAAGTCTTTTGCAGATTGTATGGGGATATGAATATCCGGGGGATGTACGGACGGTGGATGTGCACATCCGAAGGCTGAGAGAAAAAATAGAAGCCAATCCCAGTGAGCCCAAATATGTATATACGAAATGGGGAGTTGGTTATTATTTCAAAAATTAAGAAAACATTTTCAAAACTATATAGCCTGCGTGCCCTGTTGTTTTTGCTATTTATGCTGCTGGCCGTTTTGCCGGCCGGCATTATGCTTTGGATTCAGGTGGCCAGTGACAAAAGTCACCAACTGGAAGAGCGGCAGATTCAGTTGCAGGGCATATCCCAGCTGCTTTCACAATGGCTGTTGGAGAAGGACTATCTGAATAACACGGACAACGAAGTATGGAATGCCCATCTGGACCAGATGGCCTCGGATTACAATGGCAGAATCCTGGTGGTGAACCGGGATTTCCGTATTGTAAAGGATACCTTTGAGGTGGATCTGGGAAAATTTTCCATTGACACGGCTGTACTCAAAGCATTCGGCAACTCAGGCAGCTCTACTTATGACCAGGAGACTGCTACCATGGAGGTGGTGGTTCCCCTTCAGGATGAAGAAGACGTGGCTGAGGGTGTCCTGATTTTTACAGTAAGCACAGAAGACATACTGGCCCTTGAAGAAAGCAGCATGAACCGTTTGCAAATGCTGCTGTTTTTGCTGTTCATTATTCAGCTGGTTGTGGCCTATGGACTGTCCCATTTGCTGGTCATACCCTTCAAAAGGACCACATACAATGTGGAAAAAGTGCGGGATGGCCTGGCAGGTCAAATTGATGCAGGTGGGTACAGTGAATTGCATGCCATTACCGCGGTATTCAATCAGCTTATGGAGCAGCTGGAACGGTTGGATGAGTCCAGACAGGAATTTGTGTCCAATGTGTCCCATGAGTTAAAGACGCCAATTACATCTATACGTGTGCTGGCTGATTCCCTGATGCTGCAGGAAAATGTACCGGTAGAGTTGTATAGGGAATTTATGGAAGATATTTCCAAGGAAATAGACAGAGAAACCAAAATAATCAATGATTTGCTTTCTCTGGTAAAACTGGAAAATGCCCAGATGGAAATGCATGTGGCACCCACAAATCTGAACAATCTGCTGGAACTGTTGCTGAAGCGGCTCAGGCCCATTGCCATGGAGCGAAATATCGAGCTTGTGCTGGAAAGCTTCCGGCCTGTGGTGGCAGAGGTGGATGAGGTAAAGTTTACCCTGGCATTGTCCAATCTTGTGGAAAATGCCATTAAATATAACGTAGATGGGGGATGGGTGCATGTGTCCCTGAATGCAGATCATAAATATGCCTATATCAAAGTGGCCGATTCCGGAGTGGGCATACCGGAGGATGCGGTGGGCCAGGTGTTTGACCGGTTCTATCGGGTGGATAAGGCCCGTTCCAGAGACACCGGAGGCACCGGACTGGGATTGTCCATTACCAAAAAGGTGGTCACCATGCACCAGGGGGCTATCCGACTTTTCAGCAAATTGGGAGAGGGCACGACATTCATCGTCCGTATTCCTCTGAAATACATCGACTAGGAGGCAGAGGATGAAAAATAGACACATAGGCATTTGGCTGTTCATGCTGTTCTGTCTGCTTATTCTGGCAGGGTGTGGAAAAAAAGAAGAGGTGGAGACCAATGCCACAGGCCAGTACACACTCTATGGATTAAATGCGGAAGGAAACGGCTTGGAGGAAGTAGAGTATGTTACCGACGAAGAAAATAAAATTAAACTGCTTTTGATTCTGGCGGATGCGTTGCGCACAGATCAGGGCGGAAAAATACAGCCTTTTCCAAATTCTTTTACAGTGGAAAATATTCAGTTAAATGAGGAACAGAACATTGCTTCTCTTTATTTTTCCTCTTCCTACACAGAGGAAGAACGTGTCACGGAAATTTTATACAGGGCGGCCCTGACCTATACATTGACCCAGGTGGAAGGCATTGATGGCATTGAACTTTACGTCAACGAAGCGCCTTTACAGGATCAGGGAGGAAAATTGGTGGGGACACTGACAGTGGACAGTTTCTCACGGGAAGTGGGAAAGGGACTGGAGCACACGACACTGCGACTCTATTTTGCTACGGCTGATGGCAGCCACCTGGCGGAGGAAGAGAGAGATGTGGTGTATCGGTCAGGTGTCAGCCTGGAGCGTCTGGTTATGGAAAATCTGGTGGAGGGACCGGAAACAGAGGGGTTACTCTCCACTTTGCCGGCCAATCTGAAAATTAACAGCATCAGTATACAGGAAGGGGTTTGCTATTTGAATCTGGGTGAGAATTTTAACACAGAGGCTCTGAACATCCGGGATGAAATCATTTTATACTCTGTGGTGAACTCCCTTTCAGAGCTTTCGGGGGTGTCTAAGGTACAGTTTCTCATCAATGGGGAAAGCACTGTGCTTTTTCGGGAAAGCATTTCTCTTGGAAGCCCCTTTTCATACAGTTTGGAATACATGGAGGAAACCACTTGAAGAGACCCGCCATTGGGTTAGTTGGGGCGTTTGGCCTTGGGCAGGCAGGTGCCTGGATTTATTATGGAATATTAAAAGAAAGCTGGCAGTTTGCAGCCGTCTTTCTGGTAGGCACCGGATGGATTTGTCTGGTGTTCCGGGAGATTTTAAGAATTATAGGTTTACAATATGCAAAACAAGGAAGGACACCTGTGGGATGGAAGCAGGCATGTGCCTTCCTTTTTTTTCACAAAGGGTGGAAACAGTTGCCGGGACGTTTGTGGAAAGGGTACGGGTACTGGATCCTGCTGGCCTTTTTCTGCCTGTTTGCAGGATTTTACAGAACGATGGAAGATATTCGTCCGGATGCTTTTGAAAGTCATCTGGATACATTGGACATAGAGGGGGCGCAGGTCTCGTTTTGGGGGACGCTGGAAAGCGTAAGAGAAACAGAATATGGATATAAAGGAATTTTAAAGGAAGTAAAAGCAGAGCACCAGGGACAAAGGTATTCGCTGGAAAGCAAGGTGCTCTGGTATGGGGAGAGCATATCGGGAGAAAGTGGGGACAGTGTTGCAGGAACAGGATTTTTGTCCGGACTGGAGGCTTCCGATAATCCGGGGTCTTTTAATGTGCGTCTGTATTACCAGGGATTGTCCGTGGAGTATCAGCTGGAAATGGACAAAGTGCAGGTTTTCCAGGTCGGGAAAAAAAACCTTCAAACCCTCTTTCGCAGCTGGGGAGACCGTCTGGCAGCCTATTTTATCGAAAAAACGGAAGAAACGTCCCATCCAGAGGATGGGGGTGTTTTTTGTGCCCTTGTTCTGGGAGATACCACTGCGCTTTCCGATGAGGTGGAAGAAAGGTATCGGGAAAATGGACTGATTCATATTCTGGTGATATCCGGTGTCTGCACGCTGTCCTTGGTATCCCTCCGACCCCCGTGAAAGCCCGTAAATTGGGCATTTATTCAAATCTATTTGCGAAAATTTACATTATTTTATCTTGCGATTTTGGGCGAAATTTGCTCGATTGTCGTTTTACCTCTGTTCAGAGGGTGTTTTTCCAAAATAACAAATTGGCAAAAGAAAATACCTTTTTGCGTAAGTAAGGTATTATTTGGCGTAACTTATATAAATTAGCGAAACTAAAGAATTTGGCGAAAGAAAGGAGCATGCGAATGGCATATAAAGAATACAGAGAAATAAAAGTTTGTGAGCAATCAGGGTATCATTATAAACCAACTCCGACCATTATATTAAAAGGAAATTGGCTTCAGGAGTTAGGATTTGAGATTGATACCCCAATTACTGTTAAATGTGAAGATGGAAGATTGATTATTACAAAGTCCAATGAAGTGTGGATTGAGCCAGTGGCTACCCCTCATAATTGAACAGATCCATTTGTGCATTCTCAAGGTTAGGTTCATGTTCTTCAGGAATTTCAGTAGTTTGCTTTTGGGGGACTTTGTGAGTGTATAACAATTCCATTTTTAATTGAATACGGCATTTCTTATTGTAGGCAAGGAGCAGAGCCTCGGCAAAACCAAGAGAGCCGGGTCTACGCTCCTTTGCGTTTCTACTAATTTCTTTAACAGAGCATCTGCCGACCTTTTCCTTGAAGGTATCGTCTTTTAAGTCATCTCCATAAGCATTTATTAGTCGAGCCACACCATTCATCATATTGGCACTAAGAGAGTGAGGTGTACCTTCCCAAGTTCCTATGCACAGGCGAAGAACACGGTCAAGCGTGTGAAAGCCGTACTTATCATGTATTTTTTCTAAGGCTGATACGGCACATATGCCTCCCACAGTAGATGTAGGTGTTATGGCTAAATCGTAGGATTCTACCAAGTCTCTGATAATGAGGTGTTTGTCGCTCCCGGCTTCGATGTTTGCCATAAATATTTCATAAGGCATAAGTGGCTTTGTAAACTTCATCTGATTTGCAAAAATATCAGCCTCATGCTCATATTCCAAATCATCATAAATCATGCACCACACAGGTGTTTCACGAGAATTTGATACGAGAGCAATAATTTCGATGGTATGCTGTCCATTAAATACATAATTGATGCCGTCCCTTCGACTAACCTTGACGGGATTTATTTGATATGGGTCAAAGTTGGCAGCTGCTTTCTGAACGTGCTTGATTGACAGGTTTCTCTGATATTCCTGATTAGATACAAGATTCTTAATCGGAATCTGCTCAAAATGTACATTGGGTACATATTGTAATAAATCTTCCATTTAAATTTCCTCCTCAATAGCTGCCAACATATCATTGATTGTTTCGTTTAGATTGACAAGCTGTGTTTTGATTTTATGGCGTGCAGAGTCTGATATAAGCGGAAGGTTCGCCATCGACTGTGTTCGCTGAATGGAACTGATCCATGATGGTATCGTAAGTGTAAGACTTGAGATTTCCGCATCAGGGTCATATTCCGGCATCTGTTTTATAGCAACATTGCTTTCATGAGTAGGTCGGAATTGTTTGGGTTGAATAGTGTTAGGGAGCGTTTACAGGCAGAATATGACGAACTGTCAGATTCCATGAATAACTGTTCCGGTATTGCCGGAGAGACGGCAGCCATTATGCAGGATAACTTGCAAAGTAAGATTGAACAGATGGGCGGTGCGTTGGAGTCACTTGCCATTAAACTTGCGGATTATGTAATTCCTTTTATTACAAGCCTTGTGGAGAAAATTACATCTTTGATAGATACCTTCACGAATATGAACCCGGTTGTGCAAAAGGCCGTGCTTGTGATTGGTGGAATTATTGCAGTGGTAGGACCGCTACTTATCATCGTGGGCAAGGTAATCAGTGCGGTGGGAACGATTATGACAGTTCTACCGAAACTTGGTCCCGTTATTACAACGGTTAAGACGGCATTTGCTGCCTTAAATACAACAATGCTTGCAAATCCGATAGTGCTTATCATAGCAGCAATCGCAGCTTTAGTGGCTGCGTTTATTTATTTGTGGAATAACTGCGATGGGTTCAGACAGTTTTGGATTGACCTTTGGGAGAAAATCAAAGAGGTGGCAATCGTTGTATGGAATGCTATCAAGAATTTCTTCTCGGCAGTATGGGAAGCCATCAAGACCATTTTTACTACGGTATTTGAAATTATAAAAACACTCGTTACAACCTATTTCAATTTTTACAAGACCATAATTGAAACGGTGTTCGGTGTGATTAAAACCGTGGTTACCACGGCTTGGAACGCCATCAAGGGTATTTTTGAAACCGTGTTTAATGTAATAAAAACCATAGTTACCACGCAGTTCAATATCTATAAAACCATTATAGAAACCGTGCTGAATGTGATTAAGACCGTGGTAACCAATGTGTGGAATACCATCAAAACGGTTGTGACAACGGTCATGAATGCCATTAAGACGGTATTTACCACGGTGTGGAATGCAATCAAGACCATCATATCTGCGGTGGTAAGCGGTATAAAGGGATTGATTACGGGTGATTTCACAGCCGTAAAAAATGCAATCAGCACCATTATGAATACCATTAAGAGTACCATCAGCACCATTTGGAACACGATAAAGAATACCATTTCCACGGTTCTGAATGCGATAAAGAATGGTGTGTCGAATATCTTTAATGGTATTTTGAATTCCATTAAAAATGCCATGACAAAGGTGTTCACGGCAGTAAAGGACGGCTTTTCTAAGGTTAAGAGCCATATCACTGGCCTTGCCAGTCAGGCTCTTACTTGGGGTAAGGATTTGGTTATGGGACTTGTAAACGGTATCAAGAGTTGCATCGGAGCAGTCGGTGATGCCGTTAAGAGTGTTGCCGATAAGATTAAGTCCTTCCTTCACTTTTCCGTTCCGGATGAAGGTCCGCTTACCGAATATGAGGAATGGATGCCTGACTTTATGCAGGGACTTGCCAAGGGCATAGAACGGAGTAAGGGACTTGTAACTGATGCAGTTAAGGGTGTGGCTGCCGATATGGTGGTTAATCCGAACGTAACAGCCGGAACCATTCAACAGGCACAGTCCACACAGTCTGACCTTCTCGGAAACATCATGCATGGTATTCAGACGGTGGCAAGTGGTATGGAGAATCTGCAAATGGCCGGCGGGGATATTTCCATCCCCGTGTATATCGGTGGAACTCTGCTTGATGAAGTGGTGGTAAGCGCACAGAGCAGACAGAACTTAAGGTCAGGAGGCAGATAACATGGCATTTATACAGTATTTGAATTTTAACGGAGAGAACTTACCGCTTCCGATTTCTTATGACGTGGAATACACCGATGTGGAAGCAGATACTTCCGGGGATACCGAAGCCGGGACAAGGCAGAGGGATGTCTTAAGGAGCGGTGTGGTAAGTATTCCGGTATCCTTTCAGGTAAGTCCGGCATGGCTTAAGAAACTGTCGGCTTATAACAAATTGGCAAAGATAAAGGTTGCTTATTTTGATACGGAGGAACTGGATATAAAGGAAACGGAAATGTATATGGAAGGCTACAAATGCAGCCTTGTGAAAGATACCTCCTACAAAGGCTTGTGGAAGGTGTCTTTTACGTTACAGGAATTTTAGGAAAGGGGTGCTATCATGTATCCGGTTAGTGACAAATATAAAGCTGCCATACGGGACAGCACCAGAAAGTTTTATTACAATGGGAAAATCGTAACCAAGACAGGGACGGAGTACCCGTTTGAAAATAAGGATATCGTTAAGGGTAGTGCCTATGTGACGAATCAATGTTGTGGTGACAGCGAAATAGAGATTGGTTCGGTGTATGCTGCCGAACTTGGCATTACCCTTTATTCATCCATTGACCGCTATACTTTGGAGGGAGCAGAAATCACACTCAGTTTCTTTCTTCAGCTTGAGGATGGGACGTATGAGGAAGTACCTCTCGGTATTTTTGAGATAAGTGAAGCAAACCGAACCGTTAACTGCCTTGCCATTAAGGCATACGATTATATGCTCCGGTTTGATAAGGACTTCAATAATATCGTATCAAGTGGTACGGCATATCAGCTTCTTGCTCTTGCCTGTGAGAACTGTGATGTGGAACTGGTACACACGGAAGAGGAAATCATGACTTGGAAGAACGGAAGCATTATGCTTGGTATTTATTCCGAGAATGACATCGAAACATGGCGAGATGTGATTTACTATGTGGCACAGGTGCTTGGCTGTTTCTGTACCATTAACCGTGAGGGGAAGTTGGAACTTAGGAAGTATGGCAATACATCCGTTGAAACCATAGAGAGCAGACACAGGTTTTCGAGCAGCTTTTCAGATTTTGTTACGAGGTACACAGCCATCAGTTCCACAAACAACAGAACACAGGAAGCGGAATATTACGCATTGGAAGAGGACGATGGTCTGACAATGAACCTCGGCATAAATCCTCTGCTTCAGTTCGGCTTGGTGGAAACAAGAAAGGATATCCTTACGAATGTGCTAAATGACATCAGCGTGATACGGTATGTTCCTTTTGATTCTGTCACGATTGGCAATCCGGCATTTGACCTTGGAGATGTTATTACATTTTCCGGCGGTCATGCCGATGGGGAGCAGATAACCTGTATCACGAAGTATGAGTTTAAGGTAAACGGACAGCACACCTTAAAGTGTGTGGGAAAGAATCCGAGACTTGCACAGGCCAAGAGTAAAAACGATAAGAATATCACGGGACTGCTTAATTCGGTGGAAGCTGGAAGAATAGCAGTCCATACGTTTATGAATGCATCTCCGTATACTATCGGAAGCACGGATACGGAGATTGCAAGCATTGAGTTTGCTTCCAATGAGGATACCGATGCACAGTTCCACGGAAGCATTGGAACAAGTCAGATTGTGACCGGTGTTACAAGAGCATTTTCCGTTACGGCAGGGCAGCAGACCTGTGTGTCTTTTTATGCAACTGATGAAGAAGGCATGGATTATGAGATTGCATATGAGGTTATGGATGTTCAGGCACCGTTTGAAAGGAAGTATCTGCTTTCGGATAAGGAGGGGGTGTATTACCGATTGGAACACGAGAAGGCATTTGTGGATGCCATAGAACTGAAAGGATATCAGTTCTTTCGTACCGGGATTATTCCTGATCAGGACACAAAGGTTGTGGTGTCATTTAGGACGAGTGTATTCAATGATGCTGCGTTATTCGGAGCAAGGGAAAGCACCGCATTAAATAAATTCGGAGTATTTCTTTCCAACTCCACCACCATTCACGGACAGTACAATACGGAGTCCACGGCAGCAGAGGTGGATGAGTATTTAGGCATAACGGTGACCGTGGAATTATCCAAGGAAGGACTGAAGCGTGACGGAGTGGTTATTGCAGAGTATACGGAGGCGGAGTTTACGGCTCCGGTGGAAATGACAGTCGGAACAATTAATACCAATGAAACTTTGGATACGAGATATTTTAGAGGACTTATTTTCAAAGTGGAAGTGTGGCAGGGAGAAGAACAGGTGCTTAATCTGATTCCCTGTGTGGATGAACAGGTACGGCCGTGTTTTTATGATACTCTTTCGGAGGTCTGTTATTACAATGACGGCTATGGGACATTTGGCTTTGTGGATGAGGGACTTCTCTTTGACGAGGCAACACATCTTGTTCCGGTGGAGATAGAGGAACTGACGGCAGAGGCATTTCATTTGAACGGATTTGTGGATTTTCCAAGGGATGTTATTTTCGGAAGACTCGTAAATCCCACACTTCTGTATTGGCAGGACTCTGACACGGAACTTCCGGTTTATAAGATGAAGCTGTCAGCAGTTCCACCCGTGCAGACCATATACTCCAAGAATACGGAGATGACGGACAGTACCATTCTTGGTATTGAAAAGGTGGTAATTGAAGCAGATGATACCACGCTGTTTGCTTTTTCCTTTGACGGAGGAGAAGTTTGAAACAAAAAAGTAGAGGTAAGCCAATAAAAAAGGGTATAGC
>CAYRQT010000046.1:0-16908 GCA_964426655.1 uncultured Cuneatibacter sp. | reverse complement strand
GGCCCATCCAGTTTTCGTTCTATGAGCCTTAGTATTCTGGTTACCGTAAAGGTCATCACAAAATAAATCGCGGCAGCAATGAAAAAGGACTCAAAATAGCGGAAATAATTACCGGCCACTGATTTAGTCTGGAAAAACAGCTCTGTAACAGAAATGACGTTTAATACAGAAGTATCTTTAATATTGATAACAAATTCATTGCCTGTGGCAGGCAGAATGTTTCGAATGACCTGAGGAAGCACCACATTCATCATGGTTTTCATATGATTCATCCCAATGGCCGCAGCGGCTTCAAACTGTCCTTTATTTACAGATAGGATTCCGCCTCTAACAATTTCGGACATATATGCACCGGTATTAATGGATACAATAAAAATACCTGCAAAAATACGATCCATATCTAGCCCAAGGGCCATGAGGCTACCATAATAAATGACCATGGCCTGTACGATCATGGGAGTTCCACGAAACACCTCAATGTACGCCGAAAGCAGAAAATGTACAATTTTAAGCAGTACTCTTTTGATTCCCTTCTCAGGCATGGGTACAGTCCGAATAACCCCGATGACCAGGCCGATTACTGCCCCCACCAGGGTGCCGATAATAGAGATATACAGCGTAACCCCTGCTCCCCGGACAAAGGACATACCATTTGTTTCAATGATTCTGCGCAGCCAATATAGGCTCATAATGATCCTCCCGAAAATTAATAAAAGAATGAACCGGTCGCAAACTGCATGACCGGTTCACTCACATGCCTGTTCTATTCTGCAGAAGGCTGGTTGGCGATGGCCTGATCCATCAGTTCCTTCTGTTCCTCCTCGGAAATACCGGATAAGATTTCGTTGATTTTTTCTGTAAGGTCACTTCCCTTCTTTAACCCCACAGCAATGGCTGTATCCTCTTCTGATGTTTCAAATCCTTCCCCATCAGCAAATTCCACCATGGCAAAACTGTCATTGGCCGCGGTGGCACTGACTCCTTCAGGACGTTCAGACACATAGCCATCAATGGCACCCGCTTCAAGAGCCACACGCATGGCAGGGAAATTGTCCATGGCCGTCTGTTTGTCCACCCCATTGATCTGATCGATTACGGTGTAGTGGAAAGTGTTCAGCTGTGCCGTAATTTTAGCACCGGAAAAATCCTGAATGGAAGTGGCATTGGCATAAGGGCCATCTTTTTGCACCACCATTACAAGATCTGACTTATAATAATTATCGGAAAAATCAATACTTTCTTTTCTTTCCGCAGTGGGAGACATACCAGCTATTATCGCATCAATTTTACCGGACTGTACTGCAGGTACCAGCCCATCCCACTCTGTTTTTACAATGACCAGATCCATGCCCAGACCATCTGCAATAATCTTGGCAATTTCCACATCATACCCCCCTGCATAATCACTGGAGCCGTCAATGGCCACTGCCCCATTGCTGTCATCGCTCTGCGTCCAGTTAAAGGGTGCATATCCAGCCTCCATGCCCACACGCAACACATTATCCTCTTTTTTCGCACATCCGGCAGCCAGTGCCATGGATAATACGCCCAGAACTGCCATTCCAACCAGTCTTTTCTTCATATTTTTTCTCCTCCGTATTGCTATTCTCTGAAATAAAAAAAGCCCCGGGTCACGGCGACGAGGGCTTGCGGAATATCCCTGGAGATAGCGCATTCTGACAGCCCGGGTGCTACCAGAACAGTCCTGCCGTTCTTAGCGGCAAGCCCAGCATGATGTGTTGAGAACCACACCATACTTCGGCGATTTCTCCTTCTTTGCTCTTCCACGCTTCTCTGCTCCGATGCAAACTGTTAGAAACCGCGCCTCTACCTCACCTGGGTGAGGTCCTTTTTTATTTTTCATATGTATACTACCGCAAAGGAAGTGTACTGTCAATTCCTGTTTGAAAAAATACAAAGAAAGGGCAATTCCCTTTATTAAATAAGGAAATTGCCCTTTCTTTAGCCAGATACATGATATTTCCCCAGAAACTCTCTGGTCCGCTCATTTTCCGACTGGAACATTTTATCCGGCGTTGTTTCCTCCACAATAACCCCCTTGTCCATAAAGATCATCCGATTGGAAACGTCCTTTGCAAAATGCATTTCATGTGTCACAATCACCATGGTCATCTTTTCTGCCGCCAACTCCCGAATGACCTTCAGAATTTCTCCTGTCAGCTCAGGATCCAGAGCAGAGGTGGGCTCATCAAAAAAAAGAATCCTGGGTTTCATGGCCAGAGCCCTGGCTATGGACACCCGCTGCTGCTGTCCTCCGGAAAGCTGGCAGGGATAATAGTCGGTTCTATCTTCAAGCCCCATTTTTTTTAACAGTACCTGTGCCTCAGCCATTACCTCCTTTTTATCCCGCTTCTGCACATGCAAAGGCGCATCGGTGATGTTCTTTAGCACATTGTAATGGGGAAAAAGATTGAAGTTCTGAAAGACCAGTCCAAACACCTGCTGAATTCGCTTTAAATCTTTATTGGCTGCATAATGGGCAGTGCCATCCATGTCTTCTGCAGCGTATTCGCCCAGGTAACATAAATCTCCACCATCCATTTTTTCCAACAGCGTTGCACAGCGCAGGAGCGTGGATTTCCCGGATCCGGAAGGGCCGATAATGGACACCACTTCCCCCTCCTTTACCGTCAGGCTAATGTCCTTTAACACCTCCGCCTGGTCAAAACTTTTCCGGACATGATTCATTTCCAATATTGTCTGCATCCTGTCCTCCTATCTGTAATAACTAAGCTTCTTTTCCCAGAAATCCATGATTACTGCCACCAGAAGATTGAACACATAGTAAAATACGCCGGCTGCAATAAATGGAACCATGCTTTTCTGCGAAGCCGCAATGGCTTTAGCGGCTGTAAACATTTCAGCATAGGCAATGGAAAATGCCAGCGAAGTATCCTTGACCAGCGTTATGATCTCATTGGTCACCGAAGGGAGAATCCGTTTAATGACTTGGGGCATAATGATTTTAAAAAAGGTCTGTATCCTAGAATAGCCCAGTACGCGGGCAGCCTCATATTGCCCCACTGGCATGGATTCAATTCCTCCCCTGTAAATTTCCGCAAAATATGCAGCATAATTGATGGAAAAAGCGATAAACACCGCATACATACGATAGGAAGAGGAGATGGTAATGCGGAAAATATAATAAGGGCCAAAATATACCACAAAAAGCTGGAGCATTAGTGGCGTCCCCCGCATGACAGAGATATATAATTTAGCTAAATTGCGCAGAATCAGGTTCTTTGACATACGTCCAAAGGACAGCAGCAATCCCAGGGGAAGGGAAAACAAGAGGGTGATGAAAAAAATCATCACCGTTGTCCCCATACCATCCATCAGCTGTTTCAGCATTACCCAAAAGCTCATTTTATTCTCCTAAAATAGATACATCATATCCAAAATATTTTTCGGAAATTTCTGCAAAGGTCCCATCTGCATTCATATCCAAAAGTACAGCTTCCACTTCATCCCGAAGGGCCGTATTTCCTTTGAGGAAACCTACGCCATACTGTTCTGTGGAAATTTGCTCATCCAAAATCACGAAAAGATCTTCCTTTCCCTGAATCTGATAATTAGCCACACCAATATCAATGCCCACAGCGTCCACTGCGCCGGATTCAAGGTCCATGAAAGCGGTGTTGTACTGATCTACTGTGAGAAACTGCCCAAAGGAGGCCAGAAGGTCTGTATGATCCTCATCTTCCAAGGCGGACTGTGCCGAAGATTCTTTTTGAACTTCCACCACTTTCCCCGCCAGATCTGCAAAGGTAGTAATACCTGAATCTGCCCTTACCACAAACACCTGGGAATTGTCCATATAAGCCTGGGTCCATTCATAATCATCTTCCCGTCCGTTAATGGTAAACCCGTTCCAGATACAGTCAATGGTTCCGGATTCCAGTTCCATATCCTTGGCATCCCAGTTAATGGGCTGCAATACCAGTTCTTTTCCCATCCGCTTTGCCGCCTCGGTGGCCAGTTCAATATCAAATCCGGTATATTCCCCATCATCTCCCACATATCCGAAAGGAGGGAAATCCTGGTCAAAGCCCACCGTAAAAGTGGTTTTTTCTGATGAAGCAGTGGTTTCTTCTGATGAAGATTCTCCGGAAGTGGTTTCTTCTGCCGTAGTGGCTGCCCCTGTAGTTTCCTCTGCTGTGGTAGAACCAGTGGAAGTATTGGCACAACCTGCCGCTGCCAGCAACATTCCTGCCGCAAGTAAAAGACTAATGCGATTTTTTTTCATTTTCTCTCTCCTGTTTCTTCTATTACTTTAGTACCATGTTATCACACGAAAGTACCCCTTTAAACTACCATGTTCCCCTTCCCTTTGTCAATGTTTCTGCAAAATCATTCTATAAAATAAGCATAATCCACCGAATGGAGGATTTTTTCCCGCTTTTTCCCCTTCAATATAAAAAGCCGGCTGATACAGCCGGCTTTTTGATCATGCTAATTCTTTTTTTGTCCATAAAGGCGCATACCCACCAGCAGGCAGCCTTCTATGTGAGGAAGCTTTTGATCCTCCAGATACTCCAAAATTTCCGGGCTTTCTGCCCCGGGCTGAATGACCAGATTCTTAAAAGCCTTCTGATTTTCTTTTAAAAGTGCCAGCCCTTTTACCGGGTGGATACATAGATCCAGTACATCGATTTCTTCCGGTACGTCATTGATGGACTGGAGTTCTTTTCCTACGGCATATACCGTATACCCCTGTTCCAGTAAGCCATGCTTAATTTTATAGGCATATTTTTCCGATTTCAGTGTATCTCCCACAACCACAAACACACGCTGTCTCATTGTCTCACGCAAATCCATATTCATCCTCCTTTTCTGACATTTTACCCTCTTTTTCTCAAAAAGGCAATGCCCTTGGGAATCAGGTGATACTTTTCCCCCGCCTGCCGTAACCGGCAAAGCACCTCTGCCAGCTCTTTTTTACAAATGCCAACCTGCATCCTCACGAATCCGGCTCCCTCCGGTCCATACATGGAGCCCATTTCCACCTTCAGTCCACCTTCCTCAAAAAAGTCCATCAATTCTTCTTCAGACATGCCCATGTCCCGGAAATCCAGCCATACCAGTGTGCCGGCAGTATGCCGGCACAGTTTCACCATGGGAAAATAAGTTTCCAGCCAGCTTTCCATATATCGAATGTTTGCCGTCACATGCAAGGTCAAAGCATCCAGCCAGTCCCTCCCCTCCTGGGTATAGGCAGCCATAACTGCCGTTTTTACAAAGGGATTCAAGCTGGTATAATAGTCCTTATTTCTCTCTCTAATATATGATTTCCGTAAGGTAGCATCCGGTATGATGATGTTGCTCTGACTGATGCAGTTAAAGTTAAAAGCCTTTGCAATGCCTGTGAAGATCACGCAATTGTCCCTGCTCTCCTGAAGCGCCCCATAAGGCGTCAGATAAGTCCCTGAAAACATCTGGTCTGCATACACTTCATCCA
This sequence comes from uncultured Cuneatibacter sp., assembly GCA_964426655.1. GTDB lineage: Bacteria > Bacillota > Clostridia > Lachnospirales > Lachnospiraceae > RGIG8306. Next base: position 11,429 of record CAYRQT010000046.1, on the reverse strand, counting down.
CAATCACACGGACTCCATATGTTCTGGCCAGAGCAGCCACTTTTTTCAGTGTATCTCTGTCCCATGCATCCATTATGGGACTGTGGGGATTGCATAATAACAGCATTGTGTTTTCTCTGGCTGCCATCTTTCGTTCCAAATCTTCCAGATCCATCCGATAGTGGCCGTTCTCAAAAACCAACGGATTATAAACCACCACCCGGTGATTGTTTAAAATTGCCTGTTTATATTTGGGATATACAGGGGGCTGAATGATGATGCCATCCCCTTTTTGGGAAAAAGCTCTCATGCATGCACTCATGGCACGCATAATGCCATAAGAAGGTACAATCCATTCTTCTTTCACTGGCCAGTGCCTGGTCGTTTCCATCCAGTCTGCCACTGTTTTCAGATAAGAATGGTCTGTCGCCTCCAGCCATCCATACCGGCCCGACCGCACCATTTGCACCAGTGCCTCAGTAATGGAGGGCGCAGTTTTTAAGTGCAACTGGGCACCTGCCATGGTCATGCACTGCTGCTGTTCTTCTTCTGAATATAAATCCATCCCATCAAAATCAAATTCATCCTGCTTATTCATTTAGTAAATTAACCCTCCAATCCTGATGATTTTTAACCCCATATTTTCCCAAACATCCAGGATAACATTCATTCCAACGCTCTGGGCCGCATTCCTGCCCAATGCAATTACGCTGCACTTTCCATTCTCTTCCAGTACTTTTTGCATTTCCGGCAAAAGAGAATAACAAAGGAGCATATTCTTTTCTTCCTGCACCAGTTTTTCAAAACTTCTGGGGCAAAAGAGACTGGCTCCTGAAAAATCTGCCCGAAGCCCCTTCACCAGTGTTTCTTCCCCCCTTACCGCCAGATAAGGTTTTTCCTCGGATTCCTGAAACTCCTGCAGCGTCAGCAGCCATTCCAGCACCTCTTCCGGTGTACAGTTTTTCTTCTGGCGCATCAGATCGCTTAAACCTGCCTCCAGAGCTTGTTCTCCGGCCCGTACAAATGGACTTTCCATACAAACAAATGAAAGTCTCATCATTTCTGCTGTCTGACAGACTTCATTCTTTTTTAAATGAGGCAATGCAGTGGCAATCTGTTTTCTTTGCTTATGAAAAAACATTTTTGCCAGATTAACAGGGGCTTCATACACTCGCCTTTTTCCGTTTGCTCTTTCCCACAGAGACAGCGAAGTCATATAAGCCTTTTCCTGGTCTTCTTTAAAATTCCAGCAAACCACTCCATCATATCCCAGTGTCTTTGCCAAAATCACATCATCTATGCCCAGACTCAAACCGGCCATTATCGTATGGATTGGATAATCTCCCCCCACAATCTGTATATCCAAAGGGGACTCTATCATATGCACTGCTTTTAATGCCGCTTCAATTAAATCTCCTGATGTCATGCAACCTCCCGGAACCATTCATCTTCTTTTCCTTTAAAGGCTACCCCCATCGGTTGTCATTCTATGAACAACGTTGTCCGCCTGCCTATTTCACTCTTGTATAATATAACATAAATATTACTTTTGTTCCATAGACTTCATCCGATTTAATAAATATAAAAGGTTTTACCACGTTATATAACCGCAAAAAAACCCGAGTCTAAGACTCAGGTTTTTTTGCGGAAATAAAAGCATTTCCCATCATGCCAGTTATGATCAGAATCAGTCCCAGGCCCCCCCACAAATCCGGTAAAGGATCTCCCAGAAACCAGATCCCCCCCATAAGGGTAAACAACACCTCTCCTGCCTGAGTGGATTCCACTGCCGCAATCTGTCTTGGATTTGTTTTGACAAGATCCGTTCCTTTAAAAAATAGGATTGTGGCAATAATGCCAGAAAACCAGGCCACCAGGCCAGCCTGAAGCATTTGCTGGCCGGAAGGGATTCCCACTTTGTTCAACCCATACACAGAAAGCAACAGCCAGAAGGGCATGGAGCACAGTGTCATTCCATAGGTCCTTTCCAGAGTACTCAGGTCACCGGCTCTTTCCATCATTTTCCGATTGCCAAGAGGATAGGCCACTGCTCCTATGACAATGGGCAGCAGAATCTTCCAGACCGCACTATTGGAAGTTGTCTCCAGATTTTGGATTTGCAACAGGCCTACCCCCAGAAGGATCAGCGTACTTAACGCCAGCTGTTTTCGAGGAATGGGATGTCCAAATAAAGGGGTGAGTAAAATTCCCATTACAATGGTTATCTGCCAGGATGCTGCCACCAGCCAGGACACCCCCTGGCTGCCCGCATAAGCCATAGGTGCATAGAACAGGCCAAACCCTACCGTGCTCCATAAGATCCAGGACAAAGGGGCCTTACGTATTTCCCTGTGCACACGGGAAAAATCCCCTAAAAACGCCAGTAAAAGAGCAGCCATCGGAAGCGTAAACAGATAGCGCAAAGCACCGCTCCAAATCCAGCTCCCGCCTGTCAGCTGCATCTGCCGGTTAATTATAAACGTAAAAGCAAAAAAGAACGAGGACAAAATGCCCAGACTGACCGCTTTTTTCATAAGAGTCTCCTCTTTGTTTTTCTCTGGCCAGTATACAGGGTTTTTGTCCTCCTGCCTAGTATATTTCTTTATGTATTAATTAAAATTATACGCTGTCACAATCGGCTCTCTTTTTTCCTGCAGATCCTTAAAATATTCATAAAAAGAGAGGGCAAGGAAACTTCCGGTGACATTGAACACATTATTAAAACCGCTATTTTGCAGAGCCATTACCGCATTGTAGCTGCGTTGTCCTGTACGGCAGTGAACATACACCGGACAATCTTTGGGAATCTCCTGCATTCTGTCACGAAGCTGACTTAAGGGAATGTTCACTGCCCCCTTAATATGTCCCTTTTCATATTCATAGGGTTCTCTCACATCCACAATATATGCCCCTGCATCCACCAATGATCGCATCTGGCTGACCTGAACCTGCCGGAAAGTACCCTGTAGCAGATTGGCGCCTATGTATCCTGCGTAATTTACAACATCCTTGGCTGTGGCAAAGGGCGGCGCATAAGCCAGTTCCAAATCTTTTAAATCATATACGGTTCCCCCAAACTGGAGGACGGAGGCCAGCACATCAATCCTTTTGGTCACATCCCCATGGCCAATGGCCTGAGCCCCAAGGATTTTTCCGGTGGGAACTTCAAAAATAAGCTTCAGGTGCAGAGGAGATGCTTCAGGCATCAGCCCCACCCTGTCAGAAAGGATCAGACGAACCACTTCATATGAGGGAACCTGATTCATGCCTTTCAGCTGACCCTCATTCAATCCGGTAGCCGCACCATTATAGGAAAATACCTTAATGGCAGAAGAACCAATGTATCCTGTGCTGCTGGAAGGAATTCCATGAATATGATCTGCCACGGCTCTGGCCTGCTTTAATGCAGGGCCGGCAAGCGTCAGTCTTCCGGGCTGATGTAGAAGTCTTTGATCAATTTCAATGGCATCCCCAATAGCATATATAGATGGGTCACTGGTCTGGAACTGTCCGTTTACAGCAATGGCACCTGTTTTGCCTATCTGTAACCCTGCTTCTTTTGCCAGTCCGGTTTCCGGTCTGACACCTATGGCCAGGATCACACAATCCGCTTCTATTTCTTTTTCGGAAGCCAGTACCACTTTCCCCGGTGCAAAATGATGTACCATATCGCCCAGATGAAGATCCACTCCCCTGTCCCATAATTCTTTATGGAAAATCTGTACCATGTCCTCATCAAAGGGCCGCAGAATCTGATCCGTTCCTTCAATCAGTGAAACAGGATATCCTCCTTCTACCAGGTTTTCTGCCACTTCCACGCCAATAAATCCACCGCCGATTACTGCAACCTTCTTATGTCCCTCTGCCTGAATGAACCGGTGAATGCCATCTACATCCACCACATTCCGAAGAGTGAAATGTGGCATGTCAACCAGCCCCGGAATGGGCGGCACCACAGGAGAAGCTCCCGGAGATAGGATCAGTTTGTCATATGCTTCAAAATACACCTCTCCCGTGTCCAGTTTCTTTATCTGCACCTTTTTTTCAGCGGGAAGAATGGCAATGACTTCCTGCCTGGTCCGCATGTCCAGGCGATACTGTTTATAAAAAATATCAGGGTCCATCAAAACCAGATCCTCCGCCTCCGGCACAATACCACTTAAATGATAGGGAAGGGAACAGTTTGAAAAGGATACATGGGGCCCTTTTTCAAAAACGATGATCTGATCCTGCTCTCCCAGTCTGCGTAATCTTGCTGCTGCGGAAGCCCCTCCGGCCACGCCGCCCACTATCAGTATTTTCATTTCACTCTCTCCTTAAACCCGATTCTTTCCCAGATAGGAGCCCATGCCCCCTGCCACGTTGACCACATCGTATCCTTGAGAAGCCAGGGCCTTACATGCGCTTCTGCTTCTTCCGCCAGACTGACAGATAATGTAATACTTCTTATCTTTTTTCATATATTTATCCGGGCTGTTAATCAGTGTCATCATAGGCACATTTCTGGCTGTTTTCAATTTTCCGGAAGCCACCTCATAAGGTTCCCGGATATCAATAATTTCCACCTTCCCAATTAATGAATCCATATCATTGACATGAACGGCCGGCATACTGTTCGGTCTTAAAAAATCAAACATACCTATTTCCTCTCTTTCTCCCCATTGGATTTTATAGCCTTATTATACCCCGTTTTTCAACAGATACAGTGACTATATCACAAAATAGGAAAAGGCCTTTCCGCTCTGTCCGAAACATGCTATAATGTCCCAAAAAGGAGGACGTACCCATGGACAAACAGGACCTGGCCTATCTGGCTGCACATCTGGATTTCTGGCCCCATCTTTCATCCAGGGAGCTGGCAGTTTTGGAACAACATATCATAAAAAAGCACTATATAAAAGAATCTAATCTGCATAGTGTGGACCAGGAGTGTCTGGGGGTTGTACTTGTCAAAACCGGTGGACTTCGTGCCTATATTTTATCTGAAGATGGCAGAGAAGTCACGCTTTATCGTCTGATTCCCGGGGATGTCTGCATATTATCAGCCGCCTGCGCCTTGCATAGCATTACTTTTGATGTATATATTGATGCAGAAACTGACACAGATGCCTATCTGATTCCTATTTCCATTTTCACACAACTGATGAAGGAAAATATTTATATCGAAAACTTCTCTTATAAAAAAACCATCGACCGTTTTTCTGATGTGATGTGGGCCATGGAGCAAATCCTGTTCATGACCTTTGACAAACGGCTGGCCATCTTTTTGCTGGATGAATCCGCCAAAAACAATTCCCCGCAGCTAACCCTTACCCAGGAGCAGATTGCCCGCTATATTGGCAGTGCCAGGGAGGTGGTTTCCCGTATGCTAAAAGTCTTTCAGCAGGAAGGCATCATCCGGCAGTCCAGAGGAAACATTGAAATCCTGGACAAACAGAAACTCCGGGCCTACACGCTTTAAAAAAACGCTGCAGCACTTATCGTCTGCAGCGTTTTTATTATTTAAGCATATTTAAAATTGCATTTTTAGGCTGAGCTCCTACAGAAACCTTTGCTACTTTTCCGCCATTCATAAGTACCAGTGTAGGGATGCTCATGACCTTGAACATGGCCGCCAGTTCCTGTTCCTCATCAACATTCACCTTTCCAACTTTTACTTCTTCGGCATTCTCGTCGCTAATCTCCTCTAAAACGGGGCCTACCATGCGGCAGGGGCCACACCAGGATGCCCAGAAATCCAGCAGTACCGGCTTATCGGCGCGAATGACTTCCTGTTCGAAATTATCTTTTGTGATTTTAATTGTACTCATATTTGCCTCCTTATTGAAACCCTTTCTGCTGTCAGTATAGCAGATTATTCAATGGTTTCTGTAACTTGGTCATGTTTCTCTACACCAGTGCCAATGCCTGTTTCAGATCTTCAATCAGATCCTCTGCATTTTCAATGCCCACAGATAAACGAATTAAATCCGGAGCAATACCTGAAGCCAGAAGCTGTTCATCTGTAAGCTGTCTGTGGGTATGACTTGCAGGGTGGAGCAGACAGGTTTTTGCATCTGCCACATGGGTGGCAATAGATGCCAGCTTTAAGGCGTCCATAAAACGGATGGAAGCTTCCCGCCCTCCCTTTATGCCAAAACAAAGTACGCCGCAGGAGCCATTGGGTAAATATTTCTGTGCCATAGAATATGCCTCATCTCCTGGAAGATCCGGGTAGTGGATCCATGCCACTTTCTCCTGTTCTTTCAGGAACCTGGCCACAGCAAGGGCATTGGAACAGTGCTGCTTCATACGCAGGGACAAGGTCTCTAACCCCAGGTTTAAATAAAAAGCATTCTGCGGAGACTGGATAGAGCCCAAATCCCGCATCAGCTGTGCTGTAGCCTTTGTAATATAGGCTCCCTTCCCAAAACTTTCTGCATAAACAAGGCCATGATAGGAATCGTCAGGGGTGGTCAGACCAGGAAATTTTTCCTTGTGGGCCATCCAGTCAAAATTACCACTGTCCACCAGACAGCCACCCACGCCTACGCCATGGCCATCCATATATTTGGTTGTGGAATGGGTGACAATATCAACGCCCCACTCAAAGGGCCGGCAATTGATGGGCGTAGCAAAAGTATTGTCCACAATCAGGGGTACGCCGTGATCATGGGCCAGCTTTGCAAATTTTTCAAAATCAAACACCGACACGGTGGGGTTGGTAATGGTTTCTCCAAAAACTGCCTTGGTATTTGGCTGAAAATATTTCTCCAGCTCCTCTGCCGGAAGGTTCTGGTCAACAAACGTACAGGAGATCCCCATTTTTTTCATGGTCACACCAAAAAGGTTATAAGTTCCTCCATATATAGAAGAAGAAGAAATAAAATGATCCCCCGCTTCACATATATTAAAAATGGCATAGAAATTAGCCGCCTGTCCGGAGGCTGTAAGCATGGCCGCTACACCACCTTCCAGTGCACATATTTTTGCTGCAACTGCATCATTAGTAGGATTCGCCAGACGTGTATAAAAATAGCCGGAGGCTTCCAGGTCAAACAATTGTCCCATTTCCTCACTGGTGTCATATTTAAATGTAGTACTTTGATAAATGGGTAGCTGCCGGGGCTCACCCTTTTTGGGCTTCCACCCCTCCTGAATACATTGGGTTTCTGGTTTCATAGACATTTTAATATCCTCCTCGTACGCTGCGCTTTACTCACTCCATTGTAGCACACCCCTTTTTCCATGACTACAGTTTTCTGAAATATAATTCACAAGCTTTCTGACCTTGCTCTTTTGGCACATCCTTGTTACAATAAAAGTATCAAAACCGGAATGAGGTACTTATGTATGGAGAATACAAAACCGGCCATTCGTCGAATTTATATTATCGGGATGGGGGCCCTTGGAATGTTGTATGGAAACTATTTGACAGAGCATTATCCGGAAGGAGAAGTTGCTTTTTTAATGGATGAAAACCGTTATGCAAGGCATAGCGAGCAAATCCACACCATAAACGGAAAACCCGTTACCTTTCCTATTGTGACCCCCTCCCGTGCACAAATTGCGGACCTGATCATTTTTGCCGTAAAACACCATGGCCTGCAATCCGCCATAGCCTTGGCCGAACCCGCTGTGGGGCCACAGACCGTGATCCTCTCTGTCATGAACGGCATTTCCAGTGAAAATGAAATCGGTGCCGTTTATGGAGAGGAAAAAATGATTTATACCGTGGCACAGGGTATGGATGCCATGCGGTTTGGCAATGACCTTCACTTCACGCAAATTGGGGATCTTCACATTGGCATCGCCTATAAATTCCAGGCAGATAACCTGGAAAAAGTGGAGGAACTTTTTCAGTACATCGGCCTTCCCTATGTGTCTGAAAAAAACATCCGTCACAGGTTATGGAGTAAATTTATGCTAAATGTGGCAGTGAATCAAACCTGCATGGTCTATAATCAGACCTATGGAGAAGTCCTCTCCAGCGGCGAATCCAACCAGACTATGATTGCCGCTATGCGGGAAGTGATTACACTTGCCAATCTGGAGGGTGTTTACCTGACAGAAAAGGATATCAATGATTATCTGGACATTTTGCGGACCCTGGATGCCCAGGGCATGCCTTCCATGGCCCAGGACCGCGTTAATCAAAAGCCCTCCGAGGTGGATATTTTTTCAGGCGCTGTCATTGCCATGGCACAGAAATGGCATGTATATGTGCCGGTAAACCAGTTTCTGTATGACCGGATTCTGGACATTGAAAAAGGATATCTTCCCGCTCATCCTAAACAGTAAAAAGCACATGCCGCCGGAATGAACCGGCGGCATGTGTTTTTTTACTGCTCTGTTTTTCTTTGGCAATTTTTTCTATTCGGATTGTCCGGAAACCATCCCTTTTTTACCCGTTCTTCCTGTTCCATTATCTCATGAATGCTCCACAGACAGGAAAAGCCTGTGATACCGGCTACTGCGGAAAGAAGTGCATGCCCCAGAAAAAGAGACAGCGCAATACATCCCACACCGGCGATAGCAAACAGGGGCCAGATTCTCTTTCCAAAATAATATTCTCCTTTAATGACAATGGGATGAAAGATTCCAATGATAAGGAAAGCGATGGCCCCAATCCACACACCTTGTAATGTCATACGCCTCCTTATCTGTGCAAATCAAAACGATCTGCTTCCATTACTTTATTCCATGCACTGACAAAAGAATGCAGGAAAGTGTCCTGCCCATCTTCAGAAGCAAAAACTTCTGCAATGGCCCTCAGCTGGGAATGGGCTCCAAACAAAAGATCAATCTGTGTGGCTGTCCACTTTCTTTCCCCACTCTTCCTGTCTTTTCCTTCATATACCATGCCGCTTTCTCCAATGGGGCTCCATGCTGTCCCCATATCCAGCAGCTGGATGAAAAAATCATTGGAAAGGGTTTCCGGTCGGTGTGTCAATACCCCATGAGGCATTCCGCCAAAATTACCGCCAAGTACCCGAAGTCCGCCTACTAGCGCCGTCATTTCCGGTGCAGTAAGGGTGAGTAGCTGTGCTCTGTCCACCAGCTGCTCTTCCGGGCGGCCAAAACCTTTTCCGGTAATGTAATTTCTAAAACCATCCTGCACCGGCTCCAGTACACTGAAGGAGGCCGCATCTGTCTGCTCTTCCAGGGCATCTGTTCTGCCCGGCGTAAAGGGCACCTGTAATGAAATGCCATTTTTACCTGCAGCCCATTCAATGCCCACTGCTCCGGCCAGCACGATCAGATCTGCCATGGAAACTTTTGTACCGTCTGTCTGCCTTCCTTCAAATTCTGCCTTGATGCCCTCCAGAACTGCCAGCACCTTATTCAACTCATCCGGCTCGTTCACTGCCCAGCTGCGCTGAGGCGCAAACCGGATGCGGGCACCGTTGGCACCGCCCCGCTTATCTGAACCTCGGAATGTGGATGCAGAGGCCCAGGCTACTTTTACCATCTGAGACACGGAAAGGCCGGAAGCTTTCAGCATTTCCTTCAGTTCATTAATCTGTGCAGGCGTAACCTGTGGATAGTCTGCCGCAGGAATGGGATCCTGCCAGATCAAATCTTCATTCGGCACTTCCGGACCCAGATAACGACTTCTGGGGCCCATATCTCTGTGGGTCAGTTTGAACCAGGCCCTGGCAAAGGCGTCTGCAAATTTTTCCGGATGCTCCTTGTAATCTCTGGCAATGGGGTTAAAAATCGGATCCATTCTCAGAGAAAGATCTGCTGTGGTCATCATGGGAAGATGGTATTTATCCGGGTTGTGGGCATCCACAACTGTTTTGGCATTTGGATCAGTGGGAATCCACTGGTATGCTCCTGCAGGACTTTTCACCAGATTCCAGTCGTATTTGAAGAGCGTTTCCAGATAACCCATGTCCCATGTGGTGGGATTGGGCTTCCATGCGCCCTCAATTCCACTGCCAATGGCATCTCCCCCTTTTCCGGATTTATATGTACTCCTCCAACCCAGACCCATGTTTTCCAGAGGGGCCGCCTCCGGTTCCGGACCGACGTTGGTGGCAGGACCTGCTCCATGGCATTTTCCGAATGTATGTCCTCCGGCAATCAATGCCACCGTTTCCTCATCGCTCATGGCCATACGATGAAAGGTGTCCCTTACATCTTTTCCGGAAGCCAGCGCATCCGGCATACCGTTTGGCCCTTCCGGATTCACATAAATGAGGCCCATCTGTACCGCTGCAAGGGGATCATCCAGTTTACGGCCTTCTTCATATCGTGTATCTCCCAGCCACTCTTTTTCTGCTCCCCAGTACACATCCTGCTGGGGCTCCCATACATCCTCCCTGCCTCCGGCAAACCCGAATGTAGGAGCGCCCATGGACTCCAGGGCACAGTTTCCGGCCAGAATCATTAAGTCCGCCCAGGAAATTTTTCTGCCATATTTCTTTTTGATTGGCCAGAGTAATCTTCTGGCTTTATCCAGATTCACGTTATCCGGCCAGCTGTTTAAGGGTGCAAAACGCTGAGTGCCATCAGAAGCGCCTCCCCGACCATCCTGCATCCTATAGGTTCCTGCACTGTGCCAGGCCATACGAATGAAAAGGGGCCCATAATGGCCATAATCGGCAGGCCACCATTCCTGGGAATCTGTCATCAACTTATACAGATCTTCCTTCACGGCTTTAAGATCCAGCGTGGAAAAAGCTTTTGCATAGTCAAAATCCTTTTCCATGGGGTTACTTAGTGGGCTGTTCTGGTGCAGCATGCCAAGATCCACCTGATTGGGCCACCAGTCCTTATTTGTGGTTCCTTTAAAGTCGGGTCTCTTTCTGCCGGTCATTCCGGTAACGGGGCACTTCTTCTCTTCCATTTAACTACCTCCTTCATTTTTCTCTGATTTTATATTGCTGCGGCATTTGGGACAAATCCCGCGAAAATATACATTTCTGTCCTGAATCTCGAACTGATCCAGCTCTCCCTGGGCCAGATGATCCATCTGAATGGCAAAGTTGTAAATACTGCCGCAAACATTGCATTTAAAATGTCCATGCTCAGTGGTAATCATTTCGTAACGACCTTCACTTTCCTCCGTAGAAATATTGTGCACAAGCCCGGCCTCAATAAACAGCTTCAATGTATTGTATACTGTAGTTTTGGACAGGCTGGGAATGTCCTCATGCAAAGCATGATAAATTTGTTCTGCACTTGGATGCCGATGCTCATCCGCCAGATAAAATAAAATTTTAAGCCTCTGATAGGAAGGTGTGATATGCTTATCCCTTAGAATAGCCTCGAATTTTTTTATTTTTGCTTCCATTTCCTTCATGTCCGCCACTTCCTTTGCACTTCTTTCATGTTTTGTAATTTCTACAATCTATGGATATTTTACCATGTTTGTCTTTGTTTCTCAATCTTTTTTTTATAAAATTCCATCCTGAATTATTCATCGTAACATATACAACAGTGCCTGGCACTGCATAATTACT
>CAYRQT010000045.1:0-17213 GCA_964426655.1 uncultured Cuneatibacter sp. | reverse complement strand
ACGGTTACGGCGCCGGGCTGCTGGGCGTGCAGGCCCTGGGCGTATTGACGGTTGGCGTTTTTACCGCTGCCGCCATGGCAATTCTCTTTGGAATCCTCAAAAAGACGGTGGGCCTGCGCTGCCCCGCGCAGGATGAGATATCCGGCCTGGATATTTCCGCCCATGGCTGGTCGGTCAATCTGCCCACCGTTCCCGTAGGCGGGGCGGTCCAGACGCTGCCCAATGAGCCGGCGGCTGTGGATATCGACACGGCGGTTCCCGTTGTGGTTTCGCCCGGACGGAACGACGATCCTTCCCGCGTCAAGATGACCAAGGTTGAGATTATCACCAATCAGACGAAATTTGAGGCCCTGAAATCCGCCATGATGGCGATCGGCATTACCGGCATGACGGTAAACAATGTGCTTGGCTGTGGGATGCAAAAAGGCCGGCCGGAATATTACAGGGGCATCGCCATTGATATGACCTTGCTGCCCAAAATCACAATTGACATTGTGGTATGCAAGATTCCGGTGCGAACGGTGATCGAGACTGCCAAAAAGGCTCTGTACACCGGCCATATCGGCGACGGAAAAATCTTTGTTTACGATGTGGAAAACGTCGTAAAGGTGCGAACCGGGGAAGAAGGCTATGATGCCCTCCAGGATGAGGAATAACCTCCTCTCAGAAGGCAGACGGCGGCTATAATGTCCCGCGGAAATCGGCACATTTCCTCGGGCAATTGCGCGCAACTGCCCAAGCGCATGCCCCTTCTCCATCTCCGAACCGCCTCCATTTTTGCCCGTATTTTTTACCTGACTACTACCTGCAACCATTCAAGCAGATCCGCACCCACCGAAGATTTTGCCCTCCCAATTTTGCCATCCTCTTTAATTTCGATAACGCCAAATGGAACACCCCTTCTCCTGTCCGCTTCGCATCTGCTGGCGGCAGGGAGGGGGCGTTCCATTTTCTGAAATCTTATGAAAAAGGAGGAAAATAAGCGGGCCTAAAAACGGAAATCGCGTTTTCCGTGTTCAATTTCCGTCAGATTGGCGCGGACGATTTCCCGGATCTTTTCTTTGGGGATATTGGGGAGCTCCCGCTGGATCATTTCTTCGCCGATCCGCCGGGTCTCCTGGGAGGCATAGTCGGTCAGATATTCCTTCAGGGTCATGATGGCGTTGGGATGGCAGCAGTTCTGGATCTGCTGGTTTTTGCAGAGGCTCATAAACCGGTCGCCCGTTCGGCCTTCCCGGTAGCAGGCGGTGCAGAAGCTGGGGATATAGCCCATTTCCATGAGCCAGCGGACCACCTCGTCCAGTGTCCGGCGGTCGTTGACGTCGAACTGGGCGGAATCCTCCTCTTCCGGTTCCGGCTCCGCGTAGCCGCCCACGCTGGTCCGGGAGGCGCCGCTGATTTGGCTCACTCCATACCGGATCACCTTTTCCCTGCAGGCCTGGCTTTCTCTGGTGGAAATGATCATGCCGGTATATGGCACGGCCACCCGGATACAGGCCACGATCTTGGCAAAAATATCGTCATTGATGCCATTGTCGAACACGGACGGATCAATGTCATCCGCCTTTTTGATTCTGGGCACGCTAATGGTATGGGGACCCACCCCGTGGACGGCTTCCAGATGCTCCGCATGCATCAAAAGGCCTGCAAATTCATATTTGTACATTTCCAACCCAAACAAAACACCCAGCCCTACATCATCAATACCACCTTCCATGGCTCTGTCCATGGCCTCTGTGTGGTAGGCATAATTGTGTTTGGGTCCGGTGGGATGAAGTTTTTCGTAACTCTCCTTGTGGTATGTTTCCTGAAACAGAATATAGGTCCCAATTTCCGCTTCCTTTAATTTCCGGTAATTTTCCACGGTTGTGGCCGCAATGTTGACATTGACTCTTCTAATCGCTCCATTTTGATGTTTGATATTGTAAATCGTGTGTATACATTCCAGAATATACTCTATGGGATTGTTCACCGGATCTTCCCCCGCCTCTATGGCCAGCCGTTTATGCCCCATGTCCTGTAAGGCGATTACTTCCTTTTCCACCTCAGCCTGTGTCAGTTTTTTTCGGGCAATATGCTTATTCTTCAGATGATAGGGGCAGTATACACAACCGTTCACACAATAATTGGACAGGTAGAGGGGAGCAAAAAGCACAATCCTGTTGCCGTAAAAATCTTTTTTGATCTGTTCTGCAAGCGCATAAATTTCCCGGTTGATATCCGGGTCCTGACAGACCAGAAGAACGGAAGCTTCCTTGTGAGATAGCCCTTTCCTCAAGGCCGCTTTTTCCAGGATGCTACGGATCAGCAATAGATTATTCTTATTTTTTTTCGCATATTCCAGCGTTTCCAGAATTTCCTCATGATTGATAAACTCCTCTGCCTGCATGGATGATACATTATACATACATTCCCTCTTTTCTGTGTTGTTCCTGATTACAAACGCCTTCTTCAGGGGAAGCCTTAAATGGGACATAATCTCCCCGGTCCACTACCACCTGATACCCAATCCCTTCCATTCTTCTGGCCATACACTGCCGGCATTCCGCCGCTTCATCGCCGGTACATATCTTGTTATCATAAAGCAGATATTTCTTTCTGACCCCCACCGGAGACAGATTGGGCATCACCACATTTGCACCTGCCTGTATCCCTTTTTCCCGTCCCAGCGGATGGATCGTTCCCAGCGCCGTTGTGGCAGGCAACAGTACCGATGGCAGCATCAGCCGAATTATGGCCAGCAGCCTGAGGGTCTGTTCTAACGTCCCGGCCCCCTCTTTTGCAAAAGGCGTGGCATGATGAGGAATGAAGGGCCCAATGCCCACCATGGCCGGATTCAACTGCCTGATGAATTCCAGATCATCCACCAGGGTCCGGGTGGTCTGCCCCGGAGATCCCACCATCATGCCACACCCCACCTGATATCCAATTTCTTTTAACTGATACAGGCAATCCATACGATCTGCCAGCTGCATGGATGGTGGATGCAGCTGGTGATAGTGCGTAGGACTGGCCGTTTCATGGCGCAGAAGATAGCGGTCAGCACCCGCAGCAAACAGGGCTTCGTAACTTTCTCTGGAGCGTTCTCCCAAGGAAAGGGTGATGGCGCAATCCGGATAGGCCCTGCGAATGCTCCTGACAATGTCCGTCATGACCTTATCTGTAAAATAGCCATCCTCTCCACCCTGCAGCACAAAAGTGCGAAAGCCCAGAGCATATCCCGCCTCGCAACAGGAAAGAATATCCGCCTTGGAAAGCCGATATCGTTCCGCCCCCCGGTTGCTTTTTCTCAGGCCACAGTAATAGCAGTCATTTTTACAGTAACTGGTAAATTCAATCAGCCCTCTCATAAATATTTTGTTGCCATAGTAGGCCTTTCTGACTGCCACTGCCCTGGAAAAAAGGTAATTCTCCTCTTCCGATTTCATTTCCGTAAGCAGCTTTTGCATTTCTTCTGTATTTAGCCACCGTTCCTGCTCCAGCCTGTCAATTCGTTCCTGCATGGGCCCCCTCCTTTGATGGCAGATCCGCCGGGGCATACAACGCTTTGGCGCTGACTCCCTCCAGGCGTCCAAGCTTGCCCGCAAGGGCGCTGGTCACATCCTGTGGAGCATCCAGGGCCAGACTGATCACATGAATGCCTCTTTCCCTATAGGGCACCCCCATACGGCTGATTACATATTTCCCGTAAGCATGCAGAATGCCATTCAGCTTTTCTACCGCGTCTTCCTTTTGTACAATAATGGCAATGACCGCCACTCTGGAATCCATTTTTCCCTCCATAAAAAAAAATCCGTTGCACAAAGACAGCGGACCGTTACCTGGCAAATGTTCTTTCCTTCTTACACGCAGATGCTCCGGGCCGGCTTTGTGGCAGTATATTGATAACACTTCGCAGAAAGATTTTCTTGCTGCTCAGACAAAATCAGTATAGCATAGCCAAAGGGGATTGACAAACAAAATCCCCCTATCTATAATGAAAAAGACAATTAGTTTGATATAAAACTATATGAGGGGAGGTTTTATGGAGGAATCCATTGGCTTAGAATTAAGGGCACTGAATAATCTCATTCGCCGGTACTTTGACTATTCATCCCATAAAAAAGAAATTGAACAAATCACAGGAAACAACGGGTGGATTATCGGCTATCTTTCCGCCCGTCGGAACCAGGATGTCTTTCAAAAGGATCTGGAGGAGCATTTTACCATCACCCGCTCCACTACCTCCAAAGTACTGTCCCTCATGGAGAAAAAAGGACTGATTCAAAGACTTAGTGTTCCGGAAGACGGCCGTCTGAAAAAAATTGTGCTGACACCTAAAGCTCTGGAGTTGAGCGACATGATGAAAAAAGACGGTGAGCAAATGGAGGCCCTCCTGATAAAGGGATTCCACCCTGCAGAACTTGATCAGCTCCATCTTTATCTGCAGCGGATGAAAGACAATATTGCCTCAGCTCCACAAAAGAACGAAACAAGGAGATTCCCATGATTAGAAAGCTTGCGTCCCATATTCGGGAATATAAAAAAGATACTATTCTGGCCCCCATCTATGTTACAGCTGAATCCATTCTGGAAATTGTGATTCCCACACTTATGGCGGTTCTGATTGATTCCGGTATAGAAAAAAGCAATATGACCAATGTCTGGCTGATCGGCATGTCCCTGGTTCTGGCTGCGCTGCTGTCTTTACTGACCGGCGTGCTTGCCGGGCGAAGTGCCGCTATTGCTTCTGCCGGCTTTGCCAAAAATCTGCGCCAGGATATGTTTGCCAATGTCCAGAATTTTTCTTTTTCCAATATTGATAAGTTTTCTACCGCCGGCATTATTACCCGGCTGACTACCGATGTTACCAATGTGCAGAATGCTTTTCAGATGTTCATCCGAATGGCGTTCCGTTCTCCCATGATGATTATTTTTGCCCTGATTTTTTCTTTCCGCATTGACGCCCAGCTTTCTTTTATTTTCCTGGCCGTAATCCCGGTTCTGGGCGTAGGGCTGGCGCTCATTGCCCTTCATGTGCACCCCATCTTCGTCCGGGTATTTAAGACATATGACCGGTTAAATACCATTGTCCAGGAAAACCTTCACGGCATTCGGGTCGTCAAGTCCTTTAACCGGGAAGCCTATGAAGAAAAGAAATTTGAACATGTTTCCGAAGATATTTTTCAGGATTTTTCAAAGGCTGAAAAACGACTGGCTTTCAACATGCCCCTGATGCAGTTTTGCCTGTATACCAGCACCATTCTCCTTTCCTGGTTTGGCGCAAAATCCATTATAGCCAGCGGTAATAATGCGGCCATCGGCTTGTCCACTGGAGAATTAACCGGCTTGATTACTTACACTATGCAAATTCTGATGAGCCTTATGATGCTTTCCATGGTTTTTGTCATGATTATCATTTCCAGGGCTTCTGCCGAACGAATTCTGGCACTACTGGAGGAAGAAAGTGACATACAAAATTCCGCCAATCCGCTGACCGTTGTGGAAAACGGGAACATTTCCTTTCAGGATGTTTCCTTCTTCTACAGGAAAAGCGGTGGGAAGCCTGTATTAAATCATATCAGTCTGGACATTTCTTCCGGAGAGACTGTTGGCATTCTGGGGGGAACAGGCTCAGCAAAATCCAGTCTTGTTCAGCTGATTCCCCGGCTCTACGACGCCTCCTCTGGAAAGGTTTTGGTGGGTGGACAGGATGTGCGGTGCTATGACCTGGAAACCCTTAGAAACCAGGTGGCCATGGTCCTGCAAAAAAATGTGTTGTTTTCCGGCACCATTAAGGACAATTTAAGATGGGGAAAACCGGATGCAACGGACGAAGAGATGATCCATGCCTGCCGCCTGGCCCAGGCAGATGGCTTTATTCGGGAGTTCCCCAAAGGGTATGACACTTACATTGAGCAAGGGGGCAGCAATGTCTCCGGCGGGCAAAGGCAACGGCTCTGTATTGCCAGAGCACTGCTCAAATCCCCTAAAATTCTGATTCTGGATGATTCTACCAGTGCGGTTGATACCCGGACGGACAGTCTGATTCGCAAAGCCTTCCGGGAGGAAATTCCTTCTATCACAAAAATCATTATCGCCCAGCGTGTTGCCTCTGTACAGGATGCTGATAAGATAATCGTCCTTAATGACGGCGCTGTTGAGGCGATGGGCAAGCATGAGGAACTGTTAAAATCCAGTCTCATTTACAGAGAAGTTTATGAATCTCAAAACAGAGGAGGTGCCCTCCGTGAACAATAGGAAAAAAATCAATCCGGGAACCTTAAAGCGCCTGCTACAGTATATGGGCAATTACCGCCTGTATCTGATTCTGGTTTTTCTTTGCATTTTGCTCAGTGCGGCAGCCAGTGCCAGTTCCTCCCTGTTCCTGAAAACATTAATCGATGATTATATCACTCCCATGCTGGGGCAGAATGCCCCGTCATTCGTCCCCCTTATGTATGCCATTGGCGTCATGATTATCATTTACTCCGTTGGAATATTGTCCACCTTATTCTATAACCGGGCCATGGTAGTGGTAGGACAGGGGACATTGAAAAAAATCCGGGATGACATGTTCCGACACATGCAGTCCCTCCCCATCCGGTATTTTGATACCCATACCCACGGGGACATTATGAGCCATTACACCAATGATACTGATACCCTGCGTCAGGCCATTTCTCAAAGCTTGCCCCAGATGCTCTCCTCCATGTTCAGTGTTATCGCCGCTTTTATGGCCATGTTGTACCTGAGCATTGGTCTGGCCCTCTTTGTGGCAGCTTTTGCAGTCCTGCTGATTTTCACCATCAAATTTCTGGTCCGTCGCAGCAGCCACTATTTTGTGGAACAACAGGCCTCTCTGGGTGAAGTGAACGGTTACATAGAAGAAATGATCAATGGCCAGAAGGTCATTAAGGTTTTTTGCCGCGAAAAAGAAACAGAAGATCTTTTTGCCGTGAAAAATGCGGTGCTCTGTGCCAGTGCCACGGAAGCCAACAAATACGGTAATATCACCATGCCAGTGGTGGGTAACATGGGCTACATGCTGTATGTGCTTCTGGCCATTGTGGGTGGCGCCGCGGGCATTTACCAGTTGCCCAATCTGAGCATGACTGGTATTGCCCCCCTGACAATCGGTACCATTGTTTCTTTCCTGACCCTCTCCCGTTCCTTTATTATGCCCATTGGTCAGATTTCCATGCAGTTTAACATGGTGACCATGGCACTGGCCGGTGCCTCCCGCATTTTTACCCTTCTGGATGAGCCGGTGGAAGTAAATGAAGGCTATGTAACTTTGGTGAATACCAGAGAGGTAGATGGGGAAATGGTGGAATGTGCAAACCGCACAGAAACCTGGGCCTGGAAACATCCCCATACGGATGGTACTCTGACATTTACACCCCTTCAGGGAGAAATTCGTTTCTACGATGTGGATTTTGGGTATACTCCCAACAAGGTGGTTCTACACAATATTTCTCTTTATGCCAAACCCGGCCAGAAAGTGGCCTTTGTAGGCTCAACAGGGGCGGGCAAAACCACCATCACCAACCTGATTAACCGTTTCTATGATATTGCAGATGGGAAAATACGCTATGACGGCATTAACATCAATAAGATTTCCAAACCGGATCTTCGCCGGTCCCTGGGCATTGTTCTACAGGATGTAAATTTGTTCACAGGTACAGTAATGGACAATATTCGTTATGGTAAACTGGATGCCACCGACGAGGAATGTATGGCTGCTGCCAGACTGGCCAATGCAGACGGCTTCATCCGCATGCTGCCCCAAGGCTATGAAACGCTTCTGGAGGGGGATGGCAGCGGCCTTTCCCAGGGACAGCGCCAATTGATTTCCATTGCCAGAGCTGCTGTGGCTGACCCGCCGGTAATGATTCTGGATGAGGCCACCTCCTCCATTGATACCAGAACGGAAGCCATTGTGCAAAAGGGAATGGATGCCCTGATGAGGGGGCGAACCGTCTTTGTCATTGCTCACCGCCTTTCCACAGTGCAGAATGCGGATGTGATTATGGTACTGGAGCAGGGGCGTATTATTGAGAGGGGCAGCCATGACCAGCTTATAGCAGAAAAAGGCCGGTATTATCAGCTCTATACTGGTGCCAGTGAACTGGAATAATTCGCCCTTTCTGCGTTATCCTTCTCAAAATGAATGGGCTGTTGCAAAAGTAGATGAATAATCTATTGGAGCAGCAGCTCCTTTTTCATGCTTAAAAATAGAAAAACGGACTCCGAAGAGTCCCCCATTCATGGAATAATTAATCATGCAACTAACCAAATATACCCCTAAAGGTTATACCGAACCTGGCCTAACTTATCAACTCTTTTTGCCACTAATTTTGGAAGGTTTCATTCCTGAAAATGATTCTTTCCGTCTGCTGAGCAACACGAATTGGAGGATTTAGATTACACAAAGCTGTTTCAGGCTTACTCTGCCAAAGGCAGAAATCCAGCCCTGGCCCCCAAGACCATGTTCAAGATATTGATCTATTTTTACTCTCAGAACATTTACTCTTCCAGATAAATGGAAACCGCCTGTAAACGGGATATCCACTTCATGTGGCTGCTGGCTGGAGCGAAAGCGCCGGATCACAGCACCATTGCAAAATTTCGTACCGGAATTTTTAGCAAAAGTCTGTGAAGACCTGTTCTATCAGCTCGTCCAGCGGCTTGCTTTCATGGGAGAATTATCAGAAGAAACTGTTTTTAATAGAAGGAGGGTGTCGCTCCATCACTTTATTTTAGTGATTTTGCGGCCCCCTTCATTTCCAGGCACAAATACACTGCCTTTTCTTTTTCATGTTCTCCAATAGCGCTCTTTCTGTCCCTGCGTCAATTGATCTGTAAAGCTTTCCTTAATGCGCAAAAACAGCTCCAGATCCATTAACAGAGTGAACAATACCGCCCTGGTCTCAAATTCCCTTCTGGTCTGGGGAAGCGCACTTTCCTGGTAACTTTTTCGAATATCTTCCCCTTTTTGGAGCAATACCTTGGCATTATTGGCTTCGGCAAGGGAGTCAGCAATTTCGCCCATAAAGGCAGCCACCCCCTGGCTCTGGGGCAACATACAGGTAACCGCCAGCACCTTACCAGCCATTTCCCGTAGCAAAATATACTGCTGTCTGCGCATCTGCATATACCCGGCAAAGTAGGATTCTTCCTGAAACAGGGCATTGTCCCTCTGCGCCTGTACTTCCTTTAAACCTTCTTCAATTTCCCCCCTGAGGCGATCCAGGAGCAATGCAGAAGGATGACTCGGGTCCAGCTCCCGCTTAGGGGCCACAACGCACCCCTTATCCACGGCCAGCTCCGCCTGAAAGCTTCGCAGGATCTCCTGAATCACCGCCTCAATTTCCGCTTGTTTTTTTCGAATACGGGACACGTTTTCCGGCATGTAAAGATTAAACAAAATGCCAATACCGCTGCCAATCAACATCAGCAGGGCCTCTTCTCCCACCATTCCCGGGCTGACACTTTCTGCCAGCCAGTAATGGGTGGCCAGCACTGAATTGATGGGAATGGACTCATACATATCATTCGCCACACAAAATCCCACGAACAAAAGCAGAAACAGGGAAAAAGCCGGCAATCCAAACCCCAGCAGGCTATAGGAAAGAACGCTGATACCCACAGCCACCAGAAAAGCCACCAGCCGCCTAAAGGCCACACGGATGGTTTCCTTTTTGGTACTCTGAATAGTCAGCAGTGTGATGATGCCTGCAGAGGCGCTAAACGTCAAGGACAGGGCGGAGGCAATCCAGATGGCCAGTGCACTCCCTGCCACCAGTTTTAAAATATGAATTCCCTTATTCCGGGACAGAGATGACCTAACCCTCTTCAACAAAGCTCACCTCCTGATTCCTTTATTTCTTTTCTTTTGCTCTTAATAGGCCTTTGACTCCCTCCGATAATGCAATGACGGTAAAGGACAGGGCCAATATTTTTATCCATAGTCCCAGATGAAGCGGCACTGTTCCAAAGAAGGCTCCTGCAAACTGAATAATCAGAATCTGTAAAATAAAGGTAATGGACAGCACCAGAAGCATCAGCTTGTTTCCGGTAAAGTGTTTTAGGATACTGGTGGTATGCAGTTCCCGGCAGTTAAATGCGTTAAACAGCTGGAATAGGGCAAACAGGGTAAATAAGACCGTTCCTTCCTCACTGGGGGATGCCCCCAGGAAATTGAACAGGTACTGACACATGAATACGACGGAAATGTACAGGCCGGTTAGTCCGATCCTCCAGTACATGCCTTTGGAAAGGATGTTGTCTGAACGCTTTGTGGGGGAAGCTTTCATTAAATCATCATAGATCGGCTCCAATCCTAAAGTCAGGGCCGGCGGCCCATCCATGATGATGTTGATCCACAACAACTGCAGGGCAGTAAAAGGCGCTTTAAGCCCCAGAAGAATGGACACAAATACCACAATGACGGAGGACACATTTACCGTCAGCTGAAACTGAATGAACCGTTTAAAGTTTTCATATATGCCCCGGCCCCAGGCCACTGCTTTCACAATGGTGGCAAAAGAATCATCCAGGAGCACAATATCGCTGGCTTCCTTTGAAACCTCCGTTCCGGAGATGCCCATGGCAATGCCCACATCCGCATGTTTAATAGCAGGCGCATCGTTGATGCCATCCCCCGTTACAGCCACCACATTTCCCTGGGATTTCAGCAATTTGACCACTCGCATTTTTGTAGATGGCGTACTGCGGGCGATGACCCGGATATGGGGCAATTTCTCCAGCAAGGCCTCGTCTGACATTTCCTCCACTTCTCTGGCCTCCACTGCCATGGAGGGATCATCCAGAATATTCAGTTCTCTTGCAATAGCCATGGCTGTCAGCTTGTTATCCCCTGTAAGGATTTTCAGAGAAATACCTCCCTCTTCGCATTGTCTGACCGCACCAAATACTTCCGGCCGAAGGGGATCCTGAATAGCCACAAACCCATCAAAGCACATGTGGGATTCCAGCGCATGGTGGGCCTCCGCCTCCCCAAAATCTTCCATATGGTCCAGCTCCTTGTGAGCAAAAGCAATGACCCGCATAGCCCTATCCTGCGCTTTGGTCATCTGTTTGAGGATAATTTCCAGTGTAGCCGGGGCAATTTCGCACATGGGAAGTACCGATTCAGGGCTCCCCTTCACATAAGTAATGATCCTTCCGTCCACCTTGCTGATGGTCGTCATATGCTTTAACTCCGAAGAGAAAGGAAATGCATGTAACACCTCATGATCTTCCCTCTCCTCCTTATAATCCTTGCCGGTCTGGCCATAGACTGCAGAATTTCTGTAAAAACGCAGCAGTGCACACTCTGTGGGATTACCGATAAATGCCCCATCCGTTCCGATTTCTGCAGTGGTATTCAGACAGATGTTGTGGGCCAGCATGGAGGATTTCATTTCTTTTGCATCCGTATGCCAGTTTACATCATAATAGGACGCCACCGTCATGCGATTTTCCGTAAGGGTTCCCGTTTTGTCAGAACAAATGACATTGATGCAGCCAATGGTTTCTGAAGCAATCATTTTTTTCACCAGAGCATTTTGGGAGGAAAGCTTGATAATATTAATGGAAAGGGATACTGCCACAATGGTGGGCAGTCCTTCTGGAACCGCTGCCACAATCAGGACAATGCTAGTTACAAAGGCATCCAGCACTGTGGTAAGGGTCATTTCCCCTGCCAGGGCAAAAGATATCAACTCGGAAATGAAGACAATGCTAGCAGCGGCCACTCCCAAAATGGTAATGGTCTTTCCAAGTCTGGCCAGTTTTTCCTGCAGGGGTGTGCTTCCGTTTTTTTCTCCGGACAGTTCTTTGGCAATATGCCCCATTTCTGTCCGGTCTCCCACTGCAGTCACCACCATTTTTCCGTAACCGCTGGTGATATAGTTTCCGCCATAGAGCATATTGATTCGCTCCGCCAGTGGAAGATTCTTCTTCTCCGCTACAAATTCTGCGTCTTTTTCCACTGGAACGCTTTCTCCGGTCAGGGCAGATTCATCCACCTGGAGTTCGGTTGCAGAAAGCAATCTGCCATCCGCAGGAATTCTATCCCCTGTTCCCAACAACAGAATATCCCCCACTACCAGCTCATTTTGAGAAATCAGTTCTGTTTTTCCGCCCCGAATCACTTTGACCTGCACTTCATCATTCAGCCTGGAAAGGGCCTCAAAAGCTTTGGCGCTTCTGCCTTCCATCACCACTGTAATCATGACAGACAGGAAAATCGCAGCAAAGACCCCAACACATTCCAGGAAATCTCCGCCTTCTCCTATGACTTCCCGAATGATGTTCACCACCAATGCAATCAGCCCTGCCATAATCAGCATGAGAATCATGGGCTCTGTAGATGCCGCCAGGATTCTTTTTCCCAGAGACTCTCCCTTAGGCCTCGTTAACTGATTATGCCCAAACTTTTCTCTTCTTTCCGCAATGGAGGAAGGGGACGGCCCCTCCCTTTCCTCCACCTGACAGACTGCCAAAACTTCCTGTGCGCTCTGCAAAAACGGTTCCATATGCTTATGATCCTCCTAAAAAAGTATTAAAAAACCGTGTATAGCAAAGCTATACACGGTGGAAAGTCCCACGTATAGCATGCTATACGTGAGTCTCGTTTATTAAGATAAGCCAGACGCTTGTCAGTATGTTGACTTACCGCACATATCCGAATAACAGGCATGCGCTAACTACTCCCTCACAGGTTATCATGAATAGAAGTATGCCACACCCTCTCTCCCTGTGTCAAGATAAATTTATAACAGACGTCTCAAAAGATTGTATTTATTTTCATTATAAGGCGCATAGCGCAGGGGAAGATCCGGTTTTGTCGTATTTTCTACCATGCCTTTCTGGTGGGAGAACGTACAGAAACTAAAATATCCATGATAACTGCCCATGCCGCTGGCCCCAACGCCACCAAAGGGCAGGTGGTGATTGGACGTATGTAAAAGCACATCATTGACACATCCTCCTCCAAAAGAAAGGCTGTCCCGGATGGTTTTAACAAACTGTTTATCTTCACTGAATATGTAGCAGGCCAGAGGCTTTGGCCGTTCTTTTACCCACTGCAGAGCCTGTCTCTGGGATGAATAGGCAATTACCGGCAAAACAGGGCCAAATATCTCCTCTTGCATAATTTCATCTGCAAAAGTCACTTCTGTAAGAATTGCAGGGGCAATCTTTCTATCCTCCGGATTTCTTGCCCCTCCCCACACATGGGGGGCTCTGTCCAAAAGGCCACACAGACGTTCATAATGGGCCTGCGTAATGATGTGGGGATAGTCCCGACTATTTTGGGCTTGATCATAGTGCCTGGATATTTCCTGTTTCAGTGCCTTCAAAAATGGTTCCAAAACCTTTTCATCTACCAGCAGATAATCCACAGCAATACACGTTTGCCCGCTGTTCATAAATTTACCCCATGCCACCCTTCTGGCTGCAACCTTCAGATTGGCATGCCGATCAATAAAACAGGGACTCTTTCCTCCCAGCTCCAGAGAGACCGGTATCAGTCTTTTTGCGGCAACTGCCATGATCTGTTTCCCAACCCTCTGGCTCCCGGTAAAAAAGATATAGTCATACGCCTGATCTGCCACCCCGTCATACGGTGCCCCACCATCCAGGGCCGCCACATAGCAGGCGGGATATATTTCCTGCAAAAGTCTCTGCAGGCAGGCTGTGGTATGGAAACTGCTGCGAGAGCCTTTAAGTACCACACAGTTACCTGCCCCAATCGCACCCACCAGCGGAACCAATGCCAGATTGATGGGATAATTCCAGGGGGAAAGCAACAGAACCACACCATATGGTTCCCGATAAATACGGGATTTTGCAGGGAAGGTGCCCAGATTGCCTCCTGTTTTTTCCGGTGCGGCCCACTTTTTCAAGTTCCGGCGGGCTTCCCTGATTTCCTGATACACCAGGCTACACTCTGTCATATAGGTTTCTGCCTTGGACTTTCCAAGATCCTGAAACACTGCCTCATACAATTCCTCTTCATATTTGTGCAGTCCCCATTCCAGTCTGTCCAGCATGGCTCTGCGAAACCGCAGAGAAGCCGTTCTGCCAGTGTTAAAAAAGCGATGCTGCCGCTCCACAATTTTATGAATATCCTGTTCTGTCATTGATTCTCTCCTTTTTCCCATTCTTTGGGAAGCTTCACCACGAACCGACTGCCTTCTCCTTCTTTGCTTTCCGCATAGACCTCTCCCCCATGTGCATGAACAATGGTTTTTACAATTGTCAGCCCGATTCCCGATCCCCCTGTGGACCGGTTCCTGGATTTGTCCGCCCGGAAAAAGCGTTCAAAAATGTAGGGCAGATCCTCTGGGCTGATGCCTATTCCATTGTCTTCTATCTGGAATCCGGCACTGTTTCCCTCTTCAAAAAAGCAAATGCCGATTCTGCCACCCGGCGAAGTGTATTTGATGCTGTTGGACAACAGGTTATAAAATACCTGATATAATTTATCCCTGTCTCCATACACAGTGCTCCCTTCTCCGGTAACTTCTATATGAATTTTCCGTTTCTCCCCTTCTTTTTTCAAGAATCCCCAGACCTGATCAAAAACATCCTGCAGAGAGATCCACTGAGGCTGCAGATGTTCCGTGGCCTGCTCCAGGCGGGAAAGACGCTCCATATCTCCCACCAGCCTGGCAATGCGCAGTACCTCGTCGTTGCAACTGTTTAGCAATGCCGGAGTTACTTCCCAGACCCCGTCTTCCATGGCCTCCAGGTGGGTGGACAAAATGGAAAGGGGGGTGCGCAGTTCGTGCGCCACATCCCCGGTGAGCTGTTTTCTTGTTTTCTCCATTTTATCCAGAGATTCCACCATGGCATTAATGGAATCGATCAGGAGAGCCAGCTCTCTGGTAGAGCTTTTGTAATGGATTCTCGTGCTGTAATCCCCTGCTGCAACCCTTCTTGTAGCCTCCAACACCTGCACGGCAGGGCGGGCAATGTAGTGGGTAATGTATTGGGCATGCAACATGACCACCACCACAGTTAAAAGGCTGATGATTCCTGTAGTGAGCGCAAGGATATGCAAAAAGCGAAGTGCCGGCACTGTCAGACTGATGGGATAAACCCCGCTCATGTGCAGGGATCCAATTTCTGCCCCTTCTTTTTCCAGAATAAACCCCCTCTCCTGAAAGCCCTTGGAAAGGCCAAGATATTTCCACACCGGCGTCTGCCTGGCCACTTCTACTGCCTGCGCCGTCAGCTGGGGCCATTCCTCTGCAGCATCCCATATCAGGTTTCCATAAACATCATACAACCTCAGGATACAGCCATCTTCCAGCATAAAGCGACCAAGCTGCACGATCCCCTCCGTATCCCATTGCCTCTCGTTTTCATCATAACGGTCTGATGCTTCCTGCACAAGTAGCTGAATGCGACTTTCCTGCTCATTATACAGATATTGTCGAAATCCCATCCACAAAATCAGGCTGCAAACACTGGCTGCTGCCAGCACCAGAATGGAACTGGTAGAAAACATGTATTTAAAAATCAGATTCTTATAACTTTTCAACCATCTCCCCCATATCGGTATCCAATCCCATGTATAGTCTGAATGATCACAGGATTTTTGGGATCCTCTTCCAGTTTCTGACGCAGATTTTTTACATGACTGTCAATGACACGGTCAAACCCCTCATATTCTTCACCTAAAACTTCTGCAATAAGCTCTTCTCTGCTAAAGACCCGCTTTGGCTGTTTCATAAGCATTTCCAGCAGGCGATATTCAATGGGGGTCAGATGGCAGGCCTGGCCTCTGACCCAGGCAGTCCGGGCTTTTTCTTCCAGGATAACCCCACTGTCCAAAATGCGGATTTCTTCCTCCCCCAGAATATTCTGGTATCTGCGGTACACAGCCTGCATCCGTGCGTACATTTCCCGCATGCTGAAGGGTTTAATCAGATAGTCATCCGCCCCCAGATCCAGCCCCCCCAAAAGGGATTCCTCTTCCGATTTCGCTGTAAGCATTAAAATGGGCACTGGAACAGTCGCCCTCTCCCGAATGGTCCGGCAGACTTCCTCCCCGGACAAAACTGGAAGCATCAGATCCAGAAGCACCACATCCGGCTGTTCTTTGTAAAAGGCCTCCAGAGCCGACTGCCCGTTATCTGCTTCATATACCACTTCTCCCTTGCTTTCCAGGAAGCTTTTCAGGACCTGCCGGATTTTATTTTCGTCTTCCACAACTAGTATTCTCATTTTATTCTCCTGCTTTATACACATGCTGTGTTTTTATTTTACAGGATATCCCTGATTTTGTTAAGTGATTCCTGGTGATTTCAGAAACCATCTTTTCCTTCGCTCATGTCATTGACAGTTTATTTGTTGTGTAGTATGTTTTTATTAGATTTTTGCATAAAAAAAGATGAGTTGAAAAGGAGATTGCATATGAACCCTATACGGAAATATCTGGCAGAGGCATTAGGCACTGCCATCCTGGTGATTTTTGGCTGCGGAAGTGCAGTTGCCGCAAACACGTTACTTACAGAAAGCGGCAGTTCCCTTCCTCTTGCGTTTTCCACATTGCTCATTGCCTTTGCCTTTGGCCTCTCCATTGTGGCCTGTGCCTATTCCATCGGCAATATCTCCGGCTGTCACATTAACCCTGCAGTCTCGTTGGGTATGTTTGTGGCCAAACGCATATCCCTGAAAGATTTCATAGGCTATGTCATTGCGCAGTTCATCGGGGGAATTGCGGGAGCTGCCCTTCTGGCAGTCTTTTTCGGAAGCAATGAAAGTCTGGGCCAAAATGGATTTGGCAGTCAGAGTGCTCTGGGCGTTTCCGGCGGTACTGCCTTCCTGGTGGAAGTGGTGCTGACTTTTGTTTTCGTCTTTGCCATTCTGGGAGTAACTTCCAAAGCGGAAAACACCGCAACCGTCGGCCTTGTCATCGGTTTGACTTTGACTTTAGTGCACATTTTGGGAATCCCATTTACCGGCACCTCTGTCAACCCGGCAAGAAGTTTCGGTCCGGCATTGCTTGCCGGCGGGATTGCTCTTAAACAAGTCTGGGTATTCCTTCTGGCTCCTGCTCTTGGAGGGGCGCTGGCGGCCTTTGTTTACCGTTTCTTTAACCATACAGTCTCATAAAACTGCCTGATTTCTCACAGCTATTCTCAATGAACGGAGGTACAAAGTTTGAAACAAAAAAGTAGAGGTAAGCCAATAAAAAAGGGTATAGCAAACAA
>CAYRQT010000044.1:0-17658 GCA_964426655.1 uncultured Cuneatibacter sp. | reverse complement strand
AAGTTTTGTTTCCAGCAGCTTCCTGTAAACCACAGGAGGAAGTCCCTCTGGGTTTGTTGTATAGATTCTCATTTGATTATAATATATGAACACGTATCTGAAGATAATACTTTTTACATCTTCACGTTTCATTTTGTAAGTTGGAAGTCGGTATAGAAGTTCTTTCTTCAGGGTTGCAAAGAAACTTTCCATCCGTGCATTATCGTAGCAGCGGGCAACACCGCTTAGACTTTGTAGGACACCGGCGTTTTCCAGGGATCTCCTGAATAACTCGCTTGTATACTGGCTGCCCCTGTCTGAGTGAAGGATACAGCCACTCAATTTATATCTTTTTGTCAATGACTTAAACGTATCCATACAAAGTTCTTTTTTCATGTTGTCACGCATTACGAGAGAAAATATTTCACCATTGCAACAATCTATTATTGGAGAAATATAGAGTTTTCCCTCAACACATTGGATCTGGAAAATATCCGTAAGCATCTTCTTAAGTGGTTCCGTTGAATAAAAATCCTGTTTGATAAGGTTTTCTTTTTCCTGTATTTCAGTTGTTGCATGGGTAAGCCCGCATGGTTTCCTGTGAGGCTTGTGAAGCCACCCCTGCTCCCTCATAAGTCTGGTAATCTTACGGATTCCAGCATTTATACCATTTTGCTTAAGGGCGAGTTGAATACGTTTTACTCCATAGTTGTCATTGTATGGTGACTCATCTAAAATGGCTTTTATTTCCGCCAAAAGAATGTCGTCTCTGCCAAGTTTCCCTAAATTCTTTTTGAATTTACAATAACCGGATACACTTACATCAAGGATTTTACACATAAGCTTTATGTTGCAATGCTTTTTATGTCTCTCCAATATAAACTGATATCGTTTATGTGTCCTTACTTCTTTCGGCGTACTGCGAAAAAACCGAGAGCCTCCTGAAGAATTTCGTTAGAATGTTTGAGTTCGGAGTTTTCTTTTTCAAGTTCAAGGATTCGCTGTTCTTTTGGATCATCAGACATTCTTTTATGTCCAGTACCGACAGATGCATTTGCTCCATATTTCTTACGGGAATTTCTCCAGTTCGAAAGAGTAAAATAAGGTATGCCCAGCTGGGCTGATGCGGCCTTTATTCTGATTTCGTCGGAAAGTTTTAAAGCCTCATCCTTGAAATTTTTATCATAATGCATTTTCTCACCCTCCTATGTTTTGATTTTAACATATATTTGGTGAATTATGCGACTCTGCTTAAATGTTAACACTCCAAGGAGTGAATTTGCAATATCATATGCCCTGATAATATCGCATTTTCTTTTTCCACCTCGATAGAGATCAACAATTTGTTGCTTTAATTCAGGTGTAAATGTACGACGTGGTCTTGGTTCTTTGTTTTTAGACATAGGGGCATCATCCTTTCCTTATTAAGAGTATCATATATGCCCTTAAAAATTCTGTCTAGTTCATTGTAGCCGATCCAGTGGCTCGAACCCTTGTATTATATGGGTTTCACTCAACAAGCTACACCATGACAGAACACGAGCCGACAAGATACAAAAAGTATTCTTGATAATTTATAAAAATATAAACTTTTTATTATTTTACCTGTTTGTGGTTGACTTTTTTACCCTCTTCTGCGTATACTCATGGTACCTGTTTCGGTAGGTGAGGCTACCGCAGAGATACGGATTGCTGCCGCAAAATGGTGGAGACACCATGAGAAGGCTAACAGTCTATGTCGAATCCAAGGCATAGAATAGTGCAATTTCACTGCTCTGCGAAGCTGAAGCTTGAACGATGGCGGCATATTTTTTTTGCGTGGATTCCTTTTCCTCTGCCATCGTTTGATGACAGAGTTTTTTTATATTTAAGGAGGTGTACCATGCAAAAGGAAATGATGAAACAAACACACCTGCAAGATCTGCAGACAAGATTTACCCTGGGTGCCACGTCCACTCAAAGCGGCCTTTTAGAAGCGCTCCATTCCTCCCCTCAGGGTCTTTCTTCTTCCCAGGTAGAAGAGGTTCGGGAAACCTATGGGGTAAATAAGGTGACACAGGGCAATAAGGCTTCTGTATTCAAGCGGATATTAGAATCTTTTGTCAATCCCTTTACCGCCATTTTGTTTATACTGGCGCTAGTCTCCACCTTCACGGACATCATTCTGGCAGAACCCGGTGAAGCCAATCCTGTTACTGTCATCATCATTACCGTCATGGTCCTGGTTTCCGGGGTTTTGCGTTTTGTGCAGGAAACCCGCAGCGGCAATGCTGCCGAAAAGCTGCTGGAAATGATCGAGACCACCACCCGGGTGGAGCGCCTGGAAACCGGAGCTGCGGAAATTCCGCTGGACGAGGTGGTGGTTGGAGATATTGTCCATCTGGCTGCCGGAGACATGATCCCTGCGGATATGCGCATCTTGTTTGCAAAGGATTTGTTCATCAGCCAGTCTGCCCTTACCGGCGAAAGTGCTGCCGTGGAAAAAACGGCAGAACCATGGACCGGGGAACCTTTAGGCACCACAGAATATCCCAATCTGGCCTTCATGGGCACCAATGTCCTAAGTGGCACCGCCTGGGGCGTGGTGCTGGCCACGGGTGATGACACGATTTTTGGAAATATGGCGCAGGCTGTAAAAGAAAAGCCGGTGATGACCTCGTTTGAAAAGGGCGTCAATGCTGTTTCCTGGCTGCTGATTCGTTTTATGCTGGTGATGGTGCCAGTGGTCCTTTTCATCAATGGATTTACAAAAGGCGACTGGATGGAGGCCACCCTGTTTGCCATTTCCGTTGCGGTGGGCCTGACACCGGAAATGCTGCCCATGATCGTGACCACCTGCCTGGCCAAAGGGGCCGTGGCCATGTCCAAAGAAAAAACCATTATCAAAAATCTGAATTCCATCCAGAATCTGGGCTCCATGGATGTGCTTTGTACCGATAAAACCGGCACCCTGACCCAGGATAAGGTGGTGCTGCAGTACCATCTGAACATTCACGGGGAAGAGGACATCCGGGTGCTGCGCCATGCCTTTTTAAACAGCTACTATCAGACCGGTCTGAAAAATCTGATGGACATTGCCATCATCAATCGCCTGTCCGAAGAGCAGGAGAGCCATACGGAACTGACTGATCTGACAGACCGCTACAGGAAACTGGATGAAATTCCCTTTGATTTTGATCGCCGCCGAATGAGCGTGGTGGTACAAAACGGCAAGACGCAGATGATTACCAAAGGGGCAGTGGAGGAAATGCTTTCCGTCTGCACCTTTGCGGAATATGAAGGAGTGGTGCAGCCTCTTACTGAGGACATCAAAGCCTACATTCTGAAAAAGGTAAAAAGATTAAATGAAGAAGGATTGCGGGTTATTGCTGTGGCCCAGAAGACAAATCCCTCTCCGGTAGGTGCCTTTAGCGTGGCAGACGAGTCTAATATGGTCTTCATGGGATATCTGGCATTTCTGGATCCGCCAAAGGAATCCACCGCAGGGGCCATTCAGGCTCTCAGGGAGCATGGCGTAGGGGTAAAAATACTAACCGGTGACAATGATAAGGTAACCCGTTGTGTTTGCCGCCAGGTAGGCATTCCCGTAAAAAAGATTCTTCTTGGGGCAGAAGTGGAGCAAATGGACGATGCGGCCTTGTCTTTGGCCGTTCAAAAAATCGATGTTTTTGCCAAGCTCTCCCCTCAGCAGAAGGCCCGTATCATTACCGCTTTACGCAATAACGGATTCAGTGTAGGCTATATGGGCGATGGTATAAATGACGCTGCGGCCATGAAAGCTGCCGATGTGGGCATCAGCGTGGATACCGCTGTGGATATCGCAAAGGAAAGTGCGGATGTCATTTTGCTGGAAAAAGATCTGATGGTGTTGGAAAAAGGCATCATTGAAGGCCGAAAGACCTATGCCAATATGATCAAGTACATTAAGATGACTGCAAGCTCCAATTTTGGAAATATGTTCAGCGTACTGGTAGCCAGTGCTTTCCTTCCCTTTATGCCCATGATGAGCCTGCATCTGCTTTTACTGAATCTGATTTATGACCTGTCCTGTACCGCCATCCCCTGGGACAATGTGGATGAGGACTACCTGAAAAAGCCCAGAAAATGGGATGCAAATAATATTGGTAAATTTATGTGGTGGATTGGCCCAACCAGTTCTGTGTTTGATATCACTACCTATCTGCTGATGTACTTTGTCATCTGCCCCGCCATGTTTGGCGGCCAGAAATACCATCAGCTGACAGACCCGGCCCAACAGGAGCAGTTTGTGGCCTTATTCCAGGCCGGATGGTTTGTGGAATCCATGTGGACTCAGACCTTGGTCATCCATATGATCCGCACCCCCAAAATCCCTTTCCTGCAAAGCCATGCCTCCGCTTCTGTTACCCTGCTCAGTTTTGCGGGCATTGGCCTTCTGACTGCCATCCCTTTTACCAGCTTTGGGCAGGCCATCGGCCTCGCTCCACTGCCGGGCATCTACTTCTTCTGGCTGGGTGTGACAGTTCTTCTATACATGTGCCTGGTCACTCTGGTCAAGCATGTATTTATCCGCCGGTATGGTGAACTGCTGTAACTTTTCCGGACTGTATAATTTTCAATCGGACCGCTGCCATATCAGGCGCACATAGTAAAGGGCCCAGGGCAAAATGCCCCGGGCCCTTTCATTTCCCTGATGGATTAATTTATTTGGAGAAAGCAGCAAAACGACTGGCCACTTCTTCCCAGTTTACCACATTCCAGAATGCCTGAATGTAATCCGGACGTCTGTTCTGGAATTTCAGGTAATATGCATGTTCCCAAACATCCAATCCCAAAAGCACTTCCTTGCCCTGAGAAATGGGAGAATCCTGGTTAGCACTGGAGGAAACCTCCAACGCCCCATTCTGAATGGTCAGCCAGGCCCAGCCACTGCCAAAACGGGTGGCTGCTGCTGCAGAAAATTTCTCCTTAAAAGCCTCAAAGGAGCCAAAAGTCTTTTCAATGGCTTCCAAAAGGGCCCCTGTGGGTGCACCACCTCCATTGGGAGACAGGAATTTCCAGAACAACCCATGGTTATAGAACCCACCACCATTGTTGATGACTGCCTGCTTAATATCAGCAGGCAGGGCATCCAGATTTTTCAGGATGTCCTCAATAGACCCCTCAATGCCTCTTCCTTCAAGGGCATTGTTCAGATTATTGGTGTAGGCTGCATGGTGCTTGCTGTGATGAATTTCCATGGTCATTTTGTCAAAATAGGGTTCAAGTGCGTCATAAGCATATGGTAATTCCGGTAAAATAAACTTCATAAGATGTACCTCCTTGTACATGGTTAGTTATCTCTAACTCTTCGATATGGATATCCTACCTTCTTTATGGGAATTTGGCAAGCCTTTTTTCCTAATTTTTACATTTTAGGCATTTAGCCCATAAGCTGCTACAGCCTGCTCCATATTTTCAGCTAGTTTACCTTCATAAATCTGCTCTTCCGCTGCCTGAATTTTATGCCAGTCTTCTCCATCCGGAAAAACCTTAATGCAGACCACTTTGGCTGTTCCCCAGCGCAGCAGGGGAATGTTGGTGACCAGAAGATCCACGGCTTCCTCCTCTTCCTGATCCGCCCTGGGAGCTGTCAGCACCTCTACCCGTCCCGCTTTGGAATACCGCTGCAAAATTTCGCTGATGAACCGGGCATGTTCCACATCCGTATCCATATACACCCCAATTTTGAGACCGGGCAGACTTTCCTTTACCCGATCCATAATGCCGGGCCAGTGGGTAATGAGAAAATACAGCGCCTCATACCGCATCTGTCTGGCGCTCTGGCTGCCATATATTTCTTCCACAATATCCCATAGCCTCCGGGCAATGCCAGGATTGGCAGCAGAAAATCCCCGAAAGAAATAGAGAGAGCGGTTATACAGAATAAATGGCGTTCTCCTGGCAAATTGCCCATAATTAAATAAATCCAGGTAAAGATTCCCCGTGTCCGCAGTGGAAATGTCCAGCTGCAGACCAATTCTTTCAATAAGCCGTTCCATCTGCTGGCTATAAGCCATTAAATCCGGTCTGCTTTTCAGGATAGAAGGCACTTCTGACAGAGTCCTGGCATACTCCGGGCGAATAAAGAGCCGGTACATTTCATACAGAACCTCCTCAGACAAAGGGAACCCGAACTGGGTGTAAAAAGACTCTTTCAAATGTATATCCTCAAGCCAATCTTTGGAGATTCTTTTCAGATGCGCCTGAATCACCGGTACATGATGCCCCTGCCGAATACGCATGCAACGCACATAGGTCCACACACAGATTTTCTCCATATCCGTATGATGCAGCTGTAAGCCGTAATGGACTCTGACCTTTTCCAGCAATCCCTTCAGCAGGCTATAGGCGCCGTCAGGGATAATTTTCATGCCCCCCGCTTCCAGCTCACTAATCAGCGCAATATACAGATGGGAGATTTCCTCTTCTTCCCCCATCAGACAATATGGATTGGCTGCCAGCCAGATGCCCCTGGCTTCCATTTTGTGGTTCATTTCCCGCCGGATGCGCTGAAAGGTGGACACGCTCAGAAACAGTTCCCGGGCGATCTCTTCCCGATTGTTCCCTTCCTGCTGCAAAAAATAAAGCAGCATCTGGTATTCCCGGCTCTGAGCCAGCAATCTGGCATACACATAGCGTATGGAACAATCATCCGGCATATGCAGGGTAATGCCCTGAATATCGGAAAAAATGGCCGCCGGAGCAATGTACTGATTGATTTGCTGGATGTCTGCCGACAGGGTCCGGGCAGGGTAACGGGTGCCTGCCTGGGCCATGGCCAGTGTCACTCTGTGTTTTTCCGCCAGTAGCTCCAACAGGGACAACTGGCGCAGATCCTTCCCGGATAATAGTTCCCGCATAACGTTCACTCCTATTCTCTAAAAAGTGAGGGTCATTTTCTGCGTGACCCCCCGCAGGGTTAGAACTTGCCTAATTGGGCTGAATTCTACATAATTGACGTAGTTTCAAAACAGTGTTAGCTAATAAATTTTCATTAAATCAGTGTATAGAAGGGGTATTCCATTATGTTAAAGCAGACTCTGAACCCGATAACCATCCACCGCACCAGACTGGTGCAAACCTTTTCACAGCTTGTGACCATTGATTCAGAATCCCGTAATGAGCGGGCCATCCAGAGTCACCTGTTGTCCCGTCTTCGCAAAGCGGGCCTGTATGCCGTTGAGGACCGGACTATGCATCGGACCGGTCTGGGTGCCGGCAATGTATATGCCCGCCTGGAGGGAAACAGCCCTCTTCCTCCCCTCTTCTTTTCCTGCCATGTGGACACGGTCAGCCCCGGACAGAATATCCTTCCTGTCATGGATGATGATGACGTGATCCGTTCATCAGGCCACACCATTCTGGGAGCTGACGACAAAGCAGGCATTGCCGCCCTTCTGGAGGCCATCACCCTGCTGAAAGAAGCGGACTGCATCCACCGCACCCTGGAATTTGTTTTCACCGTTGGGGAAGAGGTAGGCCTTCTGGGGGCAGGCGCTTTTAATATGGAACAGCTAAAGGCAGAGTACGGCTTCGTTTTAGACAGTGCCGGTCCTGTAGGTGGCATTACTATGTCCAGTCCCACTCTGTGGCATCTGGATGTGAAACTAATGGGGAAGGCAGCGCATGCAGGACTGGAGCCGGAAAAAGGGGTTTCCGCCATTGAAATGGCAGCCAACGCCATTGCCCGGATGTCCCTTGGCCGTGTAAGTGAAGAAACCGTTGCCAATATTGGGACCATATCCGGCGGAACTGCCACCAATATTGTGGCGGAACAGGCCACTGTCACCGCAGAAGTCAGATCCTTTTCCCTGGAAGAAGGAGAACTGCAGCTCAACGCCATGATTCAGGCTTTTCAGGATGAAGCTGCCGCCCGCAATAGTCTGGTTCAGACCAATGTGCAGATGCTTTGCCAGGGCTATAACCTGACATCTGAAACGCTCCCTGTCCAAATGGCTGAAAAAGCCATTGAAGCCATAGGCCGCACGCCTTTCCGGGAAAGATCCGGCGGTGGCAGCGATGCCAATGTGTTTAACGGAGCCGGCAAACCCACCGTCAACCTTTCTGTTGGCTATGAACAGGTCCACACCACCGATGAATATATGCCCGTTGGAGAGCTGGAATATCTGGTGGAGGTGATTCTCTGGCTGGCCACACATTAAAGGAGGCCATCATGCCCTTTACCATAAAGCAAGTCAAAGCATTTTTTTACCAACTGGCAGTGGTATCCTTCTCCCTGTTTTTACTGGCCGTCAGTATAAATTTGTTTTTATCTCCCCACCAGATTGCGGCAGGGGGTGTCAGCGGGATTGGGGTGCTGCTGGAATATGCCATAGGTCTTGACCGCTCCCTGGTGGTGCTGGTCCTCAACCTTGTTATGCTCATCCTAGCATATATTTTCCTGGGAAAAAAGGTATTTGCCAAGATATTGTTAGGCAGTATGCTTTTGCCTGCTGCCCTGGCCCTTGTACCCACCTATCAGCTGGTGAAAGACCCCATGATTTCCATTATATTTGGCAGTGCCATCTTCGGTATGGGCGTATCCATCCTTTACCGGCACAATGCCTCCAGCGGCGGTACCACCATTCCCCCCCTGATCTTTAAAAAATATTTCGGGTTGAACACTTCCATCGGCCTGCTGATCACCGATGCCCTGGTGGTCATTTTCAACATCTTTGTTTTCGGACTGGATTCCTTTTTCTGGGCCATCCTTTCCCTGGTCATAACCTCCATCGTCATGTCCTATGTGGAAACAGGGCTGAACCGAAAAAAAGTGCTGCTGGTGACCAGCGATTCTTCGATAGAAGAAATTGCCAAGGCAGCTTTACAGGAAGGGCACCGAAAAGTACGCCTGTACCATACCTTTGACCGATTTAAGAATAAAGAAAATCCCACCCTCATGCTATTGCTGGACAATCAGGAGTATCCTGCCATGCTGAAACTGATTCATGCCATCGATGCAAAGGCCGTTTTAGTCGCCTATACGGTTTCCGAGACCTATGGTCTGGAACCACGACACGGAAAGGAGGCAGCATGAATCCCGTTTACGCTTTTACCATTATTATGCTCATCTGGGCAGTCAGCGACCTTGTAGCCAAAAAGAGCAAATCCCTGATTTCCTCTTTGCTGGTGGCATCCCTGATTTTTCTTGTGGGCTTTAAAACCAATCTATTTCCGGAAGACCTTCTGACAAGCTCTTCCCTTCTGACCCTGGGCACCACTGTGGTGGGGCTGATTATTGTGCACATTGGCACCATGATCAGCCTGGACGACTTCAAAAAGCAATGGCGCACTTTTGTGGTGGGCTTCGTGTCCGTTCTGGGCATCGCCGGCTCCTTATTGCTTTTTGCCTTTGTCTTCCCGGAAACAGCCTATGCCTATGCCGCTATAGGTGCCATCAGCGGTGGCACCATCTCTGTGGTGCTGGTACAGGAAGCAGCCCTGGCTGCAGGCCTTGTAAGTGTGGCCATTCTGCCGGTACTCATTGCCGCCTTTCAGGGCATTATCGGTTTTCCCCTAACTTCTCTCCTGCTTCGCAAGGAGGCGGTGCGCATCCGTAGTGCTTTTCGGGCAGGAGAGCTGTCCCTGGAAACTCCGGAAGAAGATAAACCCCACAAGGTCCATTTTAAATGGCCGGCTTTTTTAGCCGGCACCCCGGGCACCCTGTTTAGGGTGGGGGTGGTCACCATTGTAGCCATGCTTTTAAGTACTTTATCAGGGGGCAGAGTCAACACCTTTATTATTGCCCTTTTGCTGGGTATCGCCCTGCGGACCCTAGGTATTTTTAAAGCCAATATTCTGGGGGGCATTGATGCCCTGGGTCTGATGATGCTGGCCATTATGGTAATCATCTTTGGACCTCTGGCCACCGTTTCCATCCACGATCTGCTTGCTCTGATTGTGCCCTTCCTGTTATCCTTCCTGATTGGTGTAAGTGGCGGTGTACTATTTGCCATCATTGCCGGAAAATTTCTGGGCTTTCGTCCGGGCATGGCAGCTGCCATTGGCCTGACTGCGCTGTATGGATTTCCCGGCACCATGATATTAAGCCAGGAGGTTTCCAAAAGTGTGGGCGAGACAGAAGCGGAGAAGCAAGTGATTGAGCAGGAAATTCTGCCCAGGATGATCATTGCCGGATTTTCCACTGTGACCATTACTTCCGTATTCATTACCAGCATTCTGGTGGGCTTTATCGGATAGCATACAGAAAGGGACTGCGAAAAATGAAAAACCATTTTTCACAGTCCCTTCTTTACAGATGGAAGCCAGCCCTGCCCCTTCCTCCTTAGAAAAAGGAGGCCAGACTCAATAGGCCGCTTATCATTTTATTACAAAATACGGAAAGTACAATGCCTTCTACCAGCTTTATACCCAGGAAATACCAGAAAACAGGAAGGCTTGTCTTTGGAAGGTTTTCCAAAGCTCTAAACAAAAGCAGATTGCCTGCCAATGCCCCTAAGATTACCAGAATCAACGCTCCCCAGGCGTAAATAAAGCTGAGAAGAATGCCCACTAGCAGAGCAGTTCCATAGGGAATAAAAGAGGCCGCTGCCAGGTTCATCCATTTTACGAGAGAAAGCTCTATTTTCCCAATAAGCAGAAATCCCTTTACACACAGCACCGCCACGCCCCACAGTAAAAGACCCAGGAAGAATCCCATAAAAAACAATTTAGCCTTATCGGCCGCCCCTATGGAGCCTGACAAAAGCGGGATGGAAGCAATGGAGTTGGTAATGATTGCCAAAAAGAACAGTCCATACAAAAGGCAAAATGCCGCAGTGAATACCATCCAGATATGGGACTGACTGTTTTTCCCCTCCTCCATAGCCTTTAAAGGCTCTTTAGAGAAAAAGGCCCGGAGGGTTTTTTTGATTTCATCTACCTGAACCACTGCCGGTTGCCCCGTTTGTCCCTTTTCCGCCTCTTTTTTCTGTTCAGCTGCTACGGCCTCTGCGCAGGAGCAAGTCTCTTCATCCTCCATTTTCTTTCCGCAATATGCACAAAATTTCATTTTTTCTCCTTTCCTATCTAATCTAAAGTAATGGTTCCACTTACTTGGTTTCTTCTGTCACATTCCAAATACTGCTGTAACTACCGGCCTGCAAATCTACGGTCTGTTTTTTTAACTCTGTTAAGGATTCATATCCCTTAAACCAATAGTTTTTATAGTTGTAGCTATTAGGACCATTCTTGACTTCCTGATAAAAAGTATTGCTACTTTGCTCGTAGTCCAGCACATTCACTTCACAGCTTCCATCTGCATGCACCAGCAGATCTCTTATTGCCACATAGTAATACTGGGTGAATTCAACAGTTTCATAGTCTTCTTTGGCCTGCACAGAGACATCCATTTGAAATACCATGCCATATTTGTTTTTCTGATACATCGTGCTGTCTTTGGCCACCATCAGATAATCGCCCACCAGTTTCACATTCTTTACCTGCACATCAGAAGACAGGTCTGCAATATAGCTGGTCACCACATCCTCTGCCTGCTTTTGCATTTCTTCTTTTACATCGTCTGTAATCTGGTCCAGCTCTGATACATAGCGGCTTAATCCCTTTACCGTGTAGGTCTTTTCTGTGCAATCCGGTATGGCACCGTACTGTTTGGCATAAGCGGCCTTGTCTGTTCCACTTAGGGAAATGGTCACTTCATCTCCCTCGGAAAGGCCGCTTTGAGAGGTGCAATTAAAATCATAGAGGCTCAGTTCCTCTCCTGTATATTCCAGTTCCACTTCTCCATAGGGCTCCACGCCTGTAAAGCTTACAGTCAGGTCTTCGAACGGATAGAAGGTCTCAACAGCTTCCAAATCTGCCACTGTCACCGTTCCATCTGTATATTTCAACTTGCAATTCAGATATTCCTTCAGGCTCTCTTCATCTATTGTCCAGGTATAGCTTACCGCTTCACCGTTGGTAAGATTTTCCGCCTTTTCCAGACTCACCTGCACTTCCTCTTTTAAAAGATCCACCGGTGACATCAGACTAAGAAAGCTTCCATATGTGTTTTCAGCTTTTTTTGTAAAACTTACATCCTTTCCGTGATCCTCCTCCAACTGTTCCCAGTCAATGGAAATAGAGGCTGTGCCATAGCTTTCATACCCGGAAAAGCTGACCTTAACATATTGATTCAGTGAAATGGTTTTTTTCGCATTTATGAAAACAATGCTGCCCACCACAACGACCAATATAACACCCAGTCCAATGAGCCAGAATTTTAAAGGTATGCTTTTGCATTTTTGAACAAACGGTGCAAGCGCCTGATTTTTCTCACGGCTACTCTCCTTTTTTTCATGAAGGGGTTCCCCACAGCCGGGACAATAATTTGGCGTTCCATCATACTTACTTCCGCATTTCGTGCAATACATCTTATTCTCCTTGTCCTTTTTACTTGTCTTACAATTATCAAAGACACAAATTACCATATCTAATATATAATAAATATATAACTATATCAACAAAAAATGGGAATATTTTCTTTTTTATACCTTTAATCGCAACATTTATAAACTATTAAATAACTATTGCGCAGTTTCCCATTCTGTTATGTCATAGTAAACTGAAAGGGAGGTATTCTATATGGAAGAAAGAAAAATCAATTTTGAAGCCATTGTGAAAGACAAAATTGGAGAGGCCTCTCCAGCAGAGAAAGCAGAAGCCGCCAGCTCCCGTCAACTCATCCGGGAACAGTTGGCGCGCGTGCAGAAAACTTTTAAATAAGGATGTCTCTGCGCTAAAAGGCCCCAAAGTCAGATTTTATTGTCTGACTTTGGGGCCTTTTAAAATATGCTATTTGGGACATACTAAACCAAAATTCAGTTTTCCATAAATGATAATTTCATAAATGGTAATCCATTTGGAAATTACAAGCCCCTACGTATTCTTCCCTCTGCCGCTTCTTAAAGCATTTATTGACACCAATTTCAATATCACCTCTGTAGAGTTGGATAATTTTCTATTTTCATCCAAATCAATTGGCGTGAATTTATTTTCATGGAAAGGGGAAGATTGGTTTTTTGAATGGCGGATAGGCTATCCATATAAGTACCTTGTTCTACCGTGTCCACAACGGCCAAATATCGAACGCCGTTATTCATCAGTCCAAAAAGAGAAGCCAGCATCTCCTGATCGGATGAAAATTTAGCAATTGCCGCAAGTCCGTCAATGGTATCATATTCATATTTTTCAACAAAATTTACTGCCGTCTCATATGACCTAAATACCATTGCAAAATATCGTCCCTTATCATGGGCAATATAGGGCTGGCTATACCCTCCCAGCCTTCTTCCCAGTCTTGTGGTTAGCATAATATACTTTTCTCTGGCTTCCAGAAATTCATTAATTATTTTATCCATTAGTGATTCTCCTTTGATCTTTGTCTAATTTGAGTTTGTTCTTTTTTCATTTCATTTTAAATACGTTTTCGCTATGGGGAACGGGATCTTCCATAAAAGCCTCTTTTTTGTGTCTTTTTCCTGTTTCACTGGGCGGCCCTTTCTTTTTCATTTCTTCTTTTCCTTTCGTGATTTTTATTTCCATATATTTAGTATGCCAGAATTTCGATTTACTCTGACTTTATTGCGCCTTTCCCCTTTTGGGGGGCTGGATCTTAGCCTTTAACGCTGTTTCCCGCCAGGGCTTTCCACGAATACATATCTCTTCTTTTCTTACTGGTGAATCAAAATGTTTCATTGCCGCTCTCCTTTCCTTTTTTGTTCTTCTATATTTAGTGTGCCAGATTTTAGATTGGCTCCGGGGTATTCGTGCTTTTGGCAGGCCATGCGTAAAAGCACTTTTAAAGGGGAGTTCCTCTGCCCTTTTATAAAAGCATCTGTAAAGCCTGCTAGATATATTTTTGTTATTTATAATTCCCAATTTGCAGGGGCTTTTATTTTAATTTTTATCCTGAAGAGCCGGGAAATAACGCTTTCGTTATTAAGTATGCCAGAATTTCGATCTGACTTTGATTATTCCAGGCTTTTACGTCCCTGGCCCATCCAGGACACTTTTTATGGGAATGTCTATTCTCTGCCTTCCCACAAACAGTATGCCAGAAGTAAAAAAAACAAAAAAATACGATCAGGGGCTTTGCTTTTATATGAAGAGAAGCAAAAATAGGCGTTTTTATGTTTTTATGTGTAAGTATGTCGGATTTTTTTATGGCACTTTCCCATGTATAACGAAAAACGAAAGTTTGACGCATTCAGGATCTTTGTGGG
The DNA here is from genome assembly GCA_964426655.1 of uncultured Cuneatibacter sp. Classification (GTDB taxonomy): domain Bacteria; phylum Bacillota; class Clostridia; order Lachnospirales; family Lachnospiraceae; genus RGIG8306. Next base: position 3,436 of record CAYRQT010000044.1, on the reverse strand, counting down.
CTGTTTTTCTTTCTTTATAAAGTATGCCTAAAATGCGTGTGGTGAATGCTTATTTTCCATTTTTCAGAATGGGAGGGATGATTTTTTTCAAACAAGAAGATATTGCAACGCATTTTGCGAAATATTATAATCTGGTTGTTTTTTATATATGCGAATTGCTATTTTTCGTTATATACGAAGATTTGTTTTTGGGGAAATCTGGCATACTAAATATGAATAAAAAAATCGCCACATGAGCGATATAAGAAAAGGAGATCTTATTATGAGAAAATTTGTTATTATGATGACCGTGTTCGCCATCGGTGCGGGCGTTATGATTGGGTGTGGAAAATCTGATCAGGGAACTGCAAGTACGACTGTGGCTGAGACGACTGAAGCTTTTAGCAAAATATCAGCGGAGGAGGCTACAGAGGACGATATTTCTTCCTTCATTCAGGAGCTTGGAGATGTGTATGCTTTAGAGGGAAGTTCCTCCATTGACCTTGCTTCCCTGCTTAAGGTAGATGGCGGTATGGTATTATTAAGGGAATCGTTGTAGATGATTCGGATGTGGATTACACAAAGGCCGGAGAATATGAAATTACCTATAAATTTGTTCTGGATGAAGATGGATTTAATGCCTACATGGATGATCCTGATTCCTATGTGGCACAGTTTGCCCAGGGGGTGGCACAGAATGTCATCAGGCAGGGGGATATTTTTGTAGATATTACCAAAACAGTCGTGGTGGTAACAGAAGATGAGGCTAAAGAGCTGGCTTTGGGTGGTATCCCTGTATATACGGATGGCAATGAGCAGGTCGCTGAGGTGGATATGACTACTGAGGCTGAGGATTCCTCTACGGAAGATATCGTTTCAGAATCTTTAGATGAGGATGAGACTTCTGCTACTGCGGAAACGACTGCTTCCATCAAGGAATCTGCTAAAGAGACCACCCAGGGGTCTACTCAGGCTCAGACCCAGACCCAGGCCCAGACCCAGGCTTCTATGCAGGCTACGCACGATCATACCTGGGTGGCGGTCACAAAGACCGTTAATCATGATGCCGTATATGAAACACAGTGGGTCGTTGATACGCCTGCATGGGAAGAAAAAACTCTGGTAAAGGATGCGTGGGCGGAATATATTCTGGGGAATCATACCAATGAGTATGCAGGAAGCACACTGGAATTTCATGATGTATGCGACTGCGGATTTGACTTTATTGTAAACGGATACGTGCAGGCGCAGATCAGTGCCCATCTGGAGGAGCATGTTTTAAATAGGGAATTTGATTACATGGGCTTTGCCACCCAGCCTGTTACCGTTATCCATCATGACGCTGAATATGACATTACACTCATGCAGAGGTCGGACATAACGAGCAGGTACTTGTAAAAGCTGCATATAGTGAAACTGTTGTCACGGGATATAAGTGTTCTTCCTGTGGGGAGACCAAATAAGGGCAGTAGAGTGCATCACAACCGTTTGTACTTCTTGTACTTGTTATGTGTATTGATATTTTTTAGCAATCAAAAAAAGACCGATGGGCGTTGTATTCCACCGGTCTTTTTCCACTAAGTCCGTTTTCTCATCACCTAGAGGAAACTTTTTCCCATTCTATTTAACAACTCCAGATATTTCTCCTGATGCCCATTGATGGCACTTTGCTTTGTCCTCTCCCACTTCCCGCAGTTTATCCTGCGGGCTTTTTTCTACAATAAAAAACTTCCTCCCATGAGCAAATTCACATCTTTCTATGGCCTGCTTTATCTGTTCCTCTCTATATCTTTGTATTTAGTATGTCAGATTTGGCAAAAAAAGGAGGGCAAATGCCCACTCTCTGTAAAATAAATTTCAGGATTCCCCTTTTATTGAGCTTTCGGAACAATTTTCCAGGTTTCCATATATTCCGCCTCACGGCCGCAATATGTACAGCTAGTGCCCTCGCTGAGCTCTATGGTTTGTCCGCAGCCCCGGCAGGGGATAATGGTATAGAGTTGCGCCAGTTCTTTTGCCCCCACTGAAGTATAAAAAAAGATATAGGTTTTTGTCTGTATCCGGGTCTGTATGGCCTCATTTCTATAGGATACTATCCTGATCTTCGCCTTTAGACTAACATACAGTCTGTCGGACACATGTGCTAAATGAATGTCTTCATAAGAGAGAACATCCACATCCATCACACTTTCTTCCCCCTGCAGCTCTGTCTGTAAAATGGCATCATTGGCACTGGTTAGAAACTGGGGATAGGAAAAAGAAAGCCCCTCCTTTGCATTGGCTTCCCATAAAAACCGGTTAAAACGCCGCACATTGATAAAGAAAATCGAAATATACAACAGGGATAGTATCCCCACCGCCATCTGAACCGCCACAAAATAGATGCCCGCCTGCAGCACGCCCAGCACCGCCGTAAAAACATTAAATTCGCCACCCAAAATCTGGCGCATGTATACCCAGATCAGCAGGACGAGAAAGAGGACCACCCTTACTGTGCGAATTTGGGCATTTGTCAATGGCAAATTGAACAGCAGCTGTTTATTGCCTGTCTGTTTGGATGCGTACTTTACATTGAATTTTGTTCCACAGTATTGGCAGCCATCCACAAACCCCTGCACATGATCCACGTTGCCGCAATTGGGACAGGTCATGATTTTTTGTTTTTCCATAATCAACCGATAACTGGTATTTTGAAATTTGGTTTCTTTATGGAGAACTTCCTTTCCCCTCTTATAGACCTTAGCGGTTAATCTGCAGTCACTGATGGGATCTGCTCTGGTCCCATCACTGGTTGCCATAAATGTCTGTTTTTTTTCATTTTTAAAATGAGATTCAATGACCAGTCCCATTTTATGGAGCCGATTTGTCTGCAGCCTGTTTCTTATATTTCCTCTCAAAATACTCCACCACTTTCACATTTCATACGTCATAAGCAAAAACAATTGATTGCCGCTATTGTCCGCATTTTGAGTATAGCATACCCCTTTCCCATGAACGGATTATGAAAAAATGAGAACTTCTGCCTCCCCGCCAACCTGAATTTCCTCTTTGATCCCCTGTCTGTTCCGTCTCTTAAATTCATATTTATACCTTTTACAATTTCTTCATTCTACTGTCACAAATTGCACATATTTTCCGTTTAATATATGAACTATAAGATATCTTAAACGGAACAACAAGCCCGGCATTATCCGGTGCACCAATAATTTCGGGCAACAAACAACTATCTTACAGGGATTCGCCCTTTAAGTTTTCATAATCTCCCCCCTTATATGTCGAAATAAGCCTCCCGCCGGAGGCTTATTTCGATTTTTCTATACTTCCCACAATTTGTGCTAAAATCCTTCTTTTTTTTCGTTAAATTCACGGAAAAAGATTGACACATTCTTGACAATCTGCTAGATGTAAATGGCAAGTACTTTTGCATAATATTCGGCAAATAATAGTGCAAATTTTT
>CAYRQT010000043.1:2728-17768 GCA_964426655.1 uncultured Cuneatibacter sp. | reverse complement strand
CATACGGAAGAAAATGTGGAAGATAAGCCGGAAGAAAGCGGGCAGCCATTAAGGGCAGAAGACGTTCAGAACCTGGTCTTAGTTAATCGCCAGTATTCCTCTGTGAGCAGGACGACGGAGTATGACTTTACCTGTGAGATCCGTGGGGAGCAGGATATCCTGCATTATACGGTGGAATACCACGATGACGGGGAAGGGTTTACCATCCATACGGAAAAAGATGATATCTGGGAAAGAATGTCTGAGCCGGAACTGGAACGGCTGGAGAGGGTACTGGAACGGGAAGCACTATATTTTCAGTATCATGAGGATATTGAAAATGCGGCGAACCTGGAAGAACTTCGGGAAGTCAGCTACAGTATCATGGAAAATGAATCCATCTATTTCCGGCAAATATCGGAACGTGTCTGGAGTGAGTATGGGCAAAGAGAACGGGAATTGTCTGTTGAGATACCGCCTGTCAATTTTCATATCACGGATGACCAGCTGGGCTACGGAACAGCAAAAGAAAAATTCAGAGCCAATGTGATGGCAATCCAGGTTCTGAAAAAATGTGAAAGAGAGAACCGTTATGCATCACCAGAGGAGCAGGAAATTCTGTCAAACTATGTTGGCTGGGGAGGATTGCCGGATGCCTTTGATGAAAGCAAAGCTTCCTGGAGTGAGGAGTATCAGGAACTGAAAGATCTGCTTACCAAAGAGGAGTATGCGGCGGCAAGGGAATCCACGTTGAATGCCCATTATACACAGCCTGTTATCATCGAGAGCATGTATCAGGTGATTCAGAATCTGGGATTTGAAAAGGGAAATATCCTGGAACCATCCATGGGTGTAGGAAACTTTTTTGGAATGCTCCCGGACAAGTTACAGCAGTCCCGGCTTTACGGAGTGGAACTGGACAGCATCAGCGGAAGGATCGCAAAACTGCTTTATCCGAACGCTGATATCCAGATCAAAGGATTTGAAAAGACCGATTATCCCAATGACTTTTTTGATGTGGCAATCGGAAATGTCCCTTTTGGTTCCTATAAAGTGAATGACCGCCAGTATGACAAGTATAATTTTATGGTCCACGACTATTTCCTTGCAAAGACCATTGACCAGTTACGGCCGGGTGGCGTGGCTGCCCTGATCACAACAAAGGGAACTATGGATAAAGCATCGTCGGAAGTAAGGAAGTATCTTGCAGAGAGGGCAGAACTTCTCGGTGCGGTCCGTCTTCCGAACAATGCTTTTAAGGCGAATGCAGGAACCGAAGTCAGTGCCGACATTCTGTTTTTCCAGAAGAGGGAGAGCATTTCCATGGAAGAGCCGGAATGGGTTGCTCTTGGAGAGGATAAGAATGGGATTACCATAAACCAGTATTTTATTACCCATCCGGAAATGGTACTTGGAACAATGGCAGAGGTGTCCGGACCTTATGGCATGGAGACTGCCTGCCTTCCGCTGGAAGGGGCAGACCTGGCGGAACAGCTGGAAGATGCCGCAGCAAAAATCCATGGAACGATGGTTCCGGCAGTAACGGCAGAAACAGAACTGGATGAGATCATGGAAAGTATTCCTGCGGATCCGTCTGTCCGGAACTACAGTTTTACCGTGGTGGATGACCAGATCTATTACCGGGTAAATTCCCTGATGAATCCGGTGAAGCTGCCGGCAACCACGGCGGAACGTGTAAAGGGTATGGTAGAGATCCGTGAGGTGGTCCGGGAGTTGATCGCCCTGCAGATGGAGGAAAATGCAACAAATGAGGCGATACAGGAGCTTCAGGTCAAACTGAATCAGGTCTATGACGCCTACACGGAAAAATACGGGGTCATCGGAAGCAATGCAAACAAACGGGCATTCTCCGATGACTCTTCTTATTGTCTGCTCTGTTCGTTGGAGGAACTTAACGAAGATGGTACGTTAAAGCGAAAAGCGGATATGTTTACCAAGCGGACGATCAAGAAAGCAGTGGCTGTGACCAGTGTGGAAACTGCGGCGGAAGCCCTGACGATTTCCCTGAATGAAAAAGCAAGGGTTGATCTTCTTTATATGGCAGGGCTGACAGGTAAGACGGAAGAGAAAGTTGCAGAAGAACTGACAGGAGTAATCTTTCGGGATCCGGTCAATGGACAGTGGGAGACTGCGGATGAATATCTATCCGGGAATGTCCGGGAGAAGCTGAAAACGGCAAGAATCTTTGCAGAAAACCATCCGGAATTTACCAGCAATGTAAATGCCCTTAAGCAGGTGCAGCCGGTAGACCTGGATGCATCAGAGATTGAAGTCCGGATCGGTGCCACATGGATCGCCCCGGAAATATACCGGGATTTTATGGTAGAACTATTTGATACCCCGGGGTATCTGGTTGGAAGGGTAATTGATATCCGGTATTCGGAAGCCAGTGGTGCATGGAATATCAGCGGTAAAAATGCGGACAGTGACCGGAATGTGCTGACCACAGCAACGTATGGTACCAGCCGGATCAATGCCTATAAGATTCTGGAAGAAACCCTGAATTTAAAAGACGTACGGATTTATGACACAAAGCTGGATGCAGAGGGAAATGAAATCCGTGTGTTGAATAAAAAAGAAACGATGCTGGCAACCCAGAAACAGGATGCGATCAAGGAAGCATTTAAGGACTGGATCTTCAGGGATCAGGAACGGAGGGAAAAGCTGTGCCGGATTTATAATGAACGTTTCAATTCCATCCGTCCCAGGGAATACGATGGAAGCCATCTGACCTTTCCGGGAATGAATCCGGAAATAGAGCTTCGTCCGCACCAGAAAAATGCCGTTGCCCATCAGCTTTATGGGGATAATGTCCTGCTTGCCCATGTCGTGGGAAGCGGAAAGACCTATGAGATGGTAGCTGCAGCTATGGAGAGCAAACGTCTTGGTATTGCCCAGAAAAGCCTTTTTGTAGTTCCCAACCACCTGACGGAGCAGTGGGGCGCAGAGTTTCTACAGCTTTATCCGGGAGCCAATATCCTTGTGGCAACGAAAAAAGATTTTGAACCGGCAAACCGTAAAAAGTTCTGTGCCAGAATCGCAATGGGCAGCTATGACGCAGTGATCATCGGGCATTCCCAGTTTGAGAGGATCCCTTTATCGGAAGAACGCCAGAAAAAGATCATAGAAGAGCAGATCGAAGAACTGGAAGCAGGAATTCAGCAGGCAAAGCTGGAAAGTGATGGCAGCCGTTTTACGGTAAAACAGTTGGAAAAGACCAAAAAGAGTCTCAGGAGGCGTCTGGAAAAGCTGGAGAACAAAGAGAAAAAGGATGATGTGGTAACGTTTGAAGAACTGGGGGTAGACCGTCTGTATGTGGATGAAGCTCATTATTACAAAAATGCATTCCTTTACACAAAAATGAGGAATGTGGCAGGCATTGCCCAGAATGAAGCACAGAAATCGGCAGATATGTTTAACAAATGCCAGTATCTGGATGAAATCACCGGCGGGAAAGGCATTACATTTGCAACGGGCACGCCGGTCAGCAACAGCATGACGGAACTTTATACCATGCAGCGTTACCTGCAGTATGGCAAACTGAACCGGATGGGACTGGGACATTTTGATTCCTGGGCATCCACCTTTGGTGAGGTTGTGACCAGTATCGAACTGGCTCCGGAGGGTACCGGATACCGGGCAAAATCCAGATTTGCCAGGTTTTACAATATCCCGGAACTTATGAGTATGTTTAAGGAGATTGCCGATATTAAGACGGCAGACCAGCTGGAACTTCCGGTGCCGGAAGCGGAATATGAAACGGTGGTTTTAAAACCATCCGAGCACCAGAAAGAGATCGTGGAAAGCCTTGGAGAACGTGCAGAAGTAATCCGGGACGGCGGTGTGGATTCTTCTGTTGACAATATGCTGAAAGTGACCAATGATGGAAGGAAGCTGGCACTGGATCAGCGTCTTGTGAATCCATTGCTTCCGGATGATGGGGACAGTAAAATCTGTGCCTGTGTGGAGAAGAGCTTTGCTATCTGGAAAGAGACGGCATCAAAACGGTCTGCCCAGCTCATTTTTTGCGACCTCAGCACACCGAAAGGGGATGGAACATTCAATGTTTATGATGACCTGAAAAAGAAACTTATGGCAAAAGGAGTGCCGGAAGCAGAGATCGCATTTATTCATGATGCCAATACGGAAATGAAGAAAACGGAGCTGTTCAGTAAAGTAAAATCCGGACAGGTTCGTTTTTTGCTGGGTTCCACCGCAAAAATGGGTGCCGGTACCAACGTACAGGACCGTCTGATTGCCCTGCATCATCTGGACGTGGGATGGAAGCCTTCTGATCTGGAACAAAGGGAAGGGCGTATCATCCGTCAGGGCAATAGGAACAAGAAAGTGCATATCTATCGGTATGTGACGGAAGGAACCTTCGACAGTTACATGTGGCAGCTGATCGAAAGCAAGCAGAAATTCATTTCCCAGATCATGACCAGCAAATCACCGGTGCGAAGCTGTGAGGATGTGGACGATACAGCATTGACCTATGCGGAGGTAAAAGCCCTGGCAACGGGGAATCCGGCGATCAAGGAAAAAATGGCACTGGATGTGGAAGTATCGAAGCTGAAACTGCTGAAAGCGAATTTTGTGAGCAACCATTATCGGCTGGAAGATGATATTGCAAAGAATTTCCCACAGCAGATAGCAGTACTTAAGGAAAGCATCGAGGGGTACAAAGCGGATCTGGAACAGTATCAGGCAAATAAGATCACGGATCCGGAGAGATTTGTGATGGAAGTCGGCGGCACTGTCTTTTATGAGAAAAAGGAAGCAGGAGCAGCCCTCCTTGCCGTCTGCCAGTCCATGAAACAGGCGGATGCAATGATCAATGTCGGACAGTATCAGGGATTTTCCATCCGCTTAAAGTTTGATTCCTGGAATAAGGAATTTATCCTTTCCCTGAAAAATGAAAATGTATATCGTGTCAGCCTTGGTCCCGATGAAAACGGTAATATCATCAGGATCAATAACGCATTGGAGGCAATCCCACAAAAACTGGCAGAAGCAGAGCAAAAGCTTGAAACGGTGCAGGGACAGCTGAAAAATGCGATGGAAGAGGTGAAAAAACCATTCCCGAAAGAGGAAGAACTGAACCAGAAACTGGAGCGTCTGTCGGAACTGAATGCATTGCTGAACATGGATGAAAAGGAGACTATGATGGAGGGAGAAGAAGAGCAAGACGAGGAGAAAGAGGAACACCAGTCCCTTCACGACAGAATTACTGCCATCAAGCAGAACAGCCAGAAACAGGAGGGGAAAGATGCGGCAATGAGAACTACAGAGGCGTGTATCGGATAATCTTTTGATATACAAGACAGGTTATAAGGTGTAAAATGGGGGCACAGGGTTGTGTCCCTGTTTTTGCATATAACCATGAAAGACGGAGGTTGATAAAGTGGAACGGGTAGAAAAATTTTTGAAAGATGTGGATGTATATTATCTTGCGACTATGGAAGGTGACCAGCCACGTGTCAGACCTTTTGGTACGGCACATATTTTCGAGGGAAAGTTGTATATCCAGACCGGAAAAGTAAAAGAAGTGTATAAACAGCTCAAAGAAAATCCGAAAGCAGAGATCTGTGCCTGCATGAAAGATCAATGGCTGCGTGTTTCCGGCGAATTAATTGAAGATGACAGACGGGAAGCACGCCAGTCTATGCTGGATGTGTATCCATCTCTTCAATCTATGTATTCTGCAGATGATGGCAATACCGCAGTATTCTATTTTCAGAATGCAACTGCAGTATTCAGCAGCTTTCAGGCGGAGCCGGAAGTAATTAAGTTTTAGCAAAATAGACAAAAGGGAGATGGTACCATTGTCCCGGAAGAACCATAAAATGATTGATGGCAAACTTCTTCAGACGGATAAGAAGTATTCTCATCTGAAATTGAAACAAAAGGAAAAAATAGCTGAATGGATGTATCTGGAGACAAAGGCATATTATGAGAAGAATTATACATTTCCCGGGGATAAGCAAATCGGGGATGTTATCTCAAAAGTATATGATCGGATCACCGACGCAGACATATGGATTCCTTATGGCGAAGTTGTGAAACATTATAAGAAAAAGAGGGCTGATATTAACAAACGTGTGAGACGTTCCACTAACCAGCATGAAGAGCAGAAAACGGAAACGGTCTGCTTTATGAATCTATGTATGTTGCAGGATGGAAAAGGGAATGTACTTGCATTAGATAAAGTAAATGACAGTTATACCGGAACAACGTTTCCGGGTGGACATGTGGAAAAAGGAGAGATTTTTACAGATGCTGTCATCCGTGAAGTTTACGAAGAGACGGGACTTACGATTGAAAATCCTCTGTTCTGTGGCGTATATCATTGGAATAAATCGGGTACGCATCATGTGATTTTCCTGTATAAAGCAGATCAATATTCAGGAATATTACATAGCTCTGACGAAGGAAAAGTTTACTGGATTCCGGTGAATGAATTTAAGGAAAAAGAACTTGCGACTGGTATGGAATATGTTTTGCAGATGATGGAATCTACACAGATGAATGAGTGCTATATGCATCTGGAAGATGGAAAATATGTAGGTACTTTATATTAAGTTATGGCATTTGCCGGCAGTGAAATAGCTGCCGGTTTTTTTATGTCTCTTTTGAAAAAATATTATCATATGCCACCCTGTTGTCGCTGCAATATGATATGATGAGTATATGTCTATGAAAGCGAGGAGACTGGACATGAAGAAAGTATTTGCTCCAAATGGGAATTACATTATAGTACCAGATGACAGAGTAATGACATTCGGGCTTACTAAAATGCAGAATGAATCGGTAGGAAAAGTATTGCCAATTAAAGAATGTGAGTTATATGTAACAGACGTACCAGAAGATTTGATTGCAATTTCAGCTTCTGCAGTGATTATCAATGCTGAAAAACTTTCAAAATCAAATGTTGATATGATGTTTGATTATTATACAGAAATCGGAAAAAGTGCGGATGAAACGGTATATTGGATTGGAGTGCCTGAACCTCCTAAACAATTACAGAAAGTAATCAGAACATATAGCTGTTTTGATGAGTTATCTGTTGAATTGAAGTATCAGTTATTGACAGCATATCGTAAATCCAGGAAAGCGAAAGATTTCAGCAGAAAAATGGCAGACTGCATTAAGATTATTTCTCTTGTTAAGGCAAGACCAGGAATAAAAACACAGGAAATTGCTGAAAGATTGGAGGTATCTACAAGAACAGTACAAAGATATATTTCAACACTCCAGGTTGCAGGAGAAGGCATTGAATATGATAATACAAAAAAGGGATGGTTTTTACCAGGAAATTATTCTATTTTGTTTGAAGGGTAGGAGATAAAGAATGGCTGCAAAGAAAAATATAAGCTTATTTAAGGATCGGATAACTAAATCAAGTCGTAAGGAAATGGCAAGGGAACTAATTACTGCAATTGATACCGGAAGTAATGCAGTTCATAAGCTTTTGTTTGGTTCAACTGATATTGATGAATATTCTAATCATGGTAATTACAAAAAGGGAATGCATGATTATTGTTCAAAACTGAGTGGAGATAGTTTTACTGAAAAACGATTGTGCAGATGTATGTATTACAAAAACAGTAATCATGGGACTGAATGTGAAGCATGTGGATATCGGGATCGATTTAAGGTAATAGGTGATTATCAAATTATTGATTACGAAGTTCCGGCATTTTATTATGGCGATGGAATAGGGGAAATTGATTTGGTCATCAGTGATGGTGCAGATTACTATGCAACGGAGGTAAAACCATATAAGAATAATAAGGAAACCTTGCTTCGTATGATTGCAGAGATTATGACTTATACTGATGGTTACAAGGAAGGGGTTTACAAAAAAGCCATTGCATTTTTTGAAAAGAATTGTGACGATGGGAGCGTTACCTCACAACAGAGAGAATATGATGAAAAAGAACTTGAAACCAGTGAACTGATTAAAAAAGCTGATATTACAGTTTTTCGTTTTGAAATAACAGGAGAAAATGAATTTAGAATATGCAGATTATAATTTATCGGGGAACCCATCAGATTGGTGGGGTGGCAACAGAGATAAAAACAGAATCTTCCAGGATTTTGATTGACATAGGGGATGAATTGAGCCAGGAAGACAATTATGTACCTCAGCAGTTATCTATTCCAGGAATCACAGACTCGGAAGGTATGTGTGATGCTGTTTTTATTACGCATTATCATGGTGATCATATAGGGCAGCTTGTGAATGTCCGAGAAGATATTCCGATTTATATGGGATGTCTTGCTAAGGATATTATGCTTGCAACGGCAGGAAATAACGATGGATTGATAAAACGGATTGAGAAAGCCCATACATTTCTCCCGGGTGTTAAGATTCAGATCAGAGATATAGCAGTTACACCTTATTCAATCGATCATTCTGCCTGTGATAGCTATATGTTTCTGATAGAAGCGGAGCATAAGCGTATTCTTCATACAGGAGATTTCCGGTTCCATGGATTCAGGGGGAAAGGTGTTCTGAAATTATTAGATATCAGAATTGGGAAAATTGACATGCTAATCACAGAAGGAACTACCTTATCAAGAACAGAGCAGGAAATGATGACTGAGCAGGAACTGCAGCACAAGGTGAGGGAATACATGGAACAATACAAGTATGTTTTTGTACTTTGTTCCTCGACAAATCTGGAAAGAATATGTGCATTGTCAAAGACGGTTCCATATGGAAAATATTTTGTCTGTGATGAATATCAGAAAAAAATGCTTGATCTTGTAGAAAAACATTGGGGAAAATATTCAGAATTGTTCAGAAATATAAAGATTACAACATATGGGGAAAATCTTCTGGCAGGTTTGAAGGAAAGAGGCTTTTTAATGGTTGTTCGTGATAACCGATATTTTCGGGAAATCATGCAGCATTTTGATGGCAAACAGAGCATCATTCTATATTCTATGTGGGATGGCTATCGCACAAAACCCGGAAGTAGTATTCCAGAGTTGTTGGAAACATTTCATAACTGGCAGCCATTACACACAAGCGGTCATGCTTCCTGTAAAGATATTCTGACTGTGATTGAGAAAACAAAGCCAGAAACTATTGTTCCCATCCATACGGAAAAACCCGAGCTTTTGCGGGAACTCTGTTCTTGTCAAAATGTTAAGATCGTAAAGGATGGAGAAAGAATTTTTCTTTAGTCATAATCAGGAAAACTTTGTTTGAAACAGATTTTTATGAATCAGAGGGAAAAAATGAGTGATAAAGAAAGATATAAATTGGATATGGAACAGCTGTATTCACATTGGAAACTCAAGGAACCTGCAATACGGTTTGTTCCTACTAAGAGTGGAGAAGGTGAGAAAATAATTATCAACCATAGGAATAATATATTTATTTCAGATGGTGTTGTATTTCCAGAATTATGGTATTCACAAAATGTAAGAATCTTGTTCTTGTTAAAGGAAGCATATACAAAAAATGGTGATAGTGATTGGGATTTAGTAAAAGATCATTTATTGCTTAAGGAAAAGAAAATGAGCCATTTGTTTAAAAGAATATGTCAGTGGACACAAGGGCTTTTGAATACAAGTCAAGATGATATTCCGGCATTTTTTTCAGGAATGTCTGATATTCACTACGGAAATGATATCTTGAAGCACATTGCTGTTGTGAATGTGAAAAAAAGTGGTGGAAAAGCGAATTCTTCCATGGAAGAAATTAATCAGTATGCAGAATACGACTCTGAGGAATTAAAGAAGGAGTTGGAAATTATTGATCCAACGGTTATAGTGTGTGGATATACAATTAGTTCACTCAATATAATTATGGGTACAGAAATTAAAGATTATGATAGTCCAAATGAGAATTGGTTTTATAGTACACAGTTAAATGATCACGATGTAATTGTATTGGATTATTATCATCCGGCAAATCAGTATCCTGATTTATTGAATTATTATGGCTTGTTGGGAATTTATCAGCAAGCATTAAAAAACATCGGTAAAGATAAATAAATAGAAAACATGAATAGGCAAAAGCCGGCAGTGAAATACCTGCCGGTTTTTTCATGCCCGGAAGGAGGAACTGTGTGAAGAGAACAGAAAAAGTATTATTGATGGTGTTTCTGGTTGTTTCGGTGATATGTGGAAAATGTCTCTTGGATTACTGGCAGGATTCTTATGATAACAGACAGAACTACCGGCAGGTGGAAGAGATAGCGTTTCCGGAAAAGGATACAGAGGATGATGATACAGAATCCAATGTGGATAACCCAATGACAGCAATAGATGATTTTGATTATCAGGCATTGCTGGATGAAAATGCAGACTGCATCGGGTGGCTGAAAATTGATGGAACCGATATCAGTTATCCGGTCGTGCAGGGAGAAGACAATGAATTTTATCTTCACCATGATTTTCAAAAAAACTATACTATCTGTGGAACACTGATGTTGGACTGCCGGAATGATGTTGATGCCAGGCAGGAACATTTAATTATTTATGGTCATCAAATGAAAGATGGCAGTATGTTCAAGCAATTAAATGGGTATAAAAAAGAAGAATATTATCGTGGGCATAAGGAGATCACGCTTTATCTGGAAAACCAGAAATACCAGTATGAAGTGGCTGCTGTGTATGTGACGAATGTGGCACAAAGCGGCGGTTATTATGATTATTTACACAAAGAAACACGAAAACAACAGATGGATTATTTGCAGAAGATGGCAGCTTATCAACTTTATCCGACGGGTGTTACCGTCAGGGAAGAGGATGAGCTGCTTTCTTTATCTACCTGTGAATATTCCAGCACAAACGGCAGGCTGATTGTCCTTACAAGAAGAATTGGACGATAGGGAGGAAAATGTATATGGCAATGAACAGGAAAATGACAATGGCAGAAAAAGAAGTTCGGGATTATGCCCAGAGACAGATGGTGCGGGCAGAACAGCAGGAAAATATTGTGTTTACGGAGGAACAGAAAGAACAGGTTCTGGAATATGCGGCTATGACCGGGGATGATTATGATATCAGGAAAATGGTCAGAGACCTTGCAGATGCTGTCCGTTCCTCGGATGAAGAGAAGGTGGATGAAATCTTGTGGGATGCCAGAGAGAAAATTGACGGATTTCCGGACCGTTCCGTAGGTATGGCAGAGTTAAAAGGATATGGTTATACCGCAGATGATATATTTCCTCTTCGTCAGGAGATGGCATTGGAGCTTCATCGTGTCGGGGAAAAGGTGTACTGCCTGCAGTCAGATGGCTCCCATGGGGACTATGTCAGCAGAGAGATGATACTGGAACATGAAGGTCTCTATGGAATTGAAAAAGAGGCATGGCAGCGTATGCAGGAGCAGGAGGACGAAATAGATTTTGAGGAAGCTGGATTGTATCAGCCTCCAATGACAGATCTAGATAGAGATGAAGCATTGAAGATGTTCGATTCGGGAGAGACAGTATTTCTGGTAACCACTTATCAAAGACCGATTGCGGTGCGTGAACGGATGGAGATTGAGAGAGGACCGGAGCATTACCAGATGGAGAGGGAGGATGTGGAAAGGATCAGGACGTTGGAAAAACGGATGAAGGAGTATCCACAGATAAAGTCACTGAAAGAGGCGAAACTTCTTCTGGGAACAGAAAACAGGTACGGAATATACCAGATCATAGACGGCAGTCCCGGCAGAGAATATGAATTTATGGATCTGAATTTCATTGAAAGACATGGATATCAGGTGAAAAAAGAGGACTATGAGCTAATCTATTCTGATAAATTGCTTTATGGAGATACCTTAGATTCCCTGTATGAGAAGTTCAATATTGCCCATCCAGAAGATTATACCGGTCATTCCTTATCGGTCAGTGATATTGTAGTGCTCAATGAAAACGGGAACGTAAAAGCCTATTATGTAGACAGTATCAGTTTCCGTGAATTGCCGGATTTCCTGCAATTAGAGCCGGAACTGAACCAGGAGGAAGTGGCTTACCGGATCGGGGATCAATACTTTGCCATTCAGGTGGCAACGGAGGGCTATGATTATTCCTTTTATGATAAGGAGTATAAGCTCATGGACGGCGGCATTTTGGATGATCTGGATATTTCTATGAGAGAGGCTATTCAGGATATTTTAGAGGATGAAGGACTGGAACAGTTAGAACGGATACCAGTAGATTATGATGAACTGATGGAAAAAGTAGAAGAAGTAGAGGCAGAGATCTTTCAGGAAGCAAGAAGCCAGAGAAAGCGGGTTCCGGTTATTTCGGAACATACGGAAGCGGAAGCCGGATTAAATGGAATGAGCCGGTCAGAAATCGAAGAGACCGTATGGGCGATTGCACAGTCAGAGATTATTGAAAACGATCTGGATGCCAGGATACAGGCTGTGCGTGTGTACGGAAGCCGTACAAGGGATGGGCTATATAAAGAAGATTCTGATGTGGATGTGGTAATTGCTTATGAGGGAACTGTACGTGAGGATGATTTGTTTTCTGCATTGAATGAAGCAGGGTATAAGGTCGGAAATATGAGAGTAGATATGAACCCGATCAGACCAGATAAGACTGGTACATTAGAAGATTTTCTTGAAAAATCCGAACGGTATCTGGATGAAAAAACGGAGCAGATGAAAATCAGCGGGGAGTATAAGCCACTGGCGAAAGTAGAAGAGTTGGAGGAGGCAAACTACAATATGATTGATAACATTCTGAATAATATGCCTCCGAAGAAAGAGCCGTATCTGGAATACTACGCAGCAGAATGTGATGAATATCATAGCCTTGGCAATATTTATAAGAGTATCAATCTGGATGAGATCCTTGAAAAATACCGGGAAATCATTGATGACCCAACGTTAAGCTACTATGGAAACGGCATGGGTATTATTTACCGTGACCCGAATGATACTTTTTATGATGAGGCAGAGGTATCTCTGATCAGCCGGAAAACGATCCGGGGAGACAACCTGGATGATGTGGCATTTCTGGCAGCTCTTCCAATGGTACATGAAGCGCTGGAAAAGATTGTAGAAGCGTTTCCGGATTTTCGGTATTATCCTCCGAAGGAATTGGATGTTCATTATTATCCGGAGAAAATGAATGCGGATGAACTGGCTGCAGCACTGGATCAATTAGAGGAAGACTTTGACCATTATGATTATCATGATAACTTTAGCCCGGAGGAAGATATGGTGGAAACTGTCGCACTGGAATTAAGATGCGGCTATGCCCATAGGTACATTCCGTTTTTGAAAGACATTATAGATGAGGAATGTGAAGAGTCTCCCCGGGCAGAAGAACTTCTGGAGAAACTGAAAGCCTACCAGCCGGAAATACCAGATACAGCAGTACCGATTGTTCGTATCAATTTCTGTGAGGATAAGGAAATGGACATTTCCGGTTATCAGAAGCTGGGAAGTTTTGATGTAATAACAGCCAAAATGGATGAAGAACTGGCTTCACTAGCAAATCCAAAGACTGGAATGCCGGAGAAAACTGTACAGATGTACTTTACAATTTATTATCCGGATCGTGACCGGATGCAGGAACTAAAAGGGAAAATCAATATCGGAGAAGGAAATGGCGGTATTGTGAGCCAGTTGAAGAATCAGAATGAAATGAAGCTGCATGATGAAAGTTGGCTGAATTACCAAAAAGGTAAGGGTGAAGAATCCTTTCAGGCATATATGGCTGATCTTACGGATATGCAGGAGCATGTACTGCCGTATTTGCAAAGTTTCTGCAGTTTGGAAGAAAAAGCACCTGAACGAGTAGAAGGAGCAGTTCAATTATCTGATAAGGGAACCCTAAAACAGGGCTCCCTTGTAGAGAGCAAAAAAACAATGGAGAAAAAGGAAAAGAAATCTATTCATGAGCGATTGAAAATCAATAAGGAGATTATTGCTAAACAACAGGGAAAAGATGAACAGGAGAGAGGAGTTGGTAAAGATCTGAGAACAGTGTAACAGGGGGCTGGAAGTACTATAATTATATAGTTACTTCCGGCTTTTTTTGCATATAGAATTGGAAATGTGTGCGTTGAATAACATGTACAATAAAATTCCCGGGTGTGATATACTATTGCTATATGCGAAGGAGAGGTATGCTATGCCCAAAGGATCAAATCAAAAATTTAAATTATATCGGCTGGCGGAAATAATGCTGGAAAAGACTGATGATGAACACTATATAACTATGTCAGAAATAAAAGAATCGCTTGAGGAATATGGAATAACAGCTGACAGAAAAAGCTTGTATGCGGACTTGAAAGATTTAGAAGTTCTTGGTATTGAAGTTGAAGGTGAACCTGTTAAAAATAAATATCATTACCATGTCATAAACCGGCCTTTTGAACTCCCAGAATTAAAATTACTGGTTGATGCAATTCAGTCATCAAAATTCATTACGGAGAAAAAATCAAATACGCTGATTCGTAAATTGGAAAAACTGGTAAGTAAATATGATGCTCAAAAATTGCAGAGACAGGTGTATGTTTCCGGAAGAATAAAAACAATGAATGAGAGTATTTATTATTCAGTAGACGCAATTCATAATGCTATTACAGAGAACAAAAAGATTAAATTTCAGTATTTCCAATGGAATGTAAAAAAAGAAATGGAATTGCGGCATGGCGGATCATATTATCATATTAGCCCTTGGGGATTGTCCTGGGATGATGAGAACTATTATTTGGTAGGATATGATTCTGAGGCAAATATGATCAAACATTTTCGTGTGGACAAGATGTTACATATTGCTTTGTCGAATGAAAACAGAGAAGGAAAAGAACATTTCAACAAACTGGATATGGCTGATTATGCGAAAAAGAGCTTTGGAATGTTCGGTGGGAAAGAACAGACAGTTAAATTATTGGTTGATAATACATTGGCGGGTGTTATAATAGACAGATTCGGTAAAAATGTTATTTTTTATCCGGTAAGTGAGACTCAATTTACTGTAAATGTGGATGTACATGTAAGTAATCAATTTCTTAGCTGGATCATGTCACTGGGAAACGGTATAAAAATTATCGGACCAGAAGTGGTATG
>CAYRQT010000043.1:0-2718 GCA_964426655.1 uncultured Cuneatibacter sp. | reverse complement strand
CAGATGAAAGCAGAAATATTGAGATTACAGAAACAGTATAGTTAGAGTTTGTATAATACAAGATATCAGGCGTTGTCTGGTATCTTTTTTTGTTTCGCAGCATGAACGCTAGAGCGTTCCTAATGGAAAACGAATATAAGTTCGTGGTATTTTTATACCACATGTTTGATGATAAAGTATGTTCATAACCAATAAACCACAGAGTTTTCAGAGAGGAAAATAGTTATGAGTAAAAAAGAAGGATATAGCAGAAAAGGATTATTTGGAGAGGTTAAACATTATGATGCGAACGGACGGAAAATTGGAGAAAGTCGCCCGAATTTCTTTGGGGGTATGAATAATTATGATGCAAATGGTCATAAAGTTGGAGAAAGCCGTCCAAGCTTTTTCGGGGGAATGAATCATTATGACAATCATGGTCATAAGACGGGAGAAAGTAGACCAGGATTATTTTCCGGAGCAAATCATTATGATAATCATGGTCATAAAACAGGTCATAGTTATCGGGGAATACTTGGTGATTGGAATCATTATGATGATTAATATTTTCTGAAAGGAAGTGTCATTATGAATAATAGAAAATCTGACGGAACAGGACTTGCAATTCTTTTGACAGTTGGAATTATGTTATTAATTGGTTTTTGTATAAACGGTAGTAAGCCAAAGTGTGCTATGGGAGGTTGCAATAAAGAAAGGACAACTGATAGTCAGTATTGTGTTTTACATGATTTGAGCTACAGATCTTATGGAAACCCGGATTATAACGCTGTGTATAAACAGAGTCAGGAAAAAAGAAAAAACAATACGAGTAATACGGTTTCTGATACTGGTATTAAGAACAATAGCAATTCACAGCCTTCTTATAATGCCAACAAAGAGACATATACAGGGAAGAGTTTTGATCCGTATGATGCAGAAGAATATGACAATCCAGATGATTTCGCAGATGAATGGGCAGAAGAATTTGGAGACGGTGATTATGATGATGGATATGATGATGCATACGATTACTGGGAAGATGAAATGGAATAAAAATCGAACGTCGAAGTTCAATGGAACAATTTTACAATCATACATAGGATAATCGCATATGTGTGTGATTCTAATACATATTTTTATTAAAAAATCTCGTTATCTGATTGTGCCCTCTTTGGATTGTTGGTAAAATAGAACGAGACAATTGTTAATACTTCTATTGGAGAGGTAATCAGATGAAAATTAGTTATAAAAAATAGTAGAATTTTTCTCTCTGCCGCAAGATGATTTTAGGTCGGTTGAGGGATTAGAAAACGCCGGAAACCCGCATAAACTCTATGTTTTTGCGCGTTCTCGGCGTTTCTTTTATCGCCTGTGTTAGTGGTGCTTTTTCGGTAAATGGTGCCCAAATGGTGCCCAAATCCCACGCGGGGCTATAAAACGGTATAAGAAGCGGTAAAGAGATACAGCGGTTAAAGCTCTAAATCGCTGCTCTTTTTCTTTGCCGCGCTCTTTGCTTTCTTCGGCTCGGCTTTCTCTGCCTTTGCCGGGTCTGCCTGTTTGACCGCCCCATGATAAGCGTCTAAGACTTCTTTTTTGCGTTCAAGCCGCACGTCCACATAACGGGCGGTAACAGCTTCAAAGTTCATAGACAGCCCAAGCGATACGCCGATACCCGCAAGTGTATGTCCTAACACTTCGCCTACGGTGTAGAAGTCGCCTGTCAGTTGGTGCATATTTGTAGCTGCTGTATGGCGCAAATCGTGAAAGCGGATATGCGGCATATCCAAATCTTCAAGCAGCTTTCCAAACTGGGAAGATACCCACGACGCGGAGATAGGGGAACCGTCCGGCTTCGCTACAACAAGGTCATTGTCATAGTAAGGCTTTCCGTCCTTTTCTGCCTGTTCGCGCTGCGCTTCCTGCATAGCAAACTGTTTGAGAAAGATCGTGCGGGCAAGCTCTGTGATAGGCAGCTTTCGCCCGTTGGATTTCGGCGGTGCCATTTCCTCAATGACTTTTGTTTTTGGCGGTACCTTAAAGGGTAGCTGCTCGGAAACGTCAAAGGTGTTGTTTTCCAAATCCACATTGCGCCAACGCAAGCCCAGGATTTCAGAACGGCGCATACCGTAAAGCCCGCCTAAGATAACGGGCATTTCCCAAACGGTACCCTCGACGCGCTGCATAAGGGCTTTTACCTGTTCCGGCGTGTACGGGTCGGGGGTCTTGTCGCTCTTTCCAAACTTCGTAAGCGTGTCCTTTGCTGCGTTTGTTTCGATATAGCGGTATTTCCGGGCATGGCTCAACGCCACGCTCAAAACACGCTTTGCCCCGGCTGCGGTGGACGGTTTCAAGCCTTTGTCAATAATCTGCTGAAACATTTTGTCTACCATAGCGGGGGTAAGCTGATTAAGGGCAACGCCGCCGATATATGGCGTGATGTAGTTTGCAATCGTTCTTTTGTACCCGTCGTAAGTAGAGGGGCGCAAGTTCACTCTTGCATAGCTTTCTACCCATTCATTCAGATAGCTTGCAACGGTCTGTTTCCGCTGTGAAGCGATAGACGCAATCTGTCCCGGATTATGGAGCTTTGCTTTCATCTCTGCTTCATGCTGCGTTGCTTCCTTTTTTGTTGGAAAGCCCTTTTTTGAATAGGTTTTCTTTTCCCCATTCGGGGCGGTGTACTTTATATTCACGTCGTAAACTGTACCCGGCCGCCCGGTCAGTACGCCGTTGCTGTCG
>CAYRQT010000042.1:3652-19119 GCA_964426655.1 uncultured Cuneatibacter sp. | reverse complement strand
TCGTAAACAAGGTCACTTAGAAGAAGTATTTACACAAACTTCTTTACACAATCATTTCAATTGTTTTGCTTGTTTTTATTGTTTATTTTATATTGAAAAAGAAAAAACAAAATATAACAAAAGGAGCGAGGTAATATGGCAGAAAAATTTGCAAACTATCCTTCGGCAGAGCAAAGTGCGGAACACGGCAATACTGAGCTAAAAGAAACATTGGTTTCCTGGCTGGTTTCTTTAGGTGTATCAGGAGTGAAAAGTTTTCCGAAAATTGCAGCCACAACAACAATTTAAATTGGAATTGTATTGTTTTTTCAATTTGTCTTCTGGTGAGAGGGAATATCCCAATATATTCCGAGATTTATCAAAGGTCCTGTGATTTTTCTTACAGCTACATATAACAATATTATTCCTAAGACCTTATACTGGATCGTTATTTTTGCTTTTGGGAAATCATAACCACCGGTTAAATGAAGTAGTAAAATAAAGGTAGACATATGCTGACGCAATCAGATATATCTCTCTCTTGACCAGAATCACAATATATGAAAACAATCGTGATGACATTGAATATATTAAAAAATTAATGAAAACAGAAGGCGAATTATTCAATCGTTTCCATCCTATTATTACTATTATTGCATCACCTAAAAAAGTCACAGCATTCAATGATCTAAGGAATAAAATCACTAATGATAGGTTATCATAGGAAAAAGCCTACTCTTTGGTGGTTGATTTATCGGATTTTAACATTAACGACTGAAACCTTGGGTTGCCCCGAATTTTGTATAGGCTCTGTCCTGATTTTATTGAAAGCGCAAAAATGCAGTGAAAAACAGAATAAAATATTTGATGGCGGCAGAATTTCTGCCGCCACTACTTTTACTCATTTATGAGTTCATTTTTAATGATTTCAATCACTTGATATCTGATATTATTCATTCTCGCAACCCATTCCATCTGATTATCTGATTTTAACTGTTCGGTGATTCCTTGCTTTTTCGCCATTTGTTTAACCAGCCGAGAAAACATTTTTTCAGCTTCATCATTCAGTTCGGCAAGGTAGCTGTTCAATTTTCCGGAGGTATTCAGATCGAGATAAAATGCTTTCTTTTTCTGCTTGATATACCTCAAACGTCTCTGGCCCCAGATACCGATAGGGCGTTGATTTTGCGGTACTTCCAAGTTCGGGAGTAAATAATCTCCCACTTGTCTGTATGTACCTCCCATTTGCTCGAATAATGATTTTTCCATAACCTTGACTCCTTTCTTACTTTCCAAACCGTTCTATTAGTATTTCCACGGCTGTTTTGAACCTTATGAACGGTGTCAATGTTATCTGTAACGGGTCTGGTGCCCGTATCCACATTCAGGCTGTATAACATTTTCATAAAATCCTGATAGAAATTTGTCAGTGCGCCTGCGGTAATTATGCCGGTATTATCCATTTCTTCCAACATAGCGAAGGCCTCCCTCTCCATGGCCCCCCCTTTCTGCGCAGAAAGCAACTGTTTCCACTGCATAATCCTTGGTGAAAAGACAGTAGGCGCTTCCTCCTGAAGAGGCATGGCGAAAACCCCCTTTTTATTGGCCACATTTTCATTTTGTAATTCCAACAGATTATCCCACTCACCCGGCATATTTCTTACCTGTATGCTTTTACTGACATAACAGGCAATGGCACAGGGCATATACATGTCAAATGCACTGCATAAAAAAGAGAGGTGCTGCAGGAGCCGGCTCCTGTCAAAAGAAGTCTCCCGAGGCCGCAACATCACACTGTATACGTTAGTCCTCATTAAGGCGGTTATTGAATAAAACTGCTTATCCGGAAAGATATCCCCAATAAAACTTCTCAACGTAGAGGTCATTAATGGATTTTCCCAACCAGAAACAGTGGTATTCCAGCGAACGATCTGGAGCATCACCAAATAGCCCTCATCGTTTTCATCCGGCAGATCCGCCATGGTTTTCAATATTCTAAAATCTATCGCGCGAACCAGCAGGCTCCTCCAGAGGCTTTCCCTAAGCAGCTCTTTCTGTTCAATATAGGGTTCCGCCTCATTCAATGCACAAACTTTCTTCTGTTTTTCTTTAATGGATTGAATGGCTTTCGTAACTGCCTCCTAAATTTTTGCATAAGGTGCAGGTTGAAGGATATAATCTATTGCTCCCAAAGAAACCGCTTCCCTGGCATATATGAATTCCGAATGGCAGGTCAGAAAAATCAGTTTCGTATCATGTCCCTCCTGCCTGATCCACTGGCACAGCTGTATCCCGGTTTCCACCGGCATTTCAATATCACATAGAAGGATATCTGGAGGCTCCTTTTTGAACACGAGCCTGGCTTCCATTGCATTCTGCGCAGATATCACTTTTTCAATGCCAAGCTGCCGCCACTGTATTCCATGTTCCAGTCCTTTTAATGTGGCTGGCTGATCATCCACAATTAATAGTTTCATCTCACCGTCCCTCCGTTTAGAGCAAAAATCAATTCAATTCTTGCCCCGGAATAGTTGCTGAAAATTGCCGAGCAATCCGCTCCATATATCATTCTGAACCGGGCTACTACATTTAAAATCCCCACATGCCCAATGCTTTTGCTCCCGTAAATATCCGGTGTGGTATTTAACCATGCCAGCATTTCCTCAGAAAATCCGGGTCCATTATCCTGGATGGAAATGTCCACAAATGCATCTTCCCCTATTCTTCTTAAATTCACTTCTATGTCAATCTGTAAAGCTTTGTCCTGAGATGCCCCATACTTACAACAATTTTCTATCAGGGTCAAAATACTCACTGCCGGGATGTGCAACTCGGCCAGTTCCGCGTCCACAGAAACTGCCATACGGGGTTTATCTGATTTACTGATCCCCTGCAGCTGAATATAATTTTCACACATCTGCAGCTCTTTCTTGAGTGGTACCAGATTCTCGTTAATGTCCAGGGTATAGCGCAAATAGTCCGACAGAAGCAGAACCACCTCCTGTACGTCATATACATCTCCGGATTCTGCCATTGCAAAAATTATTTTCAAACAATTCAGAAAAAAATGTCTTCTGATCTGCAAACGAAGGGCATCCAGCTGGGAGCGTTTGGCTTTGATCTGATTTTCATATGCCAGAATTTTCAGGTTTTCCATTTTATCCACCATCTGATTAAATATTTTATTAATCTGATCAAATTCGGAATTATGGTAATAGCTGGCCCGGGCCTGGACATTCCCATTTTTAATTTCGTTCATAACATGAATCAGTCTGTTAAGGGGTTTAAAAAAAGTAAAATACAAATACACCCCGGCCATGCCAAATGTAAGCAGGATAATGGCAATCAAAACCCACAAAGCCAGATACAGCCATCCCCAGTCGTACACATAGGGCACTGCATAGCTAGCCTTTAGGGTAAGCGTATTTTCCGATACCACCAGATATGTGGTATTTTGGGCCTGCAGAATCTGATACGCTTCTGCCTCTTTCAGCAATTTTCCTTCCCTTTGGTACTGCCGCACCCATAGGGCTTCTGTTACCGCTTCCCCATTTTTAAAGAAAATAACTGGCGTTGAGAGTTTGTAAATCAGCTGAGAGCTTTTGGTAATATAATTCAGATTTACCACCAGTGCACAACGTAGTTTCCCATAGTGCAGGCACCGCATCATCCAGGCAGCTCCCTCTTCCTGATACAATACCCAGCCTTCCTGATGTTCCTCTCCTGGTCTTGCAATTATTTCATAAAACTGCTGCACCTGCTCACCTGTATATTCTGAAGCTGAATTAAAATATGATTTTGTACATGCCAGTCCTTCATGATAAAAAATCACTGCCGATACAAAATTGTTATACGTTAAAAACTGATTCAGGTTATCTTTCTCTTGCTGGAGAAAAAGATAAAATGCGGAAACAGTGGTCGCCTCCGCCGCCAGATGATATTCCACCCCACCATAAAAATCCACATTCAGAAATTCATCTCCATCCATGAATTGTTCTTCCATGGAAGAACAAAATAAAGAGAGGGACTCTGCATATCCCTTGGCCAGCTGCTCGTTGACATTATTTGTGATTTCTCTGGAATAGGAAAAGTAAAACAAAAAAAGGGGAAGCTGCACCATGACGATTACAATAAGCACCTTGTACTTTATGGAGATGGACTTTAGTACCCCCTTTTCCCTTTTCTTTTTTCCCTTAGCCGGCATCTGTCCTCTCCTCCGTTTTGTTTCCTAAACCACTGCACGCACTTTTATTCTCACCCCAAAAAGTCTTTCATTTTCCACCATACACTTTACCAGCCACCTCCATCATTTCATCAAGACATTGATGCAGGAAAGTCTGCATTCCACAAAAAGCGCCTTTATCATCCACATATATTTCTTTCCGCATACGCTTACATCCCCCTCCACAATATGCAAGATAGGGACAGGTGTCACAATAGGCCGGCCGGATATTTTCTCGGATAAAAGCATTTGCTTTTTCGCAACTTTCCATTTCTGATAAAGGATGTTTTGTGAGATTTCCTATTTTGTATTGATCCAAAGCATAAAAATCACACGGATACATGGTGCCATCTGCTTCT
This sequence comes from uncultured Cuneatibacter sp., assembly GCA_964426655.1. Classification (GTDB taxonomy): domain Bacteria; phylum Bacillota; class Clostridia; order Lachnospirales; family Lachnospiraceae; genus RGIG8306. The sequence goes on along the minus strand of CAYRQT010000042.1, from coordinate 14,559 downwards.
ACAACACACTGCACCCCGCATTTTCCATTCAGGCCACAGGCATTGACCTGTCTGAGTGCAAACAAATGCACCAGGTCATCAATCAGCTTTATGCTGACATAGTTTCCCTGATCAAAAGCTTCTTTCCACAAAGAAAAGATAGCCGTATAGAATGAAGCAAATCTCTGTAGGGTAAGACGATAAAGGGATGCGTCACTAGCGTCACTAGCGTCCAGATCTCCCAGACAGGGGATAAATTGCACATATCGAATCTTGTTCTTCAGCAAGTACTTCCAAACCTGAGCCGGATGTCTGGCCGCATGCGCAGTCAGCACCCATAAGATATTAAAGTCTACCTGATAATGCTCCAAAAGTTGTTTCGTCTTCAAGACGCGCGCTGCTGTTCCCATTCGTTTCGCATCCAGGCGATTCTCATCATGGAACTGTCCATCCAGCGAGAGCCCAACTAGAACATTGTACTTATTAAAAAAAAGACACCACGCCTCATCGATCAGCAGCCCATTTGTTTGAAAAGCATAGGTAACTTTTACTGCAACAGAAGCTGCCTGTCTGTTGGCATATTCCATAAAAAAAAGATAGAAATCCAATCCGGCCAGAGAAGGCTCCCCCCTTGAAAAGCATAGGTTAGGGAATCCCCTTTATCCAGGCCGGACAGGGTATGTTCAATTATTGCAGCTGCATCCTCCTGAGACATTCTTTTACACCCTCCATCTTCACGATGCTCTAGAATGTCAAAATAAAAGCAGTATCTGCAGCGCATATTGCATAGGGCGGAGGCCGGTTTCAGCATAATTGTTCGGTGTTTCATTTTTACTCCCTTTTTCCCAATTTTCCAAAAAGCCTATATTGATTTTTTCCGACATTTTTGGCATGGTACATGGCAATATCTGCCTTCTGCATCAACTGATCTGCAGACTCTCCATCTTCCGGATGCATCGATACACCTATGCTGGCCGTTACAGCAAGCGCATCTCCCCCGATCACCACCGGCCTTCTGGCTCCCTCTAAAAGCCGCTCCACTATATTGCAACAATCTGTTTCTGATCCGATTCGATCCAAAACTGCCACAAATTCATCCCCGCCAAGTCGAGCCAGGGTATCTTCTTCTCTCAGCTGTTTCTGCATATTAGCAGATACCCCTCTCAGGAATTGATCCCCAGCCTCATGCCCATATGTATCGTTAATATTTTTAAACCCATCCAGATCAATATAGACAATTGCCACCTGTTCCCCATTTTTACGCCGTCCTGTCAGTGCCATTTTTATGCGCTCATCCAGAAGGATCCTGTTTGGCAGCCCTGTCAATGCATCATAATAAGCAACTCTTTTCAAATCTTCTTCCTGCTGTTTGATGAGTGTAAGATCTGTAAAAAAGCCTACATAATTGGTGATTTTGCCATTGGCATCTCTTACGGTGTTGATTCTGACTAACTCCGGAATCAGTTGTCCGGATTTTGTCTTATCATACAACTCTCCTGTCCAGGTGTCATTCTGCATGACAGATTCCCATACTTTCTCATAATATCCACGGTCATGAACCCCCGACTGCAATATTCTGGGGTTATGCCCCTTCATTTCATCCAAAGTATACCCAAAGGTTTCTGTAAATGCGCTATTAATATTGACCACATTTCCCTCTCCGTCTAAAATCATGATGGGTTCTGTGGCATATGTAAACACACTGGCTGCCAAATTCAGCTGTCTGGCAATTTTTTGCTCGGAAATATCAATATCCAGGCAAAAAAGTTCCGGCTCTTCCGGCGGAAAGTGCAGTAAAGCATGGCTGGAAAATACATCCACCAATGAATGATCTTTTCTCATCAGCCGCAGTTCTGCCGCAGGTTCCGCCACCTTACTCTCAATCATTCTTTCAATGGAAGCCTCCACCTCTTTTCTCATTTCAGGCGGAATGATCAGATCCAGTAAACTTTTTCCAAGTGCCTCTTCTCTGGAAAATCCATATAATTGTTCAGACGCTTTATTCCAGAAAAATGTGGTCCCATCCATTTTATATCCCTGTACGGATATGGACGGAATATCCCTGAGCAAATGCTGAAACTTTCTCTGGTTCTCCTGCGCACGGCGAAAATTTAAATTTTCTTCTGTAATATCCTTCATAATAAAAAGGACCCGACAGTCTTCTGTTTTTCCCAGAATCAACACCTCAACCTGAATTTCCCTAAGGGAACCGGCTTCTGTACGATAAACTGATTGGAAATGGCCTCCTCTTTTTTCTATGCAGTCGGACAGGATCTGCCTTACCTTTTTTTCCCGTTCCAGGCCCACCATCCAAATTTCCAGCCCAATAAGATAATCCTTTCCATATCCGGTCAGATTGCATCCGGCCTGATTTATATCTTCAATACACCCATTCAAAGGATTTATCAGGCACACGGGAACCCGGGCATTTTCAAATAGATGCATCACGACAAGTGCTTCCTGTGGTATCATACTTCACAACCCTTTCTCATAAACATAATAAGGACCACTCTTTATCCAGTCCCTATTCACCCACCCAAGCAATCATTTTTTCCTCAAAACATCTAACTTAATTATAACATTTATCGCTTATTTTTCAATCTTTATTTAGGCCTTTGTCTTTTCACTTTTAATGACATTGTGGAAATCTCTTCCATAATATTCCTTCCTGTATGCGAGTGGTGTCATATTCGTATATGCTTTAAATACATTCTGAAAATAACTTTGTGAAGAATAACTTAATTGCTCTGCGATTTCTGCAAGGGATAACTTCGTGGATAACAATAGCCGGCCTGCTTCCTTCATTTTTACCTGCTCCACGTATTTTTTAAACGTCTTCCTTGTTTCCTGTTTAAAGATTCTTGACAGATATGAGGGCTGAACCCCATGTTTTTTTGCCAGCGCAAAAAGCTGTACATTTTCCCCCAAATTTTCCATTACGTTTCGAATACAGTCTCTGACCAGCGGCGAATACCCGGAAAGTTGCTGAGCCTCCACTCTTGCCGCATAATCTATATTGGCAATATAAATCAACGAGAGAATCTGATCCAGATCCTGCGTTTTTTCAAGCTGTAAAATATAAATGTCACAAATGCTTTGCGCCACTGCATAGGAAAGGCCTCCCCATACAGCTGCCCGTGATGCCAGAATCAAGCTATGAAGGGCAGAATAATAATAACTTTTTTCTCTCTTTTCAAAAGAAAATTTATGCAACGCAAACTGATGAGACTGCATAAACGCTTTAAGTCGTTCGCTGTTTCCAGATTGAATCATATACAAAATGGTTTCTTCCATTTGCTGCATGGTCCCATAATCCTCTTCTTCCGGGGAATGTCTTTCCTGAAGCATGGAAATACTGGGCTCTACCTCATAGTGACTTACTTTTTCCAGAACAGCTATTTCCTCTTTCTGCAAAATCTTGTTATTTAGTAAAGCGTATAAAGTCGTCATCATTTTATAATGCTGATCAAAATCAAAAAATGGCAATTGTTGAACGAAGCTGAAAAAATCCCTTTTTTGTTTCCTGTTAATTCGAAGCATGCTCATATATTCTATACATTTGGTTTCGTCAGCCTGCCACCTTCTATATGGTCCTACCACATACAGCACCCCAGAGTGGATCTCTTTTACAGAAAGGAATCCCAAAAAATGATCCGGCATATATTCTGCTGCAGAATGATCCGGGCCAAAAGATGTTTTTAAAAAAAAGCGAACAAATTTTTCTGCATATGCTGATACATATTTCCCTTCTCTGATTTCCCCTTCCTGCCAGCTACAGCAGGAAAGTCCAAACGATTCAAACACGATTTCTATAAAATTCAATAGATTCCACCCTTTTCCATATCCCTTGCGCAAACTACAAATAATTACAATTTCAGATATTTAATTACAAGACTCTTTTGCTATTATTACTTATTATAGAGAGTAAAGCAAGTGCTTTTTGCATCATTTGCATAAATCCATTTTTTCAGGAGGTTTTTTATGGCGTCAAAAACTCGTTTAATAGATCGCCGCTTTTTCTCTTCCCGCATACATAGTGAGCATGTGGAAAATAAAGAGAAATGGCTGGGATATCTCATTGGCCCGGCAGGTGCCCTTCTTCTAAATGCCATACTGGGCTCTTATCTGAACGTCTATTATACAGATGTTCTAAAGCTGACCAGCGTATGGGGCGGCGCTTTTTTGGCGATTTTTCCCGTTGTCTCCAAAATTATCGATGCCATTACCAACATTGTTATGGGGCAGATCATTGATCACACCCATACCAGACAGGGTAAAGCACGTCCTTGGCTTCTTATTTCTGCACCGTTAATGGCCCTTTCCGGCATCCTTTTATTTATTGTTCCCAACGCCTCCGTAACCGTTCAGGTAATATGGGTCATGCTCTCCTACAATTTGTTTTACTCTTTTGCATTTACCATCTATAACATGAGTCACAATCTCATGGTTCCGCTGTCTATACGCAATACCACAGAGAGGGGAAGCCTTTCTGTCTTCAGCAATATCTCCGGTGTTATGGTTGCCGGCATCATGGTTGCCTTAATCTTCCCCATGCTGGTGCTTCCCGTTATGGGAGCAAATAAAAGTGCCTGGATTTTTGTAATGTGCATCGTTTCTATCCTGGCACTTCCACTTACTCTTTTAGAGTATTACTTTACAAAAGAACGGATTACAGAAGAAACCATTGAGCAGGAACAGGTTTCTATCTCTATGAAAAAGCAGTTAAAAGCTGTTTTCAGTGACCGTTACTGGGCCATTATCATTCTGTATTTTTTCATTTTTACCATGGGACAAAATCTGAAAAACATCACCTTGGTCTACTATTGCAACTATGTGCTCGGAAGCTACAATGACGGCATTACCCAGACCATGGTCTCCGCAATCGGCGGTATTCCCATGGGTATTGGTATATTTCTTGTTTGGCCACTAGCCAAAAAATTTGGGAAACGCAATCTGACAATGATAGGGTTCGTCCTGTATGCCCTTGGAGGAATTACCTGTCTCATTGATCCTCGCAATATGGTCATTGTGTTAATTGGTCAATTTGTTAAAAATATGGGCGGCCTGCCCTGCTCCTATGTATTTATGGCCCTTTTTGCTGATGTTATGGACCATGTGGAATGGGAAGCAGGTTTCCGCTGCGATGGGCTTTCTGCCGCCGTATATACTCTGATTGCCACCCTTTGCGCAGGTTTTGGCAGCGGCATTTTTAATTTCCTTCTGGCTAAAACCGGGTATATCGCACCGGTATATAATGAACTTACTCAGGAAACCCTGGCTCCCGTGCAAAATGCTTCTACCCAGAACCTGTTCATCTTTTTCTTTCTGGGATTGGAAGTGATTACTGCTGTTATTCTGATCGGACTGCTGGCGTTTCTGAATGTGGAAAAAAACATTGATAAAGAACAGGCAGAAATACAGGCCCGAAGAAACAAAGGCTAACCCCCAGAACACGGAACAGTAAGCCGGCATTCACACTCTGCCGGCTTATTGCCACTCCACCTATACTGTTCCATATACTTTGCTTCCCCACTTTTCCCCTGCTGTCTCACAACAGTAACTCCATCTTTTTCTTCCTGATGTAGGTTTTTTCTCCTCTCTTTTATTGTTGCAATTGATGGGGGATATGTTTAACCCGGACTTTCCTTTGTTTTCATGGAAACAGCATTCTGCATCAGGCTTTAGCACTCGTTTTCCCCGCCCCGGCGAACAACGCTCCAAAATAACTTACATAGGTTCATCTCTGCATTTTCATGTAACAAAACCGTTGACATTTCTGCATTTTTCCCATTATCCCGATTGCTTTGCATCACTTATTTTCTTTATCATGTGCTGAACAAAGGACATCCTGCTGAAAAAAGCGGGCACATAACATCCATATTCTTTGCACTGAACATGATCTTGGAGAAAACACACCTTTCCCACGCCCCAGCCCCAGGCCTTCACCCTAAACGATTTCACTCATGTCCGCCGGGCGTACATCAAAAAGACGCAGTGCCCTTTCTCGGCCCTGCGTCTTTTTAATATATTTATAAGTGTTTATCATACAGAAAGGTTTCCGGCAGTGACACTTTAAAGTCCTTCGCCAGTTGCCTGAACTGTTCCGGCTGAATGGTCTGTCTTTTATAAGGCTGAATGGAAAGGACCTTCACCAGAATTTCTGCAGATTTTTCAACTGTGTGCATTAACCCAAAAGTAAGGTCAAAATCCTCTCCTGCTGCAAACATGCCATGGTGGGCCCAAATGGCCACATCATATTTTTCCATCAGTTTGCTGGTAGCCACTGCAATCTCTCTTCCGCCCGGTACCAGCCAGGGTACCACGCCAATACCGGCTGGAAATACTACGGGGCATTCTGTCGCCATTTCCCAAAGTTCCCGGGTAAACACCTCGTCTTCCAATGGCAAAACAAATGTCAGAGCGATAACATTAATGGTATGGGCATGATAAATCACTCTGTATCTGCCATCTGTGGTTCTCTTTTTTACTTCATGATTCATCAGATGAGAAGGCAGCTCAGAGGTGGGACGGCCACCTTCCACCAGTCCCCATAGGATTCGGAAATTCTCTCCGGTGGAGTCCACCTCAATAATGCAGATCGATGCCTCCGGTTGAATAATCACATTTCTAAAATATTTTCCGCTACCCGTTACCAAGAAGAATTCCCCAGCCAGATCAGGTACACTGGTGCCGATGGACTGCCACTCTTTTGGTTCAAAAGCTTTTCTGACCTCTTCCACTTCTTCCGGTTTCATTCTGTAGGAAAGATTTCCACCATTTCTTTCATGCCACCCCTGTTCCCAGCCATCGTTGGCCATTCGAATAAACCCTTGCACAAATTTAGCTTCTAATACTTTCATTCTTATTTTCTCCATTCTTTCTCACTGTCTCTTAAACAGAACCGTTTTTTCGTAGGCTTCAATTTCCTTGTACCAATCTGTTCCCACGGGAACTTTACAGGACTCACAATAAGCATCCCAAACGTCACCAAAAGGATATGTTTTCAACTCCTCCTGCATCATCATCAATTCTGTCAGACGGTTCTCATCCTGCAACGCTTTCAGTTGCTTGTGAGGCGTGCATAACGCACTTAAAAGTGCCTTCTGCCAGCTTCTAAATCCAATAACCCAGGCCGCCACACGATTAATGCTGGCATCAAAATAATCCAATGCCATGTTGACCCTGTCCAGGGCATCACAGCGCACAATTTCCTTAGCCATTTCTTTGGTCTCATCATCCAGAAGGACCACATGATCGCTGTCCCAGCGGACAGGTCTGGTAATGTGGAGGGCAATTTCAGGGAAATAACAAAGCAACGCCGGAATTTTATCGGAAACCACTTCGGTGGGATGATAATGTCCATTATCCATCAGCGGCAGGCACCCCTCATGTGTGGCTGCAAAGGTCAGCGTAAATTCAGCAGAACCAGCAGTATAAGATTCCACTCCAATTCCAAATACCTTGGATTCCACACAGGGTTTCACTAAGTTCTTATCATAAGGTTCTGCTAAAATAGCCTCTATAGATTCTTTGTATCGCAAACGAGGCCCCATACGGTCGGCAGGCACATCCTTATAGCCATCCCCTATCCAGATATTCATCACACAGGGAATGCCCGTTTCCTTTGCCAGATATTCCGAAATACGGATGCAGGCCCGTCCATGATCGATCCAGAACTTCCTGGTGGCATCATCCGGACTGGTCAGCGTAAGGCCATCCTTAACCTTATCATGAGAAAAAAATGTGGGGTTGAAGTCAATTCCCATATTTCTTTCCTTCGCGAATTTAACCCATTTTTCAAAATGTCTGGGTTCCAGTTTATCCCGGTCTGCAAACTCCCCTTTTTCAAAAATGGCATAGCTGGCATGCAGATTCAGTTTTTTCTTTCCCGGCATCAGCTGAATGGCTTTATCCATATCGGCCATAAGTTCCTCCGGTGTTCTCGCCTTTCCAGGATAGTTGCCGGTAGTCTGAATCCCACCGGTCAGAGGCCCCTCATGATCAAAGCCGGTTACATCATCTCCCTGCCAGCAATGCAACGCAACCGGGATTTCCTTCAAGAGAGCAATGGCAGCATCTGTATCTACACCAAGAGCCTTATATTGCTCCCTGGCAGATGCATATCTTTCTGTTTTGTTCATGTTATATTCCTCCTATTTGCTTTCCCCACTATTGGGGTGTATATATGTTTACCGGAAAAGAACGGAAAACGCATTCCCTTCCCTCCTGCAGTGTTTTCAAGCAGCCCGCAGCAATCATCTGAGCCATAAGGTTGCCAATGGCCGTAGCCTCTACTGGTCCTGCATATACCTTCCTTTTTGTGGCATTGGCCGTCAATTGATTCAGATAATCCGCATTGGCTCCTCCCCCGATGATATGAATTCTGTCATAGTGCTCCCCTCTGCGTGCTTCTAGTTCCTGCAGAGTACAGGCATAGCAGTCTGCAAGGCTGTTATAAATTACCGCAGCCGTTTCTGTCAGTCCCTCCGGAACAGGCTGTCCGGTCTCCCGGCATGCTTTTTGTACTTCGCCGGTCATGCTTTCCGGTGCAAGGAAACGGTCATCATTACAATCCACTACAGAGGATATTTTGCATTTTCCCGCTGCCTCACAAAGAACACCATATGAAATATCCGGGTCCCACTCTTTTCTGACGGACTGTATCATCCAAAGGCCCATAATATTTTTCAAATACCTGAACCGATATCCATAGCCCCCTTCATTTGTAAAGTTCTGTTGCCGGCTTTCCGGTGTGCAATCTGCCTGAAGAATTTCCGTTCCCATGAGAGACCATGTGCCGGAACTGATGTATACCATATTTTCCTGCCTGGCCGGCACAGCCATAACCGCCGACCCGGTATCATGTGTAGCAGGTAAAACCACATTACAGTTATAACCCAGCTCTTCCTGCAAAGCAGGTGTTAGCTTTCCAAGACATGTCCCCGGCATCCGGATTTCCTGGAACATTTCTCTAGGATAGCTCAAGGCGGAAAGCAGGTCCTCATCCCATATTTTTGTTTCCGGATCAACGAGCTGCGTGGTCGTGGCATTTGTGTACTCTGTTACAGCTACTCCTGTGAGGAGATAGTGAAAATAGTCCGGAATCATCAGAAGCTTATCTGCCTTTTTTAAAAGCTCTGGCGCCTTCTCCTTTAATGCCATCAACTGATATATGGTATTAAAGGGTTGCTTTTGAATGCCAGTTCTGGCATAAAGTGCCTCTTCCGAAAGGCTTTCATACACCAGCTCATCCATCCCTTTTGTACGGGCGTCCCGATAGGCCACCGCATCCCCCAGGATCTCTCCTTTTTCATTCAACAACACAAAGTCCACGGCCCAGGTGTCTATGCCTACACTATATGGAATCTTCCCCAAAGCCTTACATGTTTTCATGCCTGTTTTAATTTCTTCAAAAAGCTGTTGGACATCCCACACCAGTCGCCCGTCTTTTTCCTGCATGCCATTGGGAAATCTATATATTTCCTCCAGGACCATACGCTCCCCTTCTTTATGTCCCAGAATATGCCGTCCACTAGATGCACCAATGTCAATAGCCAGATAATATTGCATGCCCTACTCCTTTACCATTTCTCTTTCTAGCTTTATTTTATTAGGTTTTTACGCGCAAAAAAAGAACACCTTTTGTGTAAAAAAGTGTCCTCATTTGCTCATTTCTCCTGATCTTTCCGGCTGAGCCGGTAAAGCCTGGGCGTCATTTGATATTTCTTCTGAAACAGGCGGTGAAAGTAACTGGCATTGTCATACCCAACAGCCATGGCCACATCCACAACAGACATGTGAGTAGAGGCAAGCAAATAGGCCGCCTGGGTCAGTCTTTTGGTCTGCACCAGCTCTGTGTATGTTTTCCCTGTTTTCTTCTTAATTTCTCTGGACAGCCAATACAGATCATAATGCAGATCCTCTGCCAATTGTGTCAGTTCCCCTTCTCTGTAGTGCCCCTCAATATAGCTTAATACGGAGAAAATCAGCTTACTGTCACTGCTCTTTTCGTCCAGCTCCATTTTATCCATATAATTCATCAGCTGAAGGAATAAAAGATCCATAGTGGCCTGGTTGATACTCCGTTTATTTGGCTGCTTGTTTAAAATAGACCAAATCATGTTCTCCACCAGATTCTGCACCGGAAGTATATCGGATACTTTAAAGTGGAGATATGCCGCCCCTCCCTCTTCTCCTTTTAAGCAGTTTACCAGGAAATTCCTAAGTAAATTCGCCTCATTACTCATCATTTGAAGGCTGTAGCGAAAAAATTCCGGCAGGATAATAAAATTAACGCCTATATCGTTTTCCCCTGCAGGATAAATCTCCTGGGAAGCCCGCTGGTTTAAAAAAAGCAATTCTCCCTGATTTACAATGACATCCTCCCCCTCCACCACGTGATGCGTGCTGCCCGTACACATGTAAAAAACTTCAATATAATTATGCGTATGTCTGGGAAAGTGTACGAAGCGGGTGTGGGGGCGCACCTGTATCCATTTTCCTGCATCCAACATTTTTCGAGCATCGATCACATCTGTTTTTGTCATGTATAAAGCCCTGTCAATATCTCTTTGCCCGGCCAGTATTTTTTCTTCCTCCGGGGTAATTCGTCTTAACTGGGAAAGCAATTCTTCCTGCATATATCCCCTTTTATTATAGTGGCCTGACAGAGTCCCTCACCGTAAGTGTAGCAGGCAAAACCTTCTGCCTGTGAGGTTCTGTTTTGGCAATTACACCGAACAACTGCTGAATGGTCTCATAGGCCATTTGTTCAATGGGCTGTGCCATGGTGGTCAGTGCCGGGTGATAATACTTTCCGATGTCAATGCCATCATACCCCATAACGGAATAATCTCCGGGCACATCATATCCCGCATCAAACAGTGCCTTACAGGCGCCAATGGCCATGTTGTCAGAAATGGCAAAAA
>CAYRQT010000042.1:0-3642 GCA_964426655.1 uncultured Cuneatibacter sp. | reverse complement strand
CCTCATTTCTGGAAAGCAGTTCCCGGGTAAGCTCATATCCGTTTTCCAGAGAGTAGGTCATATCTTTCCCTTCCGGCATGCAGCAGATCAGCTGTTCATTTATGGGTATCTGATGATCCTGAAGGGCTTTTTTATAGCCTTCCAACCGCAGTTTTCCTATGCTGATATCTGTAAGGGCTGCGGTGATAATGGCAATTTTTTTGTGTCCAAGCCCGATCAGATACTCAGCCACACGGTAACTTTCCTTAAAATCATCTACTGAAATAGAGGAATACGCCTGCTTATTCATATCTGTAGGTGCCGCACCTGCAGTACTCAGCACAAAAGGCACCTGCAATTTCTTCAGTTTTTCATCTGAATGATAAAAATAACCTCCAAGGAAAATGATTCCCCTAAGGCGCTTTTCTTTCACAAGCTCCAGTGCCACATCCACCTCGTCTTCACTGGCATTTACATGATGCAGCACGAGGGAATATTTTTTTTTCTTAATCTCCTCTTCCATAATTTTAATCATATTGCTGAAAAAGGGATTTGTAATCCCCTTTACCAATACAGCTATGGATTTGGTGTCAATCCGTTTTAGATTTCTGGCGCTATTATTGGGAATATAGTTCAGCTCCTTAATGGTCTTGATGACCAGCGCCTTTGTTTCCGGATTGATGTCCGGGTGATTATTGATTGCCCGGGATACTGTGCTGACCCCTACACCACAAATCTGGGCTATGTCCTTAATTGTCATATCTCCCATAGATTTTTTCCCTTCTTACAAACCACACACGTCCAATATAATGCTCATTTGTAAGTTTGTCAATTCATCTTCACCAGGGGCAGCGCAGCCTTTTTCAGTCTGCAATATAACCCATATGGCGGGAAATCTGTTTAGCCGTTTCCTTAACTTCCCGGATAATAGTCGCCAGTTTATCATCCGTCATTTCCGCTGTACTTCCACTTACACTGACACAGGCTATTGCAGTGCCCAGGTAATCAAAAATCGGTGCACCCACGCATCTTCGATCCGGTAGATACTCCCCATCATCAATGGCCCATCCCTGCCTTCGAACGGTTTTCAAGTGTGCTTTAAATGCCTCTCTGTCTATTATGGTTTTTGCTGTATACTGCTCCATTTTGCTTCCCATCAGAAATTGCTCCTGTTCTTCACCCGACATGCATGAAAGAAGGCACTTCCCTATGGATGAAGTCAATGCCGGAACCGCCAGTCCACTATTAAAGTTCAATGTCTGCCGGCTACTGTCAATAAGCCCCATGTAAATGACCTTATCTTCCTGTAATTTCCCCAGATGAACTGTCAGCTTTAAATCCGCATACAAATCCACCAGATATGAACGAGCCACTGTCAGAAGTTCCAGATTTCCAATATGATAACTGGACAATTCCACCAGTTTTGTTCCCAGAATATAGCGCACCCCTTCCACCCGCTCTACATATCCCCGTTCGCATAGCTTTTGCAACAAGCGATACACTGTGGTTTTACTTATGCTGGTCATTTTTACCAGATCTGTCAGGGCCAGGGGTTCCTGGGTCTTTGCAAAAATCTCCAGCAAATCAAACAGTCTGTCTGCAAGCCTTAAATTATCCTCCATGGTACATTCCACCTCTTTTGTGGCTTTCGCCCATTTTCATGATTAAACTATAGCATCTTTTCTATGTTCCGTACAGTGGAACAGCTGTTTTTCTCTGCGGAATCAGCATATTGCATAATATTCGAATAGAAACTACTATGTAAATATACAATATGTTTCCAGGTTGAACTGGAGAAAGGTGGTATCATGTTTAAAGCAAATGTAGCTGCAAGTACAAATGTGAATCCTGTGGAGTCGGGACGGGAAGCCGCAGCAAAAGCTGCAAAAGGCCTTCAGGATATTAAAGCAGCTTTTGTGTACACCAGTTGTGCATATGATGTTAAAGCCGTTCTCTCCGGCGTGCAGTCGGTCCTGCCCGGTGTACCCGTTTTCGGCAACACTTCTTTTACGGGCGTCATTACCCCGGAAGGATATGTGGGTGGGGACACACCTTTTACCGGCGTCATGCTGTTTTCTGATCCGGAGATGACAGTGGGTGTTGCTTCAGCACCCAAGGATGGCTGTTCCGTTAAAAAGGGAGAGGCTATTGCAAAGGCCGCTTTGGCGGCCGCCGATAAAAACAGCGCTCCGGACTATTTTTATATGGCCGCTTCACCTGCAGAAGAGGAATTTTATCTGAAAGGCATCAGCAAAGTCATTGGCCGGGTTCCTTTTTTTGGTGGTTCTGCAGCCGATAACACCATTGCAGGCGAGTGGAAACTCTATGCACAGGATCAGATCTTTGCAGATGGGTGCCTGGTAGCCTTTTTCTACAATGCGCCTAAGATGGCCAACCTGTTTACCGGTGCCTATCGGGAAACGGAAGATTTCGGCGTCATCACCAAGGTAATCGACCATCGTAAGCTGGCAGAAATTGATGGTGCACCCGCCTTAAAGGTCTACGCTGAGTGGCTGGGCGTGGGTATGGATCAGGTAACCGGCGGCAATCTGCTGGCCACCTCCATCACTTCCCCTCTTGGCGTAAAAGACCGCCTGGGCAACCTGGTGGCAATCCGGCACCCTATGAATGGGAATGATGATTTTTCCATGAGCTGTGGAAACAATCTTGCAGAAAAAACCTGCGTCATTCGTATGGAAGCCACTGTAGATGAACTGATTAACTCCACCGGAGATACGCTTAAAGCCCTGATTGCTACCATTCCCGGAAAGCCTCTGGCCTTCCATCTGGTACACTGTGGCGGAAGACGGGCCGGAATCGGTGACCGTATCAACGAAGTGGCTGCTCAGTTAAAAGCCGCGGCAGGCGACATTCCCTTTATTACGGAGTTTACTTTTGGTGAATATGGTTTTGTAGATGACGACCGGAATACCTGTGGTGGTCTGATGCTATCCTTTACCGGTTTCTATGAAGCTTGAGTTTACAGACAGGAGGAAATCACATGAAAATGCTCATTAACGGCCAGGCGGTGGATGCGTCCACCGGCGAGGTCATTCAAGTAACCAATCCAGCCACCGGCACGCTTATCGATACGGTACCGGCCGCTTCCCCAGATGATGTGAAGTATGCAGTGTCCACTGCCAAAGCAGCCCAAAAAATATGGGCTTCCATTCCCATTCACCAGAAAGTAGATATTCTTTACAAATTTTTGGAACTGGTGGAAAGAGATAAGGAGGATCTGGCCAGAACCCTTTCCGACGAAACTGGCAAGCCCATTGTAGAGGCCCGTGCAGAAATCGGCAATATTTTTATTGCATTCAGAGCATTTTGTGAAAGGGCAAAGCACTTTTACGGGGAAACCATTCCGGAAGGCCTGGAGGCCGGCCAGGAGCGCACATTCCTGTATACAAAAAAAGAACCTCTTGGTGTTGTAGCGGCAATCATCCCTTTCAATTTCCCCTGTGACCTGTTTGACCAGAAAGTGGCCCCGGCTCTTTTAATGGGAAATGCCTGCGTGGTAAAACCTTCCACAGACAACCCCCTTACTTTATGCAAGCTTTCCCACCTGCTGAATGAGGCAGGTGTCACTCCCGGTGCCATTTCCATTATTACAGGCCGCGGCTCTGTTGTGGGCGGTGAATTGACAGGAAATCCAGACGTTCA
>CAYRQT010000041.1:16042-19420 GCA_964426655.1 uncultured Cuneatibacter sp. | reverse complement strand
GTGGGTCAATTTTCCTCGTAAATCCTGGGTCAGTTTTAATTATAAATCAACACTAATGCAAACAATTACTGAGGAAACCAAGAAAAAAGTTGTAAAACTCCATATTCAGGACGGTCGAACAATTTCGAGCCTTGCTGCTGAATACGGAATCTGTCATGCGACCGTTTCAAACTGGATTCGCACTTACCGTAAAGAATGCCAAACAAATGATGCTGCAAAATCTGAAAACGAATTGATGCAGGAGGTTCGGCAGCTCCGGCAGAAACTTGCAGAAGCTGAAAAGGAAAACGACTTTTTAAAAAAAGCAGCGGCATTCTTTGCGAAGGAAATCGATTAGTGGCATATCGATTCATCGAAAAACATCAAAGGCACTTCGGAACCCGTTGGCTGTTAAAACGAATGGGAATATTTCCGAACGCATATTACAATTACCTAAAACAAGCTAAGACGACTTACTATGCCAAGAAAAGTGAAATTTGCAGCAAAATTAATGATATCTATCATGAATTCGGCGGCATTCTGGGTTACAGAAGCATGCGTATTTTCCTCGCAAGGAATCAGATATTTTTAAGCAAAACTACAGTTCACAAATATATGAACAAAGAACTTCAATTGCAATGTGTCTGCCGCCGTAAGCGCCCTGGTTACAAAAAAGGACATGCCCACAAAATTTTTTCAAACCTACTGGAACGAAACTTTATGGCAAACAAAGCAAATCAGGTATGGTGTACAGATTTCACCTATATTTTCCTTACGAATGGTTCCGTGCGTTATAACTGTACCATTATTGATTTATACGACCGCAGCGTGGTCGCAAGTGAAACTGGCAAATGGATTACAAGCGATTTAGCAATCTTGACTCTCGAAAAAGCCCTACATGCTCAGAAGCGCAAACCCGAAAATTTGATATTGCATTCCGATCAGGGAAGCCAGTTTACATAGGTTCAATTTATCCTTTATTGTCAGAAACACGGCATTATACAGAGCATGAGTGCCGCAGGCTGTCCTTATGACAACGCCCCGATGGAACGGTACTATAATACTTTTAAGGCAGAACTTATCAATCGATTTAACTTTAGAACCGATGAAGAATTAGCATATGCTGTTTCAGAGTATGCATATGTCTGGTACAATCAGGTGCGTCCACACTCAAACAACGATTATCGTACACCCTATGAGGCGCGATGTGGATTCAAGCCAGTTAGACAGTGGTGTTACAAAAATGTTTGACCAGTACAGTTACAGCTAAGAAAGTTCCTGGTTCTAAGGTTATATTACTAATGAATCATCCAGGTTACATAATTATGAAAATGAATTTAAACGGCAGTTTTCTGCTGGATAGATGCTCTAATCATGGTACTCTTGTAGGATTCTCTTAATAACACGTAATCTGATTGGCCGATGGAAGTCTTTGTTTCGCGCGCAAATAAAATGTCTAAATGATTTCCTGAAATTTTAATACCTCATATATGCGGATTTTGGGCTTGTCCACAGACTTCATACAAATATCCGCTTTTCTCCAAACGCAATTCTGGTTGTTCCCAAAAGCATTCTAAGCCATCCTCCAAAGGGGAATCAAGTGTTTTCAGCTATTATGTATTAATCAATTGACCGTCTAAAATGATATAAAAAAGAGCGACAACAAGTCGCCCATAAGAATTCGTGTATACCCTGGATTGCATTTTCTTTAAATACCAAAATGTATTAAGTATTTATTATTTTCCATAGCCTCTTGTATTTTATCAATTAACGAAACGAGCTCCTCTGAGCGAAGAGTTTTATTGGCCTGAACAATGATATTATAAAATTCCTTAAGAGATTGCGGGAATATCAGGTTTACACTCCATGCATCAAGCCCTTGTATAGGCTGAGTGGAAACACAGGCAAAGGCCTTGATTTTTTCGATTTCTTCCCAATGGGCATTAAAAACTTCATCCATCACGTTCATATCCACTGAAATGCAGTGGTATATTTCCGGATCGAATTCCTGATACCATTTGTTTTCCTCAAACTGCTCAAGAACTCCAAAGTCATGCTTCGCCAAAAGGTCTCCTCCGATGGTAGCTTAATGAATGGAGCATAGGGGATCGAACCCCTGACCTCCACACTGCCAGTGTGGCGCGCTCCCAACTGCGCTAATGCCCCGCACAACTCTACTCTTTATACATGATAAAGGGGGGGATTGTCAACTGTTTTTTTGAAGAATGGCGAAATCTTTTTTGCGAAATTTCATATAAAAATCAAGACTTGACAGAAGAGTCTTACTGGAGTAATATAAGTAATCATAGATAGCTATCACTGATAACAATAAGGGGGAAGCTTTGCCCAGAGATAAACGTGCAAGTTACGAGAAAATCATTTTGTCTGCTAAAAAGGAATTTTTGAATAAGGGCTTCGAAAAAGCGTCCATTCGGGCCATTGCGGCTGACGCAGGGCTGTCTTCCGCTGCGCTCTACCGGCATTTTGCAGATAAAGAGGAGATGTTTGCGGCATTGGTGGAACCTTTGGTAAAGCAATTCCAAAGCCTGTTCGAAACACGTAAAAGGGCAGATTATCAGTTGCTGGAAACAGGCAGCCCGGGGGAGATGTGGGGGGAAGGCAAAGATCTTCTGGCTGCAGTGGATCTGCTTTACCAGGATTTTGAGATGGCGAAATTGCTGATCTGTCAGGCTAAGGGAACCAGATATGAGCATTTTGTGCAGAAAATTGCAGACCTGGAAGAGAAAGAAACCATGGCATATCTAAAGGAAATGCAAAGAAGAGGGTTTTCCGTCGGGCGTGTTCAGCCTGCAGAAATGAAATTGATTATGGGGGCTTATGTGAATGCCGTTTTTGAAGTGGTGGTTCACGGATTTTCCAGGGAAGAGGCGGCTCATTATGTACAGACACTGCAGACCTTTTTCTACCCTGGATGGCGAGCTGTTCTTGGATTCTAAGGGCAGCTTTTTTTTGACTCAAGGTTAGTTAAAGCTAACTATATTGGAGGAAAAGATATTGAAATCAAAACAGGAAAACCCATTAAAGGTAATATTTCAATTTGCAGGAGAGGCAAGGGGAAAAATGGGGCTATCCGTTATTCTGGCGCTTCTTGGTGAATTGGCAGGGATGGCCCCCTTTTTTGCAGTAGCAGTTCTGGCAGAGTGGGTATATATGGGAAAGGGAACCATAAAAGGGGCGGCGGCCATCACGGCAGTGGCAGCCGGGTGCATGATAATCCGGGCATGGCTGACAAAGATCTCATCTCTCAGAAGCCATGGAGTGGCGTTTACCATTCTGAAAAATATTCGGTGTGCCATTGCAGATCATATGCGTCGTGTACCCATGGGGGTGATGTTGGAAACACCATCCGGCAACTTTAAAACGCTGCTGGCAGACAAT
>CAYRQT010000041.1:15732-16032 GCA_964426655.1 uncultured Cuneatibacter sp. | reverse complement strand
GGCTGGAAGATGTGATTGCCCACATGATTCCAGAGCTTCCCTCAGCTGTGGCAGCCCCTTTGTTCAGCATGCTTCTGGTTTTTTTCCTTGACTGGAGAATGGGACTGGCTTCCCTGATTACAGTCCCGGTAAGTCTGTTGTTTGTCATTGGCATGATGTGGGGGTATTCCGGGAAAATAGCGACCTATTTGCGGGCAGGCAATGAGATGAATGCCTCTCTTGTGGAATACGTCAATGGCATTCAGGTCATCAAAGCCTTTGGACAATTAGGAACAAAAAGCATGGATGCATATTATGTAG
>CAYRQT010000041.1:0-15722 GCA_964426655.1 uncultured Cuneatibacter sp. | reverse complement strand
TTTTCCAGGTCCGTACAGTTTTACCATGACTCGACAATGGCCTGGTGGAGGCAAAGCTGGTGGCCCACAGACTGTCTACCATTCGAAAGGCCAATAAGATTCTGGTGATGCAGGATGGGCATCTGGTGGGTGAGGGGACTCACGAAGAACTTCTTGAAAGAAGCCAGGTTTATCAGAAGATGTGGGCACAATACATGGCATCTGCAGACAAAGGAGAGGAGGTTTCCCATGTTTAAAATGATTAGACGGATTCTGGCCATTGCAGGACCGCGAAAATACAGAATATGCCTGGGAATGGCGTTTAATTTTTTGAAAAGCGCGTCTGTTTCCATGGCGCTTATGGCAGTGTTTATTCTCTTTCAGAATCTGGAAACCTTAAGTCCGGCCATTATTGAACAGTCTGTATGGATTCTGCTGGCCAGTACAGCAGGCAGGTTCCTCTTTCAGTGGTTTATGGACATTTCCATGAGTGCCACCGGATTCGGAATTTTCAGGGACTATCGCTTGGAGGTAGGTGAAAAGCTTAAAGGTGCTCCCATGGGATATTTTTCCCAACAGCGTCTTGGCATCATCCAGACGGTACTGACCTCCACAGTAGTGGAGCTGGAGCAGTATTCCATGATGGCCATTTCGGATATTACCGGTGGTGTTTCCATGGCTGTGGTGATTATTGTCATGATGATGATCTTCAGCTGGCCCATGGCATTGCTGAGCCTGTGTGGGTTGATTGTGGGGATCAGTATTCTTGGTATAGTTCAGAAAAGAGCCACCGTCCAGACAAAAAGGGTGCAGGATGCACAGGAGAAGATGGTGAGCCAGGTTTTGGAATATGTAAGGGGCATCAGTGTGCTGAGGGCTTTTTTACAGGATGAAAAGGGAGAGTCCGGCGTTTACAGGGCCTTTGAAACCAGAAAACAAACTGCTCTGCAGCAGGAGCATGCAGCTGCAGGTATGATGAAACTGTATGCACTGGTCTATAAGCTCACCAGCTGTGGCCTGCTATTTCTGGCGGTGACCTTATACCTGCAGGGGAAAATTCCTCTTTCTTATTGCCTGATGTTTCTGGTATCTGCCTTTCTGGTCTACGGGGAATTGGAATTGATGGGAGATGGGGCTTTTCTGGCCCGGAAAATACACAATGAACTGGACAGGTTGGAAAGCATTGCCGATATACCGGCTTTGGACAAAACAAACCAGCCGCTGGAGGCGGGAAATCTTGACATAACTATGGAAGATGTCTCCTTCGCCTATGACAGCAGATTGGTCATTGATCATGTTTCTTTGCATATTCCGGCAGGCAGTACCTGCGCCATTGTGGGACCTTCCGGCAGTGGAAAGACCACATTGTGCAGTTTGATGGCCCGATTTTGGGATGCGCAGCAAGGGAGAGTATGCATAGGCGGTCAGGATGTCAGAACGTATACCGCAGATAGTATTCTCTCCCAAATGAGCATTGTTTTTCAAAATGTATATCTGTTTCACGATACTATTGAAAACAATATTAAATTCGGCAATCCTTCGGCTGATAGGAAACAGGTGGAAGATGCGGCAAAAAAAGCCTGCTGCCATAGTTTTATCATGGCATTGCCGAATGGCTATGATACAGTGGTGGGAGAAGGGGGATCCACCCTGTCCGGGGGAGAAAGGCAGCGTATTTCTATTGCCCGGGCTATTTTGAAAAATGCCCCCATCGTCATTCTGGATGAAGCCACTTCCAGTGTGGACCCGGAAAATGAGCATGAGCTGTTGGAGGCCATCAGGGCACTGACCAAAGGGCGGACATGCATCTCCATTGCCCATCGACTAGAGACAGTCAGAAATGCGGACCAGATTCTGGTGATGGATGGTGGAAAAATTGTACAAAAAGGTAACCATCTGCAATTGATGGGGCAAGAAGGGATATACAGGAGATTTTTACAGCTACGCACGGAGGCCATTGGATGGAGATTGTAATGAGTGCTGGGTGGCTTGACAATTGGGACTGAGACAGGGGGGAGAGTGAAAATGATGACAAAACTACAGCCGATATGGATTTTGCTGGCAGCGGCAGTTGGCCTGCTCCTTGGCAGGTGGACGCCCTGGGGAGAAGACCTGGCCAGCTTTATTGAGCCCTTTCTGATGGTGCTGCTTTTCTTTGTGTTTCTTTCTGCAGATGGCAGAAAGATGAGAAATGCCTTGAAAAACAGGAGGTTTACCAGTCTGGCCCTGGCTGTGAATTTTATCTGGACCCCATTTCTGGCAATGGTTCTGGGGCACCTGTTCTTTGGAGGCAGTACAGATCTGCAAATGGGGCTGGTCATGCTGCTGGTAACGCCCTGCACGGACTGGTATCTGATCTTTACGGAGCTGGCTGGAGGCAATGTGGAGCTGGGGGCATCCATTCTGCCACTGAATCTGCTGTTGCAGATTCTGCTTTTGCCAGTATATCTGCTATTGTTCTTTGGCAGTAGCGTTCAGCTGAATGCCGGCGGCCTCTTACTGAATATGCTGCTGGTGCTGGTAATGCCCCTATGCCTGGCATTCTTGTGCAAATCCTGGATTTTTGAAAAAAGGCGTGCAGGGGTAAATCGTCTGATGCAATGGGGTGATGGGGCACAGCTGATTTTTCTCTGTCTGGCTGTGTTATGTATGTTTGCGTCAGAAGGGCAGGCAGTATTTGCACATCCCGGTTTGCTGGGGCGGATGTTTGTGCCGCTGCTTTTATTTTTCCTCATCAATGTTTTTCTGGTGCAAAAGATAGGGAAGGTGGCCAGAATGAACCGGAAGGATACGACAGCATTGCAGTTTACCACATTAGCCAGAAATTCACCTCTTTCTCTGGCCATTGCTGTAGCATCATTCCCGGATCGCCCACTGATTTCTCTGGCCCTGGTGATTGGACCTTTGATTGAACTGCCCGTGCTTGCGATGGTCGCTTGGAAGATCCGAAAAACCATTTGAGTATTGATTGCTTAGCCAAAAGATGAAGAGGGCTGAAAATAAGGATAAACTGGCATGAAGTAGTCAGGTAAAAAACGACAAGGCTGTGCCGCAGAAAAGTGCGCAGTGCAGTCGTTTTTTATTGCAAAAGAGGGAATAACCATAAAAAGGATTGATACTGTAGGCAAAGGAAGAGAGGCAAGGAAAAGGAATTCCATCGGATGAAAAGAAGAACGACCTTTCTGCAGAAGGGATCCATTTGGCCGTTAAAAGAGAGGAGAAAAAACATTAATGTTTTTCTCCCGGTGTGTACAAAAAACATGATACAGGATAGAATAGATTTAAAATGAAATGCCCACATAAAGCTCTAGGAAGGATGTGTCCTTTGGATTACAGGGACATTCCGGATGCGTTTACGGTGGACATTCGTTAAGCCTTAGTGAGGTCACTACTGATATAGTGTCAGGGGAAACAGAAAAAAGGAGTTTTAAATGAAAATCTTTCACCTATCTGATCTGCACATAGGTCTGAAGCTTTTTAACCGGGATTTATATGAAGACCAGCGATATGTTTTTGCACAGATCGTGGAATATGCCAAAACGGAGCAGCCGGATGCGGTCATTGTTGCAGGGGACATCTATGACAAGGCCATTCCCAGTGCCGAGGGTGTGGAGCTTTTTGACCAGTTCATTTCCGAACTATCCGCCGTGCTTCCCCGGGGGGAGGTGATGCTCATCAGTGGTAATCATGACAGCGCCCCCAGAATCAATGTATTTCGCAGGGTGCTTAAAGACAGGAAAATTCACATGATCGGGCTCCCGCCCCTCAGTCCTCAGGAGCATATTGAACGAATTGTCCTGGAGGATGAATGGGGAGAAGTGAGTTTTTACCTGCTTCCCTTTGTGAAACCATCCATGGTAAAAGCCATTGTGGGAACGGATGAAAACGACAATACCCTGTCCTATGATGAAACTCTTCACAGGCTCATCGACCGGGAAGCAGTAGATGTTCAAAAACGGAATGTGCTGGTGAGCCACCAGTTTTATCTTCCCGTGTCTGCAGATCCGGACAGTATTGAACGGATGGATACGGAGATCCGGACTGTGGGCAATGTGGATGCGGTCAGAGGGGATGTTCTGGAACGTTTTGACTATGCGGCTCTGGGACATATTCACAAACCCATGAAAGTGGGGAGTGAAAATTACCGGTATTGTGGCACACCTCTGGCTTGCTCTGTCAGTGAGGCGGGGCAGCAAAAGGGCATTGTATTGGTGGAAATGAAAGAAAAGGGAAATGTACAAACCCGTGTACTGCCCCTTTGTCCCTTAAGGCAGATTCGCATTCTGTCCGGCAATCTGGAGGAGGTTTGCCGGGAGGCCTGCCAGGATTACGTGACAGTGGTGCTGACAGATCAGGTGGATCTGGATGTATTCGACATGCAGGACCGCATTCGCAGTGCTTTTCCTAATCTGCTGGAAATCAGAAGAGAAATTGGGAAAAGAGCAGATTATCGAACCACTTTTTCGGAAGAAGAAATAGGGGATCCCTTTTCCCTGTGCAAAGCCTTTCTGGGAGAACTGGATCCGGAGGAAGAGGCACTTCTTCAGGAACTGATTCAGCAGGCACAGGAGGGCGCAGTATGAAACCATTGACATTGACCATGCAGGCTTTTGGATCCTATGGGCAGAAAACCACAGTGGATTTTACCAAAACTACCCAGAATCTGTTCCTGATTACCGGAGATACAGGGGCAGGCAAGAGCACCATTTTTGATGCCATTGTTTTTGCCCTCTATGGAGAAGCCAGTTCCGGCGCCAACAAAAAAAGCGGCACGGAACTGCAGAGCCAGTTTGGGGAATGTGCCACAGAGCCTTATGTAGAGCTGACCTTTTCCGAGGAAGAGGGGGGAGAGGACGTCAGATATGTGGTGCGCCGGGTGCCAAGGCATACCCGTCCCCTGAAAAGGGGAACAGGGGAAAAGGAGGTGGGAGAGGCCATTTCCCTTTTCATGCCGGATGGCACGGAGTATCCCCAAAAGGAAGCCAATAAAAAGCTGGAGGATATTCTGGGACTGACCAAAGAACAGTTCATGCAGATTGCCATGATTGCCCAGGGGGAATTCATGGAGCTTTTGCGGGCGAACTCTAACAAGAAAAGAGAAATCTTCAGAAAGCTGTTTAATACGGAAATATATCAGAGAATGGTGGATGGACTGGTGGAACGCCTTCGGGAAAAGAAGGGGGAAATGGAAGCTGTCCGCACAGCCTGTAAGCTGGAGGCTTCCAGGGTGGAAGTGCCGGAACACTATGAGGACAAAACGGCCCTTACCCAGCTGCAAAGGCGGATTCAGGATGGAAAAGAGCTGAATGTCGTGGATCTGGAAGCATTTATAACTGCCCTTGGAACCCTTTGTCAGGTCCTGGGAAAAGAGAGGGAACAGGCAAAAGTCCAGCTGGCGGCGGCAGAAAAGCTGCGGGATGAAAAGCGGGATGCCTATCAGCTGGCAGAGCAGCTGGCGGCTTCCTTTGCCCAGTTGGAAAGAGCCAAAGGTGAGCTGGAGGCCTGTGCGAAAGAAGAGGATGCCATGGCACAAATGGGAACCCTGGCAGCAAACATCCGACTGGCTTATGATATTAAAGGTCTGTATGAACGGTTTCAGGATGCCCAGAAACAGTTGGGAGAAACGGAGAAGGGACTGGAAAAACAGCTGGAGGATCTACCGGCACTGGAGGAAGAGTACGCCAGGGCTTTTGCGGCGGAAGAGGCATCCAGAAAGGCAATGGATCTGGAAAGAGAAGGCTTTTCCAGGATAGAGGAGAGAACGGGGAAGGCATTCCTCCTTTTTCAGAAAATCGAAGAGGCAAAGGCGGAGGTCCTCCGGCAGGAGAGGGCACTGACCAAAATACAGCAACAGGAGCAAAATCTAAAGACTGCCCTGGAAGAGCTGGAACAGCAGGAGCAGGAATGGCGCCGCCAGGAGGGGGCGCTTGTAGAGGCAGAAAAAGAATGGACCCTTTGGGAGGGACAAAAAAAGGAGACCGAAAATCTCAGAAATGATCTGCTGGTTCTGGTGCAGGAGGAAAAGGGCCTTAACCGGCAACGAAAAGAAGCAGAGCAGGCCCTGAAAGCCTATGGCCTGGCCCGGCAGAAATATGAAGCACAGAATAATGCCTATGTGGAACAACATCACGCCTTTCTGGATGCCCAGGCGGGGTTTCTGGCAAAGGAAAGTCTGTTTCCCGGAAAGCCCTGTCCTGTTTGCGGTTCCACAGCCCATCCCAATCCCTGCCGACTGACCCAGGAACATCAGCATATAACCAGGGAAGGGCTGGAGCAGCTCTCTAGGGAAGTGACGGCACTACAGAAGGCCCAGGAAAAGGGGGCAGCCCAGGCAGAGAGCACAGGAAAGGTGTTGGAGGAAAAGCAGGCGGCCTATCAGAAGGCCTGGGAGAATCTGGAACTGCGGTTGAAAGGTGTTCTATCCCGATTGGGGGAGAATCTGCAGGAGAATGATCGGCTTTTACTGGTCCGGCTGGAGGAGATGGATCAGGAAGGTGCCCGGTTGTTTCAGAATGTGAAAAAGGTCCAGAAGATCCGTCAGCAGCTGGAAGAGGCGGGACCCCGAAAAGAGGAACTAAAAGCCCAGGTGAGCCAGGCCGGAGAGGAAATGGTGCAGGGCTCCCGCCACCTGGCGGCAGCATCCGCTCATCTGGAGAGTCTGCTGGAGCAGAAGATGTACGAAACAGAAGAAGAAGCAAAAGAGGTCTTGTATCAGGCCCGCCAGGAAAAAGAAAAAAAGGAAGAACAGCATGGGACAGATCTTGAGCGGGAAAAAAAGATGGCATCGGCACTGAATGGGGCCAGGACGCTGGTGGAACGGTTTCAAAAAGAGTTGCCCATATACAGGCAGAATCGGGACAACTTACAGGCTGCCTATGAAAAGGAAGCCAGGGAAAAAGAAATGGCAAAGGGGGAATGGCAGGCTTATGCCACCCGGTATCAGAAAGCAGAAGCAGATGATTTTCTGTTCCAGGTCAATGCCTTCAAGGAAAGAAAGGCTGCGGCAAGGGGGGCTTATCACACGGCTCTGGAGGCCACGCAGAATAAGGAAAAGCCGGTTCTTGCACTGCTGAAGGGGGAGATGGAGGAGGCACAGACTCATTTTGAACAGGCCAGAAAAACCTGGGAAGAGAGCCGGGAGAAATTCAGAATTAATGAGGATGTATACAAACAGCTGGATGCCAGAAAAGAGGAACGCACCCGTATTGCCGGTGCCTATACCCGTATGGACCAGTTGTACAGGCGGCTCAGCGGAAATGTAAGCGGCGCCAGAATGGATATGGAAACCTTTGTCCAGCGGTACTATCTGCAAAGAATTTTATTCCGGGCCAATGCACGGTTCCGGGAAATGTCTGCCGGACAGTTTGAATTGCGGCTGATGGAAGAGGAACGGGCCGGAGAAGGGAAAAACCGGGGACTGGATCTGATGGTCTACTCCACCGTTACCGGAAAGGAGCGGGAGGTGAAAACCCTTTCCGGGGGTGAATCTTTTATGGCGGCCTTATCCCTGGCCCTGGGAATGGCAGACCAGGTGCAGGAAAGCTCGGCTTCCATTCATCTGGATATGATGTTCATTGATGAAGGGTTTGGCTCTCTGGATGAGCATTCCAGAAATCAGGCGGTAAAGGTGCTTCAGCAGATGGCGGGGGGAGAAAAGCTGGTGGGCATCATTTCCCATGTAACAGAGCTTAAGCAGCAAATTGACGACCAGTTGCTGGTGAGCAAGGATGCCCGGGGCAGCCATGTGCATTGGAGTATAGGTTAGGAAGAAGGAAAATATGTGGAAAATCAAACATTTTTTTGATGGAGAATATGGTTGTGAAGCCCTTTTGCCTGGAGAAAAGCCTAAAATCCTGGTGACGCTGGAAAATGGAGAGGGGAAAAGGAAAACAGTGGAAGTGACAGAGGACTGGCTGACAGAGAGGCGTTTGCGGGAAGGGGATTTTTGGCCGGAAGACACCCCACTCTTGTAATGAAAGGAAAGACGGGGATGGAGAAAAGGACGGAAAAAAGCAGGGAATTATATCAATACATGGTGGAGAAAGGGTATCCGGCTCTTTTTTGTGATCAGGTGGTTCAAAATCTGAATACGGATTATACGGCCCAGAGGATGCTGAGCTACCTGCGACAGACCGGACAACCCTCCCTAGTGGAAATTGCAGACGAAATGTTGGCCATTTTAAGTTTCAGACAGCAAATCATGCAGAAAAAGGCACTGGAGCGGACCAATGTGTCCTGGAACGCCTGGATGAGAAGGACGGAGGAAGGGGGAGGGGAAAAATGAATATAGAAAGGATGGATTCTTACACCAGACCGGACTTTAGTCAATCGGCTCTTCTTTCCATAGACATGCAGAACGATTTTGTACAGGAATCTTCGCCCTTCAGGGTCCCGGGGACGGAAGAAATTGTACCGCATATTGAGGTACTCCTTGCGTTCTATCGAAAGAAGAATTGGCCTATTATTCACGTCATTCGTTTGTATGAGCCGGATGGAAAAAATGCGGATTTGTGCAGAAGGGGCCAATTGGAAAAAGGGGATGCCATAGTCATACCGGGTAGCTTAGGCGCCGAACTGGTACCTGCCCTCAGGCCGGATGGATATAGTAAAATGCCGGAAAAAGCATTGCAGCAAGGGACATTTTTTTCTATGGGTCCGGCCGAGTGGATGATGTATAAACCCAGATGGGGGGCCTTTTACCAGACGGACCTGGACCAATTCCTGAAATCCAGAGGGGTAAATACGCTGGTTTTTACAGGCTGTAATTTTCCCAATTGTCCCCGCACTTCTATATATGAGGCAAGTGAAAGGGATTTTAAAGTGACAGCCGTAGCAGATGCCATTTCCGGGATGGAGAAAGCCGGACGGAAAGAATTAGAGAATATAGGGGTGTATGTGTGTGAAACCGCTTCGCTTCTGAAGATGCTGGGGGAAGGCTTCACCCTGTAAATGGGAAATCATCGGGAAACCGGTTTTGTAAAAAGGGAAGGACTTCCTTTATGCTGGAAAAGATGGCAGTGTGGGGGTGAGTAGCCAGCAGGGAAGCAGGGGTGGTGCCGGTGGTCACTCCGGCAAAAGAAATGCCGGCGGCGGCAGCAGCTAAGGCGTCGGTCACGCTGTCTCCCACGTAGAGTACCTCTGCTTTTTTCAGCTGTAGCAGGAAGAGTATTTTAAGCAGCCCTTCCGGGTCTGGCTTAGGCATGGCCACGTCCTCACCACCAACGATGGCATCTACCAGTCCCTCCAGTTTGTATGCGGAAAAAATCTGTTCAATACGGCGGTGATATTTGGTGGTTACAATGCCGGTTTTGATTCCGATGGCCTGCAGTTGTTCCAGTGTCTGGATGGCACCTGGCAAAAAAGAAGTAGAGGATACCATTACCTGGTCAGCTTTTTCTTTAAACAGTCTGGAAAAAGTTTGGGCATGTGCAGGGGAGAAATCCCCTGTCAGGACCTTGTAGGTGTCTGGAAGAGAAAGGCCAATGGTCCGGCAAAGGGCATCTTCCGGGGGAAGGGGCAGAGACATCCTCGTTAAGGCATACTGTATGCTGGAAAGAATGCCCGGTGTGGAATCTCCTAAAGTGTAATCAAAATCAAAAAGAATACCTTTCAAAATGTGTCCTCATTTCTGTTTTTTTATACTGTACGACTTTTCGGAAAGATTGTCCATGTTTTTGGGGTAAGCAGACGTTAACAGAGAGAAAATCGTTGATAGGAAAGGAAGAAAAATGGGAAAAAAGCAGTATGCTTTTTACGGTTGGGGGCAAGGGGAGCTACCCAGAGTGACAGAGGCTTTTGGGGACCTTCATATGCCGGAAGACCTTTACGAAGTCCTGTATGATATCTGGTCGGCTGAGACCTGTGCGCCCAGGTTGCGGGCCCGGTGGACGCCAGAAAACAGGACCCTTGGGCAATGCTCCATCACAGCCTTTCTGGCCCAGGATCTTTTTGGGGGTGAGGTATATGGCCTCCCGGGAAGTAGTGGCGGTGTGCACTGTTATAATGTGGTAGGAGAGAGGGTCTTTGACCTGACCAGTGAGCAGTTCGGAAATGAAATTCTGGACTATTCCAAAGGGGAGCGTCAAAGCAGAGCGGTACATTTTGCAAAGGCAGAAAAGAAAAGGCGATACGAACTTTTGAAGAAAAAGCTCTTGGAAAAAAACACATAATAAGGCAAAATGGAAGAAAAGGAGGAGAGGTCCATGTGGGGGAAGGCAAATTCGGTGAAACCCTATGACAGCCAGAACATGCGGCCTGCAATTCGCTGCAGCATTTGCACTGGAGAGAAAATGGCAGGTTTTCAGGATGTGAAGTCGGGTCGCTTTGAAGAAGTGATGCTCATAGAGAATGCAGGAGACCTGGAGCGGTTTCGGAAGCGTTATGGCATTCAAGGGGAACTATATAGAATATACTAAAGTAATCGTTTGAAGACAGAAGGAGGATTGCAATATGAGATGTCCCAGATGCGGCAGCACGAACTGTCAGGTCATAACAGATACCTATTCAGAAGGAAAGGACTACTCTGCAGGAAAGGGATGTTGCGGTGTACTGCTGGCAGGCCCTGCAGGAATTTTGTGTGGTTTTTGCGGAGAGGGACGTAAAACCAAAACCAGGCATTACTGGGTGTGTACCTCCTGTGGCAGGAAATGGAGGGCATGACCTGAATGGATGAACAATGGATGAGGAGTATGGAGTTTTGCAGTCGCTGGTTTAGATGTCATCAAATGCCGGAGAGAAGCTTTTTTGTGAAAGGGTACCAGTTGCCCCTTTGTGCCCGTTGTACCGGCATGCTGCTGGGGTATCTGGCGGTGCTGTCGGGCGGATTGCCCCATAAGCTACAGTGGGGATGGCTGAGCCTATGCCTTCCACTGGCCCTGGATGGCAGCTTACAGTATAAAACCGCATACATGTCCAATAACAGACGCCGGTTATGGACTGGCCTGCTCTATGGGGTGGGCTTTGGCCGGTTTCTTCTGTCCGCTCTATCCTTTGGCGTGAAACGAATCAGCAGAGCCTGCCAAAAGGCAGATGGCCAGAACCTGAATTCCCCTGCTACCATTTCTGTGGGGAGATGAACCTCTGCAAGTATGTGGAGGTATACCGGTGGCCAGAGAAATGAATGGTTTTATGCCAGAAGAGGATAAAAATTTTTCCGTTGCTGTTTTTTAAAAGAATGTGGTAAGATGAAAACCATATACAATGGAGCCGGGAAATTCACAGACCGTTGGGTTCAGACTGGTTCAGGGATAATAAGGGAGCAAGGGAAACGCATGATGCTGGATTGGATTTGCGAGGGGTATGAAGAGTCCTCAGTTAAAAAAAACAGGAGAAAAGACATTTTACAAAAGCTGACGTCTTATCTGGTGGAAGTTGGCATTAAAAATTTTACTTTCACAAAAGCCTATGTGTATCTGGGTATGGAAAAAAAGAGCCTGTACAGGTATTATCCCAATGTTCATATTATTATTGTGGAATGTGCCATGATTTTGCAGAATGATTTTGCAGAGAATGTACAGCAGATTACCGAAAGCATGATGGAAAAGGCCCGGAGAGAGGAGAGACCGGCACTGGATTGTTTCAAAGATGTGCTTTCAAGCATCATGGCCTATTCTCTTGATGAAAAAAAAGCGTCCTTGTTTCGGATGATTAACGCCTTTGAAAGTTATCTGGTTTCCCTGGAAGATCAACAGGCCGTGGAGCGATATCAGGAGCTGAAATCCAGGCTGAGAGCCCGCTACAATGTCAATACGCTTTTGGAAATGGCAGTAGAAAGAGGAGAAATCAGACTGACAAAGGAAGAGGCCCTGCAGTATTCTCAGGTCTGTTACCAGTCTGTGATTGCCTATGCCTATCGGTATTCTATTAAAAAGTATGACAGTTCCTTCTACAGGGAGGAACATTTGTTTCAGCATTTGGAGATGCTCATTGGATATATCAAAAACCTATAAAGAAATAGGATGAATAAAAGCGCTTCCGGGAGGAAGCGTTTTTTTGATGCAGATTTACATGAAGTTTACAGAAAATTTTCTCTTTCAAGATGACACCAATAGTGTCGATTAGAATATCCTAAGGACGTAACATAAAAGCAAACGAAGAAGGAAAATGTATTTTCCAAACTTAAAATGGAGGAGTCCCATGAAACGAAATATAACCCGCACAATCCTGGCTGCAGCAGGCAGCACCCTTATCATTGGCAGTATTCTGGGAGGATGCAGTGCAAAAAAGAAACGCAGACTCTGAATGTGGCGGTCATGCCGGCAACAGATGCAGAGAATGTAGATGCCGAAACACAGGAAAAAGTAAATGAGGATCTGCGTCAGACCCTGGAAGAAAAACTGGGCTGTACGGTGAACATATTTGATTCAACAGAATACGCCGTAGGCATTACCGCCCTTGCAGAAGGTAATCTGGACGTGCTTCTGGTAAGTCCCATGAGCTATTATCAGGCATCCTTGCAGGCAGAAATCGAACCCCTGGTAACCTATAGTTCAGCGCCCGGCTCTGCAGTATATAAATCTGTATTCATTACCAGGGCGGATAATGAGGAAATCAACACCATGGAAGATCTGGAAGGAAAAACCTTTGCTTTCGTGGATCAGGCTTCCTCTTCCGGATATCTGTATCCAAAGTATACACTGGTAGAGAGTCTGGATCTGGATGTGGACAGCCTGGAAAATGCAGGATACTTTTTTAACAGCGTTATTTTCTCAGGAAGCCATGTAAATTCCATCATTGCTGTGCTCAATGGCAGTGTAGATGCAGCCGCTGTGGCGTATGCAACCCTGGACTATATGCCCATGACAGCACCGCCCCTGAAGGCAGACAGGAAGGAGGGCTTAAGTCCACCTTTTGCAGCGGATTCGGCGGTTTTCACATTGGCAATGGTGGCCACAAAGATACCGATTTTACCTGCTGCAGCAGAAAAAATAGTGCCCGCAATGTAGGCAAGGGCCATAGTCAGGTTATCCAGTACGTTGCCGCCGGACCATACAGGGCTTGGCAGAAACAGAAAAATGAGAAGGGCCGCCACTGCACAAAACCGGGCAAGCAACTGATATTCCTTGGCCAGAAAAGTGTTGGCCCCCTGGCGGATATAGGCGCTGACTTCTGCGATACGGGCATTATCAGAAGGCTGGGAAATTACCCACCGATAAAGCCAGGCGGCAAAAGCAAAAGCGACCAGGGAAACGATGATGGAGAGGATGAGAAATAAAACCAGGTTAGTGTCCATGATAAATCTGCTCCTTTTTCAAAATTTGATTTGAGCGTACCACTTGTGGGGAAATAAGTCAATGTGAATAATGAATGAAAATAATACAAGTAAAAAGTGTACAATATATACAATTTAAAAGGGGGGTATTGTGTAAAAAGTCAAACAAAAAAAGGGAGGGCCATTCCTTTTTGATGCACAAAAACAGAGAGTATGGTATCTTTATGGTTAGAATGGTGGAAACGGGAAAGAGGGGAGGCCTTCCGATCTGTGCAGTGGGGAGAAAGGGCCGGTAGTGGTGAAGCAGATTTACCATGAGTCCTGCGCGGATTATTAGTTCGGCAATAAAAGGGAGGCAGAAATCAGAGATGATATACGTTAACGGATATTGGCACATTCATGTCCAGGCTCTTGGAAGCAGACATGGAAAAAGAGCGGCTAATCAAGGGTTTCCTACAAATTTTATCTTGCAGGACGATATTTTATACGATTTGGACTATGAATGCAAAGCCTATATGGAGGAGTGGGTTTTGAAAACCGGGCCTTATGGAACCAGTCACGTACTCCGGAATTTCTAAGGCATAAGGTGCAGCAGGAGAAGGCTTTCAACATCTTAACAGAGGAGAATAAAGAACCATGATACAGTTTTTGCTGGTTGCTTTGGGGGGCGCATTGGGAGCGGTATGTCGCTATGGCATTAGTCTCATTCCTTTTAAAACATCCTTTCCTTTCCAGACATTGGTAGTAAATGTGCTGGGAGCAATGTGCATAGGATTTTTAATGGGGTTGTGGGGAGCAGGACGGCTGGGAGAAAGAGAGTCCCTATTGCTGAAAACTGGGTTTTGCGGGGGATTTACCACGTTTTCCACGTTTTCTCTGGAAGTGGTGGTATTGCTGGACAAAAACAAATGGGGACTGGCGGGAATGTATATGGGAATCAGTGTGCTATTGTGTGTGGGAGGTGTCCTTATGGGACGGCTGGCGGCAGCACGGCTGATGGGCGTGTAAGTGGAAGGAGAAACAGGAATGGAAAGAAGAGAGGCACTGGATTTTTTGCATCGTGTGGCAAAAGGCATTGCAGAAATGTTTGGAGAATCCTGTGAAACCCTGGTTCAGGAGTTTCAGGGAAAGTCCCTTGTCACTCTGGAAATTTATAATGGACAAATATCCGGCAGGAAGGCTCAATCTACCCAGGATATCCTGGGGGAAGATCGGGGCGGTTTTTCCGTGCGAACGGAATCCATGCGGACAGATGCGATCAATCAGCTGGTCTTGCATCCTTCCGGAAAGAAAATCAAATCATCCAGTTTTTTTCTGTCCGGAAAAGGGTATGAATTTGTTCTTGGCATTAATTTTGATATCACTCTTCTGGAACGGATGGATCATTTGCTGGGAGGATTGCTGGAATTTCAGGGAGAATTGGCGGATACTCTTTTTGAAAATACCCGTACGGGAACGCTGGAATCCATTTACGAAAACTGCCTTTGTAAGATGCCCCCGGAGGATGGAAAACTTAGCCGGGAAAAAAGATGGATGCTACTTACGTATCTGCAGGAACAGCATTTCTTTGCTTTGCAAAAAAGTGTGCCTTTTCTGGCCGGGAAATTAGGGGTTTCTAAAAATACGATTTATAAGGATATGCAAATGATGGACATGAAAAGGGAATAGTAATGAAAAATATGACGAAGTGTTAACTTACAGTTGACAAAATGTCATGCGGTGATAAAATAAAAGTGGCAATGGCAACGAAGCATAATCCCCGGATTATACTTCGTTTTTTTTCGCGGAGGGCATGAATAATGAAACGGAATGTGACAAAAGTGGTGATTATTGGGGCGGGTGCCGTAGGGTCTACCACAGCCTTCAGTCTGGTAATCAAAGGAGTTGCAGCAGAGGTGGTGCTGGTAGACATCCATCAGGATAAAGCCATGGGAGAAATATGGGATATTCGTCACAGTATGGAATTTCAGAGCAGAAATGTACGGGTAGAGGCGGGGGATTACAGTGCCTGTGGGAATGCAGATATTGTGGTCATAACAGCGGCTGCCCCGGCTAATGGGGAGATGAACCGGCTGGAGATGATGGATAAGTCTGCATCTATTGTAAAAGATGTAGTAGGAAAAGTAATGGAAAGGGGATTTGACGGTATTTTTCTGGTAGTATCTAATCCGGTGGATATTATGACCTATCTTGTGCAAAAGATTTCCGGGCTTCCTAAAGAACGTGTCATTGGAACGGGCACCATTTTAGAGACAGCCAGACTGAAACAAATCATAGGAGATATTGTGGATATGGACCTGCACAGTATAGATGCCTATGTGATGGGGGAGCATGGAGATTCCATGATGGTGCCCTGGAGTCATGTGCGGGCTGGTGGAAAAAATTTCATGGAAATTTTAGCGGATAATCCGGAAAAATATGGCATGGTGTCTTTGGAATCGATTGTGGAGGAAACCAAAATGGCCGGATATGAGGTCATGAAAAGAAAGGGAAACACCCAGTATGGTATTGCGGGGGCTGTGACCGGTCTGGT
>CAYRQT010000040.1:19024-20498 GCA_964426655.1 uncultured Cuneatibacter sp. | reverse complement strand
GGGTGGGTCAATTTTCCTCGTAAATCCTGGGTCAGTTTTAATTATAAATCAACATTAGGAATAAAATTCTGTTGGTGCTGATGGGGCTCCTGATTGTGAGCGGCATCATCATTACGTTGCTCTGGTATAACACCAGCAAAAAAATGATGGACACCTATCTAAATGACATTTCCCAGAGTACAATGCAGGATGCCTATCAGTCGGTGGAGTATCTGCTGACAGATACCTATTATATGGCGGCCATTATTTCCACCAATGATGCCAATATTGTGCAGCCGGTGTACAATCTCAATAACAATGTCATTATGGAAAACGGGCAGTGGAACCAGACCTATCTGGAAAACCGCAGAAAGATCCTGAATTTTATTAATAACATGAATGGCTACAAATATTACATCGAGGGAATTACCATTGCTGCAAAAAACACATTGTTTCGCAGCAATTACTTGATGTCCAATGAGGAGGAACGGGTGGTGGACCAGATTGCCCAGTTGGATCCGGCAGCCCTGAAAAAGGGCATCGTGATGATGGAGCCCATTGAGCTGGAGGCCTATACCACAGGAGAATCCAGCAGCTTTGTGATTCCTGCAGTTCGGGGCATTATGGATACAAAAGGAGAAATCATTGGCTATGTGGTGCTGTATTTTGATTACGGTGTCATAGAAAAAATGTTTTCAGCCAATCTGCCTGACGGCAGCTATTTCCAGGTAGTGAATGAGAACGGCGCCCTGATCTATGCCAACAGTGAGGGCGGAACAGTGGCTTTTGAAAGTCTTGGGAAAGGGTATGTGAAGAATACCTTTGATGCCCAGAATGTGGGCTGGCAGTTTTCCATTGCCATTCCTTCCGACTACTATCTGGAGGATATTCAGCGGACGGCATTTGTCACCAGCGGGATTGTGGCCATTGTGTTTTTACTGGTAGGGGTCATTGCGGCATTAATGATTTCCCGAA
The DNA here is from genome assembly GCA_964426655.1 of uncultured Cuneatibacter sp. Classification (GTDB taxonomy): domain Bacteria; phylum Bacillota; class Clostridia; order Lachnospirales; family Lachnospiraceae; genus RGIG8306. The sequence continues at coordinate 19,544 of CAYRQT010000040.1, read as the reverse complement.
TGACCAGGGAAATCACGGTTTTGAACAAAAGCATGAAGAAAATTGCAGGTGGCACCCTTGAAATCAGCTATAAAGTGAAAAGCGGCGATGAAATTGGGGAAATGGGGCGCACCTTTAACCATATGGTGGTGCGTATCCGGAAACTGATGAAACGGGTGGCTGACGAAGAACGGGAAAAAAGGCTGAATGAAATTGCCTTTCTGCAGGCCCAGATCAATCCCCATTTTATTTCCAATGTACTGAACAATGTGGTGTGGATGGCCAAAATTCAGCATGCGGACAACATTGTGCCGCTGGTCAATTCTTTAAATGCCCTGCTGCAGAATGTCATGCACCAGGATAAGGATATGATTCCGCTGGAAACAGAGCTGGAGCATGTCAATCATTATATTTCCATCATGGAATACAGTGGCAGCTATGATTTCCGGGTGGAGCGCAAAATTGAGCCCGGCACCGAGAAACTTTATATTCCCCGTTTTATCCTGCAGCCCATTGTGGAAAATGCCATTTATCATGGGCT
>CAYRQT010000040.1:13128-19014 GCA_964426655.1 uncultured Cuneatibacter sp. | reverse complement strand
GATGATTTGTCCAAGCAGGCCTGCATTCGCCTGGAAACGGCCATTGTGGGGGACCGGCTGCAGATTATTGTGGAAGACAATGGGGCCGGCATGTCCAGGGAACAAATTCAGGATATTTTAAGCGGGGGGCAGAAAAACAGAGAGGCTTTCAGCGGGATTGGGGCCGCCAATGTGGCACAACGCATTCATCTGTTTCTGGGGAAGGCATACGGGCTTCATTATGAAAGTGTGGAAGGGGCTTACACCCGGGCCATCTTTACATTGCCCATTATGACGGAACCTCCTGCAGAGCAGGAGAAAGGGAATAAGGAGCAGGAGCTATGAATAAAATTACGATTGCCATGGTAGATGATGAACTGACAGCCAGAAATACAGTAAAAAAATTGCTGGAAAAGGACCCCCTGTACGAGCTTTCTGCTGACTTTTCCAGTGGAAAAGCTCTGTTGGAGTGGCTGCGGAAAAATGATGTGGATATATTAATTTGTGATATGCAGATGGCAGAGATGAATGGGGTGGAAATTATCCGCAGCATCCACATCATCAATGAGTATCTGCCGGTAATCGTCATCAGTGGTTTTGACAATTTTGATTATGTGAGGGGCAGTCTCATCAATGGGGCCGCCCATTATCTGCTGAAAAACGAGCTCACCCGGGAGAAGCTTCTGGATGTGCTCAACCAGGTCAGAGAGAGGTACCGGATTGTGCCGGAAGGACACAGCATCGTGCGTAAGGTTGGATACTGCATGACCGATCAGAGAGAGTTCAGTGGAGGACATATCCGGGAGATGGTCAGAAGCGGTATTCTGGACTTTGATATTTTTAATGTGGTGCCTCTGGCGATAGGGCCGGATTTTAAAGGCGTGGAAAAGGGAAATGGAGCGGAGTATAAGCAGGATATCTGCAAGGCTGTTCTGGACATGCTGAATCAATTCCTGGCAGGAAAATATAAATATCTGGTACTGCAGACCCGGGAGATGCATCTTCTGGTGCTGATTTCCTTTTCTAAAGAGTGCAGCACACTGTTGATGCTCAATTCTGTGAATAATCTGCTGAACCGGCTGCACAGGCAGGTCATTCGCATGCTGGATATTACGGTCACCTCCGTGGTGGGAAATGTGCATCGGGAAGTGGAAAGTGCGGTTGCAGAAACAGAGGCACTGGATGCCATTTTACAAGATAAATTTTATCTGGGAGGCAATCGAAAATGTGCCATTTCCATTCATAAAAAGATGCACTATGCAGAAGAAGAGATTTCGGAAAATTTCTGGAAGCAGCTGCATTTTGAGCTGGAAAATAAGGGAGAACAGTGTATTCAGGTGCTGCAGGACATTTTTGAAGTGATGGAAAAAGAAAAAATGCATCCGGATCTGGTTCGTGAAAGCTGTCGGACCATTCTGGAGGAGATGGTACGCTGTGCACTGGTTGGCAGGGAAGAAGCCGGGGTATTGCAGGAGCGCCTGAAGGAAATGGAAACTTTTGAAGAATACAGAACGGAAATCCTGGCCCTTTATAACAATAAGCGCCTTACAGAAAAGAAAAAAGAACAGCCCTGTTCGGAGCTGGTGGAAAGAGCAATTCTTTATATTCAAAAAAACTATGGGGAGGATGTTTCTCTGGAAGCCTGCGCCGCAGGGCTGGGATGCAGTTACACCTATTTGAGTAAGGAGTTTAAAAGAGAGACGGGCATGCGCTTTGTGGAATATCTGAATCATCGGCGCATTACCCAGGCCAAAAGTCTGCTGCTACGCAATGCCTGCTCCATGAAGGAAATTACAGCCTTGTGTGGCTTTAACAATTATAATTATTTTTTTCGGGTGTTTAAGGAGTTGGAGGGGATGACCCCCAGGGAATTTCTGGAACAGGGCAGGGGAGAGGAGGCAACATGAAGAAAACAAGCGCAATGGCCTGCCTGCTGGCGGTTTTATGCCTGACCGGGTGCGGAAATGTCGGAGGTACAGATCAGGATGGGGATTACTCACAACCTGTGGAAGCGGAGTCGGTGGAGTTGGATTTCTGGTCATGGATTCCCACCGATGAGCAGACGGAAGCCATCATCAGCCAGTTCGAACAGGATAATCCAGATATTCACATTAATTATGTGCGCTATGAGCAGGATGAGCTGTTTACCCAGCTGCAGATTGCCCTGGCTTCCGGTGAAGGGCCGGATGTATTTGGCATGTCTTCCGGTGTGAAAATGGACTATTTTTCTCAGTATGCTGCCCCCATGGATGAATTGGCGGATACCTACTGGCCGGACTGGAGAAATGTGATGGTTGCCGCAGCCCTGGAAGAGTGTGTGGCTGCCGATGGGACAATGGCTGGCATGCCCCTTCTGATTACGGGGATGAGTACCTTTCTTTACAATATGACTTTGCTGGAAGAATGCGGCATTACAGAGGTGCCCTCTACCTACGAAGAACTGCTGGAGGCGGCAGAGAAGGCGGCGCAGCATGGCTATGTATGCGTGGCTGTGGGGGCAGGAGATGAGTGGTTGAATGCAGACTGGTTCGTGCAGGTTTCCAATGAGTTTTCTCTGGGGGCAGTATATGCTGCCGAGAAAGGGGAGCTCTCCTGGACGGAAGATTGTTTTGTGGACACGCTGACCGCCTGGCAGAGTCTGTTTCAAAAAGGCGTATTTGAAGAGGGGGCTTTAAGTGTAATTTCTTACCCGGAAGCCAGAGATGCCTATTTCTTTGCCAGAAAATCGCTGTTTTTCCTTACAGGTTCCTGGCATTTGGGGGCCACTTCCCCTTCTTCCGGGGAACTTGTGGGAACCGCCATTGGAGAAGCCGGCGATGTAATCGGCATGGCGCCGTTCCCTTCCATGTCATCAGAAGGGAATATTTATCTGACCTCAAGCGTGGATATATTGCTCTGTATAAATCAGGATTGCACAAAGCAGGAGGCGGCCATGACTTTTGTGGAATATATGGCCAATGGAGGGGGCCAGCAGTATCTGGTCAATCAGCTGCAGGGAGCAGCCGCCTCTGAGAAGATTTCCTTTACAGGCACTGTGGATGGGGCATTACAGCAGGCCTCCATGGACCTGATCGACAGCTATGTTTCTCAGGCAGTAGGTAACCGTAAACTGGAAAACGAAAATCTGGAAGCTGCCATACAGGAAGCCATGCAGAATGTGGCAGCAGGGGCGGATCCGTTGACCGAATTGGAAAATGTGCAGGAAATTTCCCAGTCACTCCAGGCAGAAAATGGTAATAGTGAATAAAAAAAATAAAAAATGAATAGTAAAACGCTAAAAAGTATACAAATATTTTCTCCTATTTTAGGATATCCTTAAGACATCACAAGAACGTGTTCTTAAAAAGGAGGATGAAAAATTGAGAGCAGCAAAACGTTTTACAGCAACAGCGCTGGCAGCTGTGATGGGGTTATCCCTGGCAGCCTGCAGCAGCGGCAGTTCTACGACCAGCACCACCACGGCAGGATCTGACACCACCACCACTACTACTGCGGCAGAGGCAGAAACCACCACTGCAAAAGCATCGGATGTGACATTGGAAATTGCGGTGACCTATACCGGCACCGAGGCAACGGTGTTCAAGGATCTGGTCAGCACTTTTGAAGAGCAGACCGGCTATACCGTCAATGTAGCAGAGTATGGGGAAGATTATGAATCCACCATGAAGACCAGAATGGCCTCCAATGACCTGCCGGATATCTTCCAGACACATGGATGGTCCCTGCTTCGTTACAAGGAATACCTGATGGCCTTAAACGACGAGGACTGGATTTCCGATTATGACGAATCTGCACTGGGTGTTATTCAGGATGATGACGGCTCCATTTATGTGCTGATGATTTCCGAGCTGATCAATGGTACATTGGTCAATCTGGATATTTGTGAAGAAGCGGGCGTGGATCCTTATGAAATCCATACATGGCAGGAATTTACAGAGGCTTGCCAGAAGATCAAAGATGCCGGATATACGCCTAACGGTACCAATGCACAGGCCGGTATTCTTGCCAACTCTGCAGGAACATGGACCACTTATGACGGAGAACTTGCACAGGATGGCGATGCTATGTTAGATGGCACATACAACTGGGATTCTTATGAGACCATGTTAGAGACCTATGCTTCCTGGATCGACAGCGGTTTCTATTATGAAGACATTCTTTCCATGAAGGACAGTGACTTCACAGAGAGATTTGCTTCTAATCAGGCAGCTTTTATCCAGGGCTATGATCCTTCTGTATTACTGACAGCACTGGAACTGAATCCGGACGGCAACTATGCTTTCCTGCCTCATTTTGCATCTGCTGATGGCGGTGAAGAGTTCGTTGGCATCGGCGAAGGCGATACCTTCGGCATCTGGAAAGATACCAAGGTTGAAAGTGCAGCCAAGGAATTCCTGGAGTATATGGCACAGCCTGAAGTGGCTCTGGCTATGAATGAAGCCAGCGGTAAGTTAAGCTGTCTGACCTCCACCATGGCCATTGATGAAAGCTATGGCTTACAGTGTCTGACCACTATGCAGGAAAAAACGGCAGACTGCAACCTGATTTATGAAAACCTTTGGGACAGAAAATACATGCCTTCAGGAATGTGGTCCATCTTTGAAAATGCAACACAGATGCTGTTCGACGATAACAGTGAAAGCGGCATTGCTGATGTAAAGGCATACCTGCAGGAAAATTATACGGATCTATATGAAGCTGCACAAGCGGAATAAATAACCGGAAGCGGGATGGGATGGCCCTTGTGGTCATCCCATTATTTTTGGAGGTAGTGTTTTGGAAAAAAGAAAGAGAAGATATGTGTATCTGGCCATACCCGCCCTGCTGCTGATGATTTTTTTCATAGCAGTGCCCCTGGTCAACGCGATACGGCTTTCCCTGTATAAATGGAATGGGTATTCCCAGAAAATGACGTATATTGGCATTGAAAATTATTTGAAGCTATTTAAAGATAAACAGTTTTGGAGGGCATGCAGCAATACACTGATTTATGGCTTCGGATCCACTTTGCTGCAAAATGTATTTGGCCTTCTGGCCGCCCTGTTCGTAAACAAAAAATTTAAGGGGCGCAATGCTCTGCGGGTCATCTTATACATGCCCATTATGATTTCAGCCTTTATCATGGGCCAGATCATTTACTATTTTGTACAGTACGACAACGGGGTGTTCAATGAGCTTCTCAACCTGATCGGACTGCCCAAAGTCTACTGGATGAAAACAGGGATGTCTTCTGTCATCATGGTGACCCTGGTCAACTCATGGCAGTATATGGGGCTTTGTATGATCATCTACCTGGCAGGCCTGCAGAATATTCCCAAAATGTATAAAGAGGCGGCCAGACTGGACGGGGCAGGGAAAATCAAAGAGTTTTTCCATGTGACCTTGCCCCTGCTGATTCCGTCCATTACCACTGCAGTGGTAACGAACCTGATTGGTGGATTTAAATTGTATGATGTAATTGTGGCCATGTCCAATGGGGGGCCCAATCGAAAATCCATGTCCCTTTCCTACCTCATTCAGGTGCTATATTTTAATGATGAAAAAGCAGGGTATGCCTCGGCCATTGGTATCGTCACATTTATGATCATCACGGTGCCCATTAATGCTTGGTTAAGAACGAGGGAGGTGGAATACTAATGGAAAAAATCATCGCAAAAACCAAAAAAGGATCCCGCCTGAGCATGGAGGATCGGCCAAAGTGGTGGTATTCCATCGTGGCCCTACTTCTGATTGTTATTTATATGCTGCCCATCTATGTGATGGTGAACATATCCTTCCGTACCATCCAGGATATCGGTTCCAAACTGGCCCTTCCCCAGACCTGGGTCATTGACAACTATTTGTCAGCGCTAAAGGACGGGGCTTTGTGGACGGGTTTTAAAAACTCCATCATCCTGACACTTGAAA
>CAYRQT010000040.1:0-13083 GCA_964426655.1 uncultured Cuneatibacter sp. | reverse complement strand
TGGGAGCCTATGGACTTGCCAGAAGTAGCGGAAAATTATCCGAATCCATCCGTTCCATTAACATGGGCATCATGATGATTCCTGCAGTTTCTCTGTTGGTTGGTACCTATTCCCTGATGGCAAAACTGGGTATGACCAATACACTGTGGGGACTGGCCCTGCTGACAGCGGCGGGGGGGATTCCAGGCACCATGTTCATGTACGTGAATTTTATTGTTTCCATTCCTGTGGCGTTAGATGAAGCAGCAGCCATTGACGGGGCAGGCATTCTTACCACTTTTTTCAGGGTCATTATGCCTCAGATCAAGGCGGTAACCGTTACACGGGTCATCATGTCAGCTGTATGGTGCTGGAATAATTACCTGATGCCCATGTTCCTGTTAAGCAATCAGTCGAAATTTACCATTATTCTGGTCATCAAAGCAGCTTTTAATGCCACAAATGGACTTGGCAATCTGCCGTTGGCCTGCGCCACCTGCGTTTTGGGGCTCCTGCCCATTATTCTCTTGTATTTGTTCCTGCAGAGATTTATCATTGAAGGACAGATCGACAGCTCTGTGAAATAAGGAAAGGATTTCCATAATATGAAACTTTATCAGAGAAAACCGGGGGATTCTGCCCCCTTAAGTCAGCCGGACCCCTATATTTTAAAGGGAAATGACGGCCGTTATTACATGTATGCCACTTATGGACAAATATACAGCAGCGATCATCTGCTGGCGGGCTGGAAATATGAGGGCATCGGCCTTCAAATGCCAGGCCAGAAAGTATGCTGGGCCCCCAGCGTCATTGAAATAGAGGGGACCTATTATATGTATTATTCCAGCATGGATGAAGACGCTCAGGAAGAGCATGGCCATAAGCTGCGGGTGGCAGTGGCTTCCCATCCTGCAGGGCCATTCATTTATCAAAAAACCATTTTACCGCCGTTTTCCATTGATGCCCATGTGGTGGAGACCCCTGCTGGTCTGTTCCTGTTCTACTGTAATAATGATTATGAGGCAGAGCGGGCAGGTACCCGGGTGTATTGTGACAGGCTTTCAGATCCGTTTACCGTGGAGGGGAAACCGGTGGAGGTGATTCCTCCCACGTTGGATGAGGAGATTTTTATGAAGGACAGATTCCGTCCGGGGCAGCACTGGCATACGGTGGAAGGGGCCTTCTACTTTTACTGGGAAGGGATGCATTTCCTGATGTATTCTGGGGCCTGCTATGAAAATCCCACGTATTTTATCGGGTATTGTACTGCACAAGGGCCGGCGGATGCAGACCTCAGACAGCTAAACTGGGTGAAATATCCGGATAATCACACCTATGCTCCCCTCCTTACCAGAAATGAGATTATGGAGGGCACCGGCCATAACAGCCTGCTTTTTGAAGGAAATCAGCCCTTTATTGTCTATCATGGCCGGGATTATGGGGATTTGGAAAAAGAGGAGGACACCCGCTCTGCCCGCATTGACCTTCTTGTGATAGAAAAAGAAAAACTTTCCATTAAAAGAATTGAGGATTAGAGGTGCAAAATTCCGTACTATCCGTCATTAATAAATTGGCCGATATGGTCATCATCAGTGCCCTCTGGGTGCTTTGCAGTCTGCCCCTGGTTACCCTGGGGGCAGCTTCTGCTGCTTTATATGGCACAGTCATGAAATCTATTCGGGAAGACCGGGGATATGGAGCGGCCACATTCTGGAAGCTGTTCAGGGAAAATCTTCGCCCAAGTCTGGGCTTTACCCTTTTTTGCCTTCTGGGCACCGTTGTGACAGGCTTTTCCGTGTATTACAGTTACGGACAGTTGGGTGGATTTGCCATGAATGTGTATTTCGTGTTTTCCCTTCTCTGTCTGATCATGCTGGTACTGGTCCAGGTACATGGGTATGCCCTCCTGGGCAGATTTCAGCTACAGAAAAAAGAGTGGATCACACTGCTCATCCGTCTGAGCGGCGGAAGGGTCTTGTCAAATTTTTCCCTGCTTTGCATGCTGCTTCTGGCAGCGGAGCTGGCGGCCAAATATCCGCCTTTACTGGTCCTGGGGCTACCGGCGGCACTTACATTTGTGTTTTCTTTTATGGAAGAACGTTCCTTCCGGAAATATATTCGATATGAGGTGGAAGATCATGGGGACAGTCAGGATTGAAGATGCTTTCTTTGGCCGGTACAGAAATCTGGTGCGTACAAAGATGCTGCCATATCAGTGGCAGGTGCTCAATGACCGGGAAGATATTGCCATTGAGCGGGAGAGGGATGATGCCAGCATTCCCAATGAGAAAAGTCATGGCATCATGAATTTCAAAATTGCTGCAGGTCTGGAAAAGGGCCATCACTATGGATGGGTATTTCAGGACAGCGATGTATATAAATGGCTGGAGGCAGTGGCTTTCTCCTTACAGTCCCAGCCGGATGGGGATCTGGAGTCACTGGCCGATCAGGTGGTAGATCTGATTGGAAAAGCCCAGGAACCGGATGGATATCTGGGCACCTATTTTACCATTGATGCTCCGGACCGGAAATTTGCCTGTCTGATGGAAAGCCACGAACTGTATTGTGCAGGGCATTTTATGGAGGCTGCCGTGGCCTATTATGATGCGGTTCATAAGAAAAAAGCACTGGAAATGGCCTGCCGGCTGGCAGATTGTATTGACAGGCATTTTGGGCCGGAAGAGGGAAAAATTCATGGGTACGATGGCCACGAAGAAGTGGAAATCGGATTGGATAAGTTGTATCGGGCCACGGGAGAAAAACGTTATCTGCAGTTGGCTCTCTTTTTTTTGGAGGAGCGGGGAAAGGATCCGGATTTTTTGTATCGACAGAAAAGAGAGGAGCATAAACCTGACCTGATCAAAGGGATGAGCCAGCTTAAGCCGTCTTATTTTCAGGTCCATGCGCCGGCCATTGAGCAGACCACGGCAGAGGGGCATGCGGTACGCCTGGTGTATTTGTGTACTGCCATGGCCCGTGTGGCAAAAGAAACCGGAGATGGGCAGATGGAGAAAGCCTGCAGAAAAATCTGGAAAAACATTGTAGAGAGACGCATGTACATTACGGGAGGCATTGGTTCTACTGTTCATGGAGAGGCCTTTACCCTGGACGATGATCTGCCAAAGGATACCATGTATTGTGAAACATGTGCATCAGTGGGCCTGATTTTCTTTGCCCAGGCTATGCTGCAGCTGGAATCAAAGGGAGAATATGGGGATGTGATGGAGCGGGCATTGTATAACACCGCTTTGGCCGGCATGGCCTTGGATGGTACCCACTTCTTTTATGTCAATCCTCTTGAGGTCAATCCGGAAAAATCCAGAAAGGATCCGGGAAAAAGTCATGTCAAGGTGGTCAGGCCTCCCTGGCTGGCCTGTGCCTGCTGTCCGCCGAACCTGGCAAGGCTTCTGGCATCCCTGGATCGCTACATCTATATCCGGAGAGAGGAAGAGTTGCTGGTGAATTTGTTCGTAGGGTCCAGGGGAAGCTTCATCTGTTGCAATGAGGCATGGGCCATCACACAGACAGGGAATTATCCCTGGGAAGGAGAGGTGGAGCTACACCTGGAGGGGCCAACAGAGGGGACACTGCCTCTTGGCATCCGACTTCCCGGGTGGTGTAGGGCCTGGAAAGTGCTGCATAACGGAAAAGAGGAGACCCTTGCGCCCCGGGATGGATTTTTATATCCGGCTTCCTGCAGGAACGGGGATCAGATCAAACTTATATTTGCAATGAAGCCGGAAAGATGGTATGCTCACCCCAAAGTCAGCAGCACATTTGGACAGACGGCCATTGCCAGAGGCCCCTTGGTGTATTGCCTGGAGGAAGTGGATAACGGGGGGGACCTGCATCTGCTGGAGTTGGAGCGGTATGTCCCGCTCTCCTATAGCTATCGGCTGGATCTTCTGGGAGGTGTGGGGATTATTCAGGGAAAGGGGTGGCGCACCCTGCTACCGGAACGGGCCGGACTCTATGAGGCTGCCGGAGAAAAAAGAGCGAGAAAGGAACAGATGCTGCAATGGATTCCTTATTTTGCCTGGGCGAACCGGGGAGAAAATGCCATGCAGGTCTGGATAAAAGAAACAGATGAAATCACGACTGCTTGTATTGACGGACATTAATGATGGCAAGTTTGCCTGGCTGGAGCGGGATGATATCCAGTCCCTGGTCAGACTTGTGCTGTACAGCAACGAAATCGAACTGGAAGGCATCATTGCCAATACCTCCTGCTTTGTCAGACGACTTTCCGGGAAAAAACAAATGGCCATTTTTGAACGGGTAATGGAGGCTTATGGAAAAGTGGAAGACAATCTGCGGGTCCATGACCCGGCCTACCCTGAAGCTTCTGTTTTGAGGGAAGCCTGTTGTTTGGGCATTGAAACCTACGGAAAAAGAGAAGGGAAAGGGTTTGCTCATAAGAAATACCAGAACAATCCAGGAGTGCTTCGCATCATACAGACATTGAAAAAGGCGGATGAACGTCCCCTGTATGTGGCCGTCTGGGGTGGAGCAAATACCCTGGCCCAGGCGCTCTGGCAAATGGAACTGGAAATGGGCATGACCGGACTGATCCCGTTTTTAAAGAAATTACAGGTTCACAGTATATCTGATCAGGACGGAGCCGGAGCCTGGCTGAGGGAGAGATATGGAGCATTTCTTTCTTATATTGTCACACCCTCCGGTATTGGCCCTTCCACGTATTACCGGGCCACCTGGCCCGGAATTTCTGCAGACCACAATGGGCACGGCAGCGAGGATGGCATCAGTAAGGGCGGCTTTACCGGCCCCGATCCGGCACTTGTTTCCGGAGACTGGCTGGCGGAACATATTCAAAGCCATGGCCCTCTGGGCAGCGTCTACCCTGACACCGTTTACATTATGGAAGGGGACACCCCATCCTGGCTGAACCTGATTGCCAACGGGTTATCTGATCCGGCGCATCCGGAGTATGGGGGCTGGGGAGGAAGATATGCCAGATATATCCCGGCAAAGGAACGGTTTGGAACAGTGGAAAAATACCCCATCTGGACCAATACAGAGGATCGGGTCATGGGGCAGGACGGAAAAGTCCATGTGAGCCCTCAGGCCACCATCTGGAGATGGAGAGAGGCCATGCAAAACGATTTTGCGGCCCGTATGGACTGGAGTGTGACCGATGCTTATAACAAGGCCAATCATCCCCCCACCGTACGTCTGAACCATCCTTCGCATTTGCAGGGCAGGCCCGGAGAAACCTTGCAGCTGGATGGGACACTGTCATGGGACAGTGCAGGACAGCCCCTTTCCTTTTCCTGGTTTTTTTATCCGGAGGCAGGGACATCCCAAACGGTACCCGATATCCTCACTCCACATGAAAGCCGAACCGGCCTTGTGCTTCCCCAACTACCAGCAGGATTGGAGAGGGATGTGCTCCATGTGATTCTGGAGGTGACAAATGAGGGAGAGCCGCCCTTAAGAACCTATGCCAGAGTGATTATTGAAGTCAAAAGGGGGTAAAGGGGATCCTCTGTCTGGAGGACTTTTCTTTTTTGGTAATATCATAGTTGAGAATTTTAATCCAATTTCCTTGAAATTATGAGCTTATTCACGGGAATTGGATTATTTGTTTCGTAAAAATCGGCGCATATCTGAAGTTTTGTTGCAGATTGCCTCTTTTTATGCTAAGCTTTTAGCGGTTAGCTTTTTTCCAGCAGTTAACAGAGTAAAGAGAACCAGGGGGCTCAGGGATAATGAGCAGAATTAAGTTTATGAGCATTGAAATTGACAATCTGACAATGACAGAGACCGTGGCTGCCATTGATCAGTTAATCCACCAGCGCAGATGCGCCTATGCCGTGACCCCCAATGTGGACGTTATGGTGAAGTTAGAAAAGGATGAGGAGTTTTTGCGTATATATCGTCAGGCAGATCTGGTTCTGGCGGATGGAAAGCCCCTTCTCTGGATTGCCAGATGGTATGGAACACCATTAAAAGAACGGGTGGCCGGTTCGGATCTTTTACCCCGGCTGTGCGGGCTGGCTGCGGAAAAGGGATATTCCCTTTTCTTTTTGGGCGCCGGCGAAGGGGTGGCCCAAAAGGCAGCGGAGAAATTAACCGAAAAATATCCCGGCCTGAAAATAGCCGGCGTTTTTTCTCCCCCCTTTGGGTTTGAGGAAGACAAGTCCCAGATACAGATTGCAGTAGAGACAGTTCGAAAAGCCAGGCCCGACATACTGGTGGTGGCTTTAGGCTCCCCCAAACAGGAGAAGCTGATTTTCCGATACAGAGAATCTTTTGGAGCTGCCATTCCACTGGGACTGGGGGCCAGTCTGAACTTTGAAGCCGGTATTGTGAAACGGGCTCCGGTCTGGATGCGGGAAGTGGGGCTGGAATGGTTCTATCGCATGACCCAGGAGCCATCCCGTCTCATAAAGCGCTATCTGATGGATGATCTTGGCATCCTGAGGCTGGCCTGGAAGTACAGATATAAGAACAGTGTGAGCAAAGAAGGAGAGAATTGAGGAATTCTTTCCTTTTTGTGATACCATTTTATAAAAAACTGCATCCAGATGACATCAATGTGGACTGGATTGTTGAGGGGGAGCAGAAGATGATTATTTCAAGAACACCTTTTCGAATGTCCTTTTTTGGCGGAGGAACAGATATAGAAAGCTATTTTTCCAGGCATGGGGGTGCGGTGCTTTCCACCACCTTTGACAAATACTGCTATGTAAATGTGCGGCATCTGCCCAGATTTTTTTTCTATAGAAATGAGATTTCCTATGTGAAAACGGAGAGGGTGGTTTCCGTGGAGGAAATTGAGCATCCGGCTGTGCGCAATGCCATGAAAATGCTGGACATGCATGAAATACGGCTTACCTATGAGGCGGATCTGCCGGCTCGTTCCGGCCTTGGCAGCAGCAGTTCCTTCGCTGTAGGCATGTTGAATGCTTTCTATGCCTTAAAAGGAAAATATGCGGACAAGAAAACTCTTGCAGATAACGCCATTTATCTGGAGAGAGTGCTGTGTGGCGAGATGGGCGGCTGGCAGGATCAGATTGCTACGGCTTTTGGAGGATTTAACAGAATTGATTTTCATGAGGAGGGATATGAAGTGTCTCCGGTCATTCTTTCTCCCCTGCGCAAACGGCTGCTGAATGATCACCTGATTATGTTTTTTACCGGATTTTCCAGGTTTTCCTCGGAGGTGCAGCAGGTCAATCTGAGGGAACAAAGAAATGTGGAAGGGCAGTTAAGGGAAATGCGTGGGCTGGTAGATGAGGCGGAAAAAGTGCTGGTCAATCGCCAGGCAGACCTGGATGATTTCGGACGCTTGCTGGATGCCACCTGGCAGTTGAAAAAACAGACCGGACCGGCGGTGACCACAAGCCTTATTGATGAGCTTTACCAGGAAGGAAAAAAGGCGGGAGCACTGGGGGGAAAACTTTTGGGGGCAGGTGGCGGCGGCTTCTTGCTCTTTTATGCAAAACCAGAATACCATGATGGGTTAAAGCGGACGTTTAGCAACCTGTTACAGGTGCCCTTTGCCTTTGAAAATGAAGGAAGCAAAATTATTTATTATGCTCCGGAAACATATGAAAAGGCATAACATTCATAAATGGAGGCACATACTATGAAGGCAGTAATAATGGCAGGGGGGAAAGGAATTCGCATGGCGGACATGACGGCGGATACCCCCAAACCTATGTTGAGGATAGATGGAAAGCCGGTTTTGCAACACCAGATAGAAGCACTTTCTAGTCAGGGAATTACTGAGGTGATTCTTACAGTAGGCTATCTGGGGTATGTCATCATGGATTATTTCGGGGATGGCAGTGCCTTTGGAGTGAAACTTCAGTATTACCTGGAGCAGGAACCTCTTGGCAATGCAGGGGCACTATTCCGGATGAAATCCTGGCTGAATGAGGATTTCCTTTTGTTAAACGGGGACCTGATGTTTGATATTGATTTTGACAGACTTATCCGCTATCACAGAGAAAAGGGGGCATTGGTTACCCTGTTTACCCATCCAAACAGCCATCCCTTTGACAGTGGCCTGATATTTACAAATGCCTGCGGACAGGTAGTAAACTGGATTACCAGCGAAGAAGAACGTCCCAGGTGGTACAGGAATCAGGTGAATGCAGGCATTCATGTCATCTCTCCCCGTCTGCTTGAAAGGAATGGATTTGGGGGAAAAGTGGATTTGGACAGGCAACTTTTAAAGCCATTATGTGGTACTGGGAAAATGTATGCCTGTCAAAGCCCGGAATATGTCAAAGATATGGGCACTCCGGAGAGATTCCGGGAGGTTTGTCAGGACTATATTTCCGGGAAAGTACAGGCGGGTAATCTGAAGCAGAAGCAACAGTCCATTTTGATGGACAGGGATGGCACCATTAACCGATATGTGGGATTCCTCAGAAAACCGGAAGATCTGGAGCTGCTGGAAGGGGTAGCACAGGCCATTGGCAGAATCAACAGATCCTCTTACCTTGCCCTGGTGGTGACCAATCAGCCGGTCATTGCCCGGGGAGAGGTTACCTTTGAAACCCTGCAGAGGATCCATAATAAGATGGAAACACTTCTGGGGGAAAAGGGGGCCTATGTGGATGGCATTTATTTTTGCCCCCATCACCCCCAAAAGGGGTTTCCAGGAGAAATCGGGGAGCTGAAAGTGGAATGCGATTGCAGAAAGCCAAAACCCGGCATGCTGTTACAGGCAGCAGGCGATTACCATCTGGATCTGAAAAATTCCTGGATGGTAGGAGACGGGGAAGCAGATATTCAGGCGGGGAAGGCAGCCGGATGTAAAACGGCCCTGATCGGGAATGAAAATTACGGACAGGACATATCCTGTACATCCCTTTTGGATTTTGTGAATCAGGTATTGCATTAGGGAGGGGTGGGAAAATGGATGAAAAAGTGAAGCGGGAAAAGCAGATTCTGGACAATCTGATCAGGCGGTATCCAACGCTTGCGAGTGTTCAAACACAGATCATGGAAGCGTATCTGGTGTTGAAAGCCTGCTATCAGGCTGGCGGCAAAGTATTGCTTGCGGGAAACGGAGGCAGTGGGGCAGATGGAGAGCACATTGTGGGTGAACTGATGAAAGGCTTTGTGTTGCCGAGAAGAATTCCATCCGCTCAGCAGGAAAAACTAATGGCAGTGGATGAAACGCTGGGAAAGGAACTGGCCCTGCATTTGCAGGGGGCTCTGCCTGCCGTTGCCCTACACGTGCATACATCCCTGATGACGGCTTTTAGCAATGATGTGGCGCCTGACATTTGTTTTGCCCAGCAGGTGTATGGATATGGCAGCCCGAAAGATGTGCTCTGGGGGATTTCCACATCCGGAAACAGCAAAAATGTGATATATGCAGCTGTTACGGAAAAAGCAATGGGAATGAAAGTAATCGGGCTTACCGGGGAGAGGAAGAATCGGCTGATGGAGTATGCAGATGTGTGCATAGCCGTGCCGGAAACAGAAACCTATAAAATTCAGGAATTGCATCTGCCGGTCTACCATTGTCTGTCCATGATGCTGGAACAGTATTTTTTCGGATAAAGAGATGAGAAAAAACGTGCATGAAGTAACGGGGATGGTGCAGCTGCACCATCCCCGGCGCCTAAATAAAGTATTGTTAGAAATTTCAGAAAAGATCAGGGAAGGGTGTGGCCGGCAGCCAGGTAGAGTCTGTACCATTCTTCACGGGTGAGAGTCACTGCTGCACCTGCCAGGCAGGCCTTCAGCCTGGAGAGCTGCATGGTGCCTGTTACGGGCTGAATTTTGGCCGGGTGGCGCAAAATCCAGGCCATTACAATGCCTTCCGGAGGCACCTGGTATTTTTCGGACAGTTCCTGAATGATGGCATTTAAAGCCGGAAATTTTTCATTGCCAAGATAGGGGCCCTCGAAGAAACCGTATTGGAAGGGAGACCAGGCCTGAATGGTGATTTTATGCAGGCGACAAAAATCCAGCACACCGCCGTCCCGGTTCTGGGCTTCATCATCCAGCATGTTTACATGGATGCCCTGGGCAATCATGTTGGCATTGGTAATACTAAGCTGAAGTTGATTGGCCACCAGGGGCATGTCCAGTACACTTTGCAACAGCTGTATTTGCATGGGATTCTGGTTGGAGACCCCGAAATGGCGAACCTTTCCGGCTGCTTTCAGTGTGGAAAAAGCCTCGGCCACATCTTCTGGTTCAACAAGGGCATCCGGACGATGGAGAAGCAAAACGTCCAGATAGTCTGTATTCAGCCGCTTTAGTATACCGTCCACAGAAGTGAGAATGTGCTCTTTGGAAAAATCATAAGCAATGCCGGGACGAATGCCACATTTAGACTGTATGATCAGGGATTCCCGCTGTGTGGCTGTCATGGATAGGGCAGCGGAGAAAATTTCTTCACAGGTACCTCTGCCGTAAATGTCGGCATGGTCAAAAAAAGTGGCACCTGCTTCTATGGCGCCCCGGATAAAGGGCTCTGCTTCTTTGGGGGTGAATTGGTTCAGTCGCATGCAGCCCACTGCAATGGCAGGAACCTGCAGCCCGCTTGTGCCTAAGGGAATGGTTCGCATAAGTAGTCCTCCTTTTTGGTCGTTTCAGGCATCTGTCTTGACAGGTGTCTGATTGTTCTTGTATGCTAAGCATAGACCTTAAAGTTAACGCTAAGTCAAGTCTTTTTGAAAGGAAAATGAAAAATGGGATATACAGTGAAAATGGTGGCAGAAAAAACCAGGCTGACACCGCATGCTCTTCGTTATTATGAAAAAGAGGGGCTTTTGCCTCATGTACAGCGTACAAAATCAGGGGTTCGGCATTACACGGAAGAGGATCTGGAATGGATTGGCCTCATCTGCTGTCTGAAAAATACAGGCATGTCCATCAAACAGATTCATGATTTTGTGGAACTTAGCCAGAAGGGACCAACAACTTTGGGGGAGAGATGCGAGATGCTTAAAGCCCATAAGGCGGAAGTAGAAGCGCATATACAGGAAATGGAACAGCATCTGGAAAAAGTAACCGCTAAAATTTCATGGTACACAAAGAGGTATGCACAATACAAAGATAGTACTTTAAAAAAGTAACAGATGCGAAATATTTCCTTTGCCATAGGCACAAATAAGGGGTATAATAACCCTAAAGTATTATCGCAAAGGAGATGTTTATGAAGAATGTAGAGACAAAAGGATTTGTCCGGAAAATGGACTGGTACACCCTTGCCCTGATGGCCTTTTCCGGGGTGTGGGGATTTGGAAATGTGATCAATGGGTTTTATTACTATGATGGATTAAAAGCCATTCTTCCCTGGATCCTAATTTTTGCCCTCTATTTTGTGCCCTATGCCCTGATGGTAGGTGAGCTTGGTTCTGCTTTTAAAGAAGAACAGGGGGGCGTCAGTTCCTGGATCATGAAAACCATTGGGCCCCGAATGGCCTATTATGCCGGATGGACCTACTGGATTGTCCATATGCCCTATATTTCACAAAAGCCAAATGCGGTAGTCATTGCCACCAGCTGGCTTATTTTCCAGGATAAACGGATCAGCAGCATGAACACCACCCTGATGGCGTTTATTTGTCTGGCCATTTTTGCAGCAGCCATGCTGCTGGCAAGAAGAGGCCTCAGCATCATTAAAAAGCTGGCATCCCTGGCCGGCAGCACCATGTTTGTGATGTCCATTCTGTATATCCTCTTAATGATTGCAGCCCCTTCCATCACACAGGCACAGGTCAACACCATTGACTGGAGTATTTCCACCTTTATGCCTAACTTTGACTGGAAGTTCTTTAGCAGCTTCTCCATTCTGGTATTTGCTGTGGGAGGCTGTGAAAAAATATCCCCATATGTCAACAAGATGAAAGATCCGGCCAGGGGTTTTTCAAAAGGGATGATTGCCATGGCCATTATGGTATGTGTGTGCGCCATCCTGGGCACCATTTCCATGGGCATGATGTTTGACTCCAGCAACATTCCGGACGACTTAATGACCAATGGGGCCTACTATGCTTTTGAGATGCTGGGGGATTATTACGGTGTGGGCAAGCTCTTTGTGATCCTGTATGCACTGACCAATCTCATAGGCCAGTTCTCGGTTATGATTATCTCTATTGATGCCCCTTTGATGATGCTCCTTGGCAGTGCGGATAAGGAATATATTCCCGGTTCCATGTTTAAACAGAACAAATTCGGCGCCTATGTCAACGGGCATAAGCTGGTCATGGTGATTGTGGGCCTTTTGATTCTCATTCCTGCTTTTGGTATCGAAAGTGTGGATGAGCTGGTAAAATGGCTGGTCAAGCTCAATTCCGTGTGTATGCCTCTACGGTATCTGTGGGTGTTTGCGGCCTATATTGCTCTGAAAAAGGCAGGGGAAATGTTTAAGGCGGAGTATCGGTTTACCCAAAATAAAAAGGTGGGGATATTTGCGGGGGGCTGGTGCTTTCTGCTCACATCCCTGGCTTGCATCAGCGGAATATACTCAGAAGATCCTTTCCAGCTGACGCTGAATATTCTTACGCCCATCGTGCTGTTGGCTCTGGGCCTGATTTTGCCCTGGGCAGCCAGAAAAGAACGGGAAAAAGCAAAATAACATGATGAAAAGGAGGTACCTTATGGCATCCATAGGGCCATTGTTGTCATTTCTGGAGGCTGGAAAAACGGCCTACCATGCCATTGCACAGGTGGAAAGCCTTTTACAGGCTGAAGGGTACACCCTTCTTGAGGAAATCTCTTCCTGGACACTGATGCCGGGAGGAAAATATTATACACAAAGAAACGGATCGTCCCTGATTGCCTTTCAACTGCCGTTGGAAGATTTTTCCGGCTTTCAGATCGTGGCCAGTCACAGCGATTCCCCCACCTTTAAAATAAAGGAGAAACCGGAGCTGAAAGGGGCAGGACATTATACAAAAATCAATGTGGAAGCTTATGGGGGCATGCTTTGTTCCCCCTGGTTCGACAGACCCCTTTCTGTGGCCGGACGGGTGGTGGTGCGCACATCCCGGGGAGTGGAGAGCCGGCTGGTGGATGTGGACAGGGATCTGCTTCTGATTCCCAGTCTTGCCATCCACATGAATCGAAAGGCCAACGAAGGGGTGCCCCTGAATGTGCAAAAGG
>CAYRQT010000039.1:15616-20523 GCA_964426655.1 uncultured Cuneatibacter sp. | reverse complement strand
AGTGAATATCTGGTGAGTGCCAGAGAGCTGCAGATCAAGATGGCCCAGGGCGCCAAGCCCGGAGAAGGGGGACAGCTGCCTGCAGGGAAGGTGTATCCCTGGATTGCCAAGACCAGACATTCTACACCTGGTGTGGGGCTGATTTCACCGCCCCCACATCACGATATTTATTCCATAGAAGACCTGGCCCAATTAATCTACGACCTGAAGAATGCCAACAAGGATGCCCGTATATCCGTTAAGCTGGTATCGGAAGCGGGCGTAGGAACGGTTGCGGCTGGTGTGGCCAAGGCAGGGGCTGGCGTTATTTTGATTTCCGGTTATGACGGCGGTACCGGTGCGGCCCCCAGGACCTCCATATACAATGCAGGATTGCCATGGGAGCTGGGACTGGCGGAGACCCATCAGAATCTGATCATGAACGGCCTTCGCTCCAGAGTGGTACTGGAAACGGATGGTAAACTTTTGACCGGACGGGATGTGGCCATTGCCGCCATGCTTGGCGGAGAGGAATTTGGCTTTGCCACTGCTCCCCTTGTATCCCTGGGCTGCGTCATGATGCGTGTCTGCAATCTGGACACCTGTCCGGTGGGCATTGCCACACAGAATCCGGAGCTGAGAAAGCGTTTTAAAGGCAAACCGGAGTACGTGGTGAACTTTATGCGCTTCATCGCACAAAATCTTCGGGAACATATGGCAAGGTTGGGCTTCCGTACAGTGGATGAAATGGTAGGCCGTTCGGATCTCCTGAAAGTGAAGGATTGTGCCAAAACAGATGAGCGACTTCAGAAAATCGATTTGACGGCAGTGCTGAAGAATCCCTTTGCCGATCCGGAAGATTCCTATCACTATGTACCGGGCAAGGGATATGATTTTAAGCTGGAAAATACTAAGGATGCAAGGGTGCTTGCTAAAAAATTCAAAATCAGCGAGCCGTCAGGACAGACGCTCAAAGTGCAGGTGGGCAATACTGACAGAACTTTTGGTACTATGTTTGGCTCCATGCTTACTAAAAAATACAGCACCACGCTGGAGGAAGACAGCTTTGTGGTGGAGGCCAAAGGCAGTGGCGGTCAGAGTTTTGGGGCTTTCATTCCCCGGGGACTGACCATCCGACTGGAGGGAGATAGCAACGATTATTTTGGAAAGGGTCTCTCCGGCGGAAAACTGGTGGTATATCCCCCTGCAGGCAGCACATTTAAACCGGATGAAAACATCATTATAGGAAATGTGGCGCTGTATGGAGCCACCAGCGGAAAAGCTTTTGTTGAGGGTATTGCAGGAGAGCGGTTTGCAGTCCGCAACTCTGGGGCTATCGCAGTAACAGAAGGTGTGGGAGACCATGGCTGTGAATACATGACCGGCGGACGGGTAGTAATCCTTGGACGGGTAGGCAAGAACTTTGCTGCAGGTATGAGCGGCGGCATTGCCTATGTGCTGGATGAAAACAGCGATTTGTACAAGCGCCTGAATAAAGGCATGGTTTCTTCGGAAAGTGTTACGGAAAAGTATGACGTGCTGGAATTAAAGGATCTGATTGCACAGCATGTTAAGGAGACCGGTTCTGTAAAAGGACAGATGATTCTGGACCGTTTCAGCGAATATCTGCCTAAATTCAAAAAAATAATACCCTATGACTATAAACGGATGCTCCAGACCATTCTGCAGATGGAAGAGAAGGGCATGGATAGTGAACAGGCCCAGATCGAGGCATTTTACGCCAATACACGGGGCGGTAAGTAGAAAGGAGGCGCAGTATGGGAAAACCAACAGGTTTTATGGAGTTTGATAGAAAACAGACCAAATGGGAGGATCCGGAAAGCCGGATCAGGCATTTTAAAGAATTTCACCAGCCGCTGCCCATGGAAGAGAGAAGAAAGCAGGGGGCTCGTTGCATGGAGTGCGGCGTTCCCTTCTGCCAGTCCGGTGTGCAGCTGGCAGGCATGACCTCCGGCTGCCCCTTGAACAATCTGATTCCGGAGTGGAATGACCAGTTATACCGGGGCAATATGAAAATGGCTCTTTCCCGTCTCATGAAGACAAATAATTTCCCGGAATTTACCGGCCGTGTTTGTCCGGCCCCCTGTGAAGCGGCCTGTACATGCGGCCTGAACGGGGACCCGGTGACCATTAAGGAAAATGAAGAATCCATATCGGAATACGGGTACACGGCGGGCAATATGGGGCCCAATCCCCCAAGCCACCGTACAGGGAAAAAAGTGGCCATTGTAGGGTCCGGTCCATCCGGACTTGCGGCGGCGGATCAGCTGAACAAGCGGGGACATAGTGTAACCGTCTATGAACGTTCCGACAAAGTGGGAGGCCTGATGATGTATGGCATTCCTAACATGAAGCTGGAAAAGCGGGTAGTGGACAGGCGGATTGCCATTATGGAACAGGAGGGCGTCACCTTCCTGACCAATGCCAATGTGGGAGAGAATGTCACGGCAGAAGAATTGTTGAACAATTTTGACAGAGTAATTCTGGCCTGCGGCGCTTCCAATCCCAGAAACATCAATGTGCCGGGACGGGAAGGACAGGGCATTTATTTTGCGGTGGATTATCTCACATCTGCCACAAAAGATCTGTTGCGGGCCGATACGGATGTGGCAGCAGAGGTGGGAGAGTTTACGCTTTCTGCTAAAGATAAGCTGGTTATGGTCATTGGCGGCGGAGATACCGGCAATGACTGTGTGGGTACCGCCATTCGTCAGGGGGCAGCCAATGTGGTACAGCTGGAAATGATGCCCAAGCCTCCTGAACAAAGAACGGAGAGCAATCCCTGGCCGGAATGGCCAAAAATACTAAAAACCGACTATGGACAGCAGGAAGCCATAGCGGAATTTGGGCAGGATCCCCGTCTGTACCAGACCACAGTGAAGGAGTTTATTCTCAATGCCTCCGGCAAGGTGGAAAAAGCCATTATTGTGAAATTGGAGAGCAAGGTGGATGAAGCCACCGGCCGTAGAATGATGATGCCGGTGGAAGGCAGTGAAGAGGAAATGCCGGTGGATCTTGTGCTGATTGCCGCAGGTTTTCTTGGTACCCAGAGCTATGTGGCAGAGGCCTTTAGCCTGGAACTGGACGGCCGCACCAATGTCAAAACAGAAGCAGGAAAATATGCTACAAATGTGGACCGTGTGTTTGTCACAGGAGACATGCACAGAGGACAGTCCCTTGTGGTATGGGCTATTCGGGAAGGCAGGGAGGCAGCAAGAGCTGTGGATGAAAGCCTGATCGGTTATACGAATCTGGCATAAAAAGGGCTACAAAGGCGTACCATCTTTTAATAATAAGGGTGGTGCGCCTTCCTTTTTTGAGTGGGATATGGCACATTTTGATTATTTGATATACAAAAAACAGGGTATAAAACTACTCTTTTCAGGGAAACGGCGGGATATTCCGAATTAAATTCACAAAAAAATGAATAAAATAAGGTTGTGCCCGGAAACCCTTGACGAATGAAGGGGAGATGCCCATACTAATTTGCAAAACCAGCAGGGAGGGATGAGAGAATGCGGACATTGGAAACAAATGACTGGATGTTACTAAACAGTACTATTTACAAAATCTATACGACAGAGGATGTAAATACCATGCGGCACCAGCTTTTGGAACAGCTAAAAATGATCATTGACTTCGACAGCGCAGACTTTTATCTTGCTGCCACCGATGGCAGCCTGGACCTGGTGGATCAGGTGGCTTACAATTGTGAAGATGATGCCTCATCCGAGTATAATGCGCTGGATTACAGCCGGGGTATCATGTATAGCGGAAAGAGCATGGTTTACCGGGAAACGGACATTATATCAGACGAAAAGCGGATGGAAACCGAATACTATCAAAAGGTCTATAAGCCCAATAACTGGCATTTTTCCCTGCAGATCATATTGGCTTACCAGAAGGAATTCCTTGGTGTTATTACTTTATACCGTACCATAGGGAAAGAGAATTTTCGCTATGATGATGTGTTTGTCATGGATATGCTAAAGGATCACCTGGCTTTCCGGTTGTTTCAGGCCAGGGATGCCCGGCCTGCTTCCGGAAAAATGAGTGTATCGGAAGCGGCAGAGCGGTTTGAACTCACCAGGCGGGAACAAAATGTGCTGAGAGCTTTGATGGATGGATTGGACAATGAGACCATTTGTGAGAATTTAAGCATCAGTGTCAACACTCTAAAAAAGCATATTTTAAATATTTATCGTAAAATGGGAGTAAAGAATAGAGTACACCTTTTCAAAATTGTGCGTGAAAAGCAGTAGATATACTTATAAAGTATTATTAAAATGGTATATAAGAATGATTGCATTGTAGAAACTGAAATAGTAATATGATGCTAAGCAAAGATGCTGTCCCGGGTAGGGCGGCATCTTTTTGTTTTTCAGGGAAAGGAAAAAAATCAAGCAAAGAAATCATGGAGGGAATAGCAATGAAAGAATTGGAAATGATTATCCGTCCGGAGAAACTGGAAGTGGTAAAGGGGATTTTGGATGACCTGAATTGCGGCGGCATGACCATTGTCACGGTTATGGGCTGCGGTACCCAGAAGGGTGTGTCCGAAGGCACCATCAATGCCATAAAGGGATTTAAAACCACTATTAACCTGCTTCCCAAAATCCGCCTGACCGTGGTGGTACCGGATGATCTGGTGGAGACCATTATTACCAGCGTGCGGGAGAAGCTGGCCACGGACCATGTGGGAGACGGTAAAATATTTATCCGCGGTGTAGAGGATGCTGTCCGCATCCGGACCGGAGAAAGAGGAGATAAGGCACTGTAGAAAATTGGGATAGAAACAGAGGTGGCAGCGGTGAGCAAAGTGATTGTGGAATTAACAGGTGTCAACAAACAATATGGAGCCAATCTGGTGGTGAATAATCTTCATTTGTCCGTTAAGGAAGGAGAGT
>CAYRQT010000039.1:0-15606 GCA_964426655.1 uncultured Cuneatibacter sp. | reverse complement strand
CCACCACCCTTCGGATGATTGCGGGTTTTGAAGAACCCACATCCGGTTCCATTAAAGTGGAAGGGGAATCCATTGAGGAAAAAGAGCCCTATCAGAGAGATGTAAATACGGTCTTTCAAAGCTATGCTCTTTTTCCGCATAAGACCATTTATGACAATATTGCCTATGGCCTTCGAATGAAGCGGGTTCCCAAAAAGGAAATTGGCCCCAGAGTTCAGCAAATGATTGATCTGGTTCAGCTAGGCGGTTTTGAAAAACGATATCCCAATCAGCTCTCCGGCGGACAAAAACAGCGTGTGGCCATTGCCAGAGCCCTGATTAACCGGCCAAAGGTACTTTTGCTGGATGAGCCCCTGGGAGCTTTGGATTTGAAATTGAGAAAACAAATGCAATTGGAGTTAAAGCGGCTGCAGAAAAAACTGAATATTACGTTTATTTATGTGACCCACGATCAGGAAGAAGCCCTGACCATGAGTGACCGCATCGCCATTATGCACAACGGCGTTCTGGAGCAGATTGCGGCACCATTTGAAATTTATGAGCATCCGGCGTCCAAGTTTGTGGCTACTTTTATTGGGGAAACCAATATATTTGAAGGCATGGTGAAACAGCTGGCGGGAGAGCTGGTGACCGTGGGCATTGAAAACGGTGATGTCCGGGGCATGGGTACGGATTTTGAGCAGGGTGAGTTTATCAGTATTTCCGTCCGTCCTGAAAAAATGCGTTTTTCCGTTGCACCGGTGGAAGGCTTTACCCTGACGGCAGTGGTAAAGGACCTGGTTTACGTGGGAAACATAGTCAAGGTGATGGCGGAACTGCCAAATGGGCACATGGTTCGTATCTCCAGGCTCGCCGGAGAGTCCCTGCCGGAGATGGGCAGCGCAGTCTTTTTGTACTGGGCACCGGAGGATGCGGTACTCTTGCACAATAAGGACAACACGTTCTACCAGGCAGTGGAAAATGCCGTATTTCAATAAAGGAGGGAGCTATGAATAAACATCGTTTTCGTTCCCGCACCTTACCGGCCATTACCATGGTAGGACCGGTCAGCATCTGGTTGCTCTGCTTTGTGGCCGCTCCGTTAATCTTTGTGCTGGTCATGAGTTTCGCTAATATTGATGAGCAATACAACGTGGTGTACACCTTCACGCTGAAAAACTACATCCGGCTTGTGCAACCGGAATACATTCGGATTTATATCCGTTCTGTGTGGATTGCACTACTCTCCACCGCCATATGTATTCTGGTGGCCTACCCCTTTTCGTATATCATTGCCAGGACCCACAGCCGATATAAAAAGATGCTGTATATGCTGGTTATCATTCCGTTCTGGACCAATTCCTTGATTCGAATTTATGGATGGAAAGCCCTCCTTGGAACCAACGGATGGGTCAACACATTTTTGCAGCAGATTCATCTGATCAGTGAGCCTATTGAGTTTTTGTACAATACAGGAACCACTGTTTTTGGTATGGTATACTGCCTGTTTCCATTCATGGTACTGCCGCTATATACTTCAATAGAAAAACTGGATCAGAATCTTTTGGAAGCCTCTGCTGATCTGGGGGCAAAGGGGCCTTCCACCTTTTTTCAGGTGATATTGCCCCTGACTTCCAGTGGTATATTTTCCGGCAGTATTATGGTGTTTATCCCCACGCTGGGGTATTTCTTCGTTTCTGAAATACTGGGCGGCGGGAACTCGGATATGATCGGGAACCTCATTGAACGACAGTTCCAGGGGGGCAATAACTGGCCTCTGGGAGCGGCCCTGTCCATTATCCTGATTCTGGTTACCCTGATTCTGGTAAAGATTTATCAGAAACTGGGGGGCGATATGGAAAGTCTGGGGGTATAAGTCATGAAGAGAAAAACAAAACGAAGACTGGCAGGCATTTTCAGAAAGGTCTTTTGCGGGCTGGTATATTTTATGTTGTTCTTCCCCATTTTTTATATTGTGGTCAACAGCTTTAATGCCACCACCTCAAAACCATATCTGACATGGAAGGGATTTACACTTGACTGGTATTCCAAACTGTTTGAGAATTCTGCCTTGCTGGAATCCTTCGGAAATACCATGGAACTGGCCGTTTCCAGTATGCTTTTATCCACAATCATAGGAACCCTTGCAGCGGTGGGCATGTACAAATATAAATTCAAAGGAAAAAATATCATTGACGGACTGCTCTATATTCCGGTGGTCATTCCTGAAATTGTTCTGGGTATTTCCCTGCTGACGTTGTTTGTCAATGCCGGCATTTCCCGGGGCATGCTTTCCCTGATTCTGGCCCATGTGACCTTCAGTGTGCCGTTTGTGATTTTTAATGTAAGGGCAAGATTAAGTGGGTATGATTTATCCATAGAGGAAGCCAGCATGGATCTGGGAGCCAGCAGAATCAGAACATTTTTTGAAGTGACCCTTCCAGTGCTGTTTCCGGGTATTGCAGGGGGAGCACTTCTGGCTTTCACCCTGTCCATTGACGACGTGATCATTAGCTATTTTGTAAACGGCACGGTGAAAACGTATCCTTTGAAGGTTATGGAAAGTATTAAGAGCGGTGTGGCTCCGGATGTGAATGCCCTGTCCACGCTGATTCTTTTAGGTACGATAGTTTTGGTTGTGCTTACCCAGAGCAACCTGCTACATAAAAGGAAACAAGGTGTTTAAAGGAAAGAGAGGAGAGATAGCATATGAAAAAGAAGATGTGGAGATGGGCGCTGGTTCCTGCAGTGGCATTGCTGGCCGTAACCGGCTGTAAAAGCAGTGAAAGCAGTGAAAACCAGGAGGTGCTGAATATCTTTGTTTGGACAGAATATGTGCCCCAGTCAGTTCTGGACAAGTTTGAAGATGAAACAGGTATTAAGGTAAATATGTCCACTTATTCCAGCAATGAAGATATGCTGGCTAAGGTAAAAGCAGAGGAAGCAGGCACCTATGACATTGTACAGCCCTCCGACTATATGGTGGAGCAGATGATTTCCCAGGGACTATTGCAAAAACTGGATATGGATGTGCTGACCAATATCAGTAACATTGGGGAACAGTATCTGAATCCCTCCTATGATCCTACCGGTGAGTATTCCGTGCCTTACCTGGGCGGTGCAGGGGCCATTGCAGTAAATACTTCCATGGTGGATATTGAAATTGACAGTTATGCAGATCTGTTCGACAGTTCTCTGAAAAATAACCTGCTGGTTCTGGATGATGCCCGTGCAGTCATCGGCATGGTGGGTAAGAGCCTGGGCTATGGCATGAACCCCACAGACACCAATGAACTGGATGAAATTGAAGACAAGATTCTAGAGCTGAAAAATAACATTAAAATTTATGACTCCGATTCACCTAAGAGTGCTTTGATCAGCGGCGATGTGGCAGTGGCTTACTGCTGGAGTGCTGAAATTGCCCTGGCCATGGAAGAGAACGAGGACATCATCTGTGTATATCCCAGTGAGGGTCCTTACCTGTTCATGGACAACTGGTGTGTAACTGAGGGCGCCAAAAATGCAGAAAATGCGATGACCTTTATTAATTTTATGATGGATCCGGAAGTGGCTAAAATGGTAGCTGAGGAGTTCCCTTACCTTTTGCCCAATACGACGGCAGTAGAAGAACTGGGCACGGATTATTCGGAGAATATTGCTAAAAATCCTCCGGCAGAGGCATTGGAAAATGGCGAATATGTAAGCAACCTGGATACAGCAACACTGGCAATTTATGATGAAATCTGGACAAAGCTCAAAGAGTAATGAGGAGATCATGATGGAAGCAAAAAAAATGTATATTGACGGGGTGTGGACAGAGGGCACACTGGGCAAGACCATGGATATTATCAATCCGGCTACCGGTGCTTTGTTGGATAAAGTTTGGGAAAGCAGTGTGGAGGATGTGAATCTGGCGGTGGAAGCCGCCGGAAGATCCTTTTATGAAACCAGGGAGTGGAGAGACATGGATGCCCAGTCCCGCAGCGATAAGCTGATGGAAATTGCAGCGGCCATGAGGGCTTCCTTTGATGAACTGGCAAAGCTGGACTGCCTGGATAACGGAAAGCCTTTGCGGGAAGCAGAAGGAGACGTGGAAGACGCCATTCACTGCTTTTTGTATTATGCCGGACTGATTAAGGCTCCATATGGGGGCGTGTATGATGTCAATGAAGGGTTCGGCAAAATGCATAGTTACACTGTTCATGAGCCGGTGGGTGTTTGCGCACAGATTACCCCCTGGAATTATCCCCTTTTGATGTCTGTATGGAAGTTGGCCCCTGCTTTGGCGGCAGGCAACAGTGTGATTTTAAAGCCCAGTTCCAAAGCACCCCTGTCCACCATCCGCCTGTTTGAAATTTTTGAGGCTTGCGGCCTTCCCAAAGGCTGTGCCAATCTGCTGATGGGCGATGCAGAAGTAGGTAGTGCCCTGGGCGCCCATACAGGTGTGGACATGCTGACCTTTACAGGCAGTACTAGAGTGGGGCAGTTGTTGATGGCTCAGGCTGCTGTCAATATCAAAAAAATAGGATTGGAGCTGGGCGGAAAATCTCCTAATATCATTTTTGCAGACTGTGATCTGGAGCAGGCAGTGGAATGGGCCATGATCGGGATCTTCTTCAATGCAGGACAGGTTTGCTCTGCAGGATCCAGAATACTGGTGGAGGAATCCATTCATGATGCCTTTGTGGCCAGATTAAAAGAAAAAGCGGAAGCCATGACTATGGGCGATCCCATGGAAAACCCCGATATCGGGCCAGTCATTACAGAAAAGGACATGGATAAAGTTTTGGGATACATTCAGAAAGGACTGGATGAGGGAGCGACGCTGGTATGCGGCGGAAAGCGGTATACAGAAGGGGATTGTGCCAATGGCTATTATATCCTGCCTACCATCTTTGATGACTGTACATCTGACATGACCATTGTGAAAGAAGAAATTTTTGGACCTGTGGTCACGGTACAGACCTTTACCACAAAGGAAGAGGCCATTGCCATGGCCAATGACACGGTATACGGCCTAGCAGGGGCGGTATTTACCAAAGATTTGGAAAAAGCCCATCTTGTCATTAAGGAACTCAGGGCCGGTATCACCTGGATCAATTGCTATAACCCCACTTTTAACGAAGCACCCTGGGGCGGATATAAAATGAGCGGTATAGGCCGTGAACTGGGGGTTCACGGATTGGAAGAATATCAGGAAATCAAACAGATCAACATCAATCTCACGCCTGGTCCTGTAGGTTGGTACACCCATTGATATAACCCAAAAGTGCTATATAGAATAAAAAAGGGTCATATAAATGGTTATACAGATGAATTGAAAAAAGTATATAAATCTGTGTAATATAGACCTAAAGAAGAATAAAACCTGCACAGGGACAGATCGGGAGGTTAAGAGAAAATGAAGTTTGAACAGGTTAGTAAGGATTTGGAAAAAGTGATCGGCTACATTCATACGGATGAACCGGATGTGGAAATGCAGAAGGAAATGACGGCCGATACGGTGAAATATTTTGATGAGTATGTGAGCCCCGGCTGGTTAAAATACCGGAAAAGTGTTTCCACCAATTCAGCCATGCTGGAGTGGAAGGATCATGACGCTGTTGTGGAAGGCATTAACGGCGAAGAGTTCATTGACTGTCTGGGCGGGTTTGGTATTTATACCTGCGGACATAGAAATCCGGAAATTCTGGATACGGTTATTGCACAGCTGAATCATCAGGCACTGCATTCCCAGGAACTGCTGGATCCCTTAAGAGGGTATCTGGCCAAGGCTGTGGCAGACATTACCCCCGGAGATCTGCAGTATTGCTTCTTTACAAACGGAGGCGCTGAGGCAGTAGAAATGGCCTTGAAACTGGCCAGAATTGCTACCGGAGGCAGATGGTACATCTCCACAGTGGGGGCTTTTCATGGCAAGTCCATGGGGGCCATTTCCATGGGAGGAAAGAGTACCTACAGAGTGCCTTATATTCCCATGGTACAGCAGGTACAGCATGTGGAGTATGGCAATGCAGAGGATGCCAGAAAGGCAGTGCGCAATCTGGTGGCAGTAGGAGAAAAAGTGGCAGCTATTATTGTGGAACCCATTCAGGGTGAAGCAGGCATTATTATCCCACCCAAGGGATATTTACAGGAGCTGAGAAATATCTGTGATGAATATGGCGTTGCCTTGATTTTTGACGAAATTCAGACCGGGATGGGACGGACAGGCACCATGTGGCGCTGTGAGGCAGAAGGGGTCACCCCGGATATCATGACTTTTGGAAAAGCTTTTGGCGGTGGCATCCTTCCCATAACCGGTATTATCTGCCGGCCACCTATGTGGACTCAGGAATTAATTGACAACCCCTGGCTTTTGGGTTCTCCGACCTTTGGCGGAAATCCGGTATGCTGTGCGGCAGCCATTGCCACAATCAAATACATGATTGATAACGATGTGCCAGGCACCTGTGCCAGAAAAGGAGAAATCCTTTTGGCTGGGCTGCGGGGACTGCAGGAAAAATATCCCACAGTCATTGATGATGTAAGAGGTACAGGCCTGATGATTGCCGTAGAATTTAAAACATCCGACATTGGCTATGGAGTGGCAAAGGGCATGTTTGCCCGTCATGTCATTACGGCTGGTACACTGGTCAATGCTAAATGTGTGCGCTTTGAGCCTGCAGCAGTTATAACGGAAGAACAGATCGCCCAGGTCATCAGCCGCATGGATGAGGCACTTGCAGAAGTGAAAGAAAGCTTTGAGTTATAAGACCCCTGTAAAATGGGTTATCTACAGAGGCCGCAGGGATGTGGCCTCTGTTTGTGCGATAAAAGGAGAATGGGTATCATGAAAACAAACGTATCATGGGCAGATGCCATGCCCGCTATTGTCACTTCAGCTGTTCCCGGACCGAAAGGGCAGGCTGTATTGGAAAGAAGAAATGCCGCCATTCCCGGTGCCCTTTGCCAGAACACCTATCCGGTGGTCATTGCCAGAGGGGAGGGGGCCCTGGTGGAAGATGTAGATGGCAACCGCTTTCTGGACTGGATCGGCGGTGTGGGCGTGCTGAATATCGGCTACTCCCAGCCGGAGGTAGTGGAGGCCGTGAAGACCCAGAGTGAAAAATATTTTCACACCATATTCAATGTGCTGGTGCATGAGGGATATGTGGAACTGGCAGAGAAGCTAAATCAAAAAATGCCCTGCAGAGGAGAAAAGAAGAAAACATACTTTGCAAATTCCGGGGCAGAGGCGGATGAAAATGCCATTAAGGTGGCAAAGGCTTACACAGGCAGACAGAACGTCATTTGTTTTACCGGGGCTTTCCACGGACGTACGAATCTGACCATGGCCCTCACTGCAAAAAAAGCCTATGCCCTGGGCATGGGACCCTTCCCCTCTGGCATTTACAGAGCGGAATTTCCCTATCTGTATCGTTCCCCCAAGGGAGAGGATCAGGAAGCGGCCATTGCCTATGCCATTGAACAGCTGGAACGGCTCTTTGATGACGGGACTCCTGCAGATGAGGTGGCCTGCATTATCGTAGAACCCATCCAGGGAGAAGGTGGTTTTGTGCCTGCTCCCCTGGAATGGATCAAAGCGCTGCGGAAAATCTGTGATGATCATGGCATTTTGCTGGTTGCCGATGAAGTGCAGTGCGGCAACTGCCGCAGTGGCCGGTATTATGCCAGCGAGTACTGGGCAGAAGCAGGAGCGGCACCGGACATCATTACCACCGCCAAGTCTTTGGGGGCGGGTGTGCCCATCAGTGCCATTACCGCATCCGCAGAGATTATGGATGCTGTGAAGTCTGGCACAATTGGGGGGACATATTGCGGAAATCCACTGGCTTGTGCCTCTGCTTTAAAGACCATGGAAATTTTTGACAGAGAGGATTTCCCGGGGAAAGCCCTGGCGCTGGGAAAGAAAGTGGGAGATACCTGGAAGGCCTGGCAGAAAACGTACGATGTGATCGGAGATGTGAGAGGATTAGGTTCCATGATCGGTGTGGAATTTGTAAGGGATCCGGTTTCCAAAGAACCTTATCCGGAACTGGTCAGTGCCCTTATTCGGGAAGCCCTGCAAAAGGGGCTGCTTTTGGAAGCAGCAGGAACCTATGGCAATGTGATCCGGTTCCTTGCCCCTTTGGTGATGACAGAAGCCCAGACGGAAAAGGGCCTGGAAATCTTTAAGGAAGCATTGGACAGTGCTCTGGCCGCTTTGGCTTAAGATACAGATGAAGGTATATAGAAAAAGCATCTCACATGGATGAGATGCTTTTTTTGATACATGCCTAAAGTATTAGGCCAGAATGTTTTTATCATTGGCGAATTCTTCCCCTGAAACCTCTTCAAACTTTTGCAGCAGGTCTTTAACCGTGAGACGTTTCTTTTCTTCTCCAGCGATATCCAAAATGACTCGTCCATCCTGCATCATGATGAGCCTGTTTCCGTGGGAGATGGCATCTTTCATGTTGTGGGTGACCATCAGAGTGGTCAGATGATTTTCTTCCACAATTTTATCCGTTACCTCCAGTACTTTCTGGGCAGTTTTCGGATCCAGAGCAGCAGTATGTTCATCCAGCAATAGAAGATCCGGCTGCTGCAGCGTGGCCATCAAAAGGGTGAGAGCCTGACGTTGTCCCCCGGACAGTAACCCCACTTTGGTTGTCATGCGGTTTTCCAGCCCCAGGCCCAACACCTCCAGATTGGTATAAAAACTTTCTTTTTCTTCTTTGCGAATGCTCCAGCTCAGGGTGCGCTTTTTTCCTCTTCGGGCAGCCAGTGCAAGATTTTCCTGGATTTCCATGGTGGCGGCAGTGCCGGTCATGGGATCCTGGAAAACTCGCCCCAATACACCCGCCCTTTTGTGTTCGGGAAGTCCTGTGATATTTTTTCCGTTCAGAAGGATGGCACCACGATCCACAGGCCAGGTCCCGGCGATGGCATTTAAAGTAGTGGATTTGCCGGCGCCATTCCCGCCGATGACCGTGCAGAAATCCCCTTTGTCCAGATGAAGGTTCACTCCCTGAAGGGCCACTTTTTCATTGATTGTGCCGGGGTTAAAGGTTTTATGTACATCGATAATATCCAGCATAATTATTTTTTCTCCTTTCGGGATGCCAGAAAGGCATTGGCAATGCGGCCTGTTCGGGCAAAGGAATTCTTGCGCTTTCCCTGGAGGTAGGGAATGGCCAGGAAAACGGCTACGATAATGGCAGTAAACAGTTTCAGGTCATTGGAATTGAGTTTGAGCCAGAGCACCAGCGTGATGACCATGTAATAGATGATGCCGCCAATAATAATGAATACCAGTCGCAGTGCAAAATTCATATGCTTTTTAAAGAGGGCATCTCCCAGCACTTCGCCAATGATGACGGCGGCCAGACCGATGACAATGGCACCCCGGCCCATATTGATATCGGAAAAGCCCTGGTACTGGGCCATAAGTCCTCCTGAAAGACATACCAGCCCGTTGGATAGTGCAAGACCAACGATTTTCATGGTGTTAATGTTAATGCCGTTGGCTTTGCTCATGGCTGGGTTGCAGCCGGTGGCCCGTAAGGAGGCACCCAGCTCCGTACCGAAGAACCAGTATAAAATGATGATCAGTACCACCGCAAAAATGGAGGCAACAAGAATAGAGCGGGGAACTTTCATCAATGTGACCAGAAGAGGATATTTTTTGACACTTAATGCCACATTGGCGGACATACCCATAATATGCAAGTTAATGGAATATAGGGCCAGCTGGGTCAGAATACCGGCCAGAATGGGTGGGATGCCCAGAAAGGTGTGGAGGCTGCCTGTCACAAAACCTGCAGCAAGGCCAGTCAGTGTGGCCACAAAAAGAGCCAGAGGAATGGGGACCCCTGCAATGGTCAGGACAACGGTTACGGCACCGCCGGTGGCAAAGGAACCGTCCACAGTCAGATCCGCAAAATCCAGCAGACGGAAAGTAATATATACGCCCAAAGCCATGATGCCCCAGATGATGCCCTGGGCCACAGCTCCCGGAAAGGAATTGAGCAGATTAAGGGGGTTAAGGCTGTTCAAATATTGCATGGGTCCTCCTAACGGGTAAACGGGGTGGCATTTTGCCACCCCGTAAGGTTGTTTTGCTTTGCTGTTTATCCGGAAATAGAAACTATTCTTCTGTAGTGATCGCAGTATAGGTATCGGGAATGGTCACACCTAGAGCTTCTGCTCTCTCCGGCACATACATATAAGTGGTAGAAGGAGAGAATTCTACAGGCATGGTGGAAATATCCGCACCATTCACCAGAATTTCATAAGCCATTTCTCCGGTGGCATATCCAAGGTCATAGTAGCTGATAGAGAGAGTGGCCACACCACAGCCGCTGCAAATGCCTTCTTCACCGGCCACAATGGGAATGCCTGCAGGCTCTGCCACATTGTTGATGGCTTCCACGCAGGAGGCTGCAGTATTATCTGTGGGAATGTAAATCACGTCACTGGCATCACAGGCATTCTGTGTCACCAGGGCCACATCGTTGGAATCGGCAAAAGTAAAGGTGTTGCATGTGTAGCCCATATCCTCCAGATAAGTGATGATGGTCTCTGCCTGATATTTGGAATTGGGCTCGCCGGAGCAGTACAAAATGCCTATATTTTCAGCATCCGGAAACAATTCCTGGATCATTTTGGCCTGTTTGTCCAGCGGGGCCAGGTCAGATGTGCCGGAAATGTTCATGCCAGTGGTGCCAGTCCAGTCACTGATGTCCAGAGCTGTGCCGTAATCTGTAACAGAAGTGCCCAGAATGGGGATGGAATCTGTGGCGGAAGCACAGGCCTGTAAAGCAGTTGTGGCATTTGCCAGGATCAGATCGTAATTGCTGGCCACGAACTGGTTGGCAATGACGGAACAGGTAGCTGAATCGCCTGCAGCATTTTGCAGGTCAAATTCTACCCGGTCTCCCAGTTTATCGGTCAGGGCATCCTCAAATCCCTGGGTTGCAGCATCCAGGGCATCGTGAGTGATGAGTTGATTAATACCAATTTTATAGACCTTGGTGTCATCGGCAGATGTGCTGGTATCTACAGAAGTACTGTTTTCTTCTGTGGAAGTGTTAACAGCGGCAGTAGTGGATGTTGAATCCGTGGTGCTGCTACAGCCACTCAGAGCGGCCAGCATTGCGGCGGATACAAATAATGCAATTCCTTTTTTCATAAATACCTCCATATATTTTAACGCTTTTATGCGTTAAAATGCTGTATGCTATTATATAACATGCTCAACCCAAATGTCAATCCATCAGAAGAGAGGGGAGTTAATTTTCTTCATCAAAAAATTACATTCAGAAAGAAAAAAAGAGCCAAATGCCAATATTATTCGGCATATTCCGGCTCTTTTAAAGTGGTCAGGAATTGTGGTTCTACAGGCCCTGGCAGAGGAGGGCATTTGCCACTTTCTCAAATCCTGCAATGTTGGCGCCTGTTACAAAATTTCCGGGTGCATTGTAGCGGGCTGCGGCATCTGCCATGGATGTGTAGATGTGTAGCATGATTTGTTGCAGTTTTGCATCAACCTCTTCAAAACTCCAAGAGGTTCTTGCACTGTTCTGGCACATTTCCAGTCCGGAGGTGGCAACCCCGCCTGCGTTTGCAGCTTTTCCGGGTGCAAATAGGACACCATTTTGCTGCAGATACTGCGTGGCTTCCAGGGTGGTGGGCATATTGGCACCCTCTGCTACAGCCAGACAACCATTTTTTGCAAGTGCCTGGGCATCTTCCAGGTTCAGCTCATTCTGGGTAGCACAGGGAAGGGCAACATCACAGGGGATCTGCCATACGCCGCGGCCTGCATGATAATCTGCCTGGGGGCGATATTCTTTATAGGCCGTCAGGCGGGCCCGGCGCACCTCTTTTATTTCCTTCAGAGCGGCCACATCAATGCCCTGAGGATCATACACCCAACCATCAGAATCACTGACAGTGAGTACGGTGGCTCCCAGTTGCATGGCTTTCTCCGCAGCATAGATGGCCACATTTCCGGAACCGGAGATGACCACCCGACGACCCTCCAGCTGATGCCCAGCCTGCTGCATCATGGCATCGGTCAGATAGAGCAGACCATATCCGGTGGCTTCTGTACGCGCCAGGGAACCACCATAGCTTAGCCCCTTTCCGGTGAGAACGCCTTCAAAAGAGCCTTTCATTCGTTTGTACTGCCCGAACATATAGCCGATTTCCCGGCCGCCTACGCCGATATCTCCTGCGGGCACGTCCACATCTGCGCCGATGTAACGGGAAAGTTCGGTCATGAAACTCTGGCAGAAGGCCATGACTTCTCTGTCAGATTTGCCTTTCGGATCAAAATCAGAACCGCCCTTACCTCCGCCCATGGGCAGGCCGGTCAGAGAGTTTTTGAAAATCTGTTCAAAGCCCAGGAATTTTACAATGCTGGCATTTACAGAAGGGTGGAAACGCAGACCGCCTTTGTAGGGGCCTACCGCATTAGAGAATTGAACCCGGTATCCAGTATTGACCTGAACCTGTCCCTGGTCATTTACCCAGGGCACCCGGAAACGGATAAAACGGTCCGGCTCTACCAGACGTTCCAAAAGCGCTTCCTTGCGATATTGTTCCTCATGAAGAGATATCACCGGCTGCAAAGAGGAGAGTACCTCCCATACGGCCTGATGAAATTCACTTTCTCCGGGATTTTTTGCGATTGTTTGTGCTAAAACTTGGTTGACGTAATCCATTCTGAACCTCCTGAATGCTGCATATATTAGAACTGTAATTTGCTTTATTGACGATTTTACATCATAAAATTAAAATACTCAAGTAAAAACTTAAATATATTTAAAATAATTAGGAAAATACGGAATAAAATTAGGTCCCCCTCACATCTGGTATTCAGGGCATTATGTTTTGTGTGGGGCTAAGAAAAAAATGGAAATCTATTTTGCGGGATAGCAGAAAGTGTGGTAAAATGAAGGGCAGAAACTGGAAAGGAGTCGGACAATGCATGTGAATAAATTGGTTGTGGTCGGGGTAGGACATGTAGGATCCTACGTGCTGGCAGATGCCATGAAAACCGGCCTGTTTGGAAAAATCGGTGTAATAGATATTCTGGAGGATCTGGCTTATGGAGAAGCGTTGGATCAGGCGCAGGCAACTGCACTCACCTATATGCAGAATGTGGAGGTGACTTCCGGAGGATACGAACAGTGTAAAGATGCGGATGTGATTATTGTGGCGGCAGGCCCCAGCATCATTCCGGGTCCGGATCACCCAGGCTCCCAGCCAGATCGGGCGCTGTTAACGAAAACCAATTGCCAGGTCATCCGGCAGGTGATGTCCGGCATCACTGCTCATACAAGGGATGCAGTACTCATATTCATCACCAATCCGCTGGATACCATGGTCTATATTGCAGAAAATGAATTTGACTATCCGGCAGGCAGAGTGTTTGGTACGGGAACTATGCTGGATTCTGCCCGGCTCAGAAAAATCGTGGCACAAAACTGCGGTGTGGATCCTAAATCCGTAAGCGGATATATGATGGGAGAGCATGGGGGAACGGCATTTCCGGCTCTCAGTCATGTGACGGTGGGTGGAATTGCCCTGAAGGAAATACCTGAATTCTGGCCGCAGGCCCGTTGGCTTTTGGATGGTGACCAGGTCAAGGCGGCAGTGGTCGATGCGGCCTATCAGGTCTTTAATCATAAAGGATGGACGAATGCAGGGGTGGCACAGGCGG
Source organism: uncultured Cuneatibacter sp. (assembly GCA_964426655.1). Lineage (GTDB taxonomy): Bacteria > Bacillota > Clostridia > Lachnospirales > Lachnospiraceae > RGIG8306. Next base: position 1,913 of record CAYRQT010000039.1, on the reverse strand, counting down.
CTGTGACTATGGCCAGGGCGGTGCTGCTGGATGAACAGAGTATATATCCGGCTTCTGTCACTTTACAGGGGGAATATGGCTATCAGAAAGACGTGGCCCTGAGTTTGCCCTGCATCATTGGAAGAGAAGGCATCATTCGCCGGCTGCCGGTTACATTAACCGACTGGGAAATGGAACAGCTGAAAAAATCTGCAGAGTATATCCAAAGGACCATGATGGATGCCAGGACTGGTCCGGCTTACCTGAAATAATATTCGAAAAGGAGTGAAGATGCCTGCATTTGTTATCAAAGGAGACATTGCTTTCAGTACAGCCCCCCGGCATATGGTATGCAGTCCCGACAGTTATCTTGTGACGGAAAACGGAGTAGTGGTGGACGTTTTTTCGCAACTTCCGGAACAAATGACTGGACTGCCCCTGCTGGACTACAGCGGACATCTGGTATTACCTGGTTTGGTTGACCTGCATGTGCATGCGCCACAGTATGCTTTCCGCGGTCTGCATATGGATGTGCCTCTTCTGGAGTGGCTGGAGGAGTACGCTTTCCCGGAAGAAAGTAAGTATGCAGAAATCGCCTATGCCCAAAAGGCCTACTCTGTTTTTGTCCGGGATTTACTGGAAAGCGAGACCACCAGAGCCTGCATTTTTTCTACTCTGCATCGGACCGGCACCCTGCTTTTGATGGAGAAACTGGAGCAGTCCGGCCTGATTACCATGGTGGGTAAAGTGAATATGGATCGTAACAGCCCTGCATATCTCCAGGAAAATACGGAGAGTTCCATGGCAGAAACCAGGGCATGGGTGGAGGAAAGTCTGAAACGATTTTCGGCTACACGCCCTATCCTCACCCCTCGTTTCATTCCTTCCTGTTCAGACCGGCTGATGCAGGCACTGGGAAAGCTTTGCCGGGAATATGGCCTGCCCCTTCAGTCCCATTTGTCTGAAAACAAGGGAGAAATTGCATGGGTCAGAGAACTTTGTCCGGACGCTTCAAGTTACAGCGAGGCTTATGCACTGCGGGATACGTTTGGGGCCGGTATCCCTACCCTGATGGCCCACTGCGTACATGTGACAGAGGAGGAAATGGAACTGATGCAGTCCCGGCAGGTGACGGTAGTGCATTGTCCGGCCTCCAATACCAATATTGGCTCAGGGGCTGCACCAGTGCGGCGATTCCTGGATAGAAAGATGAGGATGGGGCTTGGAACGGATGTGGCGGGAGGAGATTCCCTGTCCATGTTCAGGACAGTAATGGAAGCTGTGAAAGTATCCAAATTGCGTCAATGCCTTTTTGAGGATACTCTGGCCCCATTGACAATGGAGGAAGCTTTTTACCTGGGAACCATGGGAGGCGGTACCTTTTTCGGACAGGTGGGCAGCTTTCTTCCCGGATATGAAATGGATGCCATTATCCTGGAAGATGGATTGGAAGGTAATCCTTTTGGATACACCCTTAGGGAAAGAGTGGAAAGAACCATCTATAGCTATGAAAAAAGCTGGCTGAAAGCCAAATTTTGCAGAGGGTTACAGGTCCTGCCTGATTTGTAACAATAAAAGGGCCCCATCCCGTCGCATTTTTGAAATGAGACGGGATGGGGCCCTTTTTTCACTTTTTAGGGAAGTATTTCATCTGTGTCCAGGGAACAACGGCCATCCTCTGTGATAAAAAAAGGAATGCCGATACTGCCCCTTTCCCTGACAGAGTCAAAGAGAGGAAGGGTATCCCGATAGTGCAGGAATTCTTTTAAAAGCAAAGTGCTTTCCGTAATGCGGCGATAGTCCAGTTCCACATTGGCTTTGGCAAGGCGTGTCAGGGCATCCAGACAGTCCGGGCAAATATCGGTGCCATACATAATCAGTTTCATGTTTATAATCCACCTTTCTGCGAAAGGCACCGATGGGGTTATGAAACA
>CAYRQT010000038.1:0-21718 GCA_964426655.1 uncultured Cuneatibacter sp. | reverse complement strand
AAAAACTATGTACTACTGTCTGCCAGAAACTTTGTACTTTATTTTACCATGTACAGCTGTAGATGCTTTACCCGAAACATATACAGATCTCTTTTCATCACGATTCCAGTATGTGTTTATCGATGAATATCAGGACTGTGATAGTATTCAGCGACAAGCAATAGCTGCAATATTTAACTCAACAAAGTGTACAGTAATCAAAATTGGGGATTCAGACCAGGCTATCTATAACTCTTCAGAAGACAAAACACCAGATTGGGTGCCTCAGGACGGCTTCTTGCCTATCATGACCTCTTGTAGATACAGCCAGGAAATTGCTGATGTGATTTGCAAACTAAAGAAAGACAACAAAAACATCATTACATTTGCGGGCAAGACTGGTGTAAAGCCGGTATTACTTATTTTTGACCTTGAGAAAATCGACAGAGTGATTAGTGGATTTATCAATGCATTGGAGACTCACGGCCTCCATGATAATAAAGGCATATATAAAGCTATTGGTGCCATCAGAAAAAAGGACTCGTCTGGGCTTAGTATAGGAAGCTATTGGTCAGAGTTTGATGGCTCAGCGAAAAAACAGAGTGAGTATAACTACTGGGTACTATTAGACGATATCACCGCAAGTTTATTGGACGGTAATTTGTACAAAGCAGAACGCATTGTTCGTAAACTCTTATGCCGTATATTACATTATGCTAAAGTTAGACATCCAGTATCAGGCAAGGAGTATTCTGTAGCCACAATAAAAAGGTTGCTTGAAGATGAATATCGGGAAATATATCGTCAGTGGATTTATGAAATGTCAAGGTTGCAGAATATGGAGAGGGAAACTATTGACTGTCTAATGAGGCAAAAGATAAATGAACTTTTGAAAATTATGAATCCCCAAGCAGACGATATTTTTGACTGCCTGCCAGAATATTTTCTTGATAAGGTTGCTGATGTAAGTCAGACGGAAAAATCCGAGAAAAATATATTCATCGATCCAATCAGAGGACGTAGGATAGAATTTGATACAATTCACGGAGTCAAGGGTGAAACGCATGATGCCACCCTCTACCTTGAAACTGATAGGCAAGGAGCATCAGACCTAAATAGAATTCTTCCATATTATGGCGTAGGCAAACTTGGGAGCTCGAATTTGTTTGATTATAGTCGCAAGCTTGCCTATGTTGGCATGAGCAGACCTAAGAAACTGTTATGTGTGGCGATGCAAGCTAAAACTTATGAAAAAAGTAAGGGCGTGTTTACTGCTGACTGGGAAATCATTGATCTGAGGGAGTAAAGAATAACGTTAAGATTGATATCGACAACGGATGATTACTCATAGAATGACAGATTTCAGCTTGTCGTTATAATTTGATGTTATCCATAAGAAAAAGAATTTTCTTAGTTGGAGCTTTTCTTCAAATTCGTGCCATAAAGACTCTGTAATTAGGTTTGAAAACACTTTTTCGAAAGGGGAATATTGTTTTGTAGGGATTTTGTAGGGAATCTGTAGTAGTATTGTAGGGGACTTGACACTTTTATTGTGATTTTGCCTGTGATAATATTATCATAGACAAATGAGACATGAAACGCAGATGCGTCAGCTCATTTGTTTTTCTTTTGCAAAAGAATACGGACTTAAAATGAAGCGTCAGCTCATCATCGAAAGGTGGTGGGTATGGCGTTTTTTTCATGTCCGGAAATCAGATGACGATCTGAAAGAAAAATACTGGGATAAGGAAGAGAGGAAAAAATGGATTACGAAACATTCAAACAGGAAATGACAGAGGATCTGAAGCAGAGACTTTACGAGAGAGGCATTGAGGATGTTGATATGAGCTTTCACAATGTTGAAAAAGCAAATCAACACTATGAGTCCTTGACCGTGCGTCAGGAAGGAAGTAATGTTGGAGTTAACTTCAATATTGAGAATGCCTTTGCTGAATACGAGCACACCAAAGATTACGCAGGAGTTCTTGCAGAATCAACACACGCTATCATGCAGGGACTTGAGAACGTCCCTTCTGTTGATACATCCGAGCTTACTAATTATGAAGCAATGAAAGAAAAGCTTTCCATTGAAGTGATTTCTGCGGAAACAAATGCAGAGCTGCTTACAAAGATTCCTCATGAAAGCATGGAGGACATGGCGGTTGTATATCGCTTTGTGTTGGAGAGCAATGATACCGGCAGAGCATCCATTCTGGTAACCAATGACATGATCGATCACATGGGAGTAACCCATGAGCAGCTGAAAGCAGATGCGTTGGAGAATGCACCGGAGATCAGACCGGCGGTTATCCAGGGTATGAGCGAAGTCATGAGAGAGATGATGGGACCGGAAGCATTTGAGATGTTTGGTCTTCCTGAGGAGCAGGAGGAAATGATGTATGTTGCAACGGTTCCGGATAAGAACTCCGGGGCAGGGGTGCTTGCCTATCAGGATTTCATGGACCAGGCAGCTGAGAAGCTTGGTGGAGACTTCTATATTCTCCCCTCATCAATCCATGAAATTCTGTTGGTACCGGATAACGGAGATAAGGCGGCAGACGATCTGAGAGATATGGTAAGGGAAGTCAATGCTACCCAGGTAAGTCCTGAGGAAAAGCTTACTGACAATGTGTACCATTATGATTCCAAGGAGCATATCTTTGAACTTGCGGAGAAGTTTGAAGCAAGACAGCAGGAAAAAGCGGAGGCTCAGATTGATGAGAAGTCTGAGGAACACGGTTCTGTGCTAAAGGATCTGAAGGATAAGCAGAAGGAAGTAGCTGCAAAGTCTCCGGTAAAGGATGCTGCAGAGAAGGCGGCAAAGGCTAAGGGCGGGGAAGCCCTCTAAAAACAATCATAAAGTGTCAGCTTATGGCGATTGCCATAGGTCTGGCACTTTTTTGATGGAAAGGCAAGGTAATACAATGTCAGGAGCATATATTGAGAAGAACAGAACAGAGGCGAAGCCACCGGTCAGCCATCCGCAAAACTGTAAAGAGGAATGTCCTTATGGGTATGACAAAGCATTTTGTTTTCCGTGCTATAAAAAGCTGATGGAAGAGATGCGAGGCAAAAGAAAGGGATAGCCATGGGATTTGATTACTTTTATGAAGATCAGTCCCAGCAGTTTGCATTTTACCGGATACCGAAGGTTCTTTTTACTGATGCAAGGTTTCAGGGAATATCCACGGAAGGAAAGGTATTGTACGGACTGCTACTGGATCGTGTATCGCTTTCCAGGGATAATGGCTGGATTGATGATGAGGGACGGGTATATATCATTTTCACTCTGACTTCCATTCGGGAAGCCATAAACTGTTCCGAAAAATCAGCAATCAAGTATCTTGCAGAGCTGGAAGAGTATGGGCTGATAGAGCGCATTAAGCAGGGGCTGGGAAAACCGGCACTGATCTATGTGAAGAATTTCTTAGATCAGCAAAATTTACAGGTCAAGGCCTGTAAAGATTACAGGTCTGGTACTGTAAAAGTTACGGGTCAGGACCTGTATAATCTACAGTCTAATAATACTAATAACAATAATACTGAATATAGTGATACTTATCCTATCCTATCCGAAGATGAGGAGCGGATGGGATATGAAACTTACCTTAGGGAACAGCTGGAAATATCTGCCTTAAAGAGCCGGTATCCTTATGATTCCGATATGGTTGATGGCATTCTGGAGCTTATGCTGGACATTTTGTGTTCTAAGAGAAAGATGATCCGGATAGCCGGAGATGACAAGCCGGCAAATGTGGTAAAGGGAAGATTCATGAAACTGGATATGGGACATATTGAGTATGTGATGGACTGCGTCCGGGAGAATACCACGAAAGTCCGCAGTATTAAGCAGTATCTGCTGGCTGCATTGTATAACGCACCGGCTACCATGGACGGCTACTATCGTGTGGAAGTTAATCACGATATGGCCACAGGAAAAATATAGACCAGGAGGGATTGGTTAAATTGAATGATACAGAATTTATTTTGGGCCGTTTGGAGAAGATAGCGGCAAATCTGGAAGAGATTGTCAGTATATTAGCTCCGGAGCAGTCGGCAATCTATGTGGATGCATCGCAGCAGGTGAACTTCATCGGGATGGAAGATGCAATGGCAATTCTGGACGGCTTTGGAAAGAACAGTGCTTCCGAGATGATAGGGAAGACGGATTATATTCTTGTCTATGATACAAGAAAAAAACTGCTCATTGACGGAGAGGCATATGTGCCGGCCGGTTATCTTGTGATGAAATCGGATTATGGATTAAAGGGGCTTGATGAGAGTGATATCAGTGCAGTCATGGCTGAACTTAGAAACAGAATCTGTACGCTTGCACTCGGGCAGTACCGAATCCAGAGCTACAGGCTGGGATAGGAGGATTTTATGAATAACAAACCATGGGCTTATGTTACATCTGCATGGAGTGCGGACCGAACCAAAGCCAAAAGATCAGCAAAGAGATATTGCAGGAAACTGTATGAAGCAGGCTACACACCAATCTGCCCATTATTGTCATTGCCGGAGGTAATCGACGTAAGCAATGCGGATGAATATAAGGATTATCTGGATATGTCAGAGGATATGCTGAGACGTTCCAGGATTCTTGTGGTTTGTGGAGCTGCTGTAAATGAAACGGTGCTAACGGATATTGCGATTGCAAATCGCTTTCATGTGGCATCATCCACCATGAGGGGAGTCCTTGGTGTGGATAAGAGCAGAAAAGAAGAATAGATTTGTGGAAGACAGCCTTTGGGCTGTTTTTTTGATGGAAGGAAGTGAGAAAGCTGGTACATGAAGAAGTAAGCAAGGAGACCGTGGACAAGTCCGTTCGCATTGCAGTCAGAGTATCCAAGCCTACACTGAAATTGTTTATGAAGGCACTCAGTACAGTGGTTGGAAAGCCAACAAAGGCGGTCGGGAAGGCAGTGGGTGAAAAAATCCATCCAACAAAAGGAAAGCAGTCAATCAAGACTCTGGTTCGTCAGGGCCAGGGAGTCTCATCCATTCCGCTTGCCAATGAAGGGCTTAAGGATTTTCAGAAGATCGCCAAAAAGTATGGTGTTGATTTCGCAGTTGTAAAGGATAAGAAAGCGGATCCTCCAGTATATACCATATTCTTCAAAGCCAAGGATATGGATGTGATTACAAAAATTCTGCAGGATTATGCAGACAAGCAGGTGAAGAAGGGAGCAAAGGAGCGCACGAGTGTTCTTGAAAAACTGAAGAAATTCAAGGAGATTGTGGCAGCGCTTCCAAGGAAAGTGGCAGAGAAAAAGAAGGAGAAGGTGCGATGAATATGAAACAGTTAAGAAAGCAGCTGATCCTGAACATTCCCTATATTGTTCTGGGACTGGCTGCTACCAATCTGGGAGAGATGTGGCGATTGGCGTCGGGTGTTAATGCCTCTGAAAAAGTACAGAGCATTGTTCTTGATGGACTGATTGCAAAAGCATTTTCCAACCCATTACCAAGTTTTTATCCAACTGACCTGCTGGTAGGTATCGCCTGTGGCGTGGCACTCCGTCTAGCAGTGTATCTGAAGGGAAAGAACGCAAAAAAGTTCCGGCACAATGAGGAGTATGGGTCTGCCAGATGGGGAAAGCACGCAGATATCGAGCCTTTTGAGGATCCGGTGTTTGCAAATAATGTGATTCTGTCCCAGACAGAGCGGATCACCATGAGCAGCAGACCGAAGATTCCGAAATATGCCAGGAATAAGAATGTTCTGGTTGTTGGTGGTTCCGGTTCCGGTAAGACGAGGTTTTTTATCAAGCCGAATCTATTACAGATGCATAGTTCATATGTGGTGACCGATCCGAAGGGTGGTCTGGTCAATGAAGTAGGTAATGCTCTATATAAGAATGGGTACCGGATGAAGGTGTTTAATACCATCAATTTTACGAAATCAATGCACTATAATCCATTCGCCTATCTCCATTCTGAGAAGGATATTCTGAAACTGGTAACAACACTGATTGCCAACACAAAAGGGGAGAGCAAAGGCGGAGATGATTTCTGGCTGAAAGCGGAGACACTGCTTTACACCGCATTGATTGGGTATATCCATTATGAGGCTCCGGAGGAGGAACAGAATTTTTCTACTCTACTTGAAATGATCAATGCAATGGAAGTCCGTGAGGATGATGAAGAGTTTAAGAATCCGGTGGATCTGATGTTTGAGGAACTTGCAGAGCAGAACCCGGACCATTTCGCTGTAAGGCAGTATGCAAAGTATAAGCTGGCAGCCGGAAAAACAGCCAAGTCCATTCTGGTTTCCTGTGGTGCAAGACTGGCACCCTTTGATATCAAGGAGCTCAGGAATCTGACCGCTTATGATGAACTGGAGCTGGACACCCTGGGAGATGAGAAGACAGCCCTGTTTCTGATTATGTCGGATACGGATGGCACCTTCAATTTCCTGATTTCCATGATTTATACGCAGATGTTCAATCTCCTTTGTGAGAAAGCAGATGATGTGTATGGTGGAAGATTACCGGTACATGTGCGTTGTCTTATCGATGAGGCGGCCAATATCGGGCAGATTCCGAATCTGGAAAAACTGGTGGCAACCATCCGAAGCAGGGAAATATCGGCATGCCTGGTATTGCAGGCAAAGTCACAGCTTAAGGCAATCTATAAGGATAATGCAGATACCATCATTGGCAATATGGATTCCCAGATTTTTCTTGGCGGTACCGAGCAGACAACCTTAAAGGATCTGAATGCAATTCTTGGAAAAGAGACCATCGATATGTACAATACCGGACAGTCGAAGGGTTCCCAGGAAAGCTACAGCATGAATTACCAGAAGCTTGGCAAGGATTTGATGACAATGGATGAACTGGCGGTCATGGACGGCTCAAAATGTATCGTGCAGGTCCGTGGTGTAAGACCATTTCTGTCCGACAAGTATGATCTGACGCAGCATCCGAATTATAAGCTGACGGCAGATTATGACAAAAAGAACTATTTTGATGTGGTGAAATTCTTAAGCCACACACTGAAACTGAAAGCAGATGATGAATACGAAGTCATCGACTTAACAGAGTAATCAGCTCTTACCATCCGGCGATAAAGGTCGGAAGATAGGGGCTTTTTATTTACGCGGGTAATGAGCCAAAGTCCGAGCTTGCTCGAGACCTTGGCGAATACCGCGATATGCGCGCATAGCCGGATGCCACTGCAGGGGATTTGGCACGTAACTGTAAACTGCCTCCTTGGTCGGGGCAAAGGAATGAATATATCACGAAAAAATATTTTGGAGGAATTGAAACATGGCATTTTTTCAGAGCGCAGTAGGAACATTACAGACACTTGTAATTGCACTTGGAGCAGGTCTTGGAATCTGGGGTGCAATCAACCTTATGGAAGGATACGGTAACGATAACCCGGGTGCAAAGTCCCAGGGAATGAAGCAGCTCATGGCCGGAGGCGGTGTGGCTCTTATCGGTACTACCCTTGTACCTTTACTTTCCGGTCTTTTCTAAGAGACAGCGTGGCAGGAACACGCAGAAAAAATTTAATAGCAGACAGCGGATCCGGTAGTCCGGAAAAGTGGAGGTCTGTGCAGACACACGGGTCAGGGCAGAGTGCTCTGGCCCTTTATCAATTAAGAAAGAATATGGAGGATTTATATTATGGCATTTTTTCAGAGCGCAGTAGGAACATTGCAGACACTCGTAATCGCACTTGGAGCAGGTCTTGGAATCTGGGGTGCAATCAATCTTATGGAAGGATATGGTAACGATAATCCCGGTGCAAAGTCCCAGGGAATGAAGCAGCTTATGGCCGGCGGCGGTGTTGCCCTTATCGGTACCACGCTTGTGCCTTTGCTTTCCGGTTTGTTCTAAATCAGATTCTGGTTTTGGGGCAGGGGGAACCCCTGTCCCGGAGGAAAGGAGGAAATAATTGAACAGCATAATTCAGCAGATTACTGACTGGCTGAAAGGACTGCTTGTATCAGGTATCATGAATAATCTCACCAACACATTTTCCTCTGTGAATGTCCAGGTGGGGCAGATTGCAACAGAGGTAGGACAGACTCCCAGCAGTTTTCTGCCGGCGGTATTCAATATGGTCAGGAACCTGTCAGAAACGGTAATTATGCCGATTGCGGGAATTCTTTTGACCTTTATAGCCTGCTATGAACTGATACAGCTGATAATCAGTTATAACAATCTGGCAAGCTTTGAGACATGGTTTATCTTTAAGTGGATTTTTAAGACTTTTGTGGCAGTAGAGCTGATCACACACACCTTTGATATCACGATGGCGGTATTTGATGTATCGCAGAGCGTGGTAAGCCGGGCCGGAGGCATTATTCAGGGAAGCACGGCAATTGATGCAAGCACCCTTGCGACAATGCAGACCACACTGGAAGCAATGGATTTAGGACCACTGCTTGGGATATTCTTACAGTCGTTTGTTGTGCAGTTCCTTATGTATATACTGGCAGCAATCATTTTTGTCATCATCAACGGACGAATGGTGGAGATCTATCTTATGGTCAGCCTTGCACCGATTCCGTTTGCAACCTTTGGAAACAGGGAACAGAGCATGATGGGACAGAATTATGTAAGAAGCCTGTTTGCACTTGGATTCCAGGGATTTCTGATCATGGTATGTGTGGGAATCTACGCAGTCCTGATTCAGTCGGTAGCATTTAACGCAGATATCATTGGCTCGCTATGGAGGGTTATGGGCTTCACCGTTTTGTTAGCCTTTACCCTGTTTAAGACGGGAGCAGTAGCAAAGAGCATACTTCACGCTCATTAAGGAGGAAGATTATGGCAGCATCTTATATCAGTGTCCCGAGGGACCTGACAAAAGTAAAAAGCAAGGTGATGTTCAATCTGACAAAAAGACAGCTGATCTGTTTTGGTCTGGCGGCACTCATTGGAGTACCGTCCTTCTTTTTGCTCAAAACAGTAGTCAAAGTCAATACGGCAGTTATGGGGATGATGGTGATTATGATGCCATTCTTTTTCCTTGCCATGTATGAGAAGAACGGTCAGCCGTTGGAGGTCATTTTGAGTCACATGATACAGGCAATCTTTAAGAGGCCGAAGATACGTCCATATAAGACGGACAATTATTATGATGCGCTTTTGCGCCAGGCAAAAGCAGAAAAGGAGGTAGAAAACATTGTTCGATTTTCGCAAAAAGAAAAATCAGGAAAACAGAAAGTTCACAATGCCGGAAGGGCTGACCAGGGACGAGCAGAAAGCGGTAAAGGAAGCCATAAAAAAGGCCAGGAAAAATGATGGCACGCCAAGAACGGCACAGCAGAGCATACCGTTTGACAGAATGTTTCCGGATGGTATTTGCAGGGTTGGACTTGATTATTATACAAAGACCATCCAGTTTCAGGATATCAACTATCAGCTGGCACAGCAGGAGGATAAGACGGAGATTTTTGAGGAATGGTGTTCCTTCCTAAACTTTTTCGACAGTTCCATCAACTTTCAGTTATCCTTCAATAACATGGCAACGGACGTCTCTGATTTTGAGAAGAGCATTGCCATCGCACATAAGAAAGACGGCTTTGATGATGTCAGGGATGAGTATTCGGAAGTACTCCTGCATCAGATGGAGGCAGGCAATAACGGTCTTACCAAGACAAAGTACCTGACCTTCGGAATTCATTCAGAATCCATGAAAACAGCAAAGCCGAGGCTCATTCATATTGAGACGGATATTCTCAATAACTTCAAAAGACTGGGAGTAAGGGCAAAGACCTTAAACGGAAGTGAAAGACTGGAACTGATGCACAGACAGTTTCATATGGGAGATGATGCGAAATTCCATTTTGACTGGAAGTATCTGGCGGGATCCGGCCTTTCCGTAAAGGATTTCATTGCACCGAGCAGCTTTGCATTTCCAACCGGAAGATACTTTCAGATGGGAGATATGTATGGATGCATGAGTTTCTTATCCATTGATGCATCGGATATCAGCGACAGGCTCCTTGCAGATTTCCTTTCCATGGAATCCAGCCAGATTGTGACCATGCATATCAAGTCGGTAGACCAGAACGAGGCAATCAAGACCATCAAGCATACCATCACGGAGCTTGACCGAAGCAAGATCGAGGAACAGAAAAAGGCAGTCAGGGCCGGTTATGATATGGATATCATTCCATCCGACCTTGCAACTTATGGCAAGGATGCCAAGGCACTGTTAAAGGAGTTGCAGTCACAGAATGAGAGAATGTTTCTTCTGACATTTCTTGTGATGAATACGGGAAGGACAAAGCAGGAGCTTGAAAACAATGTATTTCAGGCTGTTTCCATTGCACAGAAACATAACTGCAATCTGGTCAGACTGGATTACCAGCAGGAGCAGGGGCTTATGAGTACGCTGCCGCTTGCCAGCAATCTGATTGAGATCCAGAGGGGAATGACCACATCCAGTACAGCGATTTTTGTTCCATTCACTACCCAGGAGCTATTCCAGAGTGGGAAAGAAGCTTTGTATTATGGTCTGAATGCACTTTCCAATAACATGATCATGGTAGACAGAAAGAAGCTTAAGAACCCCAATGCCCTGATTCTTGGTACACCGGGTTCCGGTAAGTCCTTCAGTGCAAAAAGGGAAATCGCCAATGCGTTCCTTGTTACGGATGATGATATCATCATTTCCGATCCGGAGTCAGAGTATTCTCCTCTGGTGGCAAGGTTTGGAGGGCAGGTTATTAAGATCAGCCCGACTTCTGACCAGTATATCAATCCCATGGATATCAACATGAACTATTCGGATGACGACAACCCGATTGCCCTTAAGGCAGACTTTATTCTGTCCCTGTGTGAGCTGATCGTAGGCAATAAGGATGGACTTAGGCCGGTTGAGAAAACGGTCATCGACAGATGCATCCGTCAGATTTACCAGAAGTATTTTGAGAATCCGGGACCGGAGAATATGCCGATTCTTGGGGATCTGTATCAGGCACTCTTAAACCAGGACGAGCCGGAAGCAAAGCACGTGGCAACAGCCCTTGAAATCTATGTATCCGGTTCCTTAAATGTCTTCAATCACAGAACCAATGTGGAGCTTACAAACCGCCTGGTATGTTATGACATCAAGGATTTAGGTAAGCAGCTTAAGAAGATCGGCATGCTTGTGGTTCAGGATCAGGTATGGGGAAGGGTAACAGAGAACCGAAGCCAGGGCAGATCCACCAGATACTACATGGATGAGATGCACCTTTTGCTCCGTGAGGAACAGACGGCAGCCTATACGGTGGAGATCTGGAAGCGTTTTAGAAAGTGGGGAGGAATTCCCACCGGTATTACCCAGAACGTCAAGGATTTGCTGGCATCCAAGGAAGTGGAGAACATTTTCGAGAACTCGGACTTTATTTATATGCTGAACCAGGCAGTAGGTGACAGACAGATTCTTGCCAGACAGTTAAATATCAGCCCACACCAGCTTTCGTATGTAACACATTCGGGAGAAGGCGAAGGGCTTTTATTCTATGGCAATGTTATTCTGCCATTTGTGGACCGCTTCCCTGCAAATACGGAACTTTACCGTATCATGACAACCAGATTGTCAGAGGTAACAGAAGCAAAGAAGGAGCAGTCAGCGTAAGCGGCTGTTTCTTCGGAAAGGTAAGATATGCATGAATGAAGAAAAATATACCAGGGAGAAGGTGGAGAAGTCCGCCAAAAACAAGCGGGTGGAGCCGGAGAATAAGACGACACAGAAAAAGCATGCGGATAAGCTGAAAAATGAAACCTCAGCGGGTGAGAGCTATCGCAAGAAACTCCGTTATGGGAAAAAGGATACCAAGCTTACTCCTGAAGAGGAAAAGAAGCTTCGCAAGATAAAAAAACAGGGGCGGAAGAGAATCTACAAGGAGATGGCTGCGGCTGAACCCATCCGGAAAGCCGGAATCCGAAATGAAGATGAAAATGTGGGAACAGAAGCCATGGATCAGGCAATCGGTCTGGCTATGGCCGGAGGTGCAGAGGCAAGAAGTTATGCCCGGGATATCAAGAAAAGCAGTTATGGAAAGAAGCTACATGCCAGAAATGAACATCTGGATGCGGTACAGGGTGCCAAGGGAGCCAAAGAAGCAGGTGAGGCAGGCGAAAGCACGATGTCTGCTACGGTTAAGGCAACAAGGAAAAAGCTGATGCAGAGAGAATTTGCAGAGGCGGCAGCAAAGAAACAGGCTGCAGAGGCAGCAAACGGCATCGGAAGTATCGGCAAGAGATTCACGGACAAGGCAGAAGACCTGATGGGAAGGCTTGCAGAGTGGATCAGGGAATTCTTACAGGAGCATCCTATGTTGCTGGTGATTGCGGTAGTGATTCTGATTGTGGTTTTGGTAATCTCCGGAGCATTATCATCCTGTTCCATGATGGCAGGCGGGGTGAACACTACCACAATCGCAACTTCTTTTACAGCGGAGGATGCGGACATTCTGCAGGTGGAGGCAGATTATGTGGGGCTGGAAACGGATTTGCAGGAAACCATAGACAATATCGAAACAGACCATCCTGGGTATGATGAGTACAATTATTCTCTTGCGGAGATCTCACACAATCCGTTTGAACTGGCGGCACTGCTTACGGTGCTTTATGAGAATTACACCCCTTCTCAGGTTCAGTCCATGTTGCAGACTATTTTTGATTACCAGTACACGCTGACTATGACGGAAGTGGTGGAGACCAGAACGAGAACGGAGACCAAGTGGCATTATGTGACTTATTACCGGGATGAAGAAAGAACCGGGTACCGGATGGTAAACGGGAGATTGGAGTCTTATACCTATACGGTTTCGGTTCCTTATCAGGTTTATGAATCCCATCAGGTCGAGGTGGAATATGATTATTACATTCTCAATACCACACTGACCAATCATGGTATTTCCGCGGCAGTAAATGCCTTGAACCTTACGGAAGACCAGATGCAGCGGTATATGATCCTTCTTGAAACAAGAGGAAATAAGACGGACATCTTTGGGGATAACGTGTATGCCAATCCGGGAGTATCTGAGGAGTATGAGCATTATGCGGTACCGGGAGAGTATCTGACAGACCAGCAGTTTGGCAGGATGCTTAATGAAGCGGAAAAGTATCTTGGTTATCCCTATGTATGGGGAGGATCCTCACCAAGCACAAGCTTTGACTGCTCCGGATTTGTAAGCTATGTCATAAACAACTGCGGAAACGGATGGAATTATGGAAGACTTACGGCCAACGGATGGAAGAATGCGACTGCCAGGGTGGCAGCTTCCGATGTGAAGCCGGGGGATCTGGTATTCTTTCAGGGAACCTACAATACATCCGGTGCATCTCATGTGGGAATCGTGGTGGACCCGGTAAATAAGATTATGATTCATTGTGGAAACCCTATCCAGTATGCTTCTTATGATACGGCGTACTGGAGGGCACACGCTTACTGCTATGGCAGGATTCAGTAACAATAATAACAGCGCTCCTTTTGGGGCGCTTTTTGAATGGAGGAAAGGAAATGTACGCAAGATTAGACAAGCTCCGCGAAGATCTGCAAAAAGCAATCGTAAAGAGAGATGAAGCGGAGAAAAAAGTAAAGCAGCTGCAGGCAAAGCTCAAGGAAGAGGAGAACCAGCAGATTGTGAGTGATGTTGCATCCTACAATTTAACTCCTGAACAGCTGGCACAGTTTTTACAGCTGGCAGGCAGTGGAAAATTGCAGGAATTGTTAAATGGTCAGGTAAAAATGCCAGAATCTGTAACCATGAATAATGCCGGAGATAAGCCGGCAGAGGATGAGGAAAACCTGTTTGATGAGAATGAGGAGGATGATCAGGATGAAGATAACTAGAATGATGAAGAAATGTATATCAGGAGTACTTGTTGGAATGACTGCGTTAGTGGGATTTACACCACTTCCTGTATATGCGCAGGGTAAGGAAGCAGAGTGTATCTGTGAGGAAAAATGTACGGAGGACTGCATCAATGAGGACTGTGAAGTCTGTATCTATGATTACCATTACTGTGAAGGGAAAGAAGCAGAAAAGGAGCCGGAAGAGGAAAGCTATGGGCCGCTTACTCCTGATGGCAATATGAATCTGGTAGATGACTATGGTTCTTTTGAGGCCGGCGGCAAGCAGTTCATTACGGTGACCACGAAATCCGGCAATTTCTTTTACATCATCATTGATCGTGATGATAAAGGAACCGAGACTGTACACTTCTTAAATCTGGTGGATGAATCGGATCTTCTGGCGTTAATGGAAGACGAGGAAGTAGAAGCATATATGGCATCCCAGGGTATGACCGGAACTGAAGAACAGCCATCAGAACCGGAAACAACCGTAGAGGAAGTGAAGGAAGAGCCGGAGGAAGAGGAAGCGGTACCGGAAACCCAAAAGAAAAGCCCGAATGTAACAGGAATCATGGGAGTGATTCTTATTCTGGCATTAGGTGGCATTGGAGGATTCATGTACTATAAGTCCGGAAAGGCAAAGAAAAAGCAGGATGCACCGGATCCGGATATGGATTATCTGGACGATGACGATGAGGATTACCTGGATGCTCTGGATGAGGAGCCGGAAGAGGAAGTCCGTTCAGAGGAGGAAGACGATGGCGAGGAAGAGTAGATATCTTGGATATGCAAAGGGAGTCCTGAATATCGGGAATAAGAAAAGAAGGACTTCCACAAAGGAATCCGTGCTGACAAGGCTGAAAAAATTAAGGGATAAGGACTTTTCCATGACCATCCCTGTTGCAGAAGGAAACCCGGATGAACATTAGCGGGATTCGTCCAAAGCAGGGCTTTTATGATTCTGTCATAGCACAGGAACCGGAAAAAAAGAGTGTGTACAAACTGAATCAGGTGGCTATCCGTATAGTGGATATGCCACCTCTTTTAAGTGATACTCCGATGGATGGACCGGAAGCAGCTGTTAAGGTCATGGCAGACATGCTGAAGGACTATGACAGAGAGGTTGTGGCAATCGTAAATCTACAGTCAGATGGACGGCCAATCAACATGAATGTGGTAAGCATGGGAGCGCTGGATCAGTCAATCGCACATCCGAGGGAAATCTTTAAGAGTACGATCCTGTCTAATGCAGCTTCCATTATGCTGGTTCATAACCATCCGTCCGGAAGACTGGTGCCAAGTGCTGATGACATTGTACTTACGGACAGGATAAAGAAGCTGAGTGACCTGATCGGAGTCAGGTTTCTGGATCATGTCATTGTCGGACCCGGAAAGGATTACTATTCCTTTCACCAGAAGGAGCAAATGCCGCTGTCCTCGTTAAAACTGACGAAGGATTTGAATGATATTGAATTGGAGGGATTTAGAGTGGCGGAGAATACAGTACAAAAAGAAGCAAAGCTGACTGCGACACTTACCGTTGCAGAATGTAGCGAATTTCATTCGATGGGGGAGGAACATACCGGCATCAAAACGGTAAAGGAAGCGATGGAGATATTTGGAAGCATTCGTCCGGAGCGTCTGAATGGCATACCGGCGATTGGAGTGCGTGTGGCAAATGAAGAAGCACCGGAGCTGTTTAGTGAGATCGATATTTTTAATGGCAAAAGGTTTGACATGGAGGCTTTATCCTATGTGCCTGAAATCAGAAACAACTGGGATGCACAGAAGCTGATTGCGGAGCTGATCCATGCATATCCGGAAGCAGAAATCGTGGGAGAGATCCTGGAGGGAATACAGAAGAAAATACAGTTCATTGAGTCCAGGGAGAAGCAGGCCGACCAGTTAAAGGCTGTAACTGACCAGCTGGAGAAAGGCGTTGTGGAGGTATTCCAAAGCGACAAATACAAACAGTTCCTGGATACGATGGCAAAATTTCCCCGATATTCCGTAAACAATTCCATTCTGATCATGATGCAGAGACCGGATGCAAGTCTCTGTCAGAGTTTTACCGGATGGAAAGAGATGGGCAGATATGTAAAAAAGGGAGAGAAGGGTATCAGCATCCTTGCCCCTGCGCCATACAAGATTGAGAGGGAACAGACCAGACTGGATGATAAGGGAAAGCCGGTGCTTGATGCAGACGGGGAGCCGGTAACGGAAAAGGTGGAGGTAACCATCCGTGCCTTTAAGGTGGTGAAGACGTTTGATGTATCACAGACAGACGGGAAGGAACTTCCCACCATAGGACCTGATGAACTGGTTGGAAGTATTGAAGGATATCCGAAGCTTTTGCAGGCTTTACAGGAAATCAGTCCGGTACCGGTTTCTTTTGAGCAGATCGATGGAGAAGCGAAAGGTTTTTATCATCAGGAAGATAAGAGAATTGCCATTCAGGATGGAATGAGTGAGGTTCAGACAATCAAGACCCTGCTTCACGAAATGGCACACCAGAAGCTTCACGATAAGGATGCAGTGGCAGCTGCAGATCATGTATCAAGGAATGGAAAAGAGGTAGAGGCCGAGAGCGTGGCATATGTTGTGTGTCAGCATTACGGTATCAACACTTCTGACTATTCCTTTTCTTATGTGGCGGGCTGGTCCGAGGGAAAGGAGACCCCGGAACTAAAGAACGCACTCGACAAAATCCGACAGACTGCAGCAGATTTCATTTACCAGATTGACCAGAAGCTGGAAGTGTTACAGGCAGACAAAGAGCAGGGTTTTATTCCGGTAGTGCCGGATTCCCAGGAAAAAGTGCCAAACCCGGATCTTAAGGTTGCGGTGGATAAGGCACTGGAAAATCTGGAAAAGAAGCGCACGCAGGCGAAAAAGAAAACTTCTGTAAAGACCAAGATCAAGGAAAAAGCAGAAAAGTCAGAGACCGCACCGAAGAAAACCAGGACATCAAAAACTAAGGAGGAAAGGGCTTGAAGTTAGTGATTGCAGAGAAACCTTCTGTGGCACAGTCCATTGCGAAGGTAATCGGGGCAGAGAAAAGAGAGGATGGATATCTGGAGGGAAACGGGTATTTGGTCAGCTGGTGTGTTGGCCATCTGGTGGAGCTTGCTTCCCCGGAGTCCTACGATGAAAGGTATGAGAAGTGGAGATATGAGGATCTTCCGATTCTGCCTAAGGACTGGAATTACCAGGTTGCGGATACTACCAGAAAGCAGTTTGGGATTCTGAAAAAGTTAATGGAGCGTGATGATGTCACAGGGCTGGTGGAAGCAACTGATGCCGGCCGTGAAGGAGAATTAATCTTCCGTCTGGTATATCATCAGGCAAAATGCAAAAAGCCATTCGAGCGCCTATGGATTTCTTCTATGGAAGACCAGGCAATCTCGGATGGCTTTTCTAATCTGAAAGACGGGAAAGAATACGATGATCTCTATACTGCGGCACTTTGCAGAGAGAGGGCAGACTGGATTGTAGGGATGAATGCTACCAGACTGTTTTCCACTCTGTACGGCCGGACCCTGAATGTGGGCCGGCTGATGACACCAACCCTTGCCATGATTGTGGAGAGGGAAGCAGAGATTGAGGGATTTAAGCCGGAACCGATTTACAGACTGTCAATTAAGAGCGCCGGCATTGTGGCAACATCCGACCGGTTTGAAAACAAACAGGACGCAGAGGAGGTTCTTAACCGTCTCAAAGAAGAAAAGACGGCATTGGTTACGAAGCTGGAGACCACAGACAAACAGGAAAAGGCACCTCAGCTTTACAGCCTGACTGCACTGCAGAGAGATGCCAACCGGTTCCTGGGATTTACGGCACAGCAGACACTGGACTACACCCTGAGCCCTTATGAAAAAAAGCTGCTGACACAACCCAGAACAGACAGCCGGTTTTTGACGGAAGACATGGAAGGAATGATTCCTGGTCTGATGGATAAGCTGGTATGGAAATTTGGATATACCAGGCATGTTTCTATCCATGCAAAACAGGTAATCGACAATAAGAAGGTCAGTGACCATCATGCAATCATTCCTACCGTGAATGTGGCCGATGCCGAATTTGGTCAGCTTCCTTCCGGGGAACAGAAAGTCTTAAGTCTGATCACCGCAAGATTCATTTCTGCCCTGGGAGATGCGGTAGTCCGAAGTGAGACGGAACTGGAATTTACCTGTGCGGATACGGTGTTTAGGGCAAAGGCAAAAGTCTTAAAAGAGAAAGGCTGGAGAGAGATTCAGGATTGGATTATGGGTAGTAATGTAGGGCGTGCAGATTCCGAAAATGACGAAGAGGGACAAAGTGGGAATGATGACATACTGGCATATATTACTGCCCTGACGAAAGGCAGCTCTTATCCAATGCAGGATCCAAAACTGGAAGAGGGTAAGACGACACCCAAAAAGCATTTTACAGAAGACAGCCTGCTTTCAGCAATGGAGAGAGCAGGGGCGGAAGAGATGCCGGAGGAAGTGGAGCGTAAGGGAATAGGAACATCTGCAACGAGAGCAGCTACCATTGAGAAGCTTGTTCGTATCGGCTTTGTGGAGAGAAAAGGAAATAAGAAGACCAAGTATCTGATTCCGACACATAAGGGAGTAGCACTGATCACAGTGATGCCGGAGCAAATCCAGTCACCATCCATGACAGCGGAGTGGGAACAGAAGCTGCTTGATGTGGAAAAGGGAATCTATGCGGATTCTTCTTTTATGGACGAGATCGAGGAAATGATTACAGACCTTGTGAAAAATTACGAAATCATTGAGGATGCAGAAGTGCTCATGCATCCGGCCTTAGAAGAAATCGGGACATGTCCCTGCTGTGGCAGACATGTGGTAGAAAAGCAGAAAGGATATTTTTGTGAGGATCGTGGATGCAGTTTTGTTCTCTGGAAACAGAACCGCTTCTTTGAGGCTCTTGGAAAGAAAATGACAAAGCAGACAGCATCAAAGCTTTTGCATGATGGAAAGGTGGAACTGAAAGGATGCAAGTCACAGAAGACCGGAAAGACTTATGATACCACGGTTGTAATGTCGGTTGATGAGAACAAAAGAGCAGTGTTCCAGCTAAGTTTTGAGAAGGGAGAAGGCAAAAATGGAAAAAGCAAAAACAAGAAAGATTAAAAAATGGGATGAGATCCATGGAGAGTACGAGGTAGAAGTGTCAGAGGATATGGGCGGCGGAAGTCCGGAGGAAGCCGCCGGGGCAGGACCGTCCATCAGCAGAAATCCCATGAAGGGCATTGAGGATATGGTGGAGCAGAATGACAACAACCTTGATGGCGTGATCAACAATGTGAAGGTAGAGCCGGCAGTCGGCACTCTTGAAATTGTCCCGGATGATAAGAAATCGGTTTTGGAAAAATTGATGGAACAGAGCAAACAGGTAACGCCTCCGGTACCTGTTCCGGAAAGAAAGCCGGTACCGGGATGCTGCTTTGAAAGGGAGATCACCGGATGGTAGAGAGATCCAAGTACATTCATATCCGTGTCACACCGGAGGAAGTTGACCGGATTAAGGAACGAATGGAAGAAGCCGGTATTAGGAGCATGACTGCATATCTGTTACGGATGGCCCTCAATGGTTTTGTGATTGTGATGGATCTTTCTGATCTAAAGGAAATTCTCAGACTGTTACAGATATCCGGGAACAATCTGAACCAGTATGCAAAGAGAGCGAATGAAACCGGAAGCATCTACCGGGAAGACATCGAGGAACTGAAAAACAACCAAAAAGAAATCTTGCAGGAAATGCGAAAGATGCTTGATAAGCTGACTGCAATTATGTAAGGCAGGTGAGAGGATGGCGGCGACAAAACTGATAGCAATGCACCAGAACAAGGGACGTTCCGTGATGCAGTGTCTGAAAGACAGAACCGATTATGCGAAGAATGGAGAGAAAACAGAAGACGGAAAATATATTTCTTCTTATAAGTGCCAACCGGATTTTGTCGATTGGGAATTTGCACAATCAAAAATAGATTATCTGAAAAAAACATGGAGGCATCCCAAGGGAGATGTCATTGCTTATCAGATCCGCCAGTCCTTTAAGCCCGGAGAGATTACACCGGAGGAAGCGAATGAAGTTGGATATGAAACCGGTATGAGATTTACCAAGGGAAAGCATGCGTTTATTGTGGCAACGCATGTAGACCGGGCTCATATCCACAATCATATTATTTTCAATTCCACCAACCTGGAGTGTGACCGGAAGTTCAGGGACTTTTGGTTTTCGGGAATTGCCTTGCAGAGACTCAGCGACATTATCTGCCTGGAGCATGGTTTATCCATTATTCCAAAAGTAAAACCGAGTGAGAGACAGAGACGTACCAAGTATCCGGAACGAGTAAGCATGCGGGATATTATCCGGGAAGATATTCTGAAATGTTTGGATCAGAAGCCGGCTGATTTTGAAGAACTTCTCAAACTATTACAGGCAGAAGGATATGAAATTAAGCCAGGGAAACATACGGCAATCTGTGGAAAAGAGCAAAAGCGGTTTATCCGGTTCCGCTCACTTGGAGAAGGCTTTACAGAGGAGAATCTGAAAAAAGTAATTGCTGGTGAGAAGGAATCTCCTGAAAACATTGAAAAAGTATCAGACCGGAAAGAACCAAAACCGGAGAAGCGGAAGTTTGATCTGGTGGTCGATATTCAGGAGAAGATGGCACAGGGAAAGAACGGCGGATATGTACGATGGGCGAAGAAATATAATGTGAAACAGTTTGCGGAATCCATTTTGTTTTTGCAGCAGCACGATATTCACGATAAAGAAACTCTGGATGCGTTGGTAGAAGGAAGTGCTGCCAGATACCATGAACTGATGAAAATCATCAAGGATGCAGAAACCAAAATGGCAGAGAACAAAGTTTTGAAAACGCACATCATCAACTATTCCAAGACCAGGGATATCTATATAGCCTATCGAAAATCCGGATACAGTAAGAAATTCTTTGAGGCGCATCGAGAAGAAATCACTCTTCACAAAGCGGCAAAGGAAGCATTTTCCAATCTGCCGGATGGAAAGATTCCGAAAGTAAAGGATTTGAATGAAGAATTTGCCAGACTGCTTTCGGAGAAAAAAGCAGCCTACAGCGAATATAAGAAAATAAAAAAAGAGATGCGGGATTATCAGATTGCAAAGCAAAATGTAGAATCCTTCTATGCGGCACAGAAGACCTGGGACCAGGAGAAAGATTTGAAAAAGAAAAGGCAGCAGCAGAGATAAGCATATGGGCAATCATCAATATGTAAGTTGGTGGTTGCCCTCTTTTTTGCAATTCCGGCGGAGCAGGAATGTATCAGCACTCACAAAGTGAGGGCGTAGCTTGACATCAGTGATGTCATTCTAAGGGGATTGGGGATGTGCCTCCAACAAGCAAACAGCGTTCGTGTGATCACGAAGGCACTGCTTGCTAACTTGCGAAGCAATAACGATTGCGGCTTTTGTGCGCCGCTATTTATGAGCGAGAAGAAGGATGCTGTCCAATAAATTTCCATAATTTAATCCAAAATGGTGAACTTAATGACGTGGGAAGACGATAATTAGGATGATGAAGCTTATACGGAGGTAGCCCCATGTCAAGAGGAACCAATCAGAAGTTCAAATTTACATATCTTATGAAAATCATGCAGGAAAAGACGGATGACGAGCATAGTCTTACTATGCCACAGATTATGGAAGAATTAGAAAAATATGATGTGACAGCAGAAAGAAAAAGCATCTACACAGACTTTCAGGATATGACGGAAAAGTTTGGCGTGGAGATTATCAAGGAACAGATTGGCAGAGAAACCTATTACCATGTGGGCGCCAGAGAATTTGAGCTAGCAGAAGTGAAACTTCTCATCGATGCAATGCTTCCTGTGTATCCTTTTTCCTTTAACTCCCGAAAGATACGAGTTCCATT
>CAYRQT010000037.1:16501-21952 GCA_964426655.1 uncultured Cuneatibacter sp. | reverse complement strand
GTTCGTTCCTTTTTCTATGACTAATTCTATTTACACAAGATATTTTACGCTATCCTATTGTACTAATATTTGGTATAGGAATTACTCCGATTATCACTACATTTTCATATAGTTTTCAGTATTACAAGCTGACTGATCCGGGGAGTCGGTATTTCGTAGGACTCGACAATTTTATCAGGTTATTAAATCCTTCAACCCTAGAGGGAAAATCTTTTTATAATGCATTAAGAAACACACTTATTTTCACGGCGTTTTCTGTGTTAAGTGAATTGATTCTGGGGTATATAGGTGCTGCACTGATGAATGGGGAATCTTAAATCAACTTTTATAGTTGTTCTGTTGTTTCGGACAATGGGGGCTATCCGTATTTTCGATATAATTTACGGAATGACAGGTGGGGGACCGGCAAACTCAACAGATACGATTTTAAATATGGCATACCGTTATATTTTCTCAGATTTTAACTACGGAATGGGGGCAGCTATGTCAACAATTATTACTTTGATCATAATGCTGTTCAGTATTATGTATGTTTTCCTGCTAAGAGCCAAAGAGGATGATAAAAATTGAAAAAAAAGACATGTCACTTTGCAACACTTTTATTAACAATTTGTTTTTTGGTAATAGTCCTGTTCCCATTTTACTGGCAGGTGATAACCTCCTTAAAAAACCCGGCAGATATCACATTAATGCCGACTGAACTTTGGCCAAGTAGGTTCAGCCTAAATTTTTATAAATATGTGTTTACGGAGCACCATTTTGAAGTCTACTTGTTCAATAGTATGGTAGTTGGGTTGGGGACAATGCTGATTTCCTTAATGGCAGCAGTGCCCGCAGCATATGCATTTAGCAGGGTTCACTTTGCATTTAAAAGAGTGTGGAAGGCTATAATCCTTATTTCAAGTATGTTTCCATTGATTGCAATTGTTACACCGCTTTTTGTGCAATTTAAAAAATGGAATTTGATTAATACATACTGGGGATTAATTTTACCCAGCACAATGATTACGCTTCCTATGGCGGTTTGGATGCTTACGGCTTTCCTGGAAAAGATCCCTTTTGAATTAGAGGAGGCAGCAAATATTGATGGCGCATCGCGGGTAAAGATTATAGTACAAATTATCATGCCCTTATTAGGGCCGGGGATATTTTCCACCGGGATCATTGCGTTTATTACGGCATGGAACGAATTGATGTTTTCACTGGTAATGGTTACAAAGGATGAAATGCGAACAGTTCCAGTGGGAATTTCTCTTTTTTCAGGACAGTACACGGT
Source organism: uncultured Cuneatibacter sp. (assembly GCA_964426655.1). Lineage (GTDB taxonomy): Bacteria > Bacillota > Clostridia > Lachnospirales > Lachnospiraceae > RGIG8306. Next base: position 20,676 of record CAYRQT010000037.1, on the reverse strand, counting down.
ACCCTGGGGAGAAATTTCAGCAGCATCTGTGGTCGCAACAATTCCAATTATTGCGCTTGTACTGATTTTTCAGAAGAGAATAACATCCGGTTTATTTTCCGGCGCTCTTAAGGGATAAAAAACGGGCACCAGGAATGCCTGATGGCGGAAAGGAATATTCATAAACATGCAAAAAGAAAATGAAATAAACAGTCGTATTTGTGGAAATCAATTAAGATCAGAATATTTGCAGGAAAAAGATCTGTATTTCTACAGGAAAGAAACTCCCCGGTACAGGATAAATATAATTGGCTCTGGAATGATGGCATTGGAACATATGCTGGTAACTTATTTGGAGGGGCGTGCGGAGATAAGGGGAATATTTGACACGAGTATACATAGTCTGGAATTTACACAGAAAACGTTTTCTCAGCATCTTCCTGAAAAAAAACTATGTATCTTTAAATCCCTTGAAGATGCAGTTTTTGATCCTGAAGCAGATGCACTGATGATTTGCACACCCAACTATACACATCTTGAAGTACTCAAAACAGCTATACGCTCCGGCAAACATATTTTTTTAGAAAAGCCTATGGCAACGACCGTAGAAGATGCGGCTGCAATTGTGAAAATGGCATCGGAATATCCTTCAGTTTTTCAGATTGGATTGCAATATAGATATAAAGCCATTTATGTTGAAGCAAGGCACGACGTGCTATCACAAAAATCGATTGGGAAAGTGCACGGCATATCTATAATTGAACATAGAATTCCTTTTTTGGATAAAGTGAGCCAATGGAACAAATTTAGTGAATATTCGGGCGGTACATTAGTTGAAAAATGTTGTCATTATTTTGACTTGTTTAATTTATTCGCCCAATCAAAACCAAAATCCGTTTTTGCAGTAGGTGGACAAAAGGTGAATTTTATAAATTTTGAGTATGAAGGGAAGAAAGCAGATATTCTGGACCATGCCATTGTGGTTGTAGAATATGAAAATGGCATACAATGTGATTTTAATCTTTGTATGTTTGCGCCAATGTTCTATGAAGAAATAACGATTGTCGGAGAAAAATGGTATGAATTTGAACCGCTGATACAGCTTATGCCCCACAATCTGGTGCTGCAGCAGGCAGTGACGGTATCTGAGCTCATTTACAGGCGGGTGGGATGCCTGGCCCCGGATGAACAGAGAGAGGATATCGGGGAGAGAACAGAGGCCATTCTTTATCTGACAGGAGCAGTGGGCAGCTTTTCGGACGGCTCTGTTTTCAGGGGCTTTGCCCACTGTGTGTATTATGCATCCACAAAAATGGAAAAGGCTCATAGCTATTTACACGGGGAAATTGTGGCTATGGGTGTGCTGGTACAATTTATTCTTCAGGGGAAGGCGGAAACGGAAATTGGCCGGTATCTGCAATGGCTTTCGGCGCACGGGTTTTATGGGACGTTTTCTGACTGGGGCTTAGGTTCAAATGAGGAAATGCTGGATTTTTCGGACAAAATCATCGGGGAGATGCCTGACCGTTTAAAAGAGATTTATCTTCCGGAGAAAAAAAGAATTACCCAGGCCCTCTGGCGGGCAGAGCGTTACTTACAGCACAACAGGAAAGGGGAAGACCATGGCACAGGAAAAGGGCATTTCAATTTCTCATGTTCATAAAACGTACTACATAGGCAGGCAGCGCCTGGAGGTGTTAAAGGATATCCATCTGGAAGTGCCAAAGGGAGAGATTATCAGTATTGTAGGCGGAAGCGGCTGCGGAAAGAGCACATTGCTAAGATTAATCGCCGGTCTGGAAAGACCGGACGGCGGAGAAATCCTTGTGCATGGAAAGCGGGTGGAAAAACCATCTGTGAAGGTGGGGGTTCTGTTTCAGGAATCCAGACTGCTTCGTTGGGAAAGCACAGAAAAAAATATTGTCTTTGGTCTGCCGGATGGGTACCCCAGAGGAGAAAAGAAAAAGCTGGTGCAGTACTATATCGACCTGGTGGGGCTGACCGGATTTGAAAAGGCTCTGCCCGGGCAGCTTTCAGGTGGAATGCAAAAAAGGGTGGCCATTGCCAGGACATTGATTAATCAGCCGGACATTTTGCTGCTGGATGAACCGCTGGGGGCATTGGATGCGTTTACCAAAATGTCCCTGCAAAAAGAGATCCTGCGCATCTGGGAAGAAGAAAGGATGACCACGCTGCTGGTTACGCATGATATTGATGAAGCGGTGTATATGGGAAACCGGGTCATCATTATGTCCCCGAAACCAGGGGTAATCCAGAAGGAAATTGCCGTGGATCTTCCAAGACCCAGGGACCGGGTGGGGGAAGATTTTGATTTTGTGCGCAGGCAGATCTATCAGGAGTTTTTTGAAAAGGAAACAGTCCCTGAGGACTATGTAATTTAGAAACAGAAACAAAGGATGAAAAATGTATAAAACGGTTTCCTATGAAAGCTTAAAAGGATTTGTTATTCAGATATTTTTGCGCTATGGCTTCTCCGGGGAGGAAGGGGAAAAAATTGCAGATGTGATATTGATGGCTGATCTGTTTGGCGTGGAATCTCATGGGATATCCCGCATTTTAAAATATTGCAATATGCTGGACAAAGGGATTATTTCACCGGTGACAAAGCCTGTCTGGCTTAAGGAAACAGAGAGCTTTGGTCTGCTGGATGCCAATGGCAGCATGGGGCAGCTGGCAGGAATTGAGGCCATGGAAGCCTGTATCCGGAAAGCCCAAAAGTATGGCATGGCCATGGTGGAGGTGAGAAATTCCAACCATTACGGCATTGCCGGTTATTATGCACTGATGGCCGCCAGAAAAGGGCTTTTGGGCATCAGTATGACCAATACAGTAGCCATTCTGGTGCCTACCTTTTCTGCAGAGGCTTTACTGGGCTCAAACCCCATTGCCCTGGCCATGCCTGCCGGGAAAGACAGAGATCCCTTTTTGTTTGATGCCTCCACCACGGTGGTAACCAGGGGAAAAATTGAGCTGTATAAAAAGCTGGGCAAGACATTGCCCTCCGGCTGGGCGGTCAATGCACAGGGAGAAGCATGCAGGGATGCCGGAGAGGTCCTGGCATGCATTCAGGAGAAAAAAGGGGGGCTGCTTCCTTTAGGTGGAGAAGGAGAAGGCCTTTCCGGGCATAAGGGCTATGGATTTGCACTGATTTGTGAAATTTTCACCAGCATCCTTGCAGGTGGCGTCTCTTCCATTCCGGATTGCTGGGGGCCGTTTTACTGCTGGGGTGTGATACCCTTTCCAGAAAACTCTTTGCACCCTATGAAATGCCGGTAGGGATAGTGCTTTCTTTTCTGGGCGCTCCCTTTTTTCTCTGGCTTTTGTATAAAAGGAGGAAGGGACATGCTTAAAGCTGCAATACAGACAGGAGGGTATGGGGAAAATGCCATACTGAAGGATATAGCGCTGGAAGTGCACAGAGGACAGCTGATGACCGTTGTGGGCCCTAACGGAGCAGGAAAAAGCACTTTGTTAAAGCTGTTGGGCGGCGTATTGCCTGTTCAGAAGGGAGAGGTTCTGGTAGACGGCATCCCCCTCTCCCGGCTGCAGCCCCGGGAGAGAGCCAGAGCAATCCGTTATTTACAGCAAAACCACATACCTGCAGACATTACGGCGTATCGTCTGGTCCTTCATGGCAGGTTCCCATGGATGGGTTATCCAAGAGTATACCGGAAGGTGGATGAACAGTTTGTGGAAGAGGCGCTGAAAAAGGTGGGCATGTGGGATAAGAAGGACTGCTGGATGTCTCAGCTGTCCGGTGGGGAAGCCCAGAAAGTGTATCTGGCCATGTGCCTGGCCCAGCAGACCCGGTGGGTGTTGCTGGATGAACCGGTCACGTACCTGGATATCGGGGCCCAGCATCATTTGCTGGAAATCATAGAAAGGCTGAAACGGGAAAATAAGGGCATTCTGATGGTGATGCATGACCTGGGACTGGCTTTAAGCCATTCGGATGTGCTGGCTGTGCTGGACAAAGGGCAGCTGGTGTTTGCAGGTCCGCCCAAGGAGGCTGTGGAAAGTGGCCTGCTGGCAAAAACAATGGGCATTCAGATCCGACAGGGAACCGGTTGGATCTTTGAAAAAGAAAAAGCAGGGGAGGAAAGTATATATGGCACCGGATTATAAAGCATTAAAAAATGGCGGATTCATGCGTCAGATTCAAAAAAATCATTTTT
>CAYRQT010000037.1:12704-16491 GCA_964426655.1 uncultured Cuneatibacter sp. | reverse complement strand
GAGGAAATTTGACGGCAGATCAGCTGGAAAGCATTGCCAAAATCAGTAAAAAATACGGAGACGGGCATGTGCACCTGACTTCCAGGCAGGGAGTGGAAATTCCCTTTATTAAGCTGGAGAATGTGGAAGAGGTGAAGCAGGAACTGGCTGATGGGGGCGTGGATACAGGGGTATGCGGGCCCAGGGTCAGAACCGTCACCGCCTGCCAGGGGAGCGCCATTTGCCCGTCGGGCTGCATAGATACCTATACCCTGGCCAAAGAAATCTCGGAAAGGTATTTTGGACGGGCCCTGCCCCACAAATTTAAATTCGGCGTAACCGGCTGTATGAACAATTGTCTGAAGGCAGAAGAAAACGACATTGGCATTAAAGGCGGGTATGAAGTCAGCTGGAAGGCATCTGCCTGCACCTTTTGCGGGGTATGCGAAAAAGCCTGCAGGGAAGGGGCCATTCATCGGGAAGGGGATCGGCTGGTCATTGATCCGGACAAGTGCAACCACTGCGGAAGGTGCTATAAGGCCTGTCCCTTTGGGGCATGGGAAGGGGAGCCTGGTTATCTGGTTTCCTTTGGAGGTACCTTTGGCAATGATATTGCCAAAGGGGAGACTTTCCTTCCCCTGATCAGGGATAAGGAAGCCCTGTTCAGGGTGGCAGATGCGGCCCTGGCCTTTTTTGACCAGTATGGAAAAGGGGGAGAACGCTTTAGAAAAGCCATAGAGAGAGAGGGCTGGGAAGCCTTTCAGACAAAGATAAAGGAGGCATATGATGGGAATATTTCAGGCTGACGAGGAAGTGGATATTACGGATGTGGTTTGTCCGGTTACTTTTGTGAAGGCAAAGGTGGCACTGGAGGACCTGGAGGATGGAAAAATTTTGTCCATCCGGCTCAATGACGGAGAGCCTGTGCAAAATGTACCCCGCAGTATTAAAGAAGAGGGCCATCAGATTTTGAAACTGGTGCAGAATGAAGATGGTACCTATCAGTTATTTGTCAGAAAAAATGGTACAGCCTGACGCCATACAGGAAAGAAAGAGGAGAGTATATGAAACTGATTGTGTCTGGAGAAACGAAGGAATATGCGGATGGACTTACAGTGGAGCAGCTTCTCGCACTGGAAAAGGTGGAAACCCCACAGTACGTCACTGTTTCGGTAAACCAGGAATTTATTCGCAGTAGCAGCTTTGGAGAAACAATTTTGAAAGATGGGGATCAGATTGAATTCCTGTATTTCATGGGAGGGGGACACTGATGGGTTTTACCAATGCACAATTGGAACGGTATTCCCGGCATATTATATTAAAAGAAATCGGGGTATCCGGGCAAAAAAAATTGCTAAATGCCAGTGTTCTCATCATTGGAGCAGGGGGCCTTGGGGCACCCGCAGCGCTGTACCTTGCGGCAGCAGGGGTGGGAACCATTGGCATTGTGGATGCAGATGCGGTGGATTTGTCCAATTTACAGAGGCAGATTATCCATTCCACTGCAGATGTGGGGAAAGCCAAGGTGAAGTCGGCAGCAGAGAGCATGCTGGCCATCAATCCGGATATCCGGGTGAATACCTATCATACCTTTGTTACTGCCGAAAACATCAGCCAGCTGATACAGGATTATGATTTTATCATTGATGGCACCGATAATTTCCCTGCCAAGTTTCTCATTAACGATGCCTGTGTGCTGGAGAAAAAGCCCTTTTCTCACGCTGGCATCATCCGGTTCAGAGGGCAGCTTCTGACTTATGTCCCTGAAAAAGGGGTTCCCTGCTACAGATGTGCGTTTAAAGAGCCGCCGCCCCCGGAGGCCGTGCCCACCTGTCGGCAGGCAGGTGTCATTGGGGCCATGGGCGGGGTCATTGGCAGTCTGCAGGCAATGGAAGCCATTAAATACATTACAGGGCAGGGGCAGCTTCTGACAGGCAGTCTGCTGACCTTTGATGCCCTTCACATGGAGTTTAGAAAGATTCCGCTGCGGGCAGATGCCCATTGCGCGGTATGTGGAGAGCAGGCCACCATAAAGGCACCATTTGACTATGAGCAGGCCGTATGTGAATGGAAGGAAAAGGGAGAAACAAGTTGAAAATCACGATGAAACAACAGGATTACCAGCGGATCGTGGAACATGCCAGGAAAAATCTGCCGAATGAAGCCTGTGGCCTTCTGGGAGGAAAAATCACAGACCAGGAAGCGCAGATCGAAGCAGCCTATCTGCTGCACAATCCGGACCAGAGTCCGGTTCATTTTTCCATTGATCCCCAGGAGCAGCTGCAGGCGATTGTGGACATGCGGAAAAAAGGGATGGTACCTCTCGGGAATTTTCATTCCCATCCGGAAAGTCCTGCCCGGCCCTCCCAGGAGGATATCCGAATGGCTTACGATCCCAGGGCCATCTATATGATTTTATCCCTGGCTGGAGAAACGCCGCAGCTTAGGGCATTTCACATTGAACAGGAAGCGGCAACCATACTGGAGCTGTGTATTTTATGAAGAAAACAGGCTTTATATTTCTGATCATTCTATTGGTGCTTGCAGGCTGCAGCAGGAAAAGCGTCCAGACAGAAGAGACCGGTATTTTGACCTTTACAGATGTTCTGGGAAAATCGGTGGAGGTGGAAAAGACGGAAAGGGTGATTGCTGCCAGCGGCAGCTTTGCCCAGATCTGGCTCCTGTCAGGGGGCACACTTACGGGCACCACTTCAGATGCCTTTAACAATTACAGCAACATCCCGGAGGATACGGTGGATGTGGGGGGCGTACTGGAACCCAGCCTGGAAACCATCATTGCATTAGAACCGGATCTGGTAATATTATCCGCAGATATGTCGGCTCATCTGAAACTGGGAGAACAACTGGAAACCCTGGGCATCAAAACGGCTTTCTTCTCTGTGGAGAATTTCAGTGCATATCTCCATATGCTGCAAATCTGTACGACCCTTACCGGCAGAGAGGACCTCTATCAGGAAAACGGACTGGATGTGGAAACCAGAATCAACAGCATATTATCCCAGATTGACGGTGAAAAACAACCCAAAATCTTACTGCTTCGCACCGGGGCCGGAAAGGTTACGGCCAGGAACAGCGATTCCATGGCGGGGCAGATGTTAAAGGATATGGGCTGTATCAACATTGCAGACAGTGAAGACAGCCTTTTGGACCAGCTGAGCATGGAAGTTATCCTGCAGGAGGATCCGGACTATATTTTTGTGGTGAATCATGGTTCTTCTGAAGAAGAGGCACAGGCAGTGCTGGAAGAGACATTGCTGTCCAATCCGGCCTGGGAGAGCCTGACAGCAGTAAAAAACGGTCATTATTTCACCCTGCCCAAGGAGCTGTTTCATTTAAAACCAAATGAGAAATGGGATGAAGCCTATGCGTATCTCTGGGAAATACTTTTTGAAGAATAAACCATGCATCTTCCTGACGGGAGCGGGAAATTTATCTACACTTGCAGATTTGCTAAAGCAGCACCTTCCTATGTATCAGATCCTCTGGGGCAGGAAATGGCCGGAGACTTTAGAAAGGGCCTCCACTCCTCCCATTTTCACACAGCCGGTTTATCTTCTGGACGGGCTGTTAAACGAAAGGCTGTATCGGAACTGGCAGCAGGCAGGAATGCCCGGAAAGCTGGGAAGCCCCCTGCTGCAGACCCCGGAGGATATAGAAGAAATGGGGAATATCCTGCTGGCGTTATATGGCAGCGGTCCAATGCTTCTGGTAGGCCATGGCACCAGTCATAAAGGGGGAGAAGCCTATTTAGTGCTGGAGAAATATCTGCAAAAAAACAGCCATTACC
>CAYRQT010000037.1:11858-12694 GCA_964426655.1 uncultured Cuneatibacter sp. | reverse complement strand
AGGGGGAACGTCAAAACATTCTCCGGTGGATCGTCCGTTTTGGAGGACAGAGCCTCTGGCTGATCCCTTTGATGCTACATAATGGAAAACATGTTTCAGAAGAAATCATGGGGGGATCAGCCGAAAGCTGGCTCTCTTTCCTGACCGATCTGGGAATAGAAGTGACTTCGGTATTCCATGGCCTGCTGGAGGAAAAGCAGATACAGGAATGGATAATCAGAAAAATAGAAAAAGGCATACAGGAAGGAATGGAATAAAAACCAAGCCTTCCCGTGTGCCTTTTTTAAATGAAATGGGAGAAAATGGCCTGTGAAAGCCACTTAAAGGCCGCCCAATATTTGAACAACCCATGAACAGTTTTTTAAGTTTCTGATAAAACGTTGACAAACCGGGATAGGAGCACTAATATAGTTTGAGTATAAAAATATTTGAAAGCATTAGGATTGGAGCGGACATGAGCATTGGTTTTGCAGGAACGGGAAGCGCACTCCCCCGCCAGATTATGAGCAATGACAAGCTGTCCCAAATGGTGGATACTTCCGATGAATGGATTGTATCCCGCACAGGCATCCGGGAAAGGCGCATTGCAGAACCGGGGCTGGGGTTGGAAGAGCTGGCTGTCAGGGCGGCGAAAAAGGCACTGGATGCAGGGGGGATAAAAGGGCAGGAGGTGGAGCTGATCATTGTGGGTACCTCCACATCAGGCACCAGTTTTCCCAGTTGTGCCTGTCAGATTCAGGCAGAAATCGGTGCTTTTCGTGCAGTGTGTATGGATGTGAGTGCGGCCTGCTCCGGTTTTTTATATGCTCTGCAGGTAGCCCATGCGCTGATGGAGG
>CAYRQT010000037.1:7544-11848 GCA_964426655.1 uncultured Cuneatibacter sp. | reverse complement strand
GGTGCATGCGTATGGTACAGCCCTGGTATTGGGAGCAGACCTGATGAGTCGATGCCTGGATTGGGAAGACAGAAGCACCTGCGTCCTCTTTGGAGATGGGGCCGGAGCTGTCATTTTGAAACGGCAGGAGACTGGCGGCATAAAAAGTATCGTTCTGGGCAGTGACGGGACAAAAGGCAGCTGCCTGATTTGCAAGCCCGGACTGGGGGGGGCTTTGCAGATGCAGGGGCAGGAAGTTTTTCGCTTTGCAGTAAAAACAGTGCCTGCTTCCATTGTGGAGCTTCTGGAGAAAAATCATGTGTCCGGAAAGGCCATTCGATATTACATTCTTCACCAGGCCAATGTGAGAATTCTGGAGGCCGTGGCCAGAAAGCTGGAGGAACCCTTAGAGAAATTCCCCATGAATTTAGATAAATATGGCAATACATCTGCAGCCAGCATTCCCATTTTGCTGGACGAATTATCCCGGGAAGGGCGTTTGCAGCCTGGGGACTTACTGGTCCTTGCTGGATTTGGCGCCGGACTTACCTGGGGTGTTTCTTTGCTGCAGTGGTAAAATATAAAAAGAAAAAAGAAAAAGGAGACAAAAACATGTTGGAAAAAATTCAGGAAATTCTGGTGGATCAGTTGCAGGTAGAGGCAAGTCAGGTAACGGAAAAGGCATCTTTTAAAGAGGACCTGGGAGCAGACTCCCTGGATCTGTTTGAACTGGTCATGGGACTGGAAGACGCTTTTGGCGTGGAAATTCCTTCAGAAGAGCTGGAAAAGATGAGCACAGTGGGAGATGTGATGGCATATCTGAAAAATCAGGGGATAGAGGCATAGAAATGAAAACGAGGATTACAGAATTACTGGGCGTCTCTTATCCCATTATTCAGGGGGGGATGGCCTGGGTGGCCGAACACCATCTGGCAGCAGCAGTCAGTGCGGCTGGCGGGCTGGGCGTGATTGGAGGGGCCAATGCACCTGGAGAGGTGGTCAGAGAGGAGATTCAGAAAGCCAAAAGGCTGACAGATCGCCCCATTGGCGTAAATGTGATGCTGATGTCTCCTCATGCAAAAGATGTGGCTCAGGTAGTGGTAGAAGAAGGGATTCAGGTAGTGACCACCGGTGCGGGAACACCGGAAAAATATATGGACCTGTGGAAAAAGGCAGGGATTAAGGTGTTTCCTGTGGTGGCTTCTGTGGCGATGGCCCGAAAAATGGAAAAATGTGGAGCAGATGGCATTGTGGTGGAGGGAGCAGAATCTGGCGGACATATCGGAGAAGCCACCACCATGACCCTGGTGCCACAGGTGGTGGATGCAGTTTCCATTCCCGTCATTGCAGCAGGAGGAATTGCAGATGGAAGAGGGATGATGGCGGCCTTTATGCTAGGAGCAGAAGGGGTGCAGCTGGGCACCCGCTTTGTGGCCTCCAAAGAAGCCCAGGTACATGCTGCCTATAAGGAACGGGTCATTAAGGCCAGAGATATTGATACGGCCGTTACAGGAAGAAGTCACGGACATCCGGTTCGTTGTCTGCGCAATGCCATGACAAAAACCTATGGAAAACTAGAATCTGAAGGAAAATCCTTTGAGGAACTGGAATATCTGACCCTTGGAACCTTGAGAAAGGCAGTGCAGGAGGGGGACGTGGTGAATGGAACGGTGATGGCTGGACAGATTGCGGGGCTGATCCAGGAGGAGCTTAGCTGTCGGGAAATTATAGAAAGCATGGTACAGCAGGCAAAGGGACTATGTCCCACATTTTGGGAAACATAAAAGGAGCAGATATGGGAAAAACAGCGTTTCTTTTTCCGGGGCAGGGCGCACAGAAAAGAGGGATGGGGCAGGACTTTTATGAGGCTTTTCCGGAAAGTGCTGCTGTATATCAGATGGCAGAAGATTTGTTGAACCTGGACATACGCCACATTTGTTTTGAGGAAGATGCCAGGCTGCACGAAACGGCCTATACTCAGGCGGCCATGGTGACCACCGGCATTGCCATGTTGAAGGCCATGGAGAAAACAGGCTTAAAGGCAGATGTTTGCGCAGGCCTTAGCCTTGGAGAATATGAAGCGATCTATGCTGCAGGAGCCCTGTCGGCGGAGGATGCCATTTATACAGGGCGTCAAAGGGGCCTTTTCATGGAACAAGCCGTTCCGGCAGGGCAGGGAGCCATGGCGGCCGTGCTGATGGGGGACATACAGAAGGCGGAACAGATCATAGAAAGCCTGGAGGGTGTCTGGATTGCCAATTACAATTGCCCGGGGCAGATCGTCCTTTCCGGTTACCGGGAAGCCGTTGTTAAAGGGGGAGAACGGCTAAAGGCAGCAGGCGCCAGACGGGTTGTTCCGCTACAGGTCAGCGGCCCCTTTCACTCTCCATTATTAAAACCTGCCGCACTGGCATTAAAGGAAGTGTTGGACCCGCTCAGCATACATCCGTTAAACATGCCCTATGTGGCCAATTATACCGGAAAGTATGTGCAGGATGCAGGAGAGATGAAACCTCTTCTGGAGCAGCAGGTATATGGGGCTGTGCGTTTTTCCCAAAGTCTGGAGGCCATGCTGGCTGCCGGTGTGGATACGTTTATTGAAATAGGTCCGGGGAGAACATTGAGCAATTTTGTAAAAAAATGCAGCAGAGAAGCAAAAGTTTATGCCATAGAAACAGTGGAAGAGATGGAACAGGTGGCCACTCTGGCGGTGTAGAACGGCACAAGAACAAATTGAGGAGTGTATATGGGGAAACTATCGGGAAAAACAGCACTGGTTACCGGCGCCTCCAGAGGCATCGGCAGGGAAATTGCCATTCAGATGGGGGCAGCTGGTGCTTTTGTGGTGATCAATTACCAGGGGTCTCTTGAGGGGGCAAACAGTACCCTGGAGGCGGTAAAAGAGGCCGGTGGAGAAGGAATGGTATATGCCTGCAATATTGCAGACTATGCAGCAGCAAAGAAAATGATGGAAGATATACTGGCACAGCGAAAAACACTGGATATTCTGGTCAACAATGCGGGCATTACCAAAGATGCCCTTTTGATGAAAATGACGGAGCAGGCATTTGATGACGTGATTCAGGTGAACTTAAAAGGCACATTCCATTGTATGCAGCTGGTTTCCAGACAAATGTTGAAACAGCGTAGTGGGAGAATCATTAACATTTCTTCAGTTACCGGCGTCATGGGCAATGGGGGACAGGTCAATTATGCCGCCAGCAAAGCGGGCGTCATCGGGATGACAAAATCAGCTGCCAGAGAGCTGGCATCCCGGGGGATCACTGTCAATGCCATTGCGCCGGGTTTTATTGAAACGGACATGACTGCTGTTCTAACGGAAGGGGTCAAAGATAAAATTCAGGAGTCCATCCCCATGAAACGGTTGGGGGCGCCTGCGGACGTGGCCGCTCTTGCCCGGTTTCTGGCAACTGAAGAGGCAGGTTACATTACCGGACAGGTCATCTGCGTAGATGGCGGCATGGCGATGTAGGCTAGAACAGATGACAGGAGGCAAGCATGAAGCGTAGAGTAGTCATAACCGGTCTTGGGGCCATTACCCCCACTGGATTGAGTGTAGAAGAGTTTTGGACATCCTGCAGGGAAGGAAAGCTGGGCATAGGGCCTGTAACTTATTTCGATACCAGCGGGTACAAGGCACATCTGGCGGCAGAATTAAAAGGATTTGTGCCTGGAGACTATATGGATCCCAAAGTGGCCAGAAGGATGGAAGCTTTTTCCCAATATGCAGTAGCTGCATCCAGGGAAGCCATAGAGGATAGCGGGCTGCAAATAGAAGCAGAAGATCCCTGGCGGCTGGGTGTTTCCATTGGATCTGGCATTGGCAGTCTGCAGGCCATGGAACGGGAACATAAAAAATTGTTGGAAAAAGGGCCGGGTCGGGTCAGCCCCATGCTGGTGCCGGTGATGATCAGCAATATGGCAGCAGGGAATGTGGCTATCCAATATGGCTTAAAAGGGAAGAATATAAACGTGGTCACCGCATGTGCTTCCGGGACACACTCCATTGGAGAGGCTTTCCGGTCCATTCTGTATGGGGAAGCGGATGTGATGCTGGCCGGCGGTGCAGAAGGCTCCATTTCGCCCATTGGCATCAGTGGATTTGCGGCCCTCACAGCTCTAAGTACGTCTGAAGATCCGAAAAAGGCATCCCTTCCATTTGACAAGGAAAGAGGCGGCTTTGTGATGGGAGAAGGGGCAGGTGTCCTGGTACTGGAAGAACTTTCCCATGCACTGGCAAGGGGGGCCTATATTTATGGGGAACTGTCCGGATACGGAGCCACCTGTGACGCCTATCATATCAC
>CAYRQT010000037.1:0-7455 GCA_964426655.1 uncultured Cuneatibacter sp. | reverse complement strand
AAGACGGGGAAGTGGAACCGTTCCAGGTGGACTATATTAATGCCCATGGCACTGGTACACACCACAATGACATGTTTGAAACCAAGGCTATAAAACTGGCCATGGGAGAACAAGCCTATAAAGTGAAAATCAATTCCACAAAGTCCATGATTGGTCATTTGCTGGGGGCAGCAGGGGCTGTGGAGGCTATTGTTTGTGTGAAGAGCATTGAAGAGGGATATGTCCATCAGACGCTAGGGCTCGCACATCCTGATCCGGAGTGTGATCTGGATTATTGTGCCGGACAAGGGATAGAAATGCCTGTACGTGCGGCACTGAGCAATTCCCTGGGCTTTGGCGGACACAACGCCAGCCTGTTGTTTAAACGGTTTGAACCATAAAGGAGCAAAAATGAAACTGGAAGAAATCATTACCTTGCTGGAGGCTGTGCGAAAAAACCAGATTGACAGTCTTGTTTATGAGGCAGAAGGTGAAAAAATAGCCATAAAGGGAAAATGGTACAGGGAAACAGAGGGCTGCAGACCGTTGCCCATGCCCTGTGGAGAAGAGAAGCTGCCGGAAAAAGCAGAGGAGACATACTGCATCTTATCCCCTCTGGTGGGCACCTTTTATGGCAGCCCTTCTCCGGAAGAACCGCCCTTTGTGCAACCGGGAGATTTTGTGGAAAAAGGACAGGTGCTGGGCATTATTGAAGCCATGAAGCTGATGAACGAAGTGGAATGTGACTGTGCAGGCATTCTGGAAGAAATTCTTGTGGAAAACGAAAGTATCGTGGAGTTTGGACAGCCCTTATTCCGAATCCGGAAGACTATGTAGAGCGGTTGGGAGGCAGTTATGTTAAATGTTCAGGAAATTCAAAAAATCATCCCCCACAGACATCCGTTTCTTCTGGTGGATTGTGTGGAGGAGCTGGAACCGGGCGTGCGCGCGGTGGGATATAAAAGCGTGACGTATGATGAACCCTATTTTCAGGGGCATTTTCCGCAGGAGCCGGTGATGCCAGGGGTGCTGATCGTGGAAGCTCTGGCCCAGACTGGCGCAGTTGCCATACTTTCTTTGGAAGAAAACAAAGGAAAACTAGCCTTTTTTGGAGGCATTCAAAAGTGCAAATTTAAAAGAAAAGTAATCCCGGGTGACCGGCTAAAACTGGAATGCGAAATCATTCGATGCAAGGGACCTGTGGGAATTGGAGCTGTCAAAGCCAGTGTGGATGGAAAAACAGCGGCAGAGGGAGAACTGACCTTTTTCATTCAATAGGCAGATGGGAGTAAGAAATGTTTCAGAAAATATTGATTGCCAATCGGGGAGAAATAGCGGTGAGAATTATCCGGGCCTGTCGGGAGATGGGAATACGGAGTGTGGCCATATATTCTCAGGCCGATCAGGAGTGCCTGCATACTATGCTGGCGGATGAAGCCATCTGCATAGGGCCCGGCCCTTCCGGTGTCAGCTACCTGGACATGGAGCGCATTCTTTCTGCTGCAGTGGTATCCGGGGCACAGGCCATTCATCCCGGATTTGGCTTTCTCTCGGAGAATGCCAGGTTTGCGAGCCTTTGTGAAGCCTGTGGCATTACCTTTATTGGCCCCTCAGCAGCGGTCATGGCAAAAATGGGCGATAAGGCAGCCGCTAAGGAAGCCATGATCCAGGCAGGGGTGCCGGTCATTCCTGGAAGCAAAGGGCTGCGGGATGGACAAAAAGCCCTGGACGAAGCCAGAGAAATGGGCTTTCCTGTTATGATTAAGGCTGCGGCCGGGGGCGGCGGCAGAGGCATGCGGGTTTCCCATAATGAAAAAGATTTCCTGGATCATTTTTTGCAGGCCCAGCAGGAAACCATAAAAGGGTTTTCGGATGATTGCATGTACCTGGAGAAATGGATAGAGGCCCCTCATCATATTGAGTTTCAGATCCTGGCAGATCAACATGGAAATGTCATTCATTTGGGAGAGCGGGATTGTTCCATACAGCGGCGGCATCAGAAAGTACTGGAAGAATCGCCTTCCAGTTTCCTGGATGATCATCTGAGAAAACAAATGGGAGAGACGGCTGTGCAGGCAGCAAAGGCGGTGGGATATGAAAATGCAGGAACCATCGAGTTCCTGGTGGATCAGGATAGGCAGTTTTATTTTATGGAAATGAATACCAGAATTCAGGTGGAGCATCCGGTGACAGAGGCCGTTACAGGGATGGATCTGATTAAAGCGCAGATTCGTATTGCTGCCGGAGAAAAGCTGGAACTGACACAGGATGAGGTGGTTTTGCGAGGATATGCCATAGAATGCCGGATCAATGCGGAAAATCCTGCGGAAAAATTCAGACCCTGCCCCGGGAAAATTACGGATCTGCATTTGCCGGGAGGACATGGCATCCGGGTGGACACCCATATCTATCCTTTCTATGAGGTCCCGCCATACTATGATTCCCTGTTGCTTAAAATCATTTCTCATGGAGAAAGCAGGGAAGAGGCACTGTCCAAAATGCGTTCGGCCCTGGGAGAGATGGTGATCGAGGGGCCGGCCACTAATGTTGACTTTGCATATGAGATTATGAACCATGAAGCTTATATACGGGGAGATACGGATACCAGCTTCATTGACCGGTATTTCCCGGAATATATCAAAGGATGAGGTTGAACAGATGCTGCGAGATATGTTCAAAAAGACGTATACCAGGCTGGAAAATAAACACAGTGCCAGAACGGAAAAGCATACACCCCACGTACCGGATGGGATGTGGAAGAAATGCAAATACTGCAGGGGTATGATTTTCGGAGAAGATGTAAAGAAAAACCTGTATGCCTGTCCGAAATGTGGTAAATATTTCCGGGTACATGCCTACAGGCGCATCGCCTTGCTGGCAGATCAGGGAAGCTTTGAAGAATGGAATGCCCAGATGCCAGTGTCCGATCCCCTGCTTTTTCCAGGCTATACGGAAAAGCTGGAAAGTGTACGGGAAAAGACCCGGCTGCAGGAAGCGGTTGTAACGGGACGGGCGAAGATTCATGGTAATCCCTGCGTGCTCTGTGTTTGTGATGCCCGTTTTTTTATGGCTTCCATGGGGCATGTGGTGGGGGAGAAAATCACGTTGGCCGTGGAGCGGGCCGTGGAAGAAAACCTGCCGGTAGTGATGTATACCTGTTCCGGAGGCGCCAGGATGCAGGAAGGCATCATATCCCTGATGCAGATGGCAAAAACTTCTGCAGCCTTGAAACGGCTTCGGGAAAAGGGACAGGTTTACATCTGTGTTCTCACAGACCCCACCACCGGAGGGGTTACCGCCTCCTTTGCCATGCTGGGGGACGTGATTCTGGCAGAGCCTAAGGCATTGATCGGCTTTGCAGGCCCCCGGGTCATTGCCCAGACCATCGGAGGCCGTCTGCCGGAAGGGTTTCAACAGGCAGAGTTTTTACTGCAGCACGGGTTTGTGGATGCCATTGTTTCCCGGGAAAAGCAGAGAGAAACATTGGCACAGCTACTGGAAACCCATGGAAAGACATATACCCCCATACCCCTGGAAGGGGATATGACTGAACAGGAAGAAAATCACCAGGGGGAAATGTCTGCCTGGGACCAGGTGGTTTTGTCCAGAAGCAAGGAGCGCCCTACGGCTGGAGAGTATATCCGGCAACTCTTTCCTGATTTTATGGAACTTCATGGAGATCGCCTGTATGGAGATGATCCGGCCATTGTGGGCGGCATAGCCACTTTTCATGGGTGTCCGGTGACGGTCATTGGCCAGCAAAAGGGAAAAGATCTGAAGGAAAACAAAGAAAGAAATTTTGGGATGCCGTCCCCAGAAGGGTATAGAAAAGCCCTGCGGCTGATGAAAGAAGCAGAGGCTTTTCATCGGCCCGTCATCTGTCTGGTGGATACCCCCGGTGCTTTTTGCGGAATTGAAGCGGAAGAAAGAGGACAGGGAGAAGCTATTGCCAGAAATCTGCAGGAAATGGCGGCATTAAAGGTCCCTACCCTTTCCATTGTTATCGGGGAAGGAGGCAGCGGCGGTGCCCTAGCCCTGGCTGTGACCAATGAGGTCTGGATCATGGAACATGCCATTTATTCCATTCTTTCTCCAGAAGGATTTGCTTCCATATTGTATAAGGATGCAAAAAAGTGTCAGGAGGCGGCTGCACAGATGAAACTGACTGCGCCTGATTTATTGCAGTTGGGCGTAGTAGAAAAAGTTATTGCTGAAAAGACACCGGCCACCGTGGAGACCCTGTGGGAAATAGGGATAGAAATGGACAGGGCCATCTGTGAATTTTTGAATCAGTACAGTCAAATGAGTGAGGAGGCGCTGGTGGAAAGCAGATATCAGAGATTTAGGAAATTCTGATTTTCATCATAAACGGCATATGGGACAGATAAAAAAACTGATATTGGGAGATCTGAAGGTTCCCTATCCCATCATACAGGGCGGGATGGGCATTGGCATCAGCCTGTCATCCCTGGCCGGAAGTGTGGCGGCAGAAGGGGGCATCGGTCTGCTTTCCACCGCGCAGATTGGATTTAAAGAACCGGATTTTTTTCAGCATCCGCTAAAAGCCAATCAAAGAGCCATTGGGAAAGGGCTTTGGGAGGCACGAAATAAGGCAAAGGACTCTAAAGGCGCTGTGGGATTTAACATTATGGTAGCTACTCACGGCTATGAGACCTATGTCCGGGAGGCAATAAAATGCTATGCGGATCTGGTGGTGTGCGGTGCCGGCGTACCCCTTCTTTTGCCAGCCTTGCGGCAGGAGGGAATGTTGGACAGGGGAACTCTTTCAGAAGAAGAACACAGGAAATGGAGGCATTTGGCCCGGACGGAAAAAACAAAAATTGCACCCATTGTTTCCAGTGGAAAGAGCGCTTCTGTGGTACTGAAGCTTTGGGATAGAAAGTACCAGGAAACGGCAGATCTGGTCATACTGGAGGGGCCCCTGGCAGGAGGTCATCTGGGCTTTTCGCTGGAACAGCTGGCTGGTTACGGGGCAGATACCGACAGGGTGAGTAAAACCTATAAAAGAGCGCTTTTTGACGAGGATGTGCGGCAGGTAATTGAAGCGGTAAAGCCTTACAAAGAAAAGTATCAGAAGGAAATTCCTGTGGTGGTGGCCGGCGGCATATATGACCGTGCAGACTTGCTCCATGTGCTTTCCCTGGGGGCAGATGGTGTGCAGGTAGGAACCCGATTTGTTACCACAGAGGAATGTGATGCCCCCCTTTCTTATAAGATGACTTATATCCATGCCAGGGAACAGGATATTCGGATTGTGAAAAGTCCGGTGGGTCTTCCCGGAAGAGGCATTAATAATGCTTTTTTAAAATTTGTGGCGGAACAAAAGAAGACTGCCGGGCATTGCTGGCAGTGCCTGTCAAAATGTGACAGAAAGAACATACCTTATTGCATAACCGAGGCCCTTCTTGCAGCAGCAGAAGGAAGGGTAGAAGAAGCATTGTTGTTTTGTGGAGCCAATGCCTGGCGCGCGAATAAAATTGAAACGGTGCAGGAAGTAATGAATGACTTCTTTTGGGAAGAATAATCAATAAAACATAAGTGAAAAATAAGTGAAATTGCCAAAATTGAGCTATTATACAGATATTGAATATGATAGAATAAAAAAAAAATCCTGAAAAAAAGGATTTGAGCTACAGGGGAGCGGGCGCAAGGGCCCATCTACATTTAGGAAGGAAGCCATTTTGGACACTTATGGGGTATTAAATGATATCCTGGTGAAGTTATTTAACGAAATCATGGATATTGAAGAAAAAGCCATCATTACACCGGAATTTTCAGACATCACCAACAATGACATGCACGTCATTGAAGCCATTGGCATGGGAGAGAAAAAGAATATGTCGGCCATTGCGGGGGCCCTGGGCGTTACGGTGGGTTCTCTGACCATTGCCATGAATGGCCTGGTGAAGAAAAACTATGTCAAACGGGAAAGAAGCGAAGAAGATCGGCGGGTAGTGTACATTGCATTGACCGGGCGGGGCGAGAAAGCTTACGTCCATCACATGAATTTCCATAAGGAAATGATTGCAGGCGTTGTTTCCCAGATTAATGAGGAAGAGCAAAAGGTCCTGATTAAGGCATTAAGCTCCCTTTACAGCTGGTTTAAGGAACGACAGGAAGAGAATAAAATCCAGAAATAACAGATGAGGCTGCTTTTCTGAGCAAATGTTTGCTCGGAAAAGCAGCTTTTTTGTTTCCATTATTCATGCAGTTCCAGAGGAAGGCCATCAGGATCTGCAAAAAAGGTCATTTTCTTACCGGTAAAGGTGTCCGTCCGGATGGGCTCGCAGGAAATGCCTTTTCCCTCCAGAATACGAACGGTTTCCTCCACGCTTTCCACTCGAAAGGCCAGGTGGCGCAGACCGCAGGCTTCCGGGTGGCTGACCCTTTTAGGGGGATTTTCCACACCAAAAATCTCCAGTTCCATATCTCCACACTGCAGATCCAGCTTCCAGTCCTTTCTGTCCGGTCTGTAATTTTCACGGAGAACAGAAAAGCCCAGCTGATTCACATAGAAATCTTTAGAGAGGGCATAATCAGACACAATAATGGCAACATGATGGATTTGAGAGAGTAACATAGGGGCTCCTTTCAGAAAACAGAGGGTACACAGCGAGATATTAGAAATTATAGCATGGGTTGCTCTGGAAATTGAGTGATTTTTGTATGGAAACGAAAAAATATTTGGTTAAGAGGAGATATTTTGGAGCGTTGACATAAACAAAACAAAATGATAATATATAATGTAGTAATACATAATATATCATTATAAAAACTGAAAAGGAGATTGGGAATGGGTTTATTGAAAAGAGAGCAGGTTGCAGGAATGAATATTCATTATTTGTTTTATTCATTAGATTATTTTTTGGATGCACAGGTAGAATGTGGAATAGAAACAATTGAGCTTTGGGGTGGAGCTCCTCACTTCTACATGGACACAATGGGTTATGAAGATTGTAAAATCATTCGTAAAAAAATAGAAAGCAGAGGATTAAAAGTTAAAGTACTAACGCCGGAAAACTGTACATACCAATATCAGGTTGCAGCCCAGACTCCGGAGCTTTTCAAAAAAAGTTATCAATATTTTTCAAATGGATTGCGCGCTGCAAATGAGCTGGGGTGTAAAATTATGCAAATAAATTCGGGATGGGGATATTGGAATGAGGACAGAGAGGAGGCTTGGAAGAGGTCACGGGAAATGCTGTCTCGTCTGTCGGAGGAAGCGCAAAAATTAGATATATGTCTGGCAATGGAAAGTCTAAGGCCAGAGGAGTCTCAGCTTGTGGTGACACTAAAAGATGCAAAGAGAATGTTTGATGAAGTTTCTCACCCTAACTTAAAAATCTTAATTGATACTACAGCTATGAGTGTATCTGGAGAAACTATTGATGAGTGGTTTGAATGTCAGACGACACTTTAAAGTCGGCATAAACTACATTTTATTTTACCATACCT
>CAYRQT010000036.1:0-22692 GCA_964426655.1 uncultured Cuneatibacter sp. | reverse complement strand
CCTCTCCGAAAAACACATGGCCCCTGCACACTCCATGCCGTCCGCAAACGCACCGGGTTTCTTACCTGTTCTTCCCCGATATACCGCCCCCGGGCAGGTAAAACTCCCGCCTTCCTCCAGGAAATCCTCCGTGGAAAGGAAAAATCCTTCCGGCCCTTTTCCTCCATCCTCCATGCCTGTCACGGCATAAACGGTGGAATTTGGCTGATGCCCTCTTTCATCAAAGGAAAGCACCGGTCTGACCAGCATGCTGGTTTCTGTGGTAGAAATCCGGTGCAAAAGGCTGGTCACATGCCTGTGGTCACGAAGATTGTCCGCACTTCTTCCAAAAACCGGCAGCACACCGTAGGGCCAAAGCCTTATGGCATCGGATCCGGTATTTTCCAGGGTCACCTCCATAATCTCCACATTCCATTTCCCAATGGGCACAAAAGCCAAAACAGAGGCTTTCAGCCTGCCATCCTTCTTCTCTCTTTCCATTTTCTGATATAAAAACCCCGCCTCCAGCCGGCTTTTTTCTCCCTCTCCCCGGGCTCTTTCCACTGCCGCCTGGTCACTTGCCCCTGCTACGGACCATATTTCCCGGTCCTCTATTCTGCACCAGAAATTTCTGGAAACTCTGCTATTATGTAAATCCTCTGCGCTAACGGGCAAAAACAGAAAATGGTTCTGATCTGTTTTGGCATCCCCTCCCAGCAACGGCGTAATAGAAGATTTCATTCCCTGCTCACCTGCCAGGGGGAAATACAAATAGCTGTTGTTCTCAGGATTTTCCATCATAAAGGTGCCGTTTTCATCTGTAAACCTATATCTAGCCTGCTTTTGCATGCCTGCCTCCTTTGGTGCATCGACCTAATCTTTTTCCCTATCATAAAAAAAGTTCACTTCCGAAGAAATGAACCTTTTTTCAGTATAGTGTTCTTTTTTTATTTCAGTCCTGCCCCAAGGCAAATCTTCTGAAGCTGCCCATATTCTCCGGGTGTCAGATTATGAATGGGAGAATTGGCATCTGAGGTATTGCGATTTTCCACAATCAGCACCTCCCCCTCCTCATCCAGAACATGATTGTGCCAGAAACCCTTTTTGACCACATACAGGCTGTGCCTCTTCATTGGGATAAGCTCCACCGTTCCGGGTACCCTGGCACATCCTCCCAGTAACAACGTGCAGCTGCCCTGCAAAAGCACGAACACCTCATCTGTCTCCATGTGCTTTTGCATCCAGCGAATCTGGGGAAGGCAGGTATTATAACAGGCTTTCAACACTGCCACCCGCCACTGCTCATAGTCTTTCAGGGGCATGTAATCCTCCGGGGGAAAATCTATGATTTCCACACCGCTTTCTTTCTGACATAACGCTTCTTTCATTTTGTCACCTCTACTCTTTAAATATCCCATCTCTGTATTCCAGAAGGATGGCCCGCTCCACTGCCGAAAATACTCCCTGCCCCTCATCATTGATGACGTGCCGGATGCCCGGATATCCATTTAGCATCACTGTACAGATATGGAAAATACTGACTCCAGGCTCATCCGGCACCTCCATGGCACTGTACAGCTCCACAGCCGCATCCCGATTATACAGATAAATGCCCAACCCCACTGCCTCAAACTGTTTCACTTCTTCTGTCACCAGAAAAGAAGCAAAGCCATTTTGCGCCCCATCATGGCTCATCCATTCTTCCTGGGAGGGTACATCATATGGAATTTCACTCTGATACATATAGACCCGCCCGTTTTCTCCCCGCCAGATGGTTTGATATTCCTGAAAATGCTCCACCATAAGACCATATATGGTGACATTATCCCCTTCTACAATCAGACCGTTTATGGCTGTATTATCCTCCCAGCCCACATTGGTTCCATGATCGTCCCGCCATACCCAGAAATTATCTCCTATGACATGACTGCTGTTAATAACCAGGCAGTTTTCTGTTCTGGCCGGTTCAGATGTCTCTGTTCCCCCCACCCGGAAAAACAGGTCCGAAAGGGTAATGGGATTATCCTCATGGGAGGCCTCGCTTTTCGCATCTCCCACCACCAGCAGACTGGTGCTCTCTTCTTCTCCCGCATCAAACAGCAGCCCGGCCAGGATGATTCCTCCCACATCTTTGGTTTCCACACAGGCATTGCCATTGACCGGCGTCAGCGTGGCCAGTCCCATGCCCAGCAGAATGGTATCTGCCCGCCCCACCGCCAGGGCTTCCTCCAGCTGATATATACCCGGAGTGAATAGGATATTTTTGCCGGCCCTTAGCACTTTATTCAGTGTTTTTGCCGTATCTGTCTCTGGTCTTGCAATATAAAATGTATCCAGTGACAGCTTCTTTCCGGTTTCTTCAACATCTTCCCCCTGCCAGGATACCCCCGACGCATCCGTGCGCACATCCGGCACAAACACCATAAAGCCTTCCTTTTCGTCATAAAATAAAAAAGGCTTTTCTCTGATAATGGGAGTTTCTTCAACAGAAGTGTAGCTTTTTACCGGCCAGGTTCCTGTGGGATCCGACCCTTTGGCATCGCCAACAAAGAGCAGATTCCAGTTATCCCCCAGCCAGGCAGGAAAACTGTTGTTTCTGGAAAGCCACTGCTGCTGAGAGCCGGAATCCACCATTCTCGTGGCCACAGAATCTGCCAGAAAGCCGCCACTGGCCCAGCCGTAGTCATCATGCAGGTAAAGAGCGCCATCCACCTGCACCCGGCCAATGAAGGTGGCCTGGGACACGGCCCAGAGCGTGTTGCTCCCGATTTCCAGATTTTCCACCCCCCTCCAGAAATTACAGCAGGCATTGTGATTGGTCTCGTCCTCTCCCAACCACCTGGCATCGCAGGTCAGGGACGGAATGCTGGTTTCTGTGGGCAAAAGGCCAAGGCCAGCCACCTGCATGTAAAAGCCCACTTTAACGGCAATAGATGCATCATATTCTCCCGGTATAAAATAAATACTATACCGGTTGGTGCCAAACTGGTCTGTTTCCTGCGTCTCCCACAGGCCCTCCAGGATTTCATTGACCAGTGCCGGATCATCCTGAGGCGTAAAAATATATGTATTTTCCCCAAACAGGGAACTTGTAAACTGATTTTTCTCTTCTGTCCAAAGATACATGGTTTTCTTTTTCCAAATCATGCCTTCCAGGATGCCAAAGGCACAAAGGCCAGCCACCCCCAGCATCATTCCCATACGTTGCCACAGCTTCTTTCTGTTCATGGTTCGGTTCTCCTTTATTCCCCTCTCCAATGGGAGCCCTCTTTCCAGCAGTATAAAACACTTCCTATCCCTTCTCAGGATAGTATTTATGTTTTTGGTATTCTTTTTTTAGTTTGGGCAACAAAAAAACCGCTACACTACAGATAATGATACGCACCTGCAGCGCCGCGGTTTAAGACCACCTCTTATTCTTTTTTCAGATTGTCCTCTGCATTTAAAGCTTTTAGTACTGCTTCATACAGTGGCTTAGCCGCAGGAGCCTGGGCCAGGATTTCATTTAGCGTCAGCTCGTAGGCATATTTTATCATGGGATTGTCCAGCATGCCTGGCATCAGCTGATTAAACATTTCCACACCAACCTTTTCAGCCAGAATGGAGCCTAGAGTGGAATCCATACTAAACCGCTGAATTTCCAAATGAGTCTCTGTCTCATATTCAAAATGATAGCAGCCTGAGCCAAGTGCCATTCTTTCTTCTTTTTCCGGAAGAATCAATTCCGCCGTTGTATTGGCCGGTATTTCCACATCCACAGTGATCTTCCCATTTTTGCAGGTCCATGCACTCTTTATGGTGCCATACACACTTTCATACTCTGCCGAGACTTCCGTCATGCCCCGGGTCAGTAATGGATGAATCAGGATTTTTTTATAACCGGGAGCTGCCGGCTGAATCCCGGCAATCTTTCTGTACATCCAGTCTCCTATGGATCCATATGCATAGTGGTTTAAAGAGTTCATGCCGGATTCATCAAAATCGCCATTGGGCAGGATGGAATTCCATCTTTCCCAAACGGTGGTGGCCCCCTTCTTAATGGCATAGAACCATCCCGGATAATCTTCTTTTAGGAATATTCCCTCTGCCAGATCGTGCTTTCCGATTTCGGAAAGGCAATGGCAAATGTAGGGTGTCCCCACAAACCCAGTGGTCAGATGATTTCTGTGATTGCCCAGGTTTGCCTCCAGTGTGCCGATGATGCGATCCCGGAACTGATCCTGGGCCAGCCGGAAGTACAGCATCAGCACGCAGGCTGTCTGGGTTTCCGAAACCAGTCTGCCCGTTGCGGTAATAAATTCCTTTCTGTACGCCTCAAGAATTTGTTCATAGAGGGCTTTATACCTGTCTGCGTTTTCCTGCTCTCCCAGAATCTCTGCTGTTTTGTAAAGGATTTCCGTGGAATAGGCATAATATGCATTGGCCACAAGATATTTGTCCGTTCCTCCCGTGCGATCCGAGCTGTCCTTTTCAATATCCAGTGCCAGCCAGTCTCCATACTGGAATCCGGTCTGCCACAGCCCATTCTCGCTGCAATGGCTGCGGATATATTCTACCCATTTAATCATGGCCGGATAAGCTTCTTCCAGGAATTTCACATCTCCATAAATCTGAAACTGGGTCCAGGGAATGATGGTCACGCAGTCACTCCAGGCCGCCGTTCCGGCCTGATCCCCCAGAATATTGGGAACCACATGAGGAACACCAAATTCCAATGTCGTTTCTGCTGCCACATCCCGCATCCACTTTTGGAAGAACAAAGCCGTGTTATAATTAAAACCTGCTGTTTTGCAAAATACCTGGGCATCTCCGGTCCATCCCAGGCGCTCATTTCTCTGAGGGCAGTCTGTAGGCACATCTATAAAATTGCCTCTCTGCCCCCAGGTAATGTTGCTTTGCAGCTGATTGACCAGCACATTATCCGTGGTGAAACACCCTGTCGTGTCCATATCAGAATGGAGGGCACAAGCGGTAAAGCAGGACGGATCCACGTCTGCCGGCACCCCTTCCAAGGCAATATAACGAAAACCATGGAAAGTAAAATGAGGGCGGACCACCTTTCCCACTTCAAGCGCTCCATAAATGTAGGTATCCACGCTGATAGCGGATCTGAGATTTTCCGTATAGAAGTTACCTTCTTTATCCAACGTCTCTGCATGCCGGACCACTAGTTGCTTTCCTTCAAGAGCAGGAAGACGCACTTCCACGAATCCGGCCATGTTCTGCCCAAAATCCAGCACCAGTTCTCCCTTTGGTGTCACAAATTTCTCTTTTACGGAAAAACGCTTTGTGATTCTTACAGGCTCTGTCTCCTGGGAGACCAATTCTCCAACTTTATTTATGCAATCTTTCGGGAACAGAACGGCTCCACCTGCCGGCTGGGCTTCTAGGGTCAGATCCTGGGTCTCCCCATAATAAAACTCCGCATCACGTACCGCCTGGGTCCTGACCTTCCAGCTGGTATCCGTTCCAACTACCTCTCTTGTCCCATTCTGGTACTCCAGCAACACTAGTGCCCGCAGAGCTGTTCTGTCCCCATAATGATTAGGCGTTTCATTAAAACCCAAATAGCCTTTGTACCAACCGTTTCCCAGCATCACCTCCAGGCAATTTTCCTGCTCCAGATACGGGGTAATATCATATGTCTGGTACTGCAGGCGATGAGTATAGGAAGTCCATCCCGGCGCAAAGAAATCCTCTCCCACTTTTTTTCCATTGAGGTAGGCTTCATATATCCCGGCAGCAGTGATATATAGTCTTGCTTTTTTAATCGGCTCTTTTTCCAGTCCGAAGGATTTTTCAAATATAGGTGACGCTTTTTCCTCCTCTGACAGCGTATGCGTGATCCATTCGCTTTCAGGATGCGCCTCTCCCATAAGACCAGTTTCAAACATGCCTTCCTGTTCTGCATGCCGTCCTTCACTATCCCAAATTTCCAACTGTACCCGATAAGAAGCGGAAGGCTTTAAGGCCATTCCCTCATAGGGGATCAGAATGGACCGATCTTCTTCCACTCGTCCCGTATCCCAGACGCGCTGTGCTTCCTCCCACACCTGCAAACGATAAGCCTTCTGCATAAGGTTTTCTCTGTCTCCTGATAATTTCCAGGAAAAGCGAGGATTCTCATCCAATCCGATTGGATGAACTCTGTATGAAGTCCTGAAATCCTTAATCATTTTTATCCTCCTGTGCCTGATTTGTCAGACGAACGAGAAAGCAGCTGCAATTCATCTCAGCTGCTTTCTGCCTGTTATTTTCTTACATATACCTCATTATCCATTCAAGGCCGCAACCAGCTGCAGAAGGGATTCCTTCTGCAAATTTGGTACAAAGCTCAGCAGCTGACGTAGTGGCATGGACTCCATTGTTGCCTGAATCATTTCATCATTTATGGCATCGCTCTTGCTGCTTTCTTCCGCCATTTTCTGCGCATCCGTATTGGCATACATCGCTCCCATGGCCTGTTCCATAATGATTTTACCTTTAGGATCCGCCATAATCTCTCCCATCGTAGAATTCAAAGAGAAAATTTTCGGCACATATGTGGTAGATTCCAGCTGGACGGTTTCGGACAGCAGCATCTCCTGCGCAGATTTTCCGATTTCAATTGTATAGGCCCCGGTAGAGGCCATCCAGTCATGAATCCGCACGTCCCAGAAACTGAAACTTCTCTTATCCAATTCAAAGGAAACGGTTCTAGTCTCGCCTGGCTGAAGTAAAATCTTCTCAAAAGCCCGCAATTCCCGTACGGGACGCTTCACCGGACCGGCCGGAGGTGCCACATAGAGCTGCACCACTTCTTTTCCGGCACAATTTCCCGTGTTGGTCACATCCACAGACACCATCAATGTGTCTGTATCCTTCATGGTTTTCTTTTCCAAAGCCAGGTGACTGTATGAAAAAGTAGTATAGGACAGCCCATGTCCAAAGGGGAAGAGCACCGGCATGTTCCTGGACACATAGTATCTATATCCTACAAACACACCTTCCGTATAAACGGACTGATCATGTTCTCCGCCATATGTCAGATAACATGGCGTATCCTCCAGGCGCAGAGGGAATGTTTCCGCCAGTTTTCCGCTGGGATTCACCTGACCAAATAAGACATTTACCACTGCCTCACCCACAGCCTGTCCACCCAGATAAGCTTCCAGCACCCCTTTGACCTGATGAATCCAAGGCATCTCCACTGGAGCCCCATTATGCAGAACCACCACTGTATTCGGCTGAACTTCTGCCACCTGAGCAATCAGGCGATTCTGATGCTCCGGCATCTGCATGTGTGTTCTATCATACCCTTCGGACTCAAAATAGTCCGGCAGGCCTGCGAAAATAACCGCTACATCCGCTTCTTTTGCCTTTAGAAGTGCTTCCTGAACCAGGGTTTCATCTTCTCCTGCCCCTCTTTGATCCAGGTATCCCTGTGCATATGTCACATGGGGATATTCACTCACCGCATCCAGAGCAGATGTGGTTTTAAAGCTATTGATGTGTGAACTACCGCCTCCCTGATAACGGGGGGACTGGGCAAACTTTCCGATAAAGACAATCTTTTTTTCTTTAGATAGAGGAAGTATATCTTCCTCATTCTTTAAAAGCACCAAACTTTCCTCTGCCAGTTTTCTGGCGGTCTCATGATCTTTTTCATACTGGAATTTTGCTTGTACATCTCTGTTTTCTGCATATCGGAAAACGATGTTCAGCATTCTTTCCACTGCTTCATCCAGAACGGACTCTGAAAGAGCCCCACGCTTTACAGCCTCTGCAATTTCCTGGTCTGTGTAATCGCTGGCATGGGGCATTTCCAACTCGCAGCCAGCTTCCAGTCCTTTGACCCGATCATTGACTGCTCCCCAGTCCGTCATGACATAACCATCAAATCCCCAGTCTTTTCGAAGAACATCTGTAAGTAAAAACTTATTTTCTCCCGCATAGGTACCGTTAATTTTATTATAACTATTCATCACCGTCCAGGGTTTTGCTTTTTTAACAGCCCCTTCAAAGGCCGCCAGATAGATTTCTCTTAAAGTTCTCTCATCCAGTACGCTGTCACTGGTCATCCGGTGATATTCCTGATTATTTGCCGCAAAATGCTTGATGCTGGTGCCCACATGTTTGGACTGCACCCCCTGAATGAAAGCTGCTGCCAGTTCTGTAGACACGAGGGGATCTTCTGAGTAATACTCAAAATTGCGGCCGCACAGGGGGGAACGCTTGATGTTCACAGCCGGGCCGAGGATGGTACTTACATCCTCCGCCTGGCATTCTTCTCCAATGGTTTCCCCCAGCTGTGTCAGCACCTTCCTGTCAAAGCTGGCCGCCAGGGCACAGCCTGCAGGAAAGCACACCGCTTTAATACTATCATTTACACCAAGATGGTCAGCGGCTTCTGACTGCTTACGGAGTCCGTGAGGGCCGTCAGAAACGGCCACGGAAGGAATGCCCAGACGCTCTACCGGCTTTGTGCGCCAGAAATCCAGTCCAGAGCAAAGCCCTGCTTTCTCCTCTAAAGTCATTTGTTGTATCAGTTCCTTTATTTTTACGCTGTCCATCCATCTTCTCCCTTTACTTATTTTGATTCATATGCATCATAATAGGTCTGATACA
This sequence comes from uncultured Cuneatibacter sp., assembly GCA_964426655.1. Lineage (GTDB taxonomy): Bacteria > Bacillota > Clostridia > Lachnospirales > Lachnospiraceae > RGIG8306. Next base: position 14,106 of record CAYRQT010000036.1, on the reverse strand, counting down.
GTTCTTTGCTTTCTGTAACGCCCAGGTTGTTCATCTGCTCAACGAAAGCATTCCAGGTGTCCTCATTCAGCTCCTCCGTACCCATGATGAACTTCGGTACCATGGAAACCAGGTAATCGTGATAATTGGTGTAGTTATCCGAATTTGTATCACTGTCTTCCCCACTAAGTGTAATGGAGCTGGGATAATTGTTGTCCTTGCCAAATGTACGCCAGATTCCGGAAGCCTCTACCGTCTGTTCTGTGGAATTTGCCAATTCGTAGGTGTTGATATTCAGGCCGGGAAGTCTTGTTCCGATAAAGCTCATGTTATCTCCTGCCAGGCTGATTTCTCCCACACTGGGCTGTAACTTTTCATTGTAAGTAAATGTGGTACCATCAAAGGTATATGCACCACCTGTGATGCCTGCTGCCTGATAGATGCTGTTCTCGTCTGCACCCTGTTCTGTTGTCAGTCCGTAAGTCTTTAACATACCACCTTCTTCTGTGAAGAGATAGTTGCAGATGGTCAGCCAACGAATCAGCTTTTCTTCTGTACAGCTGGAAGAAACCACATATCCATTGGTGTTCATGCTGGCACGAGCCGTATCAATCCCCAGGTAACCAAGGCCAGAAGCATCATTATCTGTATCCAAAGGTGCTGCAGTGGGAAGAACGTTCATGGTCAGACCATACTCAGGCATGGACATCACATCTCCCAGCTGAGAATTTAATCCGTACCAGATGCCAGCTGCGCCACCGTAAGTCAGTGCGGTATTGGGCAGATAGAACACATCATTGGTCCGGCTGGCGAAATCCTGATAGATGTAACCCTTCTCATACCATTCATTCATTTTTACCAGATAGTTATAGAATTCAATTTCTGTTGGTCCAAATTTCACGGTGCCATCATCATCTACATAGAAGCTGGGAGCTGCATCAAATCCGTTCAGCAATTCTCCTGTTTCAAAAAAGCCCATATACGGCAGAATCAGACCTGCATAGTCCGTAAAGCCGGCTGCCTGGAAATACTGAGTAAAGAGTTCCAGCATATATTCCCAGTCTGCTACAGTGGTGGGAGAATCTTCTCCGCTAGGGAAGGACACATAGCCTCCGGTCATGGTTTCCAGAATATCTTCCCGGTATACCAGGCCGCCCCAAAGCAGTGTCTCTTCTGTAGCCACATTCATAGGAATGGTAAACAGGTGTCCCTCATCATCATAAAGGGCCTTGCTTACATCTTCGTTCTCATCTGCCTGAAGCCATGCATAGAAATCCGGTGCGTAATTTTCCAGATAAGGGGCCAGATCGATAATCACGCCGTCCTCATACAGGGTGGATACGCTTTCTGTAGAATAGGATACCTCCATGACATCTGTATAACTGCCTGTGCCCAGCATCAAAGAGAACTGCTCCAGTTCACTGCCCATGGCAGGCTGCTGGAAGCTGAGGGTTGCATTAAATTTGTCATTCAGATACGTTACAATCGGGTTGTCGCTATAGCTGTCATAATAGGTATAATCATCCTTGTACAGCCAGATGCTGATTTCCTGACTCTGTGTCAGATCATCTTCTTTTACCTCTGCTTCTGTGGTGCTGCCAGCCTCTGCTGTGGTCTCTCCAGAGTCAGAACTTTTGCAGCCTGCCAGTGCCGGAACAATCATGGCACCTGCCAATAACATCGCCAACATTCTTTTTTTCATAATTTTCACCTTCCTTTTTCTTTCTTTAAATAGCTCCTTCACGCTCTTTCCCATGCGTTTTTCGTTCTTTTTACCCTTTTACACCTCCTAACGTTACTCCCGTAACAAAATATTTCTGTGCAAATGGATATGCACACAATACCGGGAATGTTCCTACTACAACCACACAATATTTCACCAGGTTAGATGTATAGCTGGCCACACCTGCCACATCTGATCCGGATAATATACTCGCCGTATCGTTTTTAATCAGCATTTCCCGCATAAACAACTGCAGAGGCCAGAATTCTCTGGTGGCCGGCATATAAATGGAAGCAGGATACCAGGAATTCCACTGTAGAACAATGGTAAACATGGCAATAACTGCAATATTCGCTTTTACCAGCGGCACCAGGATCCGAAACAGCACGGTAAGCGGCCCTGCCCCATCCAGCTTTGCAGATTCTTCATAGCTGTCAGACAGCTGTTCAAAGCCGGATTTCATCATGGTGATGAAAAAGGCGTTCATCAGTCCCGGGATCATCAGCACCCATCTGGTATTGATCAGCCCCAAAGCCCGAATAACTATATATGTAGGAATCAGACCGCCGGAAAACATCATAGTGAACAGAATAAAATACATCAGCGGATTTCGCAGTTTAAAATTTTTACGACTTACCAGGTAACCCGCAATGACAGTCAGCGTTGTTCCAATTACGGTGTTCCATCCTACATAAATCAGGGTATTGGCATAGCCGGTAAGAATGCTCTTGTTTTTCAGCACCAGTTTATACCCTGCCAGTGTAAGATTGCCCAAAGGTTTCCAGATGATTCCGGATGAACTCATTAAAAGCCGGGGATCACTGACAGAGGCCATTACCACATGCCAGATGGGAACAATACAGATAAACGAAAAGAAAATCATAAATCCGTAATTCAGAATATTAAAGACCACTCTTGATTTTGTCAGTTTCTCAATCATTTCTGTCTCTCCCCTTTCCTACACAATGGAGGTATCAGCCAGTTTTCTGCTCAGGCTGTTGGATATCAGCAACAGGGCCGTGCCAACCACCGAGTTGAAAATACCAACGGCCGCTGAGTACCCGTATTGCATATTTTCAATACCCATGCGCTGTACATGTGTGCCGATTACATCTGCTGTAGAATAAATACTGGAATTGTACAGCAACAGGATTTTGTCGGAACCAACATTCATGATCATTCCGCAACGCAGAACTAACATGGTGACAATGGTGGGCATAATGCTGGGAATGGTCACATGAAGGCACCGTTTCCACCGTCCCGCACCATCAATGGCCGCCGCCTCATACAGTTCGTGAGAGACGGATGTAATGGCCGAAATAAAGATAATGGATCCATACCCCAAGCCCTGCCAGATATCAGACGCCAGGTTAATCCCCCAGAAATAAGAGGGATTCTGCAAAAGATTTTCCCGCTTGATTTTGAAGACCGCTACCAAGAGGTTTGTAATGACACCATTTGTGGATACAAACTCAATAATTAATCCGCACATAACCACCAGTGAAATAAAGTAAGGCATGTAGCTGATGGTCTGTACTGTTTTCTTGAACCAGGTAATGCGAATCTCATTTAATAAAAGGGCAAAAGCAATCGTCAGCGGAAATCCTACGAATAGGCCCAGGCCACTAATTGCAAATGTGTTTCGTAGCAATGTCAGAAAATTGGGGCCCGTAAAAAAGTCAATAAAATTATCCAGCCCCACGAACTTGCTTCCAAAAATTCCCTTGGTCGGTTTAAAGTTCTGGAATGCAATCACCAGTCCAAACATAGGGGCATAACTGAAGACCAGAAAATAGGCAACAATGGGAATGGACAGCAGATACAAGGATTTGTTCATTTTCAAATCATGTTTCCACTCCCGCTTCCGTTTCTCTTTTTCCAGCTGTTTCTTATTCCAATCAGATGACGCAGGTTTTTTTCCTTTTAGTGCTCGCTGCTCGGCAACCATCCTATCACCCTTCCCTTTCTTTCATAATGTCTTCTCCTGGGACGTCTCCCTTTCTTATCTGTATCATACGAAAAAAATCCACAAGTGTATTGTGTTTTTGTTTTTTTTATTATAATATTGTTATAGGCTATCACCCAAAAGAAGAAGACAGTACAACGGAGGATTTGATGAACAGATGGATAATGAAACTCAACAAAATTTATTCTTTTACGTATGTCCCGGTGTACTATTTTCGCAATGGTGCTGCCGATTTTTCTTTTCCCGCAGAAGCCCTGCCTTACCTGCCGCCCCAGCATTACCTGGAAGACTTTAAGAATGGCGGGGTTCCCTGTGCCTATCTGACCACTTCCTTCTACTGTCTTTATGGCTATATTTATTTAGGTAAGCGGGATTTTCTGATTTATGGCCCCATCAGCACGGTTCCCTATTCCCACACCATTATCCGGGAAATGCGCCGTGATCTTCTGATTCCCGAGAGTGACAACGAAGACTTTATGAGCTTTTTACAGGGGATTCCCCGCATGACACTAAAGAATTTCACGGATTTCCTGTCTTATATCTACTTTACACTGAGAGACACGGAAATGGAGGCGATCAATCTTTCCTTGCCCTCTTCGGAAATACGGGAAGAAAAAATATCTCAGACCTATATTTCAAAACAGTTTGAGGACCATGAATATGAGTTCTATAACAACTCCCTGGAAGTGGAGAGGGCTTTTCTGCGCTGTGTAGAAAAGGGGGATTCTTCCAGACTGCAACGGCTCATCACGCAACCTCGCCTTCTAAAAACAGGCACGCTGGCGGACAACAATCTTCGCCAGGTCAAAACCGGATGTATTGTCATGATTGCTCTCAGTGCAAGAGCCGCCATCAAAGGCGGTCTTCCTGCTGACACCGCTTTTCATCTCTCCGACTCTTACATCCAGCAGATGGAGAATGTATCCTCTCCCGCTGATGCCGAAAATTTATGTGCCCGAATGATGGTGGATTACACAAGTCGAGTGGCCGGTTCCATTCTTCCAGCCAAGGATAATATTATCCTGCAAAAGGTCATTCAATACGTTCATGAAAACACCAATCGGCACATCACGGTTACTGACATTGCCCGCCATGTGGGATATAGCCGTGCCTATCTCTCCCATAAATTCAAAGAAACCCTGGGTTTTGATTTAAATGCCTTTATCCGGCGGTGCAAACTGGAAGAAGCAAAGGAACTGCTGCGCTACACCAATAAATCCATTGGTGAAATCAGCAATTACCTCTGCTTCTCCAGTCAGAGCTATTTTCAAAATTGTTTTAAGGCTCAATATCATATTACTCCCCAAGGTTACCGACATGGCCATGAATCCAGACACAGCTAACCTAGGGATAATTTGCCTCTCTGCGACTTCCGACCTTTGTGCTGTCTTACGCGTTTGAACGTTTCTCAAGACAGTATAAAAAAGCATGGAGTTTTTCCATCGCCTTTTGTCCCCCTTTTTCTCCCAGTCGCAGAGAAAGAGATGCACTTCCCGCCGGCACCAGTGAGATCAGTTCCAAAACGGCAGCCGTATTTTCGTAAAGGGGGGCAAGGGAGATGTCCGCTTTGAACCGCTCAAGATTTTCCTGTTTTTTTACCGCTCTGTATCGGGCATAACCGCCAAGCGTGTCTGGAAGGACACGGGAAGCTCTCTTTCGCAAGTCCGCAAGGGACGGGCTGAATGGCCCATGTGCCCCAGTTTTTTCTGCTATCTGCTGCAAAATGGCCTCACAGCGACTGGTTTCCTCTGTCTGCTGTTCTGTCTGAAAACAAAGCCATTCTGAAAGAGGCATGTGGGAAACAGCAAACTGCCGCCTTTCCACTTCTGTCAGTATGTTTTGATGCAGCTGTTCTTGATACAACATAAACGGTTCTCCCGTGACCCCAATACGCCGCGGGTGTATCGGAACCTTACGGGCAGCATCTAGCAATTCTTCGGCAGAAGGCAACGCCTTTTCCCAACGTCCAAGCATTTTTTTTCGTTCTCCCTGCTCCATGGAAAGAAGGATATCTCCGGATAAGCACGCCAGAAAGATATCTGTAAAAAAGCTGGTATTCCAAAGATTCCCCGGATAAATTTTATGCAGGCAAAGCTCATCCTTACACAAGGGGGCCAATACTTTATCATACATGGCATCTGCCTCCGCCCCTTCACTGGCCAAATATAAAACGGTTCCCTTCCTGCCTTCTTCCTGCATCCGCATCAGAATTTCTCCCAGAAAGGCAAACGAAATGTATTCCTTGGACTGTCCAATTCCCCGCATTGTTACAGGAGCGGCCATTTCAGGAAGCAAGTGGAGGTTTTGCTGCTTTTTCTGCAGCCTGTTTTTTAATAAGGAAGCAAAAGGCTCCATGGGAGGAAGGTAGACTGGTCTCTCCTGCCCCAGCCCTTCTCCAGCCCTTTTCATCTGTTCCTGTACCTGATCTTCTTCATGATCAGCCTGCTCGACCGCCTGCAGAAAAGCTTCAATCCGGGTTTGCAGCCCCACTTCTGAAAAATGTCCATCCACCTCCAGGGAAAGACATGGTTTTCCTCCCATTTCCTGTCGGATCAGATGGGAGATCATGGCATCCTGGGCACAACCATGATTCATCAGATATACGCCGAAATAATCTGGACGCTTTCTAATTTCCCGGGCTGCCCCTATCAGATGTTCCCCATAAGGATATCCCGCCATTTCCTCTGCCGGTAATAGCCAGGCCGGGGTAATAACGCGACATCCCAGTGCCTCCATATTTTTTATAATGCCCATATTCAGCCGTTCATCCTGAATGTTGTAGCTGCGTGCCATAAGCACAAAAGTCTTTTCTCCCTTTTGGGCCGGCGGAAAAGACTGATACATCGCCCGCGTTTTTTGCATAAAGTTTTTCTGGGCTTTTAGTCCTGCCTCGTATGCCATTTCCCTCCTTTCCCTATGTAAACAGAGCGGCGCCACCAGATCACAAATGCCTTTTTCAGGAGGGAACGCTCCCAAATCCATCGAAAACAGCTTTCCTTCAAACCCGGATTCTTTACCAAGAGCCAAAGCCATTTCCCCCAAGGACTGCATAAAAACGCAGGCAAAAGCCGGATGGTTCCCCTCCCGCAGCCTTCCCATTTTCGGAACTACCAGGTAATCCACTTTCTGCTCCATGAGCCAGGTCAGGTGTGCATATACTTCCCGCATGGGGAAGCACAGCTCTTCCGACGCAGCGTTTGAAAAAGAATTCATTTGTACACCCTCGGAAACAAGGACCTCCATGCCCATATGGGAGATAAAGGCATTTAAAAACGGAAGACTTCTGTGCACAGCCAATACGAACGGAATGCCCACAACCCCCTTCTTTTTCCCTGGCAATTTTTCAGTAACGGTGAGTGCTTTCCGATATTCCCGCAAATATTTTTGCAAAAAATCTTTGCCTTCCGCCTTTGGAGTCCTGGCCTTTTTTTCCTGCTTTTCCATGGCCAGAAGTGCCGCACCAAGGGCCCCGCTAATGGCAAAGTAAGGGGAGACCTGCAGTCTGTCTCCAAATTTTTCCCGAAATGCCGCCACTACTGCTACATTATAACAGATGCCTCCCTGCAGCAGGATTCTTTGTCCCACCGGCCGGTCTTCTACGACTTTGTCCAGATAATTTTTAACGACAGATCGGCACAGACCTGCCAGAATATTCTCTCTTGGTATATTTTGTAGCAGTTTATCAGAAATGCAGCGTTCAATAAACACCGTACAGCGTTCTCCAAGCGTCTCCGGCGCCTTTGCAGAAAGAGCGAGTGGACCGAATTGATCCAACTGGACCCCCAACAGGCCTGCTCTTCCAGAAAGGAACCTGTCCCTGCTGAACAGATACGATTCATACGAAAGTCAGCAGCCCCTTGTCCTTTAATCTGCATATATTTTGAATCCTGTCCTCCTATTTCAAAGACAGTATCTGCTTCCGGATTTGCAAAGACCGCCGCTCTGGCCTGACAGGTAATTTCATCCCGTACAGTACCTGCATGAAGCATTTTTCCAATTCGAATTCTTCCTGAACCGGTCACGCCGATCTCTCTGAGGCATATTTGATTCTCATAACTGCCAAGGAGCTCCCCCATCCCCTTTTGTACTGTTTCCCAGGCATCTGCCCCGGTACGAAGATAACGGTAATTCACTATTTTCCGGGCAGCATTCATCAAAACCAGGTTGACACTGGTAGAGCCCACATCTATCCCCAATGTGCAGTATTCTCCCGGCATAGCCGCTGCAAGCTGGGGATGGGGCGGAATAAACCCCGGAGGGGGAAGGGGATCAGAAATGGCCTTGTCCGTTTTTGGATTCAGAGATGCTGCCATCCACTCTTTTGTACAGAGCAATTTTTCTTCTGCAAGGAGGGCAGCCCCCAAAGCCTGGGCATAGTCCAGTTTTTCTTCCCTGATAATGTCATCTGCCTTCCATTTCATGACCTCCTGCAAAGCCTTTAAAAAGCAGGGATTGCGAAAAGCGCCCCCGCACAAAACCACCGGAACAGGCAATGAACCTTTAATCAGGGTGCTCCTTAAATTTTTGGCCATGGCCACACATACGCCTTTCAGAAGCTCAGGTCCCAAAAAGCCCTCCTGCCTTCTGTGTATCAGGTCTGTTTTTGCAAAAACCGCACAGTGTCCTGAAATAGCCGGAACTCGCTTCGCCTCTATAGCCAGAATGTAATCCCGCAGTTCCATCCCCAGGGCCCTGGCCTGCTGCTCAAGAAAAAGTCCTGTTCCGCCAGCACACCCCTCTGCTATAGCAAAGTGGGGGCCGTTCTGGTCATTTTCCGTGAAACAGCAGGCGCTCATGGCTCCCACAGACAGCACGCTGCCTGCCTCTCGAGCCAGGTAATGTACGCCAGCCTGCAATGCTGGCAATTCTTCCAGCTTGCTACCGCCCGAGACGATCGCTTTGCCATTGCCGGTTATCCCCGCAAATATAGTCTCATCGGGATACAACGCGCCAACATTCTGCAGCATTTCGGCCAAAGCCCCCTTTGAATTTCCATTTACAGGTTTTTCCCAATGCTGCAGAAATTTGTTTTTTTCATCCAGCACCACCAAACGCATACAGACGGTTCCAATGTCTATCCCTATTTTTTTCGCCATGCTTTACTCTCCCTTTTTTCACTGAACAAATAAACGGATAAGAAAGGATTCTATTATGGAAATGCAGCCATCCGCACAGAATATGCAGTCACTCGCCCGTATTTACAATCAAGGCCTTTTGGATTTAGGAAAATTCATCAAACTGCACCTTAATCCTAATACCTCTACCACCTATCCAACTTCAAAAAGTGCCTTAATTTTCCCTATAGCCGGCAGAGGCATGTTTCAGTTTGACCAGCATCGTTTTGTGGTGGGAAGAGGGCACATGCTTCACGGCTGCCCACGAAAACTGCTTACCATTACGCCTCTGGGCGGCACGCCTTTTTCTTATATTATTTTTTATTATGACTCCAGCATGGAACTTTTATTTTCGCAATCCTTAAAATTTTCAGAAGAGCTTCTTTCCATGCTGACCCGGATTCTCCCCCTGACTCACAGCGTTTCCCTAAAGGATCAGTTTCTGCTGAAACAATACCATGATGAATTTTTCTCCCTCCTGTTCAGAGATGTTCAGGAGGACTACCGATATGGGGAACAAGCCATTTTAAATGACCTTCTTGCCTTTATTCACGCACATTACAACGCCCCTGTTACCCTTTCTTCCCTGGCTGCACTGGTGAATGAAAAACCTGCCCGTATCAGCTATTTGTTTCACAAATATCTGAATATCCGCCCCATAGATTATCTTATTGATTATCGGATGAAACTGGCTATTGAGCAGATCAAGACCACGGACTGTACCATCACAGAAGCCGCCCGTCAGGTCGGGTATAATGATGTGTGTTATTTTAGCCGGATTTTTAAACGAAGGCTGGGATTTTCACCCTCCCGCCTAAAAGACTGAACTTCTTTTTCTTTAAAAGTTCAGGGCCAAAGGATTTTCCTCTGGCCCCGGAGACAGCGTCCCTATTTATAGATTATTGATTTACTTTCCATAAATAAAATCATACAGCTGTTCTGTGGCATCAAAAATCCTGGCGCCGTAATCCATTACATCATCATATGACATTTGAATGATGTGCTGATTGGCAATAGCTGGCACATCTGCTGCAATTTCACTGGAAAGAAGATTTTCCACAGCAGTGGTATCCGTTTCTGCATACCGATCCGCCAATACGTATACAATGTAATCCGGTGAAAGAGCCACCAGGTTTTCCAAAGTCAGACCGCCGGAACCTTTTTCCAGCACATTTACCGCATTGATTTCTGCCAGCATGGCCGAACTTAATGTGGAATTGAATGCAGAGAAAGTGCCATCGGCATAACCCACCATAAACAATACTTTTACTGGTTCTCCTTCTATCTGTGAAATACCCTCTCTTACCTGTGCCAGTCGGTCCTCCAGCTGGGCAGCATAGGCATTTGCTTCGCCCTGTACATCAAAAATCATACCAATGTTTTTCACATCCTGGATAATATTGTCCAGGGACTGTTCAACTCCTGCACTGGCCAGTTCCGTGTAGACCGAAATGCCCAATGCCTGATACTCCTGAACGGTACCAATGGTAGTTTCTGTAAACATCAGCGTAGCCTTCCCCAGCACAATCTCCGGCTCAGCTGCCAGGATCGCTTCCTTGGAGATATTCTGTTTGTTGCCCAGACTGGTTAGGGTGCTAATGATTTCTCCAGTCTCTCCTTCCAGTGAATTATCATTGTCCATTACTCCCACAATACGGTCCTGCAGACCAAGTTCAATCAATAATTCCGTCATGGAAAGCTGTGTGGAAACCACCCTTTGTGGTGCATTTTCATAAGTCATGGTTACCAGATTTCCTTCAGCATCATAAATGTCCAATGTCAGAGGATAGGATGTCTTTGCAGCTTCTGTCGTGAATTCTTCTTCAGTGACGCCTTGTGCAGTGGTTTCTTCTACAGTGGTTTCTTCCACGCTGGTTTCTTCTGCAGTGGTTTCTTTTGCAGTGGTTTGGGCCGTATCTGTACCCGTGCACCCCGAAAGGGAAAAGGCCAGAAACGCAGCCAGCAGACCAGCAGTAATCCATTTTGTTTTTCTCATGTGATGCTCCTCCTAGTTGTGTGTGTGAATTGAATTTGTTTTATGAGCAAGACTCCGATACTGTACCATGCGCTTCCCATTGACAGGGCTGTCAAAAATATCGCAGTCTATTTCAAACACTTTTTGGACATTCTCCCGGGTAATCACTTCCCAGGGCGTACCCCCGGCAGCCACCTGCCCCTCTTTCATCATATAAATGTAATCACAATATTCTGCAGCCAGATTCAGATCATGCAAAGCTGTCAGTACACTGATCCGCAGTTCCCGAATCAGGGAGAGCACTTCTAACTGATAGCGAATGTCCAAATGATTGGTTGGCTCATCCAGAACCAGCAGACGTGGATGCTGAGTCAGGGCTCTGGCCAGGATGACTCTTTGCTTTTCTCCCCCTGATAATGATTGATAATCCCGTTCACCATAGGCTTCCATTCCCACTTTTTCCAGGGCTTCTCTTGCCAGTACACGGTCTTCCTCTTTTTCCCTTTCCAAAAGGGACAGATGCGGCGTTCTCCCCATCAACACAATATCCATGACAGAATAGGAGAAATTCATCTGATTAAATTGTCCCACCACCGCCATTTCTCTGGCTAACTGCCTGCCTGTATATTTCTGAAGTGGTCTGTTATCCAGAAAAATGATCCCTTTTCTGGCTTTTAGCACCCGATATACAGCCTTTAGAAAGGTTGTTTTCCCGCTGCCATTCGGTCCGATGAGTCCGCAAAAGCAACCATCTTCCACTAAAAGATTCATTTGTCTGACAATATCCTTTCCCAAAATGGAAACTGTGATATCCTCTGCCCTAAGCTCCATTTTTCCCCTTTCTAAGCTCCACCAAAACCATAGCGACGTCTTACCATAATGTATACAAAAAAGGGTGCTCCCACCAGCGCTGTGAAAATGCCTACGGGAAGTTCCGTGTTTTCCATCAGAGAACGGGCCAATGCATCCACCCAAATCATCAGAATTCCTCCTGAAAGTACTGCCACCGGCAAAAGCCGACCATGGGAAGTCCCTGCCAGCGCTCTGGCAATATGTGGAATCATCAGGCCAACAAACCCAATCGTTCCGCAAACTGAAACCAGTACTCCTGTCAAAAGAGAAATACAGAGCAGATATAAAATGCGATATCTTCCCACAGGTACACCCAGTGTGGAAGCGGCTTCTTCCCCCAGCAGCAACGCATTCAGGGGTCTTTGCTGTGTCATAAAAAACAGGGTCATACCTGTCACCAGTATCACCACCGGCCAAACATTGCTCCAACTGGCCCTGGTCAAAGCCCCCATGGACCAGAATTTAATGGTCATGGTCCCTTCTGAATCTCCAGCCATGGAAATAATAAAATTGGAAAATGCTGTTAAAAGGGCATTCGTGACCATGCCGGATAAAATCAGCTTAACAGAAGTGGCTTTTCCTCCACTGGAGGCCATGGCCAGAACCATTATACAGGCCAGGGCAGCGCCCACAAATGCCCATACTCCGGATACAGTCCCCGCCCCCAGAAAAATAGAGGCAGTGGCCCCAAACGTTGCACCGGAAGAGATGCCCAGAATATAGGGATCTGCCATTGGATTTTGCACCACTGCCTGCATAACCGTTCCGCATAATGCCAGCCCACATCCCACAAAAAAACCAAGTATGACCCTTGGCATTCTCAGCTGCCAAACAATTTGCACAGAGGAAGTCGTAACCTGTTCATAATACTCCCCTTTTCCAGTGACTTTTCCCAACAGTACATGCATTGTGTCTTCTACAGGAATTCTCACAGCCCCCATACATAATACAATCACCATGGATACCAAAGAGACACTCAGCAGGAGAATCATCAGGAGGCTCATCCCCCTTTTTCTATGAACCCGTTCCATACTTACACCTTTCTGTGCTTAGTTTGTTAGTCTAATCTAACTACAGGATAGAAGTATACGGATTTTTCCTTTTTCAGTCCATGCACAATTATTAAATTTATGGACGATTATCAAAAGTCTTCCAGTCCTTTTCACCCATTTTTGACCAAAAAAAGAACTGACCATAAGCCTTCCTCCCATCATTAGTGTGCTGACTAACTTTTGGGGGAACCTCATCACCAGTTCCTCTTCTTCTTTAAATAAATAGGTGTTCCTCTCTTCCGTTTTTGTTTCCAGAAATGACGGTTGTCCCTTTTATGTCATCCAAAGCATTAGAAAGGGCAGCGTAATAAAGGACAACAATGTGGTGACCATGACCCCCGCTGAAGCGGTTTTCTCATCCCCTCCATACTGTGCACAAAGCATCACACACATGGAGGCCGAGGGCATGCCCATGCTCAGTGTAATCACACCAATGATGACAGCATCCTCAAAAAACAGATTCGCCAGCAGAAACCCAGCAAGGGGGTACACCAGCAGCTTCCATACAGCCAGCAGATATACTCTCTTTTCGCCCCAGATTTCTTTAAAAGAGTACTGGGCCAGAATACCCCCCATAACCAGCATGGACAGTGGGGTGGTGACACTTCCGATAAATGACAGGGGCGTTAATAGCATTCCGGGCACAGAAATCCCGGTCAGAGAAATGCCAAGGGCCAGCAAGGAGGCAAGGATCCCAGGGAGGCCCTGCATAATTTTTTTCCACTGAATCCTTTCCCGGTTTTCTGTCAGCAAAAAAATGCCCCAGGTGAAGATCAGCAGATTGAACGGAATGTGCAGAATATTAATCAGGAACACCGCATCCTGTCCATACAGACTTTCCACCAGAGGAAGTCCCATAAAGCTGACATTGGAAAAGGTCAGAAGAAGCTGATGCATCCCCCGTTGGCCGCCAGAAAAGAAGATGCTGCTCAGTCCATAAGAAAGTAATACAAGCCCTCCGTATAGCAGAAAACCAAATCCCAGAATACCAGTCACCTGACTTGACGCCTGTTCCTGTGTAGCTGCCACATACACAATCAGAAACGGACAGGTGATATTTACCACAAGTGCAGAAAGGCCCTTATTGACAGCATTGTTCAAAATCCCTTTTTTCCCGGCGCCAAAGCCAATTATGACTGCCACAAGCAGCTTTAACATCACCGCACCAATACTGGGTTCCATGTATTTCTCCTTTTCCACATATTCCTGTCCCTATCGTTTTAGCCGATGGATATAGGATTGAAGGATAGCCCCGGAAGCCCTTAACCGCTCCAGCTCTTCTTCCTTCAGGTTGAATACCCCGATATCCTTAATTCCATCCCTGTTAATGAGTGCCGGCACCCCACAGCAGATGTCCCGTAACCCATACTCCCCTTCCAGATAGCAGGAAACCGGATATAATTTGTTTTCGTCCCTTAGAATAGCCCCCACCAGACCGGTCACAG
>CAYRQT010000035.1:16557-23038 GCA_964426655.1 uncultured Cuneatibacter sp. | reverse complement strand
GAGGTGACTCAGACCACAGCTTTTCGTCTATTACTGTTAATCAGTTTGTTAACGCATCGACGCTTGTATTTACGTGATTACACAGCCGAATTCTCTGTGGAAGACAACAGTGCTCAAAATTTTTTATCAGGAGGTATATCTTCAATGTCCATGTGCTTTGTTGGAATTGATATTTCCAAGTACAAACACGATTGCTGCATCCTATCTGCAGCTGAGCAAAAAGTTGTTTCAAAATTTACTATCAAGAATGACAAATCCGGATTTGCTCAACTTCTTACCATCTTTATCTCCCTCTCCAATCCTGAAGACATAAGAATAGGGTTTGAATCAACTGCCCACTATGCCTTCAATCTTAAACTTTTCTTCAATGAACGCTTATCTAAAACCGCTCTCTATCTGCTTGAAAACTATGGTTCCGCAGAAAAGATGGCAAGAATGAATTCTACTTCGTACGAGAAGCTTCGTTCCGTATCCAGAGGAAAGTTTTCTCCTCAACAATTCCTGCGATTAAAGAAACTTGCTGCGAATACTGTAGGGGTCAACAATTCTATCTTTGATGTTAAATTAAACAGCTTGCTGACTTTATATAAATCCCTTGTCAAAGAGATGGATACTCTTGAGAATGAGATTTATAAACTCATTGAAGAAGTACATCCTCATTACATGTCTGTTCCTGGTATTGGTCCGTTATCAGCTGCTGTTATCTATTCTGAATATGGAGATATAACTAATTTCTCTAATCCCGGACAGATGCTTGCTTTTGCCAGAATTGAACCCGGTATTAATGAATCAGGAACTGAATCACACGGAGGTCGAATGGTAAAACGTGGTTCGTCCCAGCTCCGTTATACACTGATTAATTGCTGCCTTCCTTTGATCCGTTTCGATATGACATTTGCTGCTTACTATGCCAGGAAACGCGGAGAAGGCAAGCCTCATCGGGTAGCCATTACTCATGTCGCAAAGAAGCTTATTAGAGTCATCTATGCATTGGAGAGACAAGATATGGACTTTAATATCCAGAGGCTTCGTTAATATCCGATCTTTGAAAGTTTTGTTCCATCTGAAATACGGTGTATTCAGATGGCTTATTAAAGTAACCTTTTTTTACATAATCAAAAAATCTTCAAAAATCACTTGACTGTTTATAGTTTGTCACCTCCTGAAACAATACAGCTTCTTCTTCGCTAAAGACCAGTACGCCTGCCTTTGTCAGCTGTTCAGCGGCCATACCCTGCCCTGCAATTCTCTTCCCGGAAAAGGAACCGTCATATATCCGGCATTTTCCACAGGACGGGCTGCGCTCTTTTAAAATAGCATATGCACATCCTGTTTGTGTAGCCATCTCACAGGCCAGGGCTGCTCCCCTGCGAAAAAAGGCAGTGACATCCTGACCGGCCTGATTGACTACCTGGCTCCCTCTTCTTTCTGCCGGAAGTCTGGGAACGGGAAGCCCGCCAAGTATCTCCGGGCACACAGGAATAAGGGTGTGGTCACTTTGCAATGCCATTATCCAGGGTGTTTCGTTTCCCTTCCCGTCATAACGGCAATGCACACCCAGAAGACAACTGCTTACCAATATTGTCACTCTGTTCTCCTCTCTGTTACTCCCCGTAAGGTTCCTTTTTGATTTCTTCCCACAAATCCTTGAAATGCAAATGCTTTTTTTCTCCCGGAACATCTTCAATAATCTGATGACCCTGGATATCCTCCCTCACTTCCTGCTCCATTCGAATCCTGCCGGCCTGAATGGCCAGTCCCTGCACAATGGTTTCTTCCGGATTAGCACTGATCCGGGGCTCCTCTTTTAACAATTCCGTGGAAAAATGACGAATCATGGGCATAATGGATGCCCCGCCAACAAGCAGTCCTTCTTCAATGTCCTCCATATGAAGTGCGTGGGCATAAAAACTATCCTGAATACCGCTTTTCCATTGCTCCAGCCAGGGACGCCCCACATTTTCCAGCAGTTCCCTGGTCAGATGGCACTGATACAGGCGTCCCTCACTCTCCCACTGTAGTAAGGCCTCCTTTTCCCAGGTCAGCCGTTTCTTGCAGCGTCCAGCTGCCAGACGAAGATTTTCCATTTCAGCGGGTGGGACTGTAGCTTCCTGTATCTGCCATTGATCCAGGGCATACACCACAAGGGCCCTAGTAAAAGCTTCTCCACCGGCTCGCTCCTCCAATACGAGAGGAATAATATGCATATTATTCCTCATGCGCTCCAGAAGGCTGACATCGAATCCATAGCCCCCTACATGAAATACCAGAAAACGGGTACCTGGCTTTTCTTCCTCCAACCCATAAGAAAGGGCAGCTGCCGTAGTATGACTGAGAAGATATCCACGTCCAAACCCGGCGCGTCTGGCAGCTCGCAGCAGATCTTTCTGCATGGCTACAGAGGCAAAGGGCGGATAGTCCAGAATAACTTCCGAAAAATCAAGCCCGGTCAGCGCATTACATTTTTCCCTGATTTTCTTAAAAAACAATGCTGCCAGTTCCCATGCCAGATAGGCCTTTCCGGACAACATGTAAGTCTGGGATGTTCCAAGCCCTCCTTTGAACAAAGCGTGTACGGGGACGGTCCCCAATTGTTCCAGGGCTTTGGTCCCGATATAAATTTCACCCCCTTCATCCATAGAAATGGCTGTAGGGATTATGGGCGAAGTAGTTTCCAACGGAAGAATATGTATGTCACCGTCTTTATAATAAGCAGCCAGACTGCTTGTAGTGCCAAAGTCAATTGCTAAAATCACCATGTGCCTCCAGTATACAGAAGATTTATGCAGTATGGGAATTTGCTTATGTGATTTCCTTATCCGGCTCCCGGTACCGGCGATCCAGAGGGTTCAACTGCCGTGCCTCCTGAAACAGAGGCGCCGCTTCCTCACCTTTGTTCTGCCGCTTGAGGACAAGCCCCTTTAAATACAATGCCTCATAGCATTTTTCAGAGGGACAGCACAGACAGGGGGGATGCGCCAGAGCTTCATCCAGGCACTGCAAAGCTTTCTCTTCCTCTCCAAGTGCCATGAAAGCTCTGGCCATAAAGGTCTTGTTTTTGTTGTAGAAATAATGATCTGGAAATTCCTGCAGGATCTGATCCATGGCTTTTTTCAGATAGGGCTCTGCCGCTTCTTTTTTATTGAAACGAACAAGTGCCTCGCCCAGGGAAAGGTTTGTTCTTAAATCATCTCCTTTGACAGACAGTATTTTTTTATAACGCCGGATAACAGATTTCTTCCCAGCCCATACCAAAGGTGCAGAAGCCTGGAATAAGCTTTCCGCCAGTGCTGGTTTTCTGTCCATACTGACTTTAATGGCTTTTTTCCATGCCCTCTCTGCCCGTTTTTCATCTTCCAGACCATTAAAATACACCTGCCCAATACGGTTGTAGATTTCCTCCGGCGCTTTAGGTTCCTGTTGCAGCATTTCCCGATACAAATGGATGGCATCTTCAAAGCGCTTGTTCAGGCAGTAATAGAAGCCCTTACGAAAAAGTGCACCTGAAGGATTGATTTTCTCTCTGATCTGTTCGTCACAGATCTGGTAGATCCGGGTATATTTTTTCATGCGGGCAAAAGTGGTAGCCAGATTTTCATAATAACATTCGGGAATATCAGACGTTTCAGGGTAATAGCTCATCCCGATTCTGAAACAGGAAATAGCCATATCCATATCCCCCAGCGTCATCAGAACCTGTCCCCTTTGACACCAGGCCAGCGCATTGTCCTTTTTTTGACGGCAGGCTTCTTCATACATGTCCAAAGCTTCCCTGAACCGGCCAAGCCGTCCAAGAATGTCTCCCTGGTACAACAGGAGTTCAAAATCTCCGGCAATGGCAGACTGATGGCGATATTGAATCAGGGCTTTCTCCCATTCTTTGTTTTCAGCATAGATTTTACCTAGGTATCTGTGGGCTTTCAGATGCTGGGGGTAGATACGGCAGGCCTCTTCCAGCAGGGGCGCAGCCTGATTTGGTTCGTTTTTTTGTTCTATCAGCAAAATGGCTTTGGCATAAAAGGCCGGCACATAACGGGGATCCAGATGAATGGCTTTCTGGTAGGCCTCGTCGGCCTTTTCAATTTCTCCAAAGAGAGCCAGAACATCCCCCATACGCACAAAGTAAGGACGCTGGTCCTTTGCCGACTGTATGGCCCGCTGCGCATACTTTACCCCCAGATCGTACTGGCTTTTTTTGGCACAAACCAAAGCCATGTCAGCAAATGTACGGGCTGCAAGATCTGGTTCATCAGCAAGCTCTTTTTTTGCGATGACCTTTTTCAACAGATCACCCGCCTGTTCCGGCCTGCCTTTTTTTAGCTGATAGGCTGCCTGATAATAGGTCTGCCAGTCCGGATCTGCCTGCCTGAGCCAACTGTGCAGACCAATATCCGCCTGGGCTAAATTGCCGGTTTCCATACAGGCATCCATATAGGCCAAAAGAGAATCCTCTGTAAAAATGGTTAAAGAGGAGTATACTTCCAGAAAATCGAACCCTTTTTCTTTTTGCCCTATCGCCGCATAAATACGCCCTTTCAAAAGGCAGATTTCTCCACTGGCAGGGTGCATGCGCTGTAAAGCATAGCACAATTCCAGAGCGTCCTCAAAAAGATAATTCATATAACAGAGCCTGGCCGCCTGCAGACGAATAAGAAATGCATCCGGCCCCGGAAGACTGCCTGCCTGCTGATTATACCAGGAGGCAGAAGGAATTTTCCCACTCGTCATATTAAAATTTGCCAGATGATAAAAGGCTCTGGCAGAAACCTGAGGAGATTTTTGCTGTATTTCGGGTGTGGTCAGCCCCTCCCATATCTGCACTGCTTTCTGGGAAAGCTGCAGAGCCATCTTATATTCCCCAATGAATAAAAGCAATTCCTCTCCCGGATCCTCCTGATCGGCAATGCCTTTTTCCTGCAAAAGCTTCCAGCCCGTTTCCGGTTGATTTAAGATCAGATACGCTTTGGCACAGATAAGCGCATCAGGAACGGAAAGCGGGGAATCCTCGGTCTCAGGCAGATAACTGTCCAGAAGCATCTGATAGCCGCTTTTTCTGATTTGTGCAAAGATCCTACAGCCCGGATAGAGCACTTCCGACCGGCGAAAGGCATCCTCAACCGCACTGTAATTTCCGGTTTTGAACATGCAACGAAGCATGCCCAGATCTGACCAGAATCCGCCTGCTGTATGGTAAAGGGAGGCTGCTTTCTCCAGGTTCCCCCTGGCCTCCTGCAAATGCGCAAGAAGCACGGCTGTAATTTCTGCATGAGGATACTGCACCGCCACCTGATAAATGTCTTGGGCAATGGTTTCCATGTCTGTATCAGGCACCACATGGGAAACATCTGCAAAGAAAGGATCCCAGTCCAACAGTTGCTGAAAAAGAACCGTGACGGGATGAGAAACCGCCTCCTCCTGCAATCCTTCTAACAGATTCTTTACCACATCCACTTGAGAACGGTTCCAATTGTCCATCAGTCTGGAACATTTATCCAGAAAACTGTCATATGTGGAGGCAGATTCTTCGAAAGTGGAGAACAGCGAAAAAGGGAATAAATCCGGCGTCAGGATGCGGGCCGAGAGCTGAATCAGATAGGCAGGTGGAAAAACATTTTCCAGCTCCCTCTGCCTGTCAAGGATATGGAACTGGTTTTCCAAAGTTCCATACACCCTTTGGGGTACCCAGGGGTGTGTTTTCAGATAAAACAGGCCCTCATATAAAATGTCTTTGGCATAGGCCGGATCCAGGCAGACAGATTCCCGAAAAAGCATCGTCCATTCTTCTGGCTGTATACGCCTGGGAAAATCCTGGTACAGCGCATCCAGCCGCTCCACCCATTGGGCAACTTCTGCCGGCACAGCCCTTTCAACATCGGGCTGGTCGTTTATTTTTGCTTCACTCTGCATATCATGGATACCTCCCCCTTCATTGTCTCCCTTATTATACCGTTTTTTCCCCGGGGTTACAATCCATTATTTATGATATGGTTCATGGGCAATGATTCGGAAACTTCGATAGATCTGCTCCAACAAAATTACCCGCATCATCTGGTGAGGAAATGTCATGGACGAAAAACTTAACTGCATCCGACACTGGGTCAGCACCCTTTGAGAAAGGCCCAGGGAACCGCCTATGATAAAGGCGATATGCCCCTGGCCCTGAATACCCAGATCTTCTATTTTTTTGGCCAGTTCCGCAGAGGCCATTGGTGTTCCTTCAATGGCCAGAGCAATACTGTAAGCTTCTTCCGGGATTTTCTGCAGCAGGCGTTCTCCCTCTTTCTCCAGGATAGAGAATTGCTCCCCAGAGGATGGCAGGTCCGGTGTCTTTTCATCTGCCACTTCCCGTATTTCCAGTCTGCAGTACCGCCCCAACCGTTTCTGATATTCCTGAAGGGCTTCCCTCCAATAGGTTTCTTTTATTTTCCCTACGGCACATATGGTGATTCTCATGTCTCTGGGTTTTCCTCCACAAAATCAC
>CAYRQT010000035.1:9001-16547 GCA_964426655.1 uncultured Cuneatibacter sp. | reverse complement strand
ACAGGTTCTCTGCGTCAGCAGGTCCTTCATATATGAAGAAGCCTGTACATGCGCCGGGCATACCTGATAGGCTGCGAGGGCTTCCACCGTGGGATATGTGGCCACCAGCATGATTTCTGCAGTACTTGTGGGCAGCAAATCGGTAATCACCTCACAGCTGATACAGTCGTCAAAGCTTTCTTTTACCTTTTTGATCAGTGAACGCACCATGT
Organism: uncultured Cuneatibacter sp.; assembly: GCA_964426655.1. GTDB lineage: Bacteria > Bacillota > Clostridia > Lachnospirales > Lachnospiraceae > RGIG8306. The sequence goes on along the minus strand of CAYRQT010000035.1, from coordinate 16,335 downwards.
TTCCCGCTTCCACCTTTTCCTGCTGAGTCATCCCCTCTTTGAATTTCCAGGATACAATATGTCTGATCATGAGTCCTCCTTTCTGCATAAAAGGGTGTTTTCCCTCCTTTTTATCAAAAAAGTGAAAACACCCCTTCCGGTTTAATTGTTAGGTTAATATCTATTATGCCTTTGCAGACAGATATTCATCAATGCTTTGAGCTGCCACTTTTCCGGCCTCCATGGCCAGAATAACAGTTGCCGCACCTGTTACCGCATCACCACCGGCATAAACGCCCTCTTTTGTGGTTTTGCCGTTCTCATCTGCAATAATACATTTCCATTTATTGGTTTCCAACCCTGTGGTAGTGGAAGAAATCAGAGGGTTGGGAGATGTGCCCAGGGACATGATTACAGCATCCACATCCAGCACAAATTCAGATCCGGGAACCTCTACAGGAGAACGACGTCCGGAAGCATCCGGTTCACCCAATTCCATGCGAACGCATTCCAGCCCCTTTACCCATCCGTTGTCATCCACCAGAATTTGCTTGGGATTGGTGAGCAGGTTAAACCGAATACCCTCTTCCTTTGCGTGATGCACTTCTTCCACACGGGCCGGCAACTCTGCTTCACTTCGGCGGTATACGATATGGGTCTCGGCTCCCAGCCGAAGGGCTGTACGGGCAGCATCCATGGCTACGTTTCCGCCGCCCACAACAGCTACCACTTTGCCATGGTATACCGGGGTGTCATAGGAATCCAGATAAGCCTTCATCAGGTTGTTTCTGGTCAGGTACTCGTTAGCGGAAAATACGCCGTTGGCATTTTCTCCGGGAATGCCCATGAATTTGGGAAGGCCTGCACCAGAGCCGATAAATACCGCATCAAAGCCTTCATCATCCAGCAGCTGATCCACGGTCATGGATTTTCCCACAACCACATTACACTCTATATCCACGCCAAGATTGCGGACATTATCAATTTCAGATTTCACAACAGTGTCTTTGGGAAGACGGAATTCGGGAATGCCATAGGTCAGCACACCGCCCGGCTCATGAAGAGCTTCAAAAATGGTGACTTCATATCCTGCCTTTGCCAGATCTCCGGCACAGGTCAGACCTGCGGGGCCGGCACCAATGACGGCCACTTTTTTACCGTTATCCGGTTTGCTTTTCTGAGGGCGAATGCCATGTTCCCTGGCCCAGTCAGCCACGAAACGCTCCAGTTTCCCAATGGAAACCGGCTCACCTTTAATACCCCGGATACATTTTCCTTCACACTGGCTTTCCTGAGGGCAGACACGTCCACAGACTGCAGGGAGATTGGAAGCCTGACTAATAATATGATAGGCTTCTTCCATGTTCCCTGCTTCCACTTCCCTGATGAAATCAGGAATGGAAATGGATACAGGACATCCGGCTACACATTTAGGGTTCCTGCATTTTAAACAACGGGTAGCCTCTGCTCTTGCTTCTTCTTCGTTATAGCCGTAGCAGACCTCTTCAAAATTTCTGGCTCTTACCAGCGGTTCCTGTTCTCTTACCGGTACTTTCTTCATCATATCCATTATTCATCACCCTCGCTTGCACAATTCCCGCAGCCACCATGATGGGTGTCCCCTTCAATCTCCTTCAGCTTTTTGCGGCCTTCAGGTGTACGGTAGGTCTGCATACGTTTCATTGCCTCATCAAAATTGACCATGTGCCCATCAAATTCAGGTCCGTCCACACAGGCAAATTTTACTTTGCCTCCAATTGTTAAACGACAGGCCCCGCACATGCCGGTACCATCTACCATAATCGGGTTCATGCTGACTACAGTGGGGATATTCAGCTTCTTGGTGAGGATACATACAAATTTCATCATGATCATAGGACCGATAGCCACACAAAGATCATAGGTATGGCCTTCTGCCACCAAATCCTCCAGGACTTGCGTAACCAGTCCCTTGCGACCGGAACTGCCATCATCCGTTGTAATGTACAGATTGCCGGCAACAGCTCTCATTTCATCTTCCAGGATGACAAGATCTTTTGTTTTCGCGCCTACTATTACATCGCAGCTTATGCCCTGGCTGTGCAGCCATTTCACCTGGGGGTAAACAGGTGCGGCACCCACACCACCGGCCACAAAAATAATCTTTTTCTTTTTAAGCTCTTCCTTGTCCTCGTGAATCAGTTCGGATGGACATCCCAGCGGACCGACAAAGTCCCGAAGGTAATCTCCTTCTTTCAAAGACATCAGTTTTGTGGTGGAAGGCCCTATGGCCTGGAAGACGATGGCAACTGTTCCTTCTTCCCGGTTGTAGTCGGCAATGGTAAGTGGAATACGCTCACCATGCTCATCCATTTTGACAATGACAAATTGTCCTGGCTGGCAATATTTTGCCACCCGCGGAGCTTCCACATCAAACAGATAGGTCTTCTCCGCCAATAACGCGGTACGCTTGATCTTATACATAGCATCATCCTTCTTTTTTTTATTTTTAATCCTGCAGGGAAGGGAAAACATCCTTGACTGCCGGATAAATTAGCTTAAATTTGGAAAACTGTCTTTCATAGGCGGCTACCAGTCCCTCTTCGGGATGAATGGTATTGGTTATTCGGGTCAGTTTGCTACTGGCTTCCCTGACGCTGGCAAATGTACCGCAGCCTACAGCAGCCAGAATGGCGGCACCATAAGAAGGCCCCTCCTGGGTGGCGACCTCATCCACGTCCAGATTTAACACATTGGCCAGAATCTTTTTCCAAAGCAGGCTTTTTGCACCTCCGCCGGAAATCTTGGTCCTGGAAATGGGGATGCCCAGGCCCCTGGCAATGTCCAGAGACTCTCTAAGGCCAAAAGCCACACCCTCCAGTACTGCCTGGGTCATATCCGCCCGTGTAGTGTCCATGGACATACCAATCAGGGTGGCCCTGGCGGCCGGATCATTATGAGGTGAACGCTCTCCCATCAGATAGGGCAGAAAGAACACTGGATTTTCGCCCAGGCGATCGATAGCGTTTTGTTCTTCTCCGTATCGACTGGTTCCCAGAATATCTTCCATCCACCAGCGGTTACAGGAGGCAGCGCTCAGCATACAGCCCAGCAGATGAAAATGTCCGTCTGCATGAGCGAAAGTGTGCAGTACGTGATGTTCATCTTTGCAAAAGGTGTCACTGGCTACCAGAATGGTTCCTGAGGTTCCGAGAGAAATATTGCACATGCCGTCTCCCACCGTCCCAGTACCCACTGCTGCCGCTGCATTGTCACTGGCACCGGCAATGATCTTAACCGTGTGGGACAATCCCAGGGCATCGGCTACCTCCGGCTTTATTGGGCCTACCACCTGATAGCTTTCATAAATCTTTGCCATCTGATTCATGGAAAGGCCGCAAATGTCCAGCATTTTTGCAGACCAACATTTGTGTTCCACATCAAAAAGCAAGGTGCCGGATGCATCGGAGACATCGGTACAATGCACGCCGCTTAACCGGTAAGCCAGGTAATCCTTAGGAAGCATGACCTTATTTATGCGCGCAAAATTTTCAGGTTCCTCCCTGCGCAGCCACAGAACTTTTGGCGCAGTAAAACCTGAAAATGAGATGTTTGCCGTGTATGAAGAAAGCTGATCCATTCCGATGACCTGATTAAGGTACTCGCTGTCCTGCTTTGTGCGTCCGTCATTCCAGAGAATGGCTGGACGAATGACCTGATCCTGCTCATCTAGGATGACCAGTCCATGCATTTGTCCGCCAAAGCTGATGCCATGGACTTCTTTTTTGTCAAATCCATTCAGGAGTTCTTCCACGCCTGCAAGGGTCTCGTGATACCAGTCCTCCGGGTTTTGCTGTGACCAGCCTGGAGCAGGAAATTCGATAGGGTATTCTCTGGATACAATTCCTTTTACCTCACCCTTTTCGTCCATAAGCAACAGTTTGACCGCAGATGTCCCCAGGTCTATCCCAATGTATAACATTCGTATTCTCCCGTTTTGCATATTGTATTCACTGTGACTTTTTACTTTGTTTATTTTATCACATTTTGATCTGCATGTGAAGGGCTTTTATGCTTTTTCCGGGTAATAGAGCAGCCATCTATGTACGTTCATCCTGTAATGCAAAAGGATTTCTCTAAAACAGGTGCCAATACAAATTTGACAGACAAAAATTTGTATTGCTCCACTGCCCTCTTGCTGAGATTTACGCATAATGACTTCTTCAATTTTATAGGTATGCAGATGATTCATTCCATCTTCTATGCGGATATAACGGGGACGTATTTCTCCCTGTGTGTTAAATGCTGCAATTACATCGACTGGAATATACACGAGTATCCCTCCTGTTCTCTGGCATTGTATGACGAAACGAAAAACCATGTTGGCCGCCATTTCAGGAATAATTATACCAAACATATGTTCTGTTGTAAACATGAAAGGCAACAAAAAAACGCTTCCAGGATAGAAGCGCTTTTTATCATCTTATGGGCGTTAAGGAAGTTCCAGATCCGTGCAGAGCCAAATGTCAGAATGACTGCTTTCCTCATAGGTCAGGCTTACTATATCGCCTTCCTCCAGGAATACGGCTTCTTCCAGGTCGGAAAGGGGGATTTTGTAGCAGGCATTCTGTTCTGAAAATACATACAGGTAAGTGTCATCTCCCATGGGCACATAGAGGATGCGGGAAATGGTAATGGTGGTCTCCCAGGTTTCCTTTTCCACGGCGACCCCATTGCTTTCCAGCAGCTGCCTGTACTTCTTTAAAGCTTCTTCCTGGGTCTGCCCCACTGCCACATACTGATACTGCTCCACATTCACCAGTGCATACTGTTTCACAAGACCGCCGCTGTCTTTGAGGCACAGAATATAGGTAGGCAGTCCATCCACATTGATCAGGCTGGGGAAAGCAGCAGTGTATCCTGTTTCCTGCACCTCCCCCTGTGCAGCCTCCATGGCAGAAAACTCCTCTGCGCCGGATACCGGCATATAAATGGTTTCTGCAGTACGCTGATTGATCAGTACAAAGCCCACATTGGACTCATCCTGTACCACGGAGGTGATGCCTGTGTAAATCCACACGGCATCATCCATAATCATATAGCCGTAATCGGATGCGGTCTGGGTGCATCCCCGGTTTCCAAAAACGGAATTCCAGTATCCGGACTGCAGCATGCCGTAATTATCATACAGGGCGGTGAGCAGATCCCCGTCATAGACCCGGTCCACTCACTCCGGCACTTCTGCAACATCATAGGCGGCCATATCTCCAGTTACTGCATTGACCAGGATCACCCCGGACACCGTCTTTCCGCCAAAAAGCCCAATCTGAGATTCCAGTACGGGGCATACCCAGTAAGGGGCACCTGTATCATCTATTTCAAAGTAATGCCCTTCCAGAATTTTTGTGGGATAGGCAGAACGGATATGCCGCAGCAGATCCCTTGAAAAATATGCCGATGGCGCATACTGGATGCCCTGCTCCAGTTCCACATATTGGGAGGTATTGGTCACCGGATTTACCAGCACATACCCAGGAATGCCGGTGGCCTTATTGTTCAGGTATTTAATCAGTCCGTCATAAGCCAGAGGTGCCACTTTCATGGGGCTGTCCTGATAACTGATCTGTGTATACTCTTCGCTCACATTATACTGAGAGACCAGTCCGGCAATGGAACCCACTGCCCGCTTGCCAATAATCCTTGCCGTGTCCGTATCCATAATGGCAATGCTGCTGATTTCCTCAGTGGGCTGAATGACCTGGGCAAAGGGCTCTTCCACGACGTTAAGCTGTTCCGCATATGCTTTGGCATGGAAGATTTTAGAGGAAGAAAGGGTGCCAATTCCACCTATCCCTACCAATAAAAGCAGTGTAAAGCCTGTCAAGAAAAGAGGAATGCGAACCAATCCGGCAGTCTTGTTCTTTTCTTTGCTTTTCCCCTTGCTTTTTCTGCTTTTCCTCCCCGTATCTGTAAAGGACCAGAAGGTAATCCACTCCACAAAAGAAAGAACCGCCAGAGAAGCAATTGTCCAGAGCCAGAAACCGCCAGACTGGGGGTTAATGGGAGGGAGAAAAATCAGGTAACTGCCTCCTGTAAAGATTAGGAGACTTAAAAGACCATTAATCAGGTAATACATATGCTCTTCTTTTCCTTTCGTTTTCCCCATCATACCACATGCCAATCCCTCAGCATTTACTTTTTTCTTACACTTCTCTGTCCCTTTCCCGGTAAAGGTAGGCATTTCCCCGACGTCCCTGTCGTTCCAAAATTTCCATATAATGCAACATATGGCAGGCCATGCCGGCCAGATCCGGAGAAATATGCAGGACTCGCTTATAGTCGGCCGAGGTAAAGAGCTCTGGCAGACCTGGTGGAAGAAATTTGCGATAGTCCTCAGGTTCATCTATAAAAATCTGTTCATACAGAGAAAGGGGTACCAGGTCTATTTTTTGAAACCCCTTACGACAACCTCGTTTCTTTTCTGCCAGCATCCGGTACTCTTCCACTTCCAGCAGCATGAGCCGCAGATGCAGATGTGGGTGTTTTAAATAGGGTTTGATTTTATAAAGTTCTGGAAATGCCATGGCGCTGCAGCCTTTTAAAGGACTGCAGCGGCGAGTCACTTCCCCTGTTTCAGGCTCCAGTATGGAAAGATATTTTCTAACAGCAATTGGATAGACCAGCGTCACATGTTCCAGAGGAAGAAAGGCCTGGAGCTTTTCCCGAAGCTTTTCAAAATGGGCTGTCTGAATTTCCGTAATCCCCCTGGCATTGTATATATCAGCCACGAATCCGCCGACGGGAATTTCCTGGCAGGCCGTATCCGGTTCCAGATAATTTTTTAAGGCGGCATGCAGAGATTTCTCAGACAGGGTGCCAATGCCCTTTCTGGGGCGCGGAAAGAGCCCGCCCTGTTCCAGATTTTCCTTATAAACAGAAAAGTCTTCCATAATGTCCTCCCGGTTTTACGTCTTATTCATTATACACTGGGATCCTGTCTGGGAACAGCGGAAAAAGATTTTTTTTCTGAGGCCCTTTCCTTCCTGCGCTTTAGAAGGGCCTCACGGGTAAAGCGGTCGATTAACAGGGAGGACAGGGTTACGGTTACCAGAGAATAGCCAATATAATTCCAGGGGATATAGGTGAGGGATAACAGCAGAACAGAAATATCCATCACAAGATATACCTGCGCTATGGGGCGATGGGTCAGGTGGGACACCGTCAGCGCCAGGGCGTCATCTCCGGAGCTGGACCCTCCGCTGCAAATAATTAATGCTGTTCCTACGCTGACAAGTAATGCCCCTAATACGGCAGCCACCAGCGGATGAGCAGACAGATTCGGCAGCATGGGGGGAAACTGCTCCCAAATTCGAAAA
>CAYRQT010000035.1:0-8991 GCA_964426655.1 uncultured Cuneatibacter sp. | reverse complement strand
CAGCTGCGGACAGCCCTATGAATTTTTTCCCAAGGTGTTTGTAGGCCACTGCATATCCGGCCATATCCAGAGGGAAGGAAAAGAGGGATTGGGGCAGATCAGTCCAGTAAGAAAGCAGCAGCACAAGCCCTGCCAGTCCCCCTTCTGTGATTTGTGTGGGCTGATGTATGTTGTAAAATCCGAAAGAGCCCATGGCTGCTCCAAGGGTCATGGCAAAGCTCTTCCATAAAATGGTTCCTGTTTTTCTGCTTTTTAATAAATTCATTTTGATTCTCCTGTTTTTGACATCTGTATACAGCATAAACTATGGTATAATACTAGGGTCAACCCCCGAAAAACGGCAGAAAGGATTCCGCATGAAAGAATACTATAAAATCAGTGAAATTTCTAAGCTATATGGCATCGGCATTGACTCTCTTCGATATTACGAACGTCTTGGGATTTTACAGCCCCTGCGTGATACCAATGGGTACAGGCTATACCGCTTGCAGGAAATCTATAAGCTGAACATTATTCAGACGCTTCGCAAACTGGACTTTTCTTTGCCCCAGATTAAAACGTATCTGGATACGCAGACCTTGGAAAACACCTTAAAACTTTTGCAGGAGGAGCAGGAACTGATTGATGGGCAACTTTCCCAATTAAGACAGCGAAAGAAAATTCTGCAGTCCCGTACAAAATATCTTCAGGAAATTGTACACAGACCTGTGGGAGAATTTCAAATTGTATCAATGCCCAAAAGGCCATGTGTCCAGTGGAAAGGATATATCAGCCGGGATGAGGAGATGGATTATGCCATAAAAAAAATCCATCACAAATATGAAAATAAAATCATGGATCTTGGAAATCAGCCGGTGGGGGCCTTTGTCTCACAAAATGAAATTTTCCAGGAGGAGCATCCTATGTTCTTTCACACGGTTTTTTTTATTCTTCCTGAGACAACTGGTGTGTATGATTTCATCCTGCCGGAGGGGGATTATCTTTCCTATCTGTACAAGGGCGGCTACGCCCAGAACAGGATGCGGATGAAAGAAGTCTTTGCCTACATGGAGGCGGCACATCTCTATCCAGATGGAGAGCTTTTTGAACTATATAAAATTGACAATCAGGATACCATGGTCCCGGAGGAATTCCTCACAGAAATACAGATTGCCATCAGGCGATAAATGTTTTCCCCAAAGGTTCTGCCAGAAAACAGCTGGCGGGGCCTTTGGGGATTTTTTTTTGGGGGGGCCACATCTATAGAAAGCCAAAAAGAAAAGCACATATAAAACACACATCTCCATTGTAATATGCCCCAAAGGAGGAAAAATATGGCTGAAAAATGGATTAAAAAAAGAATTTATATTGATGGGATGACCTGTATTGGTTGCCAGAACCGGATTGAAAAGGCCCTTCGCAGACTGCCCGGTGTTTCGTTGGTGAAGGTCCGATATGATGGGGGATATGCAGATATCTCCTACGCGGTTCACCATATTACCCAAAAAGAAATAGAGGAAAGCATTGAGAAAACCGGCTACACTGTCAAAAAAAATTCTTTTTCCTCCAGCAGGTCTGCCTTGAGCGCCCATCGTACCATCGGCATTCTGGTACTGATTGCAGCATTGTATCTTCTCTTTTCTCAGATTAGTCTGACCAGTGCACTGCCTCTGGCACAGGAAGGTATGGGCTATGGGGTGTTGTTCCTTATAGGGGGGCTTACCAGTTTCCATTGTGTGATTATGTGTAGCGGCATCTGCCTTTCTCAGACGATGGGACATCCTCTGCAGTCCGGCCTCTTATATAATATGGGGCGGGTCATCAGCTATACCACAGTGGGGTTCATTGTGGGAGCCCTTGGCAATGTCATAACCCCCAGCGGTGTCTTCAAAGGGGGGCTCCAAATGATAGCTGGGGTCTGTATGGTCATCATGGGTATCAATATGCTGGGAATTTTCCCATGGCTTAGGAAAATAACACTTCGCTTTCCTGTAATAAAAAGCCACAGCCGTTCTCCTCTGATCATTGGCCTGCTAAACGGACTTATGCCTTGCGGACCACTGCAGGCCATGCAGATTTATGCCCTTTCAACCGGCTCTCCCATAAAAGGGGCCTTATCCATGTTTTTATTCAGTCTTGGTACGGTGCCCCTAATGATCGGCCTTGGGGCAATGTCTTCTGCCATGACCAGAAAATTCTCCCATACAGTCATGTCAGCAGGTGCTGTTCTGGTTACTGTTCTGGGGTTGACCATGTTCAGTCAGGGGACTGCCCTATCCGGATTTTCACCGGCTGGTATATACTATGCTCTGGCCGGCAGCTCCAGTACACAGGCAGATGAAAGTCACCTTGAAGAGGGGACGCAGATAGTAAACTCTGTACTGCAGTCAGGTAGCTATCCGGTAATTACCGTCAAACAGGGAGTACCTGTTAAATGGACCATTACTGCAGAAAAAAGTGCCATCAATGGCTGCAACAAAAGCATTTATATTCCGGCCTATGACCTGTCCTATACCTTTTCACCAGGAGAAAATTGTATTGAATTTACTCCAGAAGAAATCGGAACATTCACATATACCTGCTGGATGGGGATGATTCGGGGCACGATCATTGTCGTGGATTGAAAAATATATTTGGAGGAGAAAAATATGATAATCAGAAAAGCAATCTCTGGGGGAACAGTAATTGGAATGGTGTTTATCCTTTCCGCCTGCGCCCCGTCTGCCGGAAACAAAACAGAAACTGTGACAGACAGCGATGTTGTTTTCACAAAAGCCGACATTCAGGAAACGGTTACTTTTATTCCGGTCTCTGCGGATGGAGTGGAAATGGAAATTCTTGCGGTAAAAGCATCTGACGGAACCATTCGGACAGCATTTAACACCTGTCAGGTTTGTTATAACAGTGGAAAAGGCTATTATGAGCAGGAAGGGGATGTTCTGGTTTGTCAAAACTGTGGAAATCGGTTTTCCATGGATCAGGTGTCCGTGGAAAAAGGAGGGTGTAACCCGGTTGGCATTTCCGAAGATCTGCGTACGGAAACAGATACGGAAATTACGATTCCCCTTTCCCTGATTCAACAGGCAGAATTTCTGTTTACATACTGGAAAACCACTGCATAAATACAGGTGAAAAAGTAAGGAGAAAATGATATGCAAAAAATAACGTTGCCTGTCGGCGGAATGACCTGCGCAGCCTGCTCTGCCCGCATCACAAAAGCTATTCAAAAATTACCGGGAGTATCCGAAATTCATGTCAATTTCGCCACAGAAAAAGCTTCCATCCAATATGACCCCTCAGTGGTCAGACTTTCGGAAATCAAAGCTGCCATTACAAAATCAGGGTATAAAGTACTGCAACATATGACAGCTGATGAAGATAAAGTCCGCAAGGAAAAAGCTATTCGTCAGTTAAGAGAAAAATGCATCCTTTCAGCCCTTTTTGCCCTTCCTCTTTTATATCTGGCCATGGTACCAATGCTCAGCTTTGTCCGGTTGCCCTTCCCACTCTTTTTGGATCCTATGATGCATCCCTTGCGGTATGCGTTGACGGAACTTATTCTGGTCCTTCCATCCATTGCTGTTGGATACCGTTTTTATACAGTCGGCTTTAAAGCCCTGTTCATGAGAAGCCCTAACATGGACAGTCTGATTGCAGTTGGAACCACAGCTGCAATAGGTTACAGTTTGTGGAATACAATTCAAATTGCTCTTGGCAAAACTTCTGCAGTAGAGAATCTGTATTATGAAACGGCCGGTGTAATCATTACATTGATTCTTCTGGGAAAATTGCTGGAATCCCGTGCAAAGGGCAGAACCAGTGAGGCCATTAAAAAGCTGATGGGACTGCAGCCTAAGACGGCCATCCTTTTGCAGGATGGCATCGAGAAAGAGATTCCTATAGACGATGTAGAAATAGGTGATATACTACTGGTAAAACCAGGTGGCCGGATTCCAGTGGATGGTGTTGTCACGGATGGGCATAGCACGGTAGATGAAAGCATGCTGACCGGAGAATCTCTTCCCGTAGAAAAACATAAGGGGAATACGGTTTACGCAGCTACCATCAACGGCAATGGGGTTCTGCACTTTAAATCAGAGAAAATCGGAAGTGAAACAGCGCTTGCCCAAATCATTCAACTGGTAGAAAATGCCCAGGACAGCAAAGCGCCCATTGCCGCATTGGCTGATAAGGTCAGCGGATTTTTTGTGCCTATTGTCATTGCTATTGCCCTTACAGCAGGACTGGCCTGGTTTTGGGGCACCCGTGATATTGAACATAGTGTAACTATTTTTGTTTCTGTGTTGGTGATTGCCTGCCCCTGTGCCCTGGGGCTGGCTACGCCCACGGCCATTATGGTGGCTACAGGAAAAGGGGCCGAAAATGGTATCCTGATTAAAGGAGGGGAAGCGTTGGAAACAGCGCACCGGATAAAGACCATTGTCCTGGATAAAACAGGGACGATTACAGAAGGAAGGCCAAAGGTAACCGATGTTCTTGGCGGAAAGGATCTGCTCAATCTGGCTGCCAGTGTAGAGAAACTATCTGAGCATCCACTGGGAACTGCAGTGGTAGATGCCGCTACAGAGATTTATCCTGCTGCAGAGTTTATATCTGTTACGGGGATGGGCGTACAGGCCGTTGTCCAGGGCAGGCTTATTAAAGTAGGGCGTGCCCCTTATGCCAATGCTCTTCCATCCCTTGGTGACCATCTGGCTGCGCAGGGAAAAACGCCTCTCTTTGTTTCTGTTGACAATATATATGCAGGGGTAATTGCAGTGGCCGATCCAATAAGGCCGTCCAGCAAAACAGCCATTGATCAGCTTCTTCATATGGACATTTCTGTTGTTATGATGACCGGAGATAATCGTAAAACCGCTGCAGCCATTGCCGGACAGGTTGGAATTACCCGGGTGCTTTCAGAAGTCCTTCCTCAGGATAAAGCAAATGAAGTAAAAAATCTGCAAAAAGAAGGGGAAGTGGTGGCCATGGTAGGGGATGGCATTAATGATGCGCCTGCATTGGCCCAGGCAGATGTGGGAATTGCTATCGGGAGCGGAACAGATGTTGCCATGGAAAGTGCAGACATTGTTTTAATGCATTCTGATCTGAAAGACGTCTCCACTGCTTTGAAGTTGTCCAGAGCGACCATCCGTAATATTCGGCAAAACCTCTTCTGGGCATTTGGTTATAATGTCATTGGCATTCCCATTGCCGCAGGCCTCTTGTACCTGTTTGGCGGGCCTCTTTTAAATCCCATGCTTGCAGCTGCCGCCATGAGCCTTTCCAGTGTTTCCGTACTATCTAATGCTCTTCGGTTAAAAACCTTTAAAACCCGAACTTCCGGCTGAAAATCCGGAAAAACTTTTACACAAATCCATGCGCCGAAGATTCCGGAGACAGGATAAGGTCATATACGGGCCCCATTCATAAGGCTCATTTTTCAGGAAGGAGAACCCCCATGATAAAAGAAACCATACTTGTTACAGGCATGTCCTGTTCCCATTGTGTAAAGGCCGTGACAGAAGCCATTAGTGCACTGCCCGGTATAAAAAAAACTGATGTCAGCCTGAAAAAAAACAGAGTTGTCGTCAAATTTAATGAGGAAACAACCTCTTTGGATTCTATCAAAAAAGCGATAAGGGAAGCTGGATATGAGGCAGAATAAAACCATTCTTATTGCGGATGATGAGCCCAATATTCTTGTTCCGGTAAAAGCATATCTGGAACAACAGGGGTATCATGTCCTTACAGCAGAAACCGGTCAGGAGGCTCTGGCCGCTTATGCCAGTTTCAAGGCAGATATCATCCTGCTGGACTTAATGTTGCCTGACATCTCCGGCGAGGAAATCTGTCAGAAAATTCGAAAGACTTCACAAATTCCCATCATTATGCTCACGGCGAAGGTCGCAGAAGAAAGCCAGCTAAACGGACTGGCCATCGGTGCAGATGATTACATCACAAAGCCATTTTCCCTGAAACTACTTGCCGCTCGAATTGCAACCATACTGCGGCGGCTTCCAGAAAGCGAACCATCTGTATTGTTTACGGAACAGGAGCTGACTGCAACGGAAAGAAAACTGGTCAATACACTCTCTCGCTGGCCAGGAAGAGTTTTTACAAGGGATGAACTCATCAATGTGGCTTTTGGAGACACCTTTGATGGCTATGATCGGGTCATCGATACGCATATCAAAAATCTACGGCGCAAAATAGGTGCAAATTATATCCGCACCGTTCATGGACTGGGCTATAAATGGGGGAAAAAGGATGAAACACTGGATTAAACATGGGTTGCTGGCTCTGGTCGTGCTTTTTGTACTGGCAGGTCTGATCTTTTACAACAACATGCTACACACTGCCTGTGTAATTTCTCTTCTTCTGGCACTTATATTTGGAGGGCTGTTTACCCTTTCTCTGAATCACAGGTATATCTCTACCTTAAAACAGCAGGAAAGAATCAGAAAACAGCTTACGGCAGATGTGGCTCATGAACTGCGCACACCTCTTTCAGCAATCAGTGTGAACCTGGAGGCCTTTGCTGAAGGGGCGCTGGCCCCTACACCGGAAGCGCTTAAGCGCTGCTATGAAGAAAATCAGCGCCTGGTCAAACTGGTTGCGGATATGGAGAGTCTGGCCAGGACTGAAAGTGATCTCCTTCATCTGCACTTACAGCCACTGAATCTTTTGGATGCTGCAAAAAGCGTATTTCCTCAGGCGGAAGGCAGGCCGGTTTATGTCATGGCAGATCAGGAACGGATTCTTCAAGTACTTATGAATCTGCGCTCCAATGCAGAGAAATATGGAAATGGAGAAATTCGGGTTGCCGTTCTGGACGCTGGAAAATATGGAGAGGTTGAGGTGTCTGATAATGGAAATGGAATATCCCCTCAGGATCTCCCTCATATTTTTGAACGGTTTTACCGGGCAGACCACTCCCGCAGCCGCAGCCGTGGGGGGGCAGGAATTGGACTTGCCATTGTGAAAAGCATTATAGAGGCGCATGGTGGCAATGTTGTTGCAGAAAGCCGGCTCGGACAGGGGAGCCAATTTAAAATTCGGTTAAAAAAATAAAGTGCAGTGCTGTATATCCGTAAAATACATATACAGCACTGCACTTTTTTGTATGAATCAGACATTTCAATTCTTACCATAAGTTTTCTGCTACAAGAACAGTACTTCTGGCATAAGAACATAAAAAGGCAAAATAAAAACACCGTATCCGTACATGAAGGTACAGAAACGGTGTTTAATCAGGCAAATGGACCTGAGGGGAATCGAACCCCTGTCCGAAAGCCCATTCATTGCAACTTCTCCCATCACAGTTATTCTTTTTTTATTCCCTTTTCACGGCGCCGGATAACAGGCTCCGCAAATTGGTAGCTTCATTCATCTTCCACTGCCGCAAAGCTTAGGCAGTAAAGTTCCACACGGTCATGATGCCCGCACCGACGCTGTGTGAGACGCCGGGAAGACAGCTGCCATTAGGCAGCGTACGCTAAATTATCGTTTGCGTTTAAATTTAAATTTCCGGATCTTTATGCCGTCCCGGACTGCAGATGGCTATCGCAACTGCAAGACCCCCGTCGAAACCAGTACAAGCCCTGGTTCTACAATCGCCAGACCATGATAGCACGAGCCGGAGCCCCTGTCAAGAGGCGCCGCTCTCATGCGATTGTTGATATAGAATTACCGTTGCCTGTTGGACCGGCTGATCAGCAGATAACCTGCAATGCAGAGAATAGATAGTATGGTCATCATTCCTCCCACAGAAAGGTGTGTTCCCTTTCCTGTAGAAGGGGCTTTTTCAGAGGGGACCTTTGTACTGGCCTCCTCCGTAGGAGATGTTCCAGTCGTCTCAGTCTGTGTGCTCTCCTCAGAAGACGACTCCTGCACCTGGCTTTCCTCTTCTGTGCTCTCCCAAGGTGTAGACTCTTCTGTTGTGGTTTCTTCTGTTGTGGTTTCTTCTGTTGTGATTTCCTCCTTTGTCGTCTCTTCCTGATTTCTTTCAAAAAGCGCATGCAGCACCACATCCTTTTCCGGCATCACGAAACGAAATAGTCCATTTCCCAGGTCTTGCAATGCCAGAGAAGCGTCTTCTTCGCTGGGAATGGCCGTATAGGAAAGCAGGTGATAGCCTGTATCAGCTGTGGTCTGGAAGGTAATCATTTCTCCGGGTACAGCCAGAACTTTGCAGGGGACAATGGTACCGTTGGTCATTCCATCTGCCACGTAAATGTGGAAGGCCCTGACAAGAACAAGATAGGTGTCATGGCTGTGGTCCTCCTGATAATAATAGCCGCCTTCCCTTACCCCCATTTTGCTATGGATGAAGTCCTCCGCAAAGTCGCTGACATCTGTCAGCCTATAGGTTGTCTCTCCTACAGTCACTTCCCCTGGCCTGACCACATCTCTGCCGTAAAAGCTATCTGCTTCATCCGTGGCCAGCTGATATGTCCGGGAATTTGGCTGCCCGCCCACCAGTGTCACCACCTTTGCATTTTCATTTGTTCCGTCTCCGCATAAAAAGATGGTGCCTTCCACTGAAAAACTTTCTGTATTCAGACACAGAGCCGTTCCGTTATGGTAAATGGCAGCTGCAGCTTCTTCCGTTTCCAGATATGTGGTGTTGTCAAAAATACTGCCACTGATCAGATTAGCCTGGGTGCTTACAGCAGATGAGGCAATATATACTGCACCCACTTTCTGTGATTCATTGCCATGAATGGTACTGTTTCCCAGCATATTCAGGCTACCGCCTTTGATATATATGCCCCCGGCAATGGATGAGGCTGTGTTGTTTTGAACTGCGGCCGCCCCATCCAGATTGGCCGTTCCCCTTAGGATGCAAATACCACCGCCCAACGCTGCCGTATTTTGAGATATCTTGCTTTGATCATACATGAACAACGTTGAATAGGCATTAAGATTATTTGTATTGGAGGAAATGGATACACCGATTGTGTAAAGAAGTTTGTGTAAATACTTCTTCTAAGTGACCTTGTTTACGAG
>CAYRQT010000034.1:20498-23479 GCA_964426655.1 uncultured Cuneatibacter sp. | reverse complement strand
GTATGGTAAAATAAAATGTAGTTTATGCCGACTTTAAAGTGTCGTCTGACAATATCTTGCGACATAATATTACTTTGCCACATTTCTTTAAAATAACCTGAAAAATGTGATTTCTCTCCGTTATTTGCTTTTTCGAATGCTTCTGCTGTAATATTAGCCATTTCCTCATCAAAAACATCAAATCTTTTATTTTGTATCTCTAAGAAAGCAGAAAGACTATCTTTTTTCATCGCTTCGTTATACATTTTACGATTTTTGCTGAACATTAATGTATTTCCATTTTCGAAATTATAAATTATTTCGTATGTTTGCCATTCGTCTTCTGTAAAGTTTTCTTTAGTATCAATTCCAATAATGGAATGTAATTGTTGTCCCTCTGGAAGTAATTGTACTAATTTCTTTATACAACAGTCAACACCTTGCTGAACTTTTTTCCACTCAACATCTGTAGGTAATGAAAAATTATACTTTCTTGCCCAACAGCAATTAATTATAAATTGGACGTATTCATCTAAAGTAAGATTCCCCACATATGCTCTTTGAAGCACATTATCAAAACCTTCTGAAACAATCTCTTCATCCACGTCCATTATCCTATGGGTTCTAAGAATATCTCCTGGTGTTTCTGCTTTTTCTCGTTCTTTCAATGTTTCTATTTCAAATTTTACTTTTTCTTCATCCCATATTCCATGAAGAATCCAATTTTTCACAGAATTAAATATATATTGGTTTTGAAACGCAGGATATAATTTTTTCACTTCCTCATCTGCAAAAATAGTTCCATATGCACCTTCCTTCGCGATATCAGCTTTATAAGCAATAACATACGAAGTAAAACTGTAGAACCATCTATCTATTTTATCAATTTGATTTTCAGCAAGTATTTTATACACACGATAGAAATCACTTATTGCGCATTTCAAACTTCTAATATTGTGCGGTCGCTTATTATTCTCTTGATTGTATATTTCTTTATTTTTTGAATTTTCTCCTCTATCTGGAGCAAACAATTCTAATATGCCACCTTCTCTAAACTATCCAAGCGATATTGCTACGTTCCGTATAACTAATTTATCATGGACTGTTCCTATTCCGTTCAAAATACAAAAAGAAGGGGATAAATTTCGTACTATAAAAATCCCTAATCCGTTAAGTTTTATGCGTGCATATCATTATTATTCTTCATTACCAAATTTTTTAAATCTACACTTAATCGATCCTAATCATAAAAGATTATCAGCAAACCTTGAAACTGGTGACTTTACTTCTGGCGAATATGATCGACAATTAAATAATGATTTTATGAATCTTTGTTTATACGATTCCCTTCTCAAATTAGACATAGAAGAATTTTATGGAAAAATATATACTCACTACTTAAATTTAAACGGGCTGCAAGATAATGTTCTAGCTGGCTTAAACAACGGACGTACTGGTGGCATTATCATGGGAAATTATATTTCTTTATATTTTGCTGAAAGTATGCTACAAAAAATATCTGCGAATTTTTATGACAAGTTAAATGCTAAGAATATTCTATTTCACTTTGAATATTTTTCAGATGATTTTTATATCTTCTGTAACTCTAAGGATATTAATTTGATTACTACCCTCTTTGATGAATCCTTACAATCATACGATTTTAAGCGAAACGAGAGTAAACAAGAAATTTGGTCATATGAAGAATACAATAGTTATAACCTTTTAACTCGATATTGGAAATCTATTATACGTCACTGGAACCTTGAACGTTTAAAAGACTATGAAATCGCGAATAACAAAGGTACTACTGCTACACACACACTTTCATTTTTAAATCAAATCATATATAGACTTTCATCTTTATCTGATATAAAAAGCAAAAAAGCTCTTATAAATAACTTTTTTAAGACAAAATATTTTCAAGAAACAAATTTTAATGAGTATACAATAAAATCATATGATTATCACCAATTATGCTTCCTGTTAAGTCTAGCACCAGAATCACTTTTATATACTTCACACATTTTCAATTCTATGAACACTTTCGATAACGAAATGATTAGAGAATTTCTACTATTAAGATATAAGGCTGCTTTAGAATCTCCATTAAATGATGTTCAGCTTTACTATTATTATGCAATTAAATCATATGGATTTTCTGACTTACTTTCCTCAACGTCATCCTTAGTAATTAATTCAGGAAATCAAATACTTATATCTTATTACCTTAAAGATACTTTATTTAATCAAGGTGAAATAGATTCTCTAAAACTACTAGATGCTGAAAAGTATTGGTTTCAAAACTATCACTTAATCCTCTATTCTTCAGAACTTATGTCTGATTTAGATAATAATATACTTAAATACTTAATTCCTTCATATGCAATAGCTAAACCTGCAAAAAAAGATACTTATAAAAATTTCTATAGCGATAATTTAACTGCTGGAATTGCATTAATACAAGAAATTCAAGATGTCACAAGTAATATACAATCCTATCTTTCATTACGCCATCAAGAAACTGCTATTGAATTTGATGATATAGAATCAGAAGATGAGGTAGATGATGTGGATTTAGATGATATTTTCTGATTCTAAATTCTGCTGACATTTTGCTGACGCAAAAACTGTGAGCCCGCTTATTTAGCGGGCTCACAGCGTTTATAGGTCACTCAAACTCAATCGTGGCGGGTGGTTTGCTGGTGCAGTCGTATAGTACACGGTTGACGTGTTTGACTTCGTTGACAATTCTGTTGGAGATTTTGCCCAGTACATCCCAAGGGATTTCTGCTGCATCTGCTGTCATGAAATCCGAGGTGTTTACTGCCCGCAGGACGATGGCGTAGTCGTACGTTCTTTCATCGCCCATGACCCCTACGGAGCGCATGTTGGTTATGGCGGCAAAGTACTGCCCAATGCTGCGGTCCAGGCCGGCTTTGGCAATTTCTTCTCTGTAGATGTAGTCGGCATCCTGTACGATTTCCACTTTTTCCGGTGTA
>CAYRQT010000034.1:17968-20488 GCA_964426655.1 uncultured Cuneatibacter sp. | reverse complement strand
TCCTATGATGCGAATGGCCAGACCAGGTCCGGGGAAGGGCTGGCGGTATACCAGTTTTTCCGGGATGCCAAGCTCCAGACCCGCCCTTCTGACTTCGTCCTTAAACAGGAGTCGGAGGGGCTCAATGATTTCTTTAAAATCCACATAATCCGGCAGGCCGCCCACATTGTGATGGCTTTTGATCACTGCCGATTTTCCCAGTCCGCTTTCAATCACATCCGGATAAATGGTGCCCTGTACAAGGAAATCCACTGTTCCGATTTTTTTTGCCTCTTCTTCAAAAACACGAATAAATTCCTCGCCCACAATTTTTCTTTTGGCTTCCGGCTCTTCCACCCCTTTCAGCTTGCTGTAGAAACGTTCCTGGGCATTGACCCGGACAAAGTTCAAATCAAACTGCTTAGTGAAAATTTCTTCCACCTCGTCTCCCTCATTTTTACGCAAGAGACCGTGGTCTACAAAAACGCAGGTAAGCTGTCGGCCAATGGCCTTGGAAAGCATGACCGCTGCAACAGAAGAATCCACACCACCGGACAGTGCGCAAAGGACACGGCCATCGCCCACTTTTTCCCGAATCTGTCGAATGGAGGTTTCCACAAAGGCATCCATCTTCCAGTCTCCCTTACAGCCGCAGACTTCATATACGAAATTTCGAAGCATCTGGGTGCCTTCCACGGAATGCACCACCTCCGGATGGAATTGTACTGCATACAGCTTATCTGCAGGCCGTTCCAGTCCGGCCACCGGACAGGAAAGAGAATGGGAAATAACGGAAAATCCTTCTGCAGGCACGGCAATGTAATCTGTATGGCTCATCCACACTATGGTTTCCGGATGCACGTTTTTAAATAGGGCACTTCTGGTGTCCACGGCTACTTCTGTTCGCCCATATTCCCGCACAGGGGCTTTTTTCACTTCGCCACCCAGCAGATACATCATCAGCTGTGCCCCATAGCAGATGCCCAGTATGGGAATGCCCAGCTGAAATATTGCAGGATCCACAGTGGGAGAATCTTCCAGATAGACGCTGTTGGGGCCACCGGTAAAAATGATGCCCTTAGGGTTTAATGCCTTGATTTTTTCCAGTCCGATGGTGCAGGGGTGTACCTCACAGTACACATTACATTCCCTGACACGACGTGCAATCAGCTGGTTATACTGCCCGCCAAAATCCAGAACAATGACCATTTCGTTTTTCATGACTTCTCCTCATTCCTGCAGATTCAGATTTCTCAGTTGTAAAATGCAGTCTTTATTATATGTCATCAGAAGGCTTTAATCAAGCCCTTGTTCCCTTACTTATGTTCCAAATACTTTTTGACATATTGTCCGGTATAACTGCCGGGCACCTTAGCCACTTCTTCCGGCGTTCCGCTGGCAATAATGGTTCCACCGCCACTTCCCCCTTCCGGTCCCACATCAATAATGTAATCCGCCGTTTTGATCACATCCAGATTGTGCTCAATGACCACAACTGTGTTGCCCCCTTCCGAAAGCTTTTGCAGAATTTCCACTAGCTTGTGCACATCCGCAAAATGAAGGCCGGTGGTGGGCTCATCCAGAATGTAAATGGTTTTTCCCGTGCCTCTGCGGCTAAGTTCCGTAGCCAGCTTAATGCGCTGGGCCTCTCCCCCGGACAGGGTGGTGGAAGGTTGCCCAAGACGGATGTAGGAAAGGCCCACATCATAGAGAGTCTGTATTTTCCTTTTGATGGAAGGCACATTTTCAAAGAAATGCAGGGCTTCCTCCACTGTCATATTCAGAACATCATAGATATTTTTTCCCTTATACTGCACATCCAAAGTTTCGCGGTTGTACCGTTTTCCGCCACACACCTCACAGGGCACATACACATCCGGCAGGAAATGCATCTCAATTTTAATGATGCCGTCTCCACTGCAGTTTTCGCAACGGCCTCCCTTCACATTAAAGCTAAACCGTCCCTTTTGATACCCCTTTGCCTTGGCATCCGGCGTGGCAGCGAATAAATCCCGGATCATGTCAAAGACGCCGGTATAGGTGGCCGGATTGGACCGGGGCGTACGCCCAATGGGGCTTTGATCAATGGCAATGACCTTATCCAGCTGGTCGACCCCCTCAATGGCCCTGTGCTTACCGGGAATGATGCGGGCCCGGTTCAGTTTTTTGGCCAGACTCTTGTAGAGAATTTCATTGACCAGAGAACTTTTTCCGGAGCCGGACACCCCTGTCACACAGGTCATGACCCCCAGGGGGAAGGCCACATCAATATTCTTCAGATTGTTTTCTCTTGCCCCAAGAACCCGCAGAAAGCCGGTGGGAGTCTTTCTGGTACTGGGCACCGGAATTCTAATACGTCCGCTTAAATAAGCCCCTGTAATAGAGGCCGGCGTATTCATAATCTCTTCTGCGGTTCCCACTGCCACCACTTCTCCGCCGTGTTCACCAGCCCCGGGCCCAATATCCACAATACAGTCTGCCGCCCGCATGGTGTCCTCGTCATGCTCTACCACCAGTACCGAATTGCCCAGATCCCGCAAA